>CBDUGK010000015.1:0-55887 GCA_965366875.1 uncultured Desulfobulbaceae bacterium | reverse complement strand
ATTTACGCTGTTCAATTTACGCTTCAATTATAGCCCATTGGGCATGGGTTCGAATCCCGACTCGCCCACCATTTTAATGGTCGTTTTGTTTTCCGTTTTATGGGGTCTACATCAAAGAAGGGGTATGAGTTATTATGAAAATGTTGAACAAAGGATTACTGTTACTGGTTTTAAGCGTTTTTGTTGCCGGTATTGTCAATCCGGGCGGTCTGGAAAATGGCACGGTGATCAACGTGTAAGGGGCACCGCCGTATTATCTCTGGGTCAACGGTTGTGCTTCGCTTATCCCTTCACCTGAAGTATATCAGTGCCTGGAGCTGTGGAAGGAGAGGACTCGTAAAACGAAAATCTCAGAGCAGCAACTCGACAGCATGCCGAGACCGCATTTCTGATCCGCGGGTCTGATCACAAAGTGTACCGTGTCAACGGTAATATCAGGCGTCTTGTTCCCAATGCCCAGGTCTTCAAGAAATTGGCTTTAAAAGAGCAGCAGATAATTGAGGTCAGTGATCTCACGATAAACTGCATAAAAGAGGGTCCACCGCTGCAATAGTGCGTGCACCTTTTTATTGCTTCGAAGCCCGTCTTGCCTAACATCAGGAAAAGATGTTAATTTGCAGATGAAAAACAGAAAAGCCCTCTGTTGCTGAAAAGGTTCCCAAGAGTCTGCCTGGCAAGGCGCTTTCCTGATATTGACTGCTTTGATCCATCCGGTCCACCATCCTGTTAATTCCAGATCTGTTCAAATTTCCGATTTATGTACTTGGTTGTATTAGACCGCAGGTAAATTGTTGACAATTTACTGTATAGTGTTGACAGTAAGGTAAATACAGAGAGGATGACAATGAATATTAAAGCGCTAGACCGCGGCAAATCACTAACAGAACGGGTTGCCGGAGCAATTCAAGACATGTTGATATCGGGAGCACTGGAGCCTGGAGAGCGGCTGAATGAAGCAACTCTGGCCGAGAAACTAGCAGTCAGCCGCGGCCCGGTCCGAGAGGCAACCCGTGTTTTGGCTGGGAAAGGCATGCTTACCGTTGTTCCGAGACGCGGTGTCTTTGTGCGCAAATTGAGCAACAAAGAAATCGCTGAAAACTATGATGTCCGGGCACTGCTCACTGGCTTTATTTGTTCAATCGCCGCTAAATGCAAAACGGAAGCTCAAATTGTCACATTAAATAGTTTAATTGAAGAAATGGAATTGGCGGATCGCGAGGGTAAAACCACTGAATACTATCGCATCAATATTATTTTTCATGACACTATTGGGCAAATTGCAAATCATGGTTGTGCAAATCGGTTATACGACGAAATCCACCACGATTTAAGTCTTGGGATGCACAATCTTCGACGATCATTGGCCGTTCCGTTTCAAACTAACAGCGAACATCGCCAAATAGTTGACGCTATACGTCTTGGAGATATCGACCATGCACGGCGGTGCGGTGAAGAGCATGTACTCAATGGAAAAGAACGATGGATGAAATCGTTGCTGGAATAAAATTATAACGTTCTTTAGAACGCATACTATCAAAGCTAAGGAGTAAATCATGAAAATTGCAAAAATTGATGCCAGTATGCACAGGTATAAGATTGACCTGCCTGGTATTGATTCTGTTGAGACACGAACCTTTGTGTTCTGTGAGGTTGAGACCGAAAGTGGGCTCAAAGGAATGGGCTGTACCGGGCACTTCTTGCCGTGGTCAACAATACCGTGCATTGAAGCACACATTTTCCCTCTCATTAAAGGTATGGATGTTTTCCACACCGAAGCAATCCACAATAAGGTCTGGAAGCAGCTTAACAATCGTGCATACACCGGGGTTATCTCTAATGCTCTCTCAGCCATTGATATAGCCTTGTGGGATATCAAAGGCAAGACTACCGATCGCAGCATTTCGGAACTTCTTGGCGGCTTCTCCCGTGAAGCACAAACTTACGCGACCTTTGGTTATCCGTTCTTCGATGAAAAGCAACTCGCCGAATATGCGAAAAAGTTCCTTGCCGATGGGCACACCAAGCTCAAGATGGTTGTTGGAGGTGAGCCTTCGAGGACCTGGAAGGACGATGTGCCTCGTGTTCAGGCCACTCGGGATGCTATTGGTCCAAACGTCGATCTCATGATTGACGCGAACTGCTGGTTCAATCCGCACGACGCGTTCATGCTTTCAAAAGCACTGGAAGACTGCAATCTTACATGGTTTGAGGAACCTATCCAAGCAAATGATGTCCGTGCCTTGGCGGACCTTCGGAGGAGAACTTCTGTCCCGATCAGCGCAGGACAGATGGAAGGTCATCGCTGGCGCTTCCGCGAGCTCGTCGTCCATCATGCAGTCGATGTGCTGCAACCTAATGTGCTCTATAATGGTGGCTACACAGAAGCTCTCAAGGTTGCCCATCTGGCGCAGGCATTCAACTTGCCGATGGCGAATGGTGGTGGCTGGCCGATGTTCAATATGCACCTCCTTGCTGGCATCATGAATGGTGGCCCAGTGGAGTTCCACTATGGCATGTGGATGACGGGTAAGCATTTCTTCGAGGGTACCCCTGATCCAGTAAATGGCAAGGTCACCATTCCCGACCGTCCAGGCCTTGGCTTCACACCGAAATATGATGCTCTCGAGGATGCTCGTATCAAGGCTCCTGATGCCAACCACATGGAAGGCCAGGATGCCCATGGTTACAAACTGCGATGAGGTCCTTGAGAGAAAATTGAAAGGTCAGAAGCGAATTTACAGAAACAATGTTGCTTTATCATGATATCAGTTAACAGTTTAAAGTTGTACTGATTCCAACTCGCCCACCATTATGAACCGCTGCTAATCGGCGGATGAAAAACAGAAGAGCCCTCTGTTACTGAAAAGTGATAGAGGGCTTTTTCTCTTTGGAAAACACCCGGGGAACACCTTGAAGTGTCAGATCAAGTCGAAACTATTTCATACTAACTTGTTAACACCAAGGGACTTTGTCGTACCTTAATTACCAAGCGATTTTGTCGCAATTAATTACCAGGGGAAATTGACGGATCTACTTAATCAGTGATTTCCTGAATATTTAAATATAAATATTTGGGGGTGCAGAGGATGATTATTATGGATTCCAAAGCTAGACTATCCAGGTTACTCAATTTGGTTCATTTACATCACCAAAACTTATTGGGTGGATTTCTCCTTTAAATGGATTATGGTCTGAGCCCGATTATTTTTGAACCTCTTCTGAAAAGTTCAATGAAACATAAAGATTATATCTTGATTGCTGTGCTATATGGTTCTCTTCTGGCCGGGATATTTTTCCCCGGGCCGTCTGCTGCTGTATCCGGATACATCAAATACCTGATGATGACCATGCTCTTTATGTCCTTTATAAAGATATCTCCAGCTGACGTAGGTAGCGCCTTGATGTCTAACTGGGCCGGGATGATCTGGGGAACCCTGCTGCGCCTGATGATTGCACCGGCCATAGCATATTGGGTAACTCTGGCATTATACCCTCCCTTGGCATGTCCCATTCTCCTGCTTTCTGGAGCTTCCACAGGAGTATCATCCCCTTTCTTTATTTCTCTGTGCCGGGGCAATATTTCTTATTGTCTGGTCATGGCCATGGTAACCAGCTTGATTTTACCGATTAGTCTTCCCGTAATGGTAAAAGTACTGGCAAATGCGACTCTGAACTATGATCTTACATCCATGGCCCTCTTTCTGGCCATGATAATCTTTGTTCCCCTGGGGGTGGCATTTTTGTTCCGGGCGCTGGCGCCAGGACTACTAAACCCTATGGATCAGTTTGGTTATCCGATTTCACTTATAGTGGTCGCGGGGATAAATTTCGGGGCTTTGGGCAGATACATACCGTATCTGAAAACCAACCCTGAACAAGTTTTCTATTGCGCGGTCTTTGCTATAGGATTGTCTCTCGTTCTCGGTCTCATGGGCTGGATTTCCACCAGGAGCAAGAACTGGGCAGACCGGGTAGCCGCATCAGGGAGCCAGGTCTTGATCAATAATATATTAATCATCGCACTGTCCGTTCACATGAACCAGCCACTGACCGCCACATTGAGCGTTTTTTACCTGATACCCTCTTTCGGCTTTGTTATCTTTTGTTCAATACTGGCCAATAGGGTTGAACCAGCATCCATTAGCGGTTAAGACAGCTCCGGTGTATACATAACCTTGCCAGAACGCCCGCCCACTTCACATAGCCAAAGCGAGGTTAATTCTGATGTCCTCCATTGCTGAAAAGCGATAGGGGGCTTTTTCATTTGTGGAAAAAACGTGGGGAACACCCGGAAGGCTTCAAATCCATTAGGGAAAATTATTAAGGCGGCAGTCTCTTTCTTGCTGAACCAACCTTGAAGCCACTTGGCATGGGTTTAAACAAGTCATCTCTATCGGGCCAACGTTTAGCTCTACTTTGGAAAGCACGTAAGGTATCGATATCAATTGTCATAGCAACAACAAAGTCATTATTCCAACCATGTAATCGGGCCAGATCTCGTCTATATGACTCTTTAGCCGGCGAACGCGCCCGGCTATCACCATATTGTCTGCGTTGAGCACTCATTGTTTTCCTCAAGCCAATTTCTTTCGTATTTGCCTAACTGAATGTCTACTCTTCTATAGAAGGATCACGTTCGACTAGAGTAGATAGCTGGTCAGGTGATTGCGCTTTGAGCCGCTTCCTAACAGGTAATAATCTTTTTAGTTGACGAATGTATACATCTGGTTTAAACATGGTATACCAGGAATGAACCAGCGATGAGCAGGGTTGTTGGGAATTTGAACCGTTAATACAATGTCTAAAACAAATAGTTAAGGAGATAAATAATGAGCTCCCTCAGAGAGCGGGTATTGAACAGGAAATTTTTGATTGGGGCATGGTGTAATCTCGGCTCAAGCATAACTACGGAGATGGCATCAACCATGGGATATGACTGGGTATTGGTTGACCAGGAACACGGTCCCGGTGATAACATGACTCTGTTACATCAAATGCAAGCGATTTCTATTGGTCCAGCCGCACCACTGGTACGTATTACATGGAATGAGATGCCGCGATTTAAGAGAGCTTTGGATATAGGAGCTGCTGGCATAATGATCCCCTATATCCAGAATAGAGAGGAAGCAGAACGTGCTGTTGCATCTATGCGCTATTCACCGGTTGGCCTGCGAGGAGTGGCAAGCAGTCCCAGGGCCACAGGCTATGGAGCCAACTTCGAGGAGTATTACGCCGCAGCAAATGACAATTTAACTACTGTGGTGCAGATCGAGACCGGGGAGGCAGTAACCAATCTACAGGATATTGCGACAGTTGACGGAGTGGATGTACTTTTTGTTGGCCCCATGGATCTGAGCATCAGCCTAAAAATGCCTGGCAGGTTTGATGATCCTGAGTTCATAGCAGTCCTCTCAAAAGTCAGTCAGGTTGCGAAAATCTCAGGAAAGGCGGCAGGCATTCTGCTGCCGGACCCAAGCCTGACAGAACTTGTGTATGAGCTCGGTTATACATTTGTTGCCGCCGGTGCTGACGGCGGCATGGTGATGGCTGGCCTGAGAAATTCGCTAGGGCAAATGAAAAAATACAAATAGATACAGATTTTTAGAGTAACGATTTGATATGTTGAGCGTTTATTCAGAACAATGAGTCAAGAGATGTTCGGGGTGAGGAGCGCCTGTTCAAAGGCAGCCTTGCTCGTAAAATCAATCATCACAAGGAGGAATGTTATGAAAGGTCTTTCAAAGAGGTTAATCTTGGGTTTAATCACGGCTGCCGCTGTTTTTTCCGTCTCGGCAACCGCGGCATTAGCTGCTGAGAAGAAGTATTACACATTCGGTGGTTCTGACATCGGGGGAGTATGGTTCGCGGAAGCTGCAACTCTTACCACGCAATGGAATGCGGACATTCCTAGCATCATGTGGTCAGCCGACACAAGAGGTGGTGGTACTGCAAATGCGTTTTGGATGGCAACAGGAAAAGTTGAAGCGGCACTGAATAACACTCCAGGTATCAAAGCCGCCATGGATGGCGTCGGATTCTTCAAAGATAAAGGTAAGCAGGATTTCAGCAAAGTACGATCTCTTGCTGGCTTGCATAAGTCATATCTTACCGCAGTTGTACGTGATGATTCCGATATAAAAACGTTTGAGGATATCCGCGGCAAACGAGTAGCAGTTGGTCAGCCTGGAAATTCTATTCAAACAGTCCTTCCCATGATGACTGAGGTATTGGGATGGAGTTACGAAGACGATATCAAAAAAGAATTTATTGCCGATTATAGTGCTTTTGATGCCCTGCGATCAGGTAAAATTGATGTGATAGTTGAGTGGATGGGTTTAGGTGCAGGTGCATTCGAAGAGGAATTCCAAAAAGGTAAATTGCGTCTTTTGCCAATGTCCAAAGACTCGATAGCAAAACTCAGCGCCAAATTTCCATTTTACATTGGCGGCCAGATTCCTGAGGGCATCTACAAGGATCAGCCGGCAACTGATGTTCCGTTTACTCAGGATTTCTTAACTGTGCAGGCATCACTGAGTGATGATGTTGTCTACCAGATGTGCAAAAGCATGTATGACAGATTGCAAGACGGTACTCTTGCTTCAACACACCGTGCTTTTAAGGAGGCAGGATTTCCATCGTATATCGAAAAAATCAGTCTTGTTCCGCTTCATTCAGGAGCGAAAAAATTCTACAGCGAGATTGGTGTAACACTAGACTGACATTGGTCGTCGGGTCTAACTACTCAACCCAAATGAACAATGAAGGTCCCTACAGAGGTAGGCTTACCCCAGGAAGAGGCTACCCTTAAAACGAAATTTCAGCAATGACGCGAGCAGTAAGCGGTCGGGCAGATTTTAAGAGGCCCGCCCGCTGGCTGCTCGCAGATATTATGTCCTTATTTGAGGAGTAGTTCAATGAATGAGTCCGTGTCACTTGCGCGTAAAATTGCCGGATACTGTGGAATTGCGGTTATCATGTTTGCACTGTACCGATCTCTTCCTTTCACTACTCTTGTGCCAACCTTGATAGCAAGAAAGGTCACCTTTCTGTTACTTATATCGATGGTTTACCTAACCACAAAGCCCTGGAAAAACGCCAAAGGAACATCAGCCAAAATTATTAATTTCTCTCTCTATTTTACTGGAATCGTCTCAATTATATATCTCATCTGGTTGTGGAAGTATCTTCCTTTCAGAATGATGGAGCCCACCGGTCCCGATATCGTCTTCTGCTCGCTCATGCTTTTTGTCACTCTTGATCTTTTAAGGCGTAAAACCGGTTGGCCCTTGGTGCTTATTACGGCCTTGTTCATTTTGTACATAGTGTATGGAACCTCGGTTCCCATAGATATTCTCAAACATGAACCGTATTCCTGGGGCGATGCAGTATTTGCGCTTGCCACCGGACCACGTGGTCTCTGGGGAACCCCATTAGGTGTCATTCTAGATTTTGTCATACTTTTTATCGCCTTTGGGTCTGTGCTCCTTTCCACGGGTGTGATTGATTACTTCTTGAGGCTTGCCTGTTTTTTAACGAAGCGTTTTACCAGTGGATCTGGTCTGGTTGCGCTTATTACCAGTACTTTTTTCGGTATGATCAGTGGCAGTGCGGCAGCAAATGTATCGACGACCGGTAATTTTACTATTCCGCTGATGAAAAGAGTAGGATACCCGGCAGAGACTGCAGCAGGCATTGAAGTTGCTGCTTCGGTGGGCGGGCAGTGGATGCCCCCCGTTATGGGTGCTGGTGCCTTTGTTATGGCAGCAATGCTCGGGATTCCATTTTTGATGGTTATTCAAAATGCTATCATTCCAGCTCTTCTCTATTTCCTGGGAGTTGGAGCGATGATTGTTGCAATCTCTGGCAAGCTTAACATCGCCCCTATGCCAGAGGAGGAGTATGCAATCCTTGCTGAAACATCGTTTAGGGACTGGATATTTTCAAGTATTCAGGTGGGTGTATCGGTGGCCGTTTTGCTCTGTTTCCTGTTTATTGGTTACAGTGCCGGTGCATCAGCTGCCTATGCCCTTATAATCCTGGTCTCCCTTAGCCTGATTTTCCGTCCCAGAGATGTATCTCTAAGAGATCGACTGAAAACAATTTATACAGGTCTAGAAAATGCAGGATTTTCAGTGTTGCCGGTGGCCATGGCGTGTGCTGCAGCAGGTATTATTGTCGGAAGTATCGTTACTACAGGCGCTGCTGTAAAATTTTCAGCACTGATCGTTGGGGTTTCAGGCGGTAATCTTCTCATTGCTATTGGACTGATCGCTATAACTTCATATTTTATCGGCATGGGTACTCCAATAACGGCAGCCTATCTCATCGTGGCAATTGTCGCTGCTGGTGCACTGGAGCAATTGGGTGTTCCGCTGCTTGTTGCGCATCTGATCTGTTTCTGGTACGCCATCGATTCTGAAGTCACACCCCCTGTCTGTATCAGTTCCTACGCGGCTGCGGGAATTGCCAACTCCCATCCATGGAAGACGGCTATGGCAGGATGGAAAGCTGCAAAAGGCCTTTACATTATTCCGGTCCTGGTTGCGACGAGCCCTATTGTTCCTGTAACCTGGGAGGGGAATTCGGGGTTGGCAATATTTCTTGCGATCTCTACCGCGACAATAGCTATGGTTGTCTTCAGTGTAGTGCTTGAGCGATACTACTTTAGGAAACTTAGCATTCTTGAAACCGGGCTCTTCTCAGTATGCTGTGTTTTACTGATGCTACCTCATCTATTAGCTGATTTTATAGGTATAGCAATGTTTATAATTCTCACGTTATTTGTTTATAAAACACGAGTGAAACTTGCTTTTAATCCAGTCTATGAATAAAAAAATAGGTTCGCTTGCGTTCATCGTAAACTGGGTTAGATGACCATGACAGTTTTGCTAATGTCAGTTGTGTTTTGGTAATAAGAATGGAGCACCCATGAACAAAGAAGGTTTGTATAATGAGCTGAAGAAGAGAATTGTCAGTGAGGAGATATTTCCAGGAACATGGTTAGTTGAAAGAGAAATCAGTGAAAAATATAGTGTCAGCCGAACGCCGGTCAGGGAGATTCTCCGTGTTTTAGCATCTGATGGGTTGATCGTCTTTGAACCGAGCAAGGGATATTTTGTAAGGAAACTGAATTTTGAAGAGCTTGTGGAAATATTTCACGCTCGTGAGAGTATCGAAGGCATGCTTACCAGGCTTGCTTGCAATCGGGCTGATGAAGAATTTCTAGTGAAGATTAGGGTGCTGAAAAAACAATTAGAAGAAATTGATATTAAAAATAACCCTTCTCAAGGGGTTGATGTCGGTCATTCACTCCATAACGTGATAGTTCAACACGCTAAAAACAGGTTTTTGGCTGAATTTTATCAAAAATTGAACAACTTAACGCTATTGACAAGAAATATGACGAAAATGTCAGTGTCTATCGAGCAGAGTTCAAGGAATGATCACATAGTAATAGCTGAATCTATATTAGTAAAAGACGAAAATAAAAGTGAACTTGCCATGCGCAAGCATATAAAGAATACCTGTATTTTATTGTCCCAACATTACCTGTTGGAACAAACCGGTTTGGTTGGTAACTTAAACGGATAATTACGGTGCTCAGCACCTGGGGAGCATTTGAGTTCCAGCCTCTGCTGGCCCCTCTGTTCCCATAGATCGAAGTGCTTCCGCCTTTCCCGGCGTGTGAACGCTGCATACAAAGAGCGGGGTGTCTGGGTGTTTTAATTCTCCATCACTAAAGTGATTTCTTGTTCTCCCAACGTTCTTGGTTTAGATGCATCTTCATCATAGTTGAGAAGAATCAATGCATTGAGAACCTTCTGCGAATTATGTTTTCCTTTGCCAACAATGGCTTCAATTTCGTCGCGCTCGCCTTGACTCAGTGAAAATCGATACTTGATTTTGGGCATGGTCTATTCCGTTTTTATTGACCACACCATGTTAAATAACGTTTCAAGCATGATTTGACACTAGAATTAGAAATCCACGTATGGCGCGGGTGGTATCAACGGGGGGGACCACGTCAGCAATATTTTTCTGGTCCATTCCATTGCGCTACCGAATAGCGATCGCCATGCGCCCAGCCGACCGGCAGGCAATTCTCTATCGCCTGCAAATCGCTTTTACTGAGCAATAAGTCAGCGCCGGCTGCTAAATCTTCCAAATGAGAAACGGATCGCGTACCAGGGATGGGCAGTATATGTTCTCCTTGATGCAAAAGCCAGGCAATGGCGAGTGAGGCAGTCTTCTTTCCCATCTCCTTGGCGAGCAATCGGAACCGGTCTGTCGCGGCGATGTTACGGCTGTAATTCGGTTCAAGAAATCTCGGGTTTGTTTTCAGAAATGCAATCGATTGAGATTTTTCGAAAGAATGCGGACTATCTGTCAGCAAGCTTCGGCCGACCGGACTGAACGTCACCAGGGAAGTGCCGAGATCTTTTGTTTTTTGAACCAAACCCAATTCTGGTGATCGCGTTGACAGCGAATATTCAGATTGCACGGCGCCTACTGGATGAATATTCGCCGCCAATTGCAGTGACGTTGGCGCAATTTCAGAGAAACCGAATTGTTTGATCTTCCCGGATTTGACGAGTTCCACAAGTGTACCCGTAACCTCTTCGACTGGGTAGTTTGGATCACGCCGATGTATATAAAAAAGTTCGATTTGCTCGACGCCCAAACGCTTTAAGGACTTATCCAGTTCCGACCTTAAATGATCAGAACTGTTGTCAAAATGGTTGCGCCCATCGTCACCGCGTCTAATGCCCGCTTTTGTAGCTATCTTGAATAAATCATTTTTTCCGGCGCCCTGATCTTTGAGGAACAAGCCAATTCGTTCTTCCGACACGCCTGTGCCATATACGTTTGATGTGTCGATATGATCGATACCGAGGTCCAGGGCCTTACGCAATATTGCATGCGATTTTTCCGTATTAGTAGGGCCGTAAAAGTCGCAAAATGACATACCGCCTATTCCGACTGCGGAAACGGTCGTCCCCGTATTCCCCAAATTTCGTTTTTGCATCTCTTGAAGATACTCCTTGGATTGCATATGCCGGGTCACCCGCCGGCACCAGATATTCAGCAATCACTTTTTTGATTGCAGGTGACGGAAAGTCCAGAAATGTACCACGTTCAGGAATGCTGAGAAATGATCTTCTCCATCCTTTGGATATTTCCTGATGCCTTTTGGTCTGCCTTGAGTCTGAAGCGTATCTTTGTGTACGTGCCGGAACAGGGCTCTTAAAACAACATACACCCCATTCAGGATATTCAAGAAAATTCCTGGGTCTTTTGATCTGGCATGATAAGCATCAAAGATCAGGTCTGCTGCAAAGCGTCACCCCAATGGAATTCTTATGAGTCTTTTGATTGATCTAGACCAAGAAGAGCATCAATAATTTCTTCCACAGGTGGAATTGGACTTGAGTCTTTAAACCCTGAAATGCGTTGGAAAATATCAGATGCTGCGAGGTGGAATCCTCCAGGGAGTCCTGCCCCCTCAAATGTAGAGGCTATTTCTTCCATTTCCCCCGAAAAGCGCCAAGCTTTTGCGGTCACGTCCCTGATACTCTCAAGAGTCTTCTGTGCAAAGTCGGAGCCATGGCGAGACCACTGTTTTTCCAGTTCTTTTCGAACTCCCATGCCCTCGGCGGCGGCAACGATGGCACATAGGAGCGCCGTAGTTCCCTTGGTATTTGCAGCAAAACACATCTTCAACGCGGAGGCTTTGCCGATTTCCTCACCAATGATTTCAACCTCAAGTGGACCCCCTTTGAAACAATCAGCGACATGGCTGGCACGAGGTCCTGATAAATAGAGCCATGTACTTTCCGCTTGCCAGGCAGGTAGGCCGATTATCCCGCCATCGACGAATTCCACACCCCCAGCGCTCATGGATTGTCCTATATGTTTTACGTTTTGCGGTGAAATGGCGTTGACGTCCGCATAGACGCCCTTATAGGAGTAATCCAGAACTTTTTTGGCCACATCAGCTGCGGCATGAGGAGGGCAGGCACAGATGATTATAGAGCATCTGTCGCATAATTCTTTTATGGTACGCAGCTCGACGAGATTGTGCTTTTCAGCGCGGTCGCGCGTGCCCGGGCCCCGGTCTGCTGATACCCAATACGCGGTATGCCCACTGTTCTGTGCCGTTGCCGCAAGAGATACTCCCATTGCACCAGGATGCAAAAAACCGACGTGTTTTGTGTTCATATCTATGATCTCAGGACTCTTTATCTATTCTGATTTGAATGATTGAGCCAACTCTCTGGAAATAGTTTTTAGTAATCCGGAATCAGAACCAACACCAACAAAATTAAACCCCATGTCGATATACTTCCGTGCGTCTGCTTCATTCCCCGATAGTATACAGACTGGCGCAGCAATTCTGTGACAACGTTTCGTGATCTCTGCAAACGTATACTTTACGTCAGGATGCCCGGAATCGGCAAGATGGCCCATACTTGCCGCAAGGTCACTTGGCCCGACAAAGATACCATCAATACCGTCCACCCCATAGATCTCCTCTCTATTGTTAACTGCCAATGCTTCATCTGTATACAGTATGCTCATTTATTGACACCCAGAGGCCTGCGAATTACCATGAAGTAGAAAAAAACTGCAGTCAACACAAGGAAGAAGAGACTGTCGAGGCTCGTGAAAAACGTCATCGGGTTATTGTCGCTCAATGCCAGGGTTCGACGCAGATATTGTTCCAACTTTGGGCCAAGAATGAAACCAAGCAGCAAGGGAACAGTCGGATATTTTTGTTTACGCAGGAAAAATGCTAGAATTCCAAAGCCCAGTGCCAGGATCATCTGGAATGCTGAATAAGTCGCGACGTAGCTACCAACAAGAGCAACAACGGCAATGCAGGGATAAAGAATCGCTTTACGGATTGAGACGATTTTAATGAAATATGGTCCAAGTAAAAACAGCGTCAATGGAATCAGAATCAAAGCGCTGATAAAGAGGGATGCAAACATCGGTGCAATCAAATGGAGTTGTGTGTCCAGTAAGCGTGGACCTGGCTGCAAACCGTTGATAATGAGGACTCCAAGCACGATGGCCGTGGTGGGGTCTCCGGGAATCCCGAACATCAGCATGGGGACAAAAGCGCCGCCACACATTGAATTATTTGCCGCTTCAGCTGCGACAATCCCTTCCCGGCTCCCTTTTCCGTACTCTTCCGGATGTTTTGAGTTGCGCATTGCTTCGGCATAGGAAACAAATGCTGCCACTGATCCACCTGCGCCAGGAAGAATGCCAATGAAATATCCAATAATCGCACTTTTGAAATAAGTCCAAATCCCGATAGCGCGAATTTCCGACAGTGGTGGCAGAAAATCTCGACGCTTGATCGGAGGAATATCCTCGATATTTATACTAATCGTCAAGCCACTGCGATCTTTACCCAGCTGAATCAGTATTTCACTGATGGCAAATGTACCAATGATCAGCGGCATCATATCAATACCCTCGACCAGCGTCTCGGAGCCGAAATGGAAACGCGCAATTGGCTGCATAATATCAACACCGATGGTGGCAATCATAATTCCCAAGAGTGTCGTCACACTTCCTTTAGGAATTTCATCTCGCTGTGAAATGATAATTACAACCAGGGCGAACAGGATCAGTGAAAATTTTCCAGGCGTCTGAATCAGCAAAGATAACCGAGCGGCTATTGGCGTAAAGCAGATCAGTAAAATTGTCCCGATGACGCCTCCGCACATCGATCCAAGGGCGGCATGGCCCAGAGCATTGGCCCCCTCTCCCTTGCGCATCAAGGCATTACCCTCAATCGAGGTCATGAGTGAAGCGGGTGCTCCGGGAATATTGATCGTTGTTGCGGTAATACTGCCGGCATACATGCCTGACATGAAGATTGCAGCACACATCACCAACGCTGGAACTACCTCAAGACTATAGGTGAGCGGCAACAAGAGGGCAATTGCAAGGACAGCGGTTAGTCCAGGTACTGCTCCAAAAAAGGTACCAACAAAAAAGCCAGCTACCATAAAACCTAATACCGTCGGGTCTGCCAGTGAGGTAAAACCCTGCAGGATTTCGAAAATGAACTCCATCACAAAATCCCTTCGAGCATTGGCAATCTGACCTGGAAAATAACTGCGTACAGCACATAAAAAATGCCCATAATACCCCCAGAATACAGGATACGTTTAATCTGATTCTTTTCTTCGAGATCGAATATATAGAGCAGGGCATAGACATACATGAATGTCGATAAAGAATAGCCGAGGATCTTGAAAAGCAGAATATAGGCTGCCGTTGCTAAGACCATTTGAGCCAACACCCAAAAGGATTGTTTCTCGCCCTTTTGATTTTTCCGGTCTTGCAGGATTTCCCGCACGACGAAGCCAAGCGCTATATACATAAAAACAGAAGCGAGGATGGGTATAAATGACGGGCCGACCAAGCCCTCGTCTATCTGAGGAGTGAGCTGAATTGCGGATATCAGGTAGATGGTTGTTACGAGAAATAGCACGAGTGGCAATATCAGGCGATTATCCTTGTAGCCCTTTGTCTCGGACATCATTGTCTCTGTTCTCCGTTTGAAAAAAGGTTGTTAGCTTGAGAAATCACGGGCGTCCGTTGCAGATGTTTACGGAGTGACGGGGTCGAACGATGTCCATTCAGTCGACCCCGTTTTATTTTTCACTCTCCCCACCTATGATTCTGTACCCAAAACTCCCTTTTGATACAAAATAGAGGAAATACCTCAATGTGGGGAGAAAAGGGCTATTTCTTTAAAATACCTTGCTTGACCAGTTCTTCCATCTGGCCGAACAATGTATTCTGAAACTTATCTGCCCATGCAGTTACGTCTTTTGTTCCAAGCCAGGACGGGGAAACACCAATTTTTGATACCCATGTTTGGAACTCATCACTTTCTAGTGCTTTCTTGTAAGCGGCTTCAACTTTTGTGACAATATCGTCCGGGGTGTTGGCTGGTGCGGCCAATACGATAAAGCTACCGATTTGAAGATCCATTCCTTCCTCTTTGGCGGTTGGAACGTCTGGAAACGTTGGATTCCGGGCGTCGGAAAACTCCATAACACCGCGAACATCGCCTGATTCAAATAAAGAAGCGAAATCTCCCATACTTGTAACAACGACATCGACTTCTCCGGAGAGGACAGCTTCCTTCTGTGGGGCTGCACCTCCGGGATAGCTGATCAATTTAAATTCCACACCGGCGAGGTCTTGCAACTGCAGCATGGCCAGATGCGTACGTGATCCGGTATTTTGAATACCGATCTTAACCTTGCCTGGTTCTTTTTTGGCCGCCGAGATCAGATCGGATATTGTCTTGTAAGGTGACTTGGTAGATGCCATGATTGCATCCGGTTCACTGGTGACCCGGGCAATCAGTTTAAGTTTCTCAAGCTTATAGCTTGGCAGAAGTCCTTGCCATGGTACGGTTACGACGCTGTCGTAAGTCAGTGAACCTAATGTGTAACCATTTGGCTGTGCTTTCATCACTTGCAGGATACCGGTGGCGCTTATCCCGCCTTCAATATTTTCGACATAAATCGATTTCCCTATGTTCTTTTCGGCCAGTGTACCGAGTTTTCGTACGATACCATCGGTACCTCCCCCGGCACCCCAGGGAATAATCATGCGAATATCCTCTGTCGGGTAATCGACAGCGAAAGCTGGAGCGACCAAGGTGCTAAGATATAAAATGCATGCTGCCGTTAATTTTGCCAATGTGTTCATCATATCCTCCATGTGTTTTTAGATGAATGCAATTCAAGGAGCATTCACAACGCACCTTGCTGCCTAACAAAAAAAATGTCATGCGAAAGCTATCTCATACTATCTGTTAAGTCAACACATATTATGAATAGTTGCTTGTGTATAAGCTCTTTTATCCAGGAAGTAATAATTTCTAAAAAAATAATAATTCGTATATTTATATTGTAATGTTGATATTTTATACGATCGTAGGCAGTTATTGTAATACGTGATTCTTGTGTTTGATTGTTGCTATGCAAGATAAAAAAGAGTAAATAGTATGATGAATCAAGAATTGCTATTAACACCATATCGTCTTAAAATCTGGATTGGTCCATATTATTTATAAATCCAACAAAGCCAATCAAACAATGAAGAATCAGAAGGCACCACGTAAAACCTCTTTAACGGAAAAAGTAATAGCGTGTTTACGCGATGAGATTGAAGGTGGTGAATTGATGCCCGGAACGGTGTTGCCGACGGAACCGATGCTGACAAAAAAATTTGGCGTCAGCCGGACTGTTATCCGCGAGGCTATTGCCGCTCTTAAAGCCGAGGGTTTGCTTGAACCCCGTCAAGGTTCTGGAGTGTATGTACTGCCAGCCAGTCCGCGTAAGCTAGAGGGCTTCATTTTTAAAGGTAATAATGGTCAAATTTCTAATATTCTGGAGATACTAGAATTGCGTATGGCGGTAGAGATTGAGGCCGCTGGACTGGCCTGTGAACGCTGCTCTGTGGCTCAGCAAGCCAAAATTTATGAAGCCTTGCAAAAAATGGCCGTCCAGATCGTACAGGGTGGTTTAGCCATAGAGGAAGATTACCAATTTCATCAAGCGATTACTGATGCCACTAATAATCGAAGGTATAGTGAATTTCTCGAGTTTCTTGGAGACAATACCATTCCACGTAGGCAGTTACCTTACGAACAGGTCGAATATGGTGGACAGGCGTCCTATTTGTCTCAGATTATTGACGAGCATCAGCGCATCTATGATGCTATCGCCCTGCGAGACGTCAAGAAAGCACGGCAGGCTATGCGCGAGCATCTCAGCCGGAGCCAATCGCGCTACCGGAACTTACTGCTCGACACTTCCAGGAAGGTCTGATGCGTTCGTCTGGCACGCAGCAAGGTTTTTAAATGATCACTTCCATAGGGTATCTCCGTAACCGATTGCTATGGAGGTAAGCGTTTGATTCTCAAAACATAAAGGATTTGAATAAATGAGTAACTTTCAAAAAGCACGTGCGTTGCTTGAAGACTTCAAGGGAGATACCTATCTCTACGGAGACAAAGTGTTAAAGGATATCGGCAAGATTGCAGCTTCCATCGGTAATAATGCGGCGCTGATAAGAGGAGGTTTTTCTGGGATTGATCAATATATTGAAGAAATCCTGGGCTCTTTGACCAAATCTGGAGTACAGCACATTACTCAAATCAATGGAGCTCGCCCCAACGCTCCCAGGGAAGACTTGGCCCGTATCACTAAAGAACTGACAACGGCCAACCCCGATATGATTATCAGTTTTGGCGGCGGCAGTACAATCGATACTGCTAAAGTGGCGGATGTGTTGCGGATTCTTGGCGGGGAAATTGAAGATTACTTTGGTCTTGGACTCGTGACTGAAAAACTGCAACAAACCGGAAAACTGCTTACACCTCATATATCTATTCAGACTGCTGCAAGTTCAGGCGCTCATCTAACAAAATATTCCAATATCACTGAAATCAACAGTGGTCAGAAAAAATTAGTTGTCGATGATGCGATCACCCCGGGTTTTCCTGTTTTTGATTATACTCTTACCCATAAGTCGCCGAAATCCCTGACCGATGATGGAGCTCTTGACGGACTGACGCATCTGCTTGAAGTATTATGTGGGACAGTTGGAACCCCCCAATATGATAAGATGAAAGAGATTGCCGAGGTGGGCATTTCACTGATCGTTGAGTATCTTCCAGAACTTAGAAAAAATCCAGAAAACATCGAGGCTCGTGAAGCTATTTGTTTAGCAACTGATCTGGGGGCTTACGCTATCATGATTGGAAGCACAAACGGTGCACATCTGACAAGCTTTTCATTTGTAGACATACTCAGTCATGGTCGTGCCTGCGCTCTTATGAATCCATACTATATCGTTTTCTTTGCACCCGTGATTGAACAACCTCTTAACGTTGTTGGTAAGATATTAAAAGATGCTGGTTATATTAAAGAAGATTTCTTAGATCTGAAAGGACGAGCATTAGGTGTGGCTGTTACTCAGGGGTTGTTTTGTTTTGCGCACGCCATTGATTTTCCAACTACCTTAAATGAAGTTGCCGGCTTCACTAATGATCACATAGTTCGGGCACTTGCAGCCGCTAAGAATCCGCAACTAAAAATGAAACTTGAAAGTATGCCAATCCCACTAACAACGGATATGATTGACAAATATATGACACCAATCCTTGAAGCGGCAAAAATTGGGGATATTAGTCTTATTAATAATGTGTAGGATCTCTCAACTCGTGCTAATCAGCGGATGCTAATCTGAAATAGGAGCGTGTGAATAACACGATAACCCACTGAATACAATGCCTGGCTGTTCTGGAAGGTTGTGAAACGGAATATCCAGTTTTATAAATCTATTGTTCTTCTTTGAGAATGGGGAGTTGGTAATGTCGAATGTTATCGTCATAAGGGATATGTGTAAAGGTATGGAAGACTGCGGCATCTGTGCTTTTGTATGTCCGAAAGACATCTTTATTCCTTCCAGTGAAATGAACGAGGCCGGCTATATTCCACCTGAATTACATAATATAGAAGATTGTATCTCCTGTCTGAACTGTATGATTTCCTGTCCGGATTTCGCGATTATTGCAACAAAAGTTGAAAAAAAAAAGGTAGAGGTGAGTAATGGATAATTCCCGCGTCAGAACAGGATCCCACTTCCAGATAGGTAACTGGGCATGCACGGAGGGAGCCATAGCCGCTGGGTGTAATTTTGCTGCCGGGTACCCGATAACACCGGCGAGTGAAATAGCAAACCTGTTGTCCGCGCGATTACCCCAGACCGGTGGACAATTTTTACAAACCGAAGATGAAATCAGCGCCATCAGCGCGGCTATCGGTGCCTCCTGGGGCGGGTGTAAAGCGCTCACTGCTACGTCAGGACCGGGTATCAGCCTCATGCTTGAAAACATCGGCTATGCCGTAGCAACGGAGACGCCCCTGGTTATTGTCGATGTGCAGCGCTTTGGGCCATCAACCGGAGTGCCTTCCGTTGGTTTGAGTGGTGATATGGTCCAGGTCGCCCGGGGGTCCCATGGTGACTACCAGATTATAGCCCTGTGCCCTGAAAGCCCGCAGGAAATGTTTTCCTTGACGATACGGGCATTTAACCTCGCCGAGAGGTTCAGGGTGCCGGTGTTTCTCATGGCGGACGGTTTTATCGGTCACATGCGTGAGCAGGTCGTCATACCGGAGCCTGATCAGCTTGATATCCAGTACAGGAAAATCGCCCGGAAAGCTGAATCGGTGCTGGACAGACAGGATTTTCTCGATGTAGATGTCGCCCCCATGCCGGTTTTCGGCAGAGGTTTGAAAGCCCATGTCACAAGCTCCTGCCATGATAAACATGGGATGCGAAATCTTTCAGACCCTGAGGTGATGCATAGTTATGTCGTTAACCCGATTGAGAAGATAATGCGGGGAAGAGGTGAAATAGATGACGTGGTTTCCGAGGGGATGGAAGATGCAGACATTGCCCTCGTCTCATACGGGACAGTCTCTCGCTGCGCCCGAGCCGGTGCCGCTCTTGCGCGGCAGGAAGGTTTGAAAGTCGGGACTGTTCGCATGGTTTCCTGCTGGCCCTTCCCGGGACAGCAGATTCAGCAGGTGGCTGAAAAGGTAGACATGATGCTTGTCCTTGAAAACAACACCGGTCAAATGCTCCCCTATATAAAAGCGGAGGCTGCCCATGCCTGTAACGTGAGTTTCCTCGGGCCTGAGATCTTGGGTCAGATACATGATCCCGAGTATATCTTAAATAAAATCAAGGAGATGTTGGCATGAATGATAAAGAGCATCCACTGAAAAAATATACAAGAAGCCATGTCAAACGGACGACTACCTGTCCGGGCTGTGGCATAGGAATCGTGGCCCAGGCAATTTTAAGAGCCATCGATGAACTGGGTCTGGATATGGATGATTGTGCGTTTGTTTCCGGGATCGGCTGTTCTGCTTGGATTCCAAGTCCGTTGTTTGATGCAGATACCTTGCATACCACCCATGGGAGACCGATCGCCTTTGCCAACGGGGTCAAATTGGCGAACCCGGAAAAGCATGTGATGGTGGTGAGCGGAGACGGCGACCTTTCCGCTATTGGCGGGAATCATCTGATCCATGCTGCCCGGAGAAATATCAACCTGACGGTCGTCCTGGTCAACAACGGTATATACGGCATGACAGGAGGGCAGACCGCCCCCACGACACCTCGAGGACTGCGCACGATAACAAGCCCTTACGGGACAATGGAGCACCCTTTTGATCTTGCGCCGATGGTCATGTCTGCAGGAGCACCCTATGTGGCGCGCTGGACCACCTGCCATCCGCGACAGTTAACGCGATCCATCAAAGCAGGTCTGCAGAAAAAGGGTTTTGCTTTTGTCGAGGCGTTGAGTCAGTGCCCCGTGCAGTTTGGACGGGTAAGCAAGCTGGGTAAGGCGGCAGCGATGATGCAACATTTTAAAGATAATAGCGTCAATATACGGAATGCCGGAAAAATGGCTCCCGAAGAGCTCCAGGGAAAGTATATCGTTGGCGAATTTGCGAACGTGGAGAAAGAAGAATTGTCGCAGCAATGGACAGACCTTAAATGTAAGATGATGGAGGAGCTCTAATGGCACAGGTTGAGCTGACAATTGCCGGGGTTGGCGGCCAGGGGTCGATATTGGCAGGAGGGATCCTGGGAACAGCTGCGGTCACTTATGCTGGCAAATATGCGACTCAGACACAGGCTTATTCGTCTGAGCTGCGGGGTGGTTTTGCCGCGACATGGGTGATTATTTCAGATGATCCCATCGTTTTTCCACGGGTAAAAAATCCTGATATCCTGGTGGCCCAGGCCCAAGACTCGATCGCACGATACTCCAGTTTTCTAAAACCGGAGGGAACCTTGATCATTGATTCTGATATGGTGAAAGACATCCCGGAATCTATAAAAAACGTCTTCCAGGTCCCTGGTTCATCTATTGCCCGCAACCAGATAAAAGCACCGATTACTGCTAATATCGTGATGCTGGGGGCACTCTGTAAGGTATCCGGCGTGCTTGATAGAAAAGTATTTGAAACAGCGATTCGTGAATCTGTCCCAATGGGCAAGGAGGATCTGAATATACAGGCGTTTGAATGCGGTTACAATCAGGTTTGCAGACGATAATGCCTCGTCCCGGCGGATCGTTACGGGATGAAAGTGCCTGCGGCATAGGCTGGACAATAGCTGTAATCGTTTGTAATTAACGGAGATATGTTTGATGATAATTCAGGAAGACGTGGCAAAGAACTATCTTAAGAAGTATGGGGTATTGGTTCCGGAAGGTTCAACTGCACATACCATTGGCCAGGTCAGGACTATTGCAGAAAACCTGGATCATAAGGTTGTCGTAAAAGCCATCGTGCCGACCGGAGGCAGGGGTAAAGCCGGTGGCGTGAGAGTCTGCAGGAGCAGGCAGGAGATAGAGGACTTTTCTAAAAAAATGTTTGGCAGCATCCTGCTGGGACATGAAGTTGACACGCTCTTGGTAGAGGAGGCGGTGACGATACAAAGAGAGTTGTATGCTGCCGTCCATCTCGATTACCTGACAGGAATGACGAATATCCTCTTTAGTCTCAACGGCGGGGTGGATATTGAATCGAACCCTGAGGGTATCAATGTAATATCATTTGAGACCGGTGCAGACCTTCCCGTTCATCGCATCAAGTTGCTTCTGAAAAGAATGGACCTGGATGGCTTGAACCCTGATGAATTGAGCTTATTACTGGCAACCATCTGCAGGCTCGCAACAGATGTTGATGCCATCTTGCTGGAGATAAATCCGCTTGCCGTGCTGGAAAACGACAAACTTGCAGCCCTGGACTGTAAACTTGAAATCGATGATAACGCGCTGAGTCGACACCCTGATTTTCTTGAGAAACAGCGACAGGATCTACCGGAGAGGGAAGCTCGGGCCGCTCAGCTGGGTGTATCATATGTCCCCCTGAGCGGGAGGATCGGGGTTATAACAAGCGGTGCGGGATTAGGTATGGCCACGATGGATATGCTCAATCAAAGGGGGCTTGCACCGGCTAATTTCCTGGACACTGGCGGTGGTATTTCTGAGTTTATGCTGCAGCATGCCCTTCAGCTGGTGCTGGAACCGGATGGGGTAGATGGGTGTATCATTAACCTGTATGGTGGCATCAACCGGATGAAAGAAGCGGCGAACGGTATAGCCAAAGCAATCAAGGAGACAGGAGAAAAACGGGATATTGTCGTCAAGATACTCGGTAATCAGCAGGAAGAAGCCTGGGAGATCCTATCAAAAATACCAAATGTTCATGTCATCCGTGTTTTTCAGACCGAAACTGCAGTCGCTACATTAGAGGAACTCTTGAGGTAAAATGGGAAATATATTCATAAACACCGACACGCGCGCTGTTGTACAGGGCATTACTGGAAAGGTGGGTAGAGCACAGACTCACTGGATGGTTGCCTCCGGGAATCTCCTGGTTGCTGGCGTCACTCCTGGTAAGGGGGGGCAGGAAGTAGAAGGGCTGCCGGTCTATGATAGTGTCGATCAGGCGGTTGCTGCTCAGAATGCGAATACCTCAGTTATCTTTGTGCCACCGTTGGGTGTGCTCGGTGCTGTTTATGAGGCAATTGGCGCAGGTATCAAACTCATCGTTATTGTTACCGAGTACGTACCCGTCAGGGATACCCTCATAATTCGTCACCGGGCAAAGCTCGCCGGTGTTCAAATTATCGGACCAAATTGTCCGGGGCTCTTTGTACCTGGGTTAGGCAAATTGGGAATTATGCCCGCGTCCATTTTCCGTAAGGGCAATGTCGGCGTGGCTGGACGCAGTGCAACCCTCTCATACGAGGTGATCGGCAATCTCACGGATGCCGGCTATGGGCAGACTGCCGCTGTCGGTATTGGCGGTGATCCAGTAATATGTTGCGAGTTCATTGACACATTGCCGCTGTTTGAAAGTGATCCGGATACGGCAGCGGTTGTCATGGTCTGCGAAATAGGAGGATCGGCGGAAGAAAGAGCGTGTGATTTTATCCGGACCATGAAGAAGCCGGTCATCGCGCTGGTTTCCGGCAGGTCACTTCCGCCGGGTAAACGGTTTGGTCATGCGGGCGCGATAGTGAGTGCCACCGATGGTAATGCGGAGAACAAGGTCAAGGCTCTTGAGGGTGCAGGAGCAGCAATAGCCGAAACCCCTGCACAGATTCCGGTCATCCTCAGGCAAATTATAGGTGGGTAGCTGACGCGGAGAATTTTGATAGTTTATTCCAGCGAAGTCGCAAAGTGGATTGGAAGATCGGTTTCACCGAGGTTATATCTGGTATATAAATAGAGATCTATTAGGATCATCATCAGGTTGAATACAGAGATAATGATTAAATAATCACATGAATAGAGTAATTTGTGTACTATTCCACTGAGGTATCCGACTGCAACAAAAGACATAAACATTGGACTTTTAAAATCCCGCTTCGCCGATTATCTCAAATCTCTAATGAATGGGATGAGGAAAGATTAGAAGCGCTCTGATAATGATATTTGAAAATGGAACGTGCAGGATTCATCTTGGGTATTCCACTCACACCAACACCATCTGCCTGATTATTCCAACTGCCTCTAGGTGTCTCCTTTGTTCGTGTTCGAGGAAACAGTATCTGCCTCAATCCCACCGTTACAAGCCATATAAGAAAAAAGAGACTCTGCTCGAAAAGGTCCACTGGTGGGCAATAAAGCGGAGATAAACCCTCCCACCCGATCCTTGGGATTGTTGATTGGACGGTGATGTAAAGGTCAAAACCGCCGTCCTGTCCCTTTCGATCAAAGACCACAAAGTCACCGTTTGGAGACCAGTCAAGACGACCCCTCTACCACGGAAGTCAGATAAGGTAACGTCTATCAGGACCTGTAGCGTTGCCCATTTGTGTCCGGATACTCTTTTTTGTAATCAACTTAACATACTGTATTACTATACAATAGCTGATAACATGGTCATGATCGACTTGAACCCCTATCCTTTTCCCGGGAGAATCTGCGGTAAAACTCAGGGGGAGGGGTGCACATGTTTGCCGGACGATTGATTTCCAAACAAGTTATTGACCTCACGCCGTTGTCAACGCCCTCGATCTTTCGCCCTTGGAAGTCGGGGCCTGTTATGTTATGGATCGAGGTTATCTGGCTTTCGAAAGCTTGCATGCCTTAAACCAGATACCAGCTTTTACTGATTGATATGGGCTGGATAATTTGCCAACAAACACCAGAGAGATTCAGGAATATCTTTTCTCTGCTTGGTTCATGTTATCAAAAATTACTTTATGTAATTTGCTTTTTTAAATAATCTAGGGCTAAAATGGGATTAGGTTGGTAGCTGTTGCGAACTATTAACTTTTACGTAAATCTACTACCATACCCCATCTTATCAAGTGTTTATAGCGTTTATGACCTATAAATTTTGTACCCTGAACTATAATTTGTTAATGGAGGCAACTATGTTCAAATTTGAAGTGCTCTATCGCATTCTGTGTATGGTCGCAGTTTCTCTTTTTTTGTTGATTACAGCAGGCTGTGTAGGCATGCAAATGGGATCACAATCAGCGAAAACGGTGGCCTCAGGTTCAGCAGCCGGTTCATCATCGCAAAATGCAAACTCAGCTCTTGAATATTGTGAGGCTCCTCTTGGAACCATGTCCGTGGTAGAAGACACTTATGCACCCTGGTACACATATCTATCATCTCAATATAGACTTGGCCCAACAACGCCTGTGCTGAAATTGCTGGCTCAGCAATCAAACTGTTTCATAGTCGTCGAACGAGGGAGTGGCATGAATAATGTCATGCAGGAGAGACGATTACGGGATTCAGGGGAACTGAGAGAACAATCAAACTTCGACAAAGGGCAGATGGTGGCAGCGGATTATTCAATGAGTCCATCTATCACCTTCAGCAATAATAATGCTGGAGGACTTGGCGGCGTCGTTGGCGGGTTGTTTGGCTCGGTAGGAGCGCTTGTCGGAGGCAGTATGAACTTTAAAGAGGCAAGCACTTTGCTTACTCTAATTGATAATCGATCCAGTGTTCAATTAGCGGTGGCGGAAGGGAGCGCAAAAAATATAGATTTTGGTGCCCTTGGAGGATTGTTCGGTGGCGGAATGGGCGGCGGCCTTGGGGGATATACGAATACTGCAGAGGGTAAGGTTATTGTTGCTGCTTTTACTGATTCCTATAACAATTTAGTCAGGTCGCTGCGGTCTTATAAAGCTCAAGAAATGAAGGGTGGCCTTGGTACTGGCGGCAGTCTGAAAGTCCAGGGAGGCAATTAGACTAGCGTTTGGCCCCTCGGTTTTGGCGATAGTTTTGCCTTTTTAATCAGGGCAGATGAGATGCCGCCCAGTCTATACCGAGCCGTTTCAGGGTGGCTTTGCGCGGAATACCCGCCTCATTCCATCCATGCAGGCGATAATAGTCGCCTCTTGAGCGGATAAACTGTTCGGGATCGATGCCCTTTAAAGGGCTGCTGGGAGGGGTTTCGTTAAACCTCTTGGGTAGAACGTCGTCTTCTGCGGTGAACCCCTCCCTGATATTAAATATGCGCATCAGGGTTATACCGCGCTCAACGGTTTGTGTCAGCTCCTGAGCAGTGACGTTCCAGCCAGTCGTGTGTCCTAAGGCATCAGTGATCTGTTTCATTTTCCAGGGGACAAACTTGCAAACCCCGAGATGATTGACCAGATGGCCCATCACACTTCCGCCAGTAAGCTTTTCAGCACTTTTCTCTTCAAGGGCAGATAGGGAATGCGATCCAGTACAGTGGTCCGCACCGGCGGCGTGAACACCGTAATGAAGACCCAGAGGTTGCTTTAAGCGCGGTTCGTGCATGGGAATTTCTTGCCCTTTAACCTCCATCGCAAATGCTTCTGAGCCCTTGCCAAGGCGCTCGGCGGCACATTTAGTCCCCTCAGCCAACAGATCCCCAAGCCCTTTGCGCTGCGCAATTCGTCCAATCATCATGAGCATAGCCGAGCTGTTTCCCCAGGTAAGATCCAGCCCGTTTGTATCTTCGAGTTTCAGAATACCTTTTTCAAAACACTCCATTGCAAAGGAAATCGCCACCCCGGTCGAAATAGTGTCCAGACCATAACTGTTGCAGTGTTCATTTGCCTTCATGATTGCTTCCAGATGGTCAATTCCGCAGTTGGATCCCAAGGCCGCGAGGGTTTCGTATTCCGGCCCGCCGTATTGGGGATCCACCTCTACTTCGCCCGTCAGTTTGACGACTCTCTTACATTTCACAGGGCAGCCGTAGCAGCCATCCATTTTTGTGAGATATTTTTCATACAGTGAAACTGCCGATATTTTATCAACACCAGAAAATTGTCCGCCTTGGAAATTTCGGATCGGCAGGTTGCCATTTTGTCCATATTCGACCATGGTGCGTCCCGTTCCATATTTCCAGTGCAAGGTCAGTTCTCTATAGTTACCAGCCATCCAGCGATTCATTTCCATCAGGCCATCCCGCCGTGCCAGCGGAGGCGCCTGACTGCCTTTGACAGCAATGGCTTTGAGTTTTTTCGAACCCATTACTGCTCCCATACCGCCTCTTCCTGCGGCATGGGATACATCGTTGAGCAAACATGCATATCTGACCATGTTTTCCCCGGCTATCCCGATGATTGCCGTACGAACATTTTTTTGCTCTAAGGATCGCTGGATTTGATCCTTGCAGTCTGCCACTTTCAATCCCCAGAGATGGACGGCATCGCGGATTTCTACCGTTCCATCGTGGATCCACAGGTAGACCGGTTTTCTAGAGGCACCTTGGATGATTAAGGCATCGTATCCCGCTTTTTTAAGTTCTGCTCCCCAGAACCCCCCGGCTTCGGACTCGCCATACCCTCCGGTAAGCGGCGACTTGCTGCCAACACTGTTGCGTCCGCTGCCAATGAAGGGGTGGCCCGTGAGCGGGCCCAGCGCGAAGATCAACTTGTTTTCGGGGCCCAGCGGATCAACGCCTGGGGGGAGTTCATTTAAAAGGTAATGGACAATAATCCCACGTCCCCCGAGGAACTGACGATAGAAGTCAACGGAAGGATGTTCTTCGGTTACTTTTCCTAAAGTCAGATCGATACGTGCAATTCTTCCATTGAAACCTAGCATTTATAATCCTCTCCGAAGGTAATGGGTGGCGTAATGGATGTTCCCCTTTCCTTGCTCGTGCGATAGTAACAGTGGCAAACAGTTCGATGAACAACTGAGCCTGCTGGAAAACAGCTCATTAGATGGGGAATATCCACATCTGATTGCTATTGAACGCCACGAAAAAGTCAGGCATAGAGCAAAAATAGTGCAGACAGCAGAGCCGAAAAAATAAACAATACGAAAATCTCCTACTATCACCTGTTCACCGGTCGGAACCAGTTGCCGATCAGATTGACAGTGATCACAAGCAGTGTCGACATGCCGATCATGATAATGCCAAGGGCCGACAACCTCCCCCAAAGCCCATCCTCGGAAAAACGCAGGATCTGAACCGCCAGTACTTCGGTTCCCGGTCGAGAAAGCACCACTGAAAGAGAGAGTTCCCGGACGAACATGGTTGCCATTAATACCCAGCCGGAGACGATCCCGGGAACCAGAAGCGGGATGACAATACGCCGCAGCGTTGTCAAATAGGAAGCACCCGAAACGAGGGAAGATTCCTCCAAATGATTATGGATCTGTACGAACGCGCTTGACAGAGGGCGAATCCCATAGGGCAGATAGGTGGCTATATAGCCGATGAGAAGAGCCCATATAGTTGCGTAGAGCGGGGTCCGGACAAAGAACCACATGAATCCGACGCCAATGACAATACCCGGAAAGGAGAAGGAGAGGAAGCTCAGCGATTCGAGCAGTCCAGCGCTCCTGGTCCGGACTTTGACAATCACGTACGCCACGAAAATCGACAGCACGACACCGATGGTGGCCCCGAAAACACCGAGGAAGAGGCTGTTTTTCAGGGACAGCAGGGATATCGGGTCATTCAGCACGTCGATCCAGTGCTTCAGTCCCATCATCGAAAAAGCCCTGGCGCTCGGCACCATCGAATACGGCACCAGGGAGGTGTAGAAGAGGACGACCACCGGCAGAACAATAAGGACAAAGGAGAGAATTCCGAGGATGAAAAAGAGCGGAATCCTCGATCTTTTCAGGTTGATAATCGAGGGTTTATAGCCACGCCCGGCAATGGTTACATACTTCTCTCCCGCCGAGGTGAGATAGCGGTATATATAGATCAGGATCACCGATGCCACCAGCACACTCATTCCCAGTGAAGCAGCCTTGCCATAGTCCGCCGCAAATCCGCTTGACACCATCTGGTAGAGATGGGTGGCGAGGACATAGATGCGCCCGGGCATTCCGATGACCGAAGGCACTGCAAATGAAGCGAGGCCCCGGATGATGCAGAGGATAAATGCCGCCAGAATGGCCGGCCGGAGAACCGGCAGGGTAATACGGAAGATTGTTTTTCCGGTGGAGGCTCCGCAGACCCGTGAAGATTCTTCGAGCGAAGCGTCGAAGGCCGCCATGGCAGGTGCAATGATGAGATAGGCTATGGGCAGATCGAGAAGCCCCTCGACCAGGATCATGCCGGGCAGGGAATAGATGTTGAACGGGGCATTGTCGAGAGAGAAGATTTCTTTCAGGATCAGATTGAGAATGCCGTTGGATGGGTTGAGCAGCAGGACCCAGCTTACCGAAAAGAGGATATGAGGGATCATCATCGGTATGATCGAGATGATTCCAAAGATAAATTTGCAGGGTATGTTGGTCCTGATATTGAGGTATGCCAAAAACAGCGCGAGGACCGTTGCAGTTATCGAGGAACCAACCACGAAAACCACGGTGTTCCAGATGACTTCCAGGATTGCCGGGTCAGAATAGGCGGAGATGTATTTTGCCAGGGTGAACTTACCCGTTGCGGTGAGTCCTTCGGAGAGACTGCCGAAAATTAGCATGACAACAGGGCAGACGGTGAGGAAACCGACTATGACAATAAGGAGAAACGTTAATTTCGTGTGTTTTCCTGTCATTGTGCCTCGTTACCTGGCGACGAGAAGGCAGTGCTCGGGACTCACCTGAAAACCGACCTTATTTCCCCGGGATAATTCTGTTTCCGGTTCGATCCTGGCGAGAAGCAGACTCTCTCCCACTTGAATCTCTCCTTCGAACGCATCACCGACAAAAACCATTGAGGCGATGATTCCCTCAACGACATTGGTTCCTTGCCTGGCTCCCTTGACAAGATTGATAAATTCCGGGCGCAGGCAGAGGGTGACCGCCGCGCCAACCGGAAAATCAGCCTTTCGGCAGGACAGACGGCCGATGCCTGAATCGACAACGGTTGTCTCTGCCAGCTGTTCCTGGACGATCGCCTTGACCAGGTTCGCCCTGCCGATAAAGTCTGCAACGAACTCGCTTTCAGCGTCGAAATAGATTTTTTTCGGCGTGCCCTGCTCAATGATCCTGCCCGCTCGCATCACCGCAATGGTATCTGAGAGGGCAAGCGCCTCGACCCGGTCATGGGTGACATAAACCGCGGTGATCTTCAGGTCAAAAAGAAAGGTCTTCAACTCCTTGCGGGTTTCCTCGCGCAGTTTGGCGTCCAGATTACTGAGCGGCTCATCGAAGAGGATGACCTTGGGTTTCGCCACGAGCGCCCGGGCCAGGGCAACGCGCTGCTGCTGGCCACCGGAAAGGTTTGTCGCTGGACGGTTCTCCAGCCCTTCCAGTTGCACAAAGGCCAGGGTTTCGGCAACCCGCTTGCGGATTTCCTGCTTCGCAACCTGACGATTCTGCAGAGGGTAGGCCACATTATCAAAGACGTTCATGTGGGGCCAGATGGCATAGGTCTGGAAAACCATGCCAAGTCCACGCTTCTCGGTTGGAACAGCGGTATGCGTTTCCGAGGAATAGACAATCTCATCGCCGATCCGGATTTCCCCCGCGTCAGGTGTCTCAAGACCGACTATACTGCGCAGAAGCGTGGTCTTCCCGCAACCTGAAGGACCCAGCAGGGTAAATATCTCATTTGCCGGGATGGTGAGATCGACATCATCAAGGGCCTTGATGATTTTACCTTCGGAAGCGTAATGCTTCCGAAGGCCGGTTATTTGTATTTCCATGATCTGTTCAAGGCTATTGAGCAGCGAATATCTTTTTGAACTCATCACCCCATTTGGCAATCTCTTCGTCAGAGAGTTCCCGGATGGCGATGACCTTGGCCTTGTCCATACCGTCTATCGGAGGGAAAACCCCCGAAGCAAGGACGTACTCACCGACATCATTAGCCAGTAGCGACATGGCTTCCTTTGAAAGCCAGTAGTCAACAAATTTCTTTGCCGACTCGGGATGCGGGGCGCTGGTCGAAATGCCCATCGCCCTGGGGGTACCCATCATAGGCTGGTCCTCAAGCCGCGCGTAGTCAAGGGGCGCCGGGGCCTTGGTCACGATATACTTGGGCATGGAGATGCCGATCTGCTTCTCGCCACTCTCAATCGGTGCAGGGGTGGGTCCGAAAGACTTGACGAACATCGGGTTGTTTGCGGCGAGGCCCTTGAGAAAATCACGCCATTCCGTTTCGCTGGCAAAAACATTTTCCTTTAGACCAATAAGCCAGCAGATGGTCGTGGCATGGCTGGAAGGATCTGCCATGACGATTTTGTCCTTCCATTTCGGGTCGGTCAGATCCTGGTAACGTTTGGGCACATCTTCCGGCTTGACCAGCTCCGTGTTGTAGATCAGTCCAACATATTCGATGCCGAAGAGCTGAATACCTTTCTTGTCTGCCCATTCGGGATAGGCAGCTGCCTGGGGTGAAACATAGTCTGAGATAACACCCTTGTCCTTCAGCATTTCCAACACTGGCAAAGGAGCCTGGATGACATCAGCCAGCAATTTGCCCGCTTCAAATTCAGTAAAGACGGTGGAGAGGAACTTTGCCGTGGAAATCCTGGTGTATTCGCCCTGTATTCCAGTCTGCTTGGTAAAGGCTTCCATGATCGGTTCGACGGCTGTGATATTGGCGTAAAACGAAACCTTGGTATCCTCAGCCGCCTTGCCTCCCGTGACATACAGCGTTGTGCCGGCCACAAGAAACACCATAAAAAAAACGAATAATCGCCTTGCTGTTTTCATTTTTTCCCTCCCTGAATAGCGGTTTTTAAAAGACAGCATCACAGCTTCCAATGAGTTGAACGAGAACCTTGGAGAAACTGTACCATCAAGTTTGTTAGGACAACAATTAAATAATAAGTTTTTTTTTACGTAAAGCAAAACGAATGCTGTTTGGAGAGGATTGGTATGGTTTTTCACTCTTTGATTTCTTCATCGACAAGATGCATCTCATGGTGCAACACTATGAGAACAATATAGAATCCGAAATAATTCCCTGCCCGTTAATCTGATAACTTGAACAGCGGTATTCGCCGGGATGGTGGACTATACCTGCACGGACCGGGTTCATTTCTATTTTTCTTGTTCTAGCTGAAATAGTTTCGAGGCGCTCTAGCACCTCACCTGAAAAATGAGGGTTATTCGGCCCTTAATGCCTCGACAGGATCGAGGTTAGCCGCATGGCTGGCTGGCAGCACCCCGGCAAGCAGGCCGATGACCGCTGCAAGAATTTCTGCATACAGTGCGTACTGCCAGGGGGTATGGGTCGGCAGGGCTGGAACGAATACACCGAGCAGCCAGGCCCCGCCGGCCCCGGTAATTAATCCAGCCAGGCCGCCCAGGCCGGCAAGAACGACCGCCTCACCCAGGAAAAGAAAGAGAATCTGCCGGCGGTCGGCACCAAGCGCTCTGAGCAGACCGATCTCAGGAGTGCGCTCATTTACAGCGATGGTCATGATGGTGATAATTCCTACGCCGCCGACGAGCAGCGAGATCGCACCAAGACCACCGACGGCAAGCGTCAGGATGTCCAGAACCGAACCGAGAACCTTCAGCATTTCATCCTGGGTGGTAATCGTGAAATCCTCGCTGCCGTGTCGACTGATCAACCGTTTTTTTAGTTGGGCGGCGATTGTCTTTGACTGCAGACCTTCCCGGTAGAGAACATCTATTTCCATCAGGCTTTCAAGGTTAAAAAGACTCATCGCCCGGCTCGTTGGAATATAGACGGCATCATCAAGGTCAAAGCCGAGCATCTGTCCTTTTGACTCCATGACCCCGATGACCCGGAAGCGCTCGCCGCCAATCCTGACAAGCCGACCCAGTGGACTGCTGCTGCCGAACAACTCGCGATACACTTTGCTCCCCAGAACGACAAAGGAACGAGCGGTCTGGCTGTCATCATCGGGCAGAAACCGGCCCATGGCGACGTTAATCTGCCAGACTCTGGACCCGGAAGGTCCAACCCCCAGAATATTGGTGCGGCGACTCCGCTTTTCGTGTTCCACTGCGGCATTTCCCTGGATTACCGAAACGGTGTCGATAACCCCCGGAATACGCCTGAGTGCCTCTTCGTCAGCAATTGTCAGCGGCCGAACCGTGTTGATAAGCGCCCCTGACATGCCTGCGGTGGTGGTACGACCGGGGTTGATGCCGATCAGGTTGGTGCCGAACTGGGTAAACTCGGCCAGAGTGAAGCGATGAACCCCTTCCCCGATAGAGGTGAGCAGAACGACGGCGGCGATACCGACAGCAATGCCGAGCAGCGTCAAAAAACTGCGCAGACGCTGGTCAAGCAGGGAGCTGAAAGAAATCCTGAAAATGTCTCTGAAAAGCATAGCGGCTCACCGTCTGGAAAGGGCGAGAACCGGGTCGAGCCGGGCGGCCTGCCGAGCCGGTAATACACCAAAAACGAGTCCGGTAACAAGGGCAACACCGACCGCTGCCGCAAGCGACCACGGAGGCGCTGCAATTGGGAACTGCGGAAAAATCCTGGACAGCACTTCATTGGCAAGCGCTGCCAGCAGCAGGCCAAGATTTGCGCCGATCAGGGAAAGGATCGCCGATTCAGCCAGGAACAAGGAGATGATTTGCCTCTTCGGAGTACCGATAGCCTTGAGCAGTCCTACTTCAGACCTGCGCTGAGAGACAGCGATCAGCATGACGTTCATGATTAAAATTCCGGCAACAGCCAGACTGATGGCGGCGATTCCCGCCACCGTCAGCGTCAGGACTGCAAAAATCCGGTCAAAAGTAGCCAGCACCGCATCCTGGCTGATAACGGTGATGTCATCTTCACCATCGTGACGTTCCCTGATGGTGGTGATAATCGACTGCTTAGCCCGGGCGATGGCATCGCGGTCCCGGGCTTCTATCATGATCCTGAAAAGGGAAGGGTTGTCAAACAGTGCCTGTGCAGAGGCCACCGGGATAACGATGACATCGCCCATGTCCAGGCCGACCGACTGGCCCTTTTTAGCCAGGACTCCGATCACGCGAAAGCGGCTGTCGCTTATCCGCAGCGTTTCTCCCAGCGGCGATGAATTGCCGAAAAGTTCCTGCTTTGTCTTGTAACCGATTACGCAGATTGATGCTGCACGCGACGGGTCTGTCTCGGGAAGAAATCGGCCCTGGGCCATGGTCATCTGGCGGATATGATAGAGATGGGGGGTCGATCCGATGATGGTTACTTCCCGTTCCCGCACGCCTCTTGAGACTGGGGCTGCACCAATAGAGATGGGAGCCACGTAGCGGATGGCTGAGGAACGCAGCAGTGAAGTAGCATCATCTAGAGTAAGATCCCGGGGTGTTATGCCAAGCAGAGGAGGAGGTCCGCCAACGGTTTCAGAGCGTCCGGGCAAGACGATGAGCAGGTTGGTTCCAAGTGATGAGAACTCGCCGACGACATAGCGCCGTGCACCCTCGCCCAGGGCAGACAGCACGACGACCGAACCGACGCCGATGGCCATGGCCAGGAGCATCAAGCCGGTTCTTGTCGGGTAGCCGGATAGAGCTTTCAGGGCATAGCTGATAATGTCGATAAGTTTCATAACGTTAATTCTGTCAGTGTTCAGCCCGCTGTGTCCGAGTCGATCAAACCATCCACCATACGTATCCGTCGCCTGGCGCGTTTACCCAGTTCCGGGTCGTGGGTAACCATGATCAGGGTCAATCCCTCCTGATTGAGCGCTTCGATAATGTTGATTACTTCCTGTCCGGAAACCCGATCAAGATTTCCGGTCGGCTCGTCGGCTAGCAGAATATGAGGCTGCATAATTGTCGCCCGGGCGATGGCAACGCGCTGCCGTTGCCCGCCGGAAAGCTGGTCCGGACGATGTCTGGCTCGATCGGAGAGGCCGAAGGCCTGCAGCATGCTGTTAACCCGGTCTTTACGTAGACTGCTGGCTAGTCCGGCCAGCATCATCGGCAGTTCTATGTTCTCCGCGGCTGACATGCGTGGAACGAGATGAAAAAACTGAAAGACAAAACCTATTTTATGGCGCCGCAGTGCTGCCTGCTGGGCATCACCAAGCGTTGTCATGTTTTCTCCCTCAAGATGGTAGGTCCCGCTGTCGGGCCGGTCAAGCAGGCCGATGACATTCAGCAGGGTTGACTTGCCGGAGCCTGAAGGTCCCATTATGGAGACATACTCTCCTGAAGAGATGCTCAGATCAATATCGTGCAGGGCCGTTACCTGTTCTTCGCCCACCTGGAACTGCCGGCAGATTCCGGACAGACTGATCATGGCTGACCTTCAGCGATAACAACGGTGACGCCGTCTTTCAGCTCTGGTTTGTCGACATTCACCACAACCTGAGTCCCTTCAGGCAATCCGGACACGACCTCGGTAAAGGCCCAGTTACTCAGTCCGGCTTTAAAGGCCCGTTTGCTGATCGTGCTGTCCTGGTCGGAAAGGACGTAGACCGCATTACCGTCCATCACCGCTTCCGAGGGTACCTTCAGGGTATCGTTGCGGACATCGAGGATGATTTCCACATCGGCGCTGTAGCCTGCAAGAAGGAGGGAAAATTCATTATGATCGACAAAGTCCACCTCAATGTCGACCGTCCTGGCCTGCTTCGCCAGGTCGAGAACATACGGGGCGATACGGCGCACTTTTCCAGAGAACTCGCGGCCAGGAAAGGCATCAAGAGTAATTCGGGTCACCATGCCGACCCGGACTGCTGCGGCATCTACTTCATCGATCGGAGCGGTTATGTAAAAACAGGTATTTTCAATGAGGTCAACAACCGGAGACGTCTGTACGCCGACCGGGGAGGGCGTCACGTATTCATTCAATTCCCCTTCAATGTTGGCAATGATGCCGGAAAAGGGAGCGGTAAGTCGGGACCGGGAAAGATTGGTCCGGGCCAGCGAAATATGAGCAAGACTCATCTGCACCGAGGCGCGGGAAGCCTCGCACTTGGCTCTCAGCGACAAGGCCTCCGAGACGGCCATATCTGTTTGTTCCTGCGAGTTAACCTTGTTCTTGAATAACGTTTGTGCCCGTTTCGCCTGCCGGTCCGCCTCCTCAGCTGACTGGCAGGCTGCCGAGGCCTGGGCCTGGGCAACGGCTGCCTCCTGCTCTGCGACAGCTAATTGAGCCGAGAGGTCTTCGTTCCAGATCTCCAGCAGCAGATCGCCCGCTTTGACCTGATCGCCCTCGCGAATGGGCAACACCGCTATCTGACCACCGATGCTCGGCGACAGTCGGGCCCGCCGACAGGCATTTACCGTGCCTGCCCGGGTATTCGCAACGGTTTTCTCAACAATCCCAGGGGTAACCGGCCTGACCATCACCTCAACCGGCTTGGCTCTTGTTTTCTGCCAGATCAGAAAAGCGATACCGGTAATCACCAACACCACCAGGAGCCATCGAATCAACCTGCCCATGTCAAATCTCCGTTTGTTTCCTGCGCTCAGGATCCAGCCATAACGTTCCTGCCGTTCAGTCACAATTTTTTCTTTCGAACGTCAAAATTGATGAACAGATCATACTCAATCGGGAGTCAGGCGTCCCGATTGGTTTACGTGGGGAACATAATGATCCTTTATCCTTTCAAGGTAACACAATAGGTAAAAAAACACTTCTTGTGATCTCTATTTATTGAGGACGCAGCAGAGAGTTCGTAGCTCCTGTTCACGAGGGATTCAAATTCATTGCTCCCTGCCGGGATCAGAGGAAACAATTTGTGTCCCGGCTTTTCCATTAACTGCCGCTTCTATCAGATTTATTGAGGTTATAACGGCGCGCTTCCCGCCATGCTGCAGAAACTGTATGGCAGCTTCAACTTTCGGCAGCATGGATCCTTGTGAGAAATGACCCTCATTCTGATAAACGGTTATCTCCTCTTGCGTCACCGTGCGAAGCATTTTCTGCTGATCGGTGCCAAAGTTCAGCATGGCGCCATCAACATCTGTGGCCATAACGAAAATATCCACGCCTACCTCTTCAGCAAGACGTGCACTGGCAAGATCCTTATCAATAACCGCATCAACCCCGCTAAATGCGCGCCCATTGCGCACCACAGGGATACCTCCGCCACCGCAGCAGACAACAATAAAGTCCATATCGATCAGTTTTTGAATTTCACGCTTTTCAATAATGGTGACCGGCTTTGGCGAGGCGACCAGGCGTCGATATCCTTTTGGCGTTTCAATAGTGGGATAATCAAGTCTGGATGCTTCCTCAGGGGAAAATCCCGGCCCAATCGGTTTGGTAGGTGTTTTGAAAGCCGGGTCATCTTTATCAACCACGACATAGGTGATGAGGCTTACCAGCATTTTGTCACCGAGACCAGCTGCCATCAGCTCTTGATCCAGCGTAGACTCAATCATGTAGCCGATATGTCCTTCAGTCTGGGCGACGAGAATTTCCAGGGGCAGTCTAGGTACAGAATCACAACACTCCTGCTGCAGCAGTAAATTTCCGACCTGCGGGCCATTGCCGTGGGTGATAATGATTCGGTAATCATTTGAAATTTCTGCAATTTGTTTAATCGGTATCCTCAAATTCTCAAACTGCTCCTCAATGGTGCCTTGCTGACCTTTCTGAACAAGCGCATTGCCGCCCAGCGCTATCAGCAGGATCGGTTTCTCCTTTGCAGTCCCCCTCATGGGTTATCTCCTCCTGGCTTAAGAAAAAAAAACCGTTGTCAACCACCAAGACGCTCACGCAGAATGGTTTCCAGACTGGGCTCGCCGTGATCTTTGTATCTATAGCGAATTCTGAGGGTTGGCTTGTTGACGCTCAACAGTTGACAAAGATCAGCCGGGGTTGCCACAAGCACGAGATCACAGTCTGTTTTGTTGATGGTGGCCTCAAGGTCCTCAATCTGTTGACGGCTGTATCCGATGGCCGGCAGCAAAGAACCTATGGCTGCATAGGACTGGAAAACCTGCTTCAAGGTTCCTGTCAGGTATGGCCTTGGATCAACCAACTCCGAAGCTCCGAAACGACGCGCCGCTATGACGCCGGCGCCATAGCTCATCTCACCGTGAGTCAGAGAAGGACCGTCTTCGACGACAAGCACCCGTTTATCTTTAATCTGATCGGGATGGTCTACGACTATTTCTGAATCAGCCAATATGATCAAAGCCCTGGGATTGTTTGCTTCAATTGTTTTGCGCACTTTTTCAACATTTTCGGGTGAAGCACTGTCCACCTTGTTGATGATCGCCACATCGGCCATGAGCATGTTTGTCTCACCCGGGTGATAGGAGGTTTCATGGCCTGCACGGTGTGGATCAAAGAGGACTATGTGAATATCTGGTGCAAAAAAAGGCGTGTCGTTATTGCCCCCGTCCCAGACAATCACATCCGCTTCTTGTTCTGCCTCCCGAAGAATTTTTTCGTAGTCGATACCTGCATAGATAACGGCACCCATCTCAACCATAGGCTCGTATTCTTCTCTCTCCTCTATGGTACAGCTATGCCTATTTAAATCCTCATAGGTTGCAAATCGCTGAACTACCTGTTTGGTAAGATCGCCATATGGCATGGGATGGCGAACTGCGGCGACCGTCTTGCCCATATCCTTGAGAATCTGAACCACTCTGCGGCTTACGGGTGATTTTCCACAACCGGTTCGTACTGCACAGACTGATATGACGATCTTGTTTGATTTCAGCATGGTGTACGGGGCGCCAATGATGATGAAATCTGCTCCGGCGGCGGTGACGATCGAGGCTTTATGCATCACTTCGAGGTGCGGCACGTCGCTGTAGGAAAACGACACGAGATCAACCCTGTTATCTTTTATGAGGTTAAACAGGTCCGCATCTGAATAGATCGGTATGCCTTGAGGATAGAGGTCTCCGCAGAGTTCAGCCGGGTATTGACGATTGTCGATATCCGGAATCTGGGTAGCGGTAAAGCAGATGACATTGTATCTCTTGTTGTTTCTGAAATAGACATTGAAGTTGTGGAAGTCGCGGCCGGCGGCACCCATGATAATGACATTTTCCACCATCGTCTGTCTCCCTTACATACAATTGATATTTTTTTGTCAATGGAGAGTGTCACCTCTATCACTTTCTGATAAACACAAAACCCCACTTTGCAAGGCACCATTGTGGTAATGAGGGGTTCCGGCAGATTTGTTGACCCCGCTCCTTTGAAATTTGAGTTGTATGGGATCCGCAGGGAGTCATGAAGTCAAGGAATACCACGTGCACCTTCCCTGGATCATACCGCTGATTGACCACACCTGCCGCTCAGCCATCTGGAGAAAATCTACCTCGTCACCGCTTCAATGAGAAGAAGGACAAAAGCCGCTCCATAAGCTCGGATGATTGAAAAGCACCCCGGTCTTCAGTCGTGGTTTTCGAGCTGTGCTGTGAACGGGTCGGGAAAGAGCAGGGCATATTACCGTTTATCTGGGTTCTTGAGGATGTGAAAATGATCACTATAATATGATTATAGGGCTATCTTTCGTGACCGGACATCGTCTGTTTCCAAGAACAGAAAGATCCGACAATGAACTAAAGATAGTAAGGGAGGATTTAGCGGTGCATACGCTCAAACGTCGCACAATAAGACACAAAGATAACAGCGGTCAGGTGCACGATCTGGACAGCGTTGCTATCAGCGTTAAATCCCACCGCCTGCTCCATAGACTCATGCATGAGAACCCTGATCTCGAGAGAATCATGCAATATTCCAAGACAGAGATTGAGGCCCTGCTTGGCGTGAGAACCTGGGTTATGCGTGAACTGGAAGGAAATAAAGCTGCCCTGTCATTGTATCGGGGAGAAACAAACGGCAATAGTGCCTTCCATTCCCTGAAGTGGAAAGATTTGGCCTCGATCCGACTGCTTGATTACATCGATCATTCCGGGATGGTCTACCAGGATAAGAACCTTCGAGGGGAATCAGCCGTAAATAACCCCATCAAGATGATCTGGCTCGCGGTCAATTTCGGCACCGGTGGTGCAAAACCAGCCTTCTTTGAGGACATGATCCAGCTTTTCAGGCAGTTTCAAGCTGTTGAGCCGCCAGACCTGCCAGACAGGGAACAGGTAGAGAGATGGATGGAGCGTTTTCCAACCGGGCTTGATCCGCGCATCATCAAGCTGCGAGAAGAGAATCGAGACCGAATCCTGAATTTGATCATCGACAAGCTCGACAGTGGGGCTGTCACCAGTTCCAGATATGCATTTTCTGCAAAAATGTCTCGAGAGCAGAAGTTTCTCAAAGCCCTGGAGTGGTGGCAGGACTATCGGTTTCACCTCAGATTTGCAGTACGCTCGGCGGATCTGCTCAATGAGATGCTGGATAATTCATTGGATCCCGATACCATGAAGATACTTCATGCGGCTGAAGAGCGGGGAATCCCAATATTTGTCAATCCCTACTATCTCTCACTTTTACACGTCAGGGTACCCTATTTTGCGATTGGGGCGGACCTGGCCATTCGACACTACGTCATTTACAGCAAACAACTGGTTGAAGAGTTTGGTCACATTGTAGCCTGGGAGGGAGAGGATATGGTTCGGCCGGGGAAACCCAATGCTGCCGGATGGCTGCTGCCATCAGAGCGTATCATGCATCGGCGTTATCCCGAGGTTGCTGTCTTGATTCCAGAGGCGGGAAACAGGGCATGCGGCGGGTTGTGTGCGTCATGCCAGCGAATGTACAGATTTCAGAAAGGTCACTTGACTTTTGATTTGAAAAAGCTCAGGCCCAAAAAAAACTGGCCGGAACGATTGCATGAAATGTTGTCCTACTTCGAAGAGGATTCCCAGCTTCGCGATATTCTCATCACCGGCGGTGATGCGCTGATGAGTTCTCATCAATCACTTGAGCAGATTCTCGATGCCATCTACGAAATGGCCTGTCGGAAAAAAGAAGCAAACAAACGACGTAAAAACGGCGAAAAATATGCGGAGATTATCCGGATTCGGCTCGGCACCCGCCTGCCTGTCTACCTCCCTCATCGCGTTACAGATGATCTCGTTGCTCTCCTCACCGAATTCAGGAATAAAGCTGTCACGGCCGGAATCCGACAGTTTGTCGTCCAGACGCACTTCGAGTCACCGATGGAGATAACTCCAGAGGCCCGGGATGCGGCTCAAAAGCTTCTCAGAGCCGGATGGGTAATAACAAACCAGCATGTCTTCACTGCTGCCAGTTCCAGGCGCGGCCACAACGCAAAATTACGCGCGGCTCTCAATGAAATTGGTATACTGCCCTACTATACCTTCAGCGTCAAAGGGTATATGGAAAACAACTTTAATTTTGCTCCTAACGCCAGGGCAATGCAGGAGCAAGTGGAAGAAAAAAGATATGGTACCATGAGCGATGAGGGACTTGCCGCTGTCCTCGATTTTCAGGAAAATGTAGATGACATGGTAACTAATATAGATGTCCTGAGAAGAACAGAAAACCTGCCATTTCTGGCCACTGACCGCACCGTCCTCAATTTACCAGGTGTTGGAAAAAGTCTTTCTTTCAGGGTAATCGGCATTACGCGCTATGGAAGACGGATATTGCAGTTTGACCACGATCAGACCCGCCGCCATAGCCCGATTATTGAAAAACTCGGTAAGATGATTGTCATAGAATCAAAGTCCGTGAGTGAATATCTCGATCAGCTGATAGAAATGGGGGAAAACCCTCAAGAATACGAGCGGCTTTATGGCTATTCATTAGGTGTAACAGATGAACGAATGCTGATTTATGAATATCCCGCCTATGATTTCGGAGTGACAGAGGAAATGACAAATCTCGACTGTTCTGAGAAAACTCATAACTGATCGAAATAAATAGTTTTCATGAACAAGACAGCGGAACTGTTGCACACCTGCCGGCTATTACTTTCATCTGCGGCCTTGCTCGAGAAAGAACATCACAAGACTCTTTACCAGCCGGGCCATAAAGGAAAAATCCAGCGTATCCATGGTATCTGAGCGTCGGTGGTAATGCGGGTTTCGATAAAAGGCTGTATCGGTTATCATTACCGCCTTGTATCCCTTATCCCAGAATGAGGCATGGTCACTGAGTCTGACATTGGGCATCAGATAGCCATTCCAGGGAACCGTCAATGTAATAACCGGAAGGGCCTCGTTTTTTTTGAACGTTTCAAAGAGGGCTCTGGTGAATTTTCGCGATTTGTAATTGCCCACTATCCCTACAAAATCTCCTGTTTTTGGATACTTCCTGAACATAAGCGGGAACGGATAGGTCTGACAGCCGTCTTCGTGGCAGGTATAGCCGACCATCTCGAGACAAATCATTCCATCCAGCCGCTCACCTTCTGCTTTCGCCTTGCGTGCGTATACCCGGCTGCCCATTGATCGAGTGGCATATGCCGGCGGTTCCTCAAGGGCAAAAGAGACCAGTCTCAAGGTAAGATTCAGGGGCGTTCCTTTAAGCTCTGCCATTGCTCTGGCGACTTCCAATTGGACAGCAACAGCACTGGCATTATCATCCGCTCCAACTGTTCCTTTTACGGAGTCATAGTGGGCGCCAAGCAGAAACGTTTTTTTCTTCTCTCCGGAATAGTCCAGATCTGCGACGATATTGTCAACGCTTCTGCTTCTGTAGGGATATGCTTCCCGTCTGGGTTCAAGCCCGATTTGCCGTAGGAACGATTCAATATATTCCGCACTCTTCTCGAGATTCCACAGCGTGGCAACGCTCCTTTCGCCAATCGTTCTGGTCAAGGTTTCGACATGGTCTTTCAAGCTGTTTTCAGTGGAATGAAGATCGATCATATCGTTTTACAACACCTTCTCTGCTGAATTTTTCATCTCCTGAATAACGGCAGGAATTTTATTGAGTAATAACCCCGATACATTCACAAAACGCTTCGAATACAACTTCTGTACAACAATTAAAGGGGGAATTGATGGGGGACATAACCAGCTCACTTTTTTGTTTTTTGTTCGTACCCTTTTGGGGAGACATTTCGGCATGGGGTTTAAACCCAAGAGCCTGATATTTATGTCAAACAAAGCAAGACCCGGATCTCATCCTTCAGCGCTCAGAGGCGAGCTGTTAATCGCTGCTGGATTTCACTACACGCCTGGTCGGCAATCATTTGTAACTCGGCATCCGTGCGGTTCTGAATAGGATGTTCAACCCAGATAACATTCGGTTCGAAGCCAAGGGAGCGGGCCTGCGCTGCGGCTGCTTGTTTAAACTCCTTTGTTGCAACCATCAATCCGGGAATCCCGAGCTGGTCCAATCTGTTAATGTCATGCACACTGCATGACGTACATGAGCCTCAATCAGCCAGGCTTTCAATAACCAAGTCCGCTTCCCGGACGATCGCCTCGGTTATTTCAGGAGCGGCCGTTTTTGAATGACTCCCCTTGCGGTAGCGCTTCACCAAGTAGCCGGCATCCGTGAGGTTTAATGCCATCCGGTCGAGAAACTCGGCGCTTCGCTCCTTGGAAATATCCAGAAGGGCGATGGTCTTTCCCTTGCCGACAGGAGGAAAGGGTTTGGTTGGTCTGATTGCTGCTGCGGCCTCGCTGGTTGGGTCACGTAAATAGTTTAGCTCAGGCATGTACCTTCTCCTCTTAGAATGAAAGGGTCACTGGCCGCACTTCATCACGGTTACGGCCTCCGCTCCAGCCACCGATAATGGCGCTTATCAGGCCTCCTGGTCCGCCTGCACGGGCGAGAAGGATACCATGGTCGCGCCAGAATTTAGGCATCATTTTACCGGCATATGCACCATCTATACCCTCCGAGATGCCATGCGCGCCGCGTACCAGGTCCTTCCCGGGGCGTGTCGTATAGAAGTGCAATGCCTCTTCAATCTCTTTTCTTCCCCAGCCATCTTCTTTGCATATCCGGTAATGTTCAGGCGACAGGGCAACGATGACGTTGGCGCACTGTGTTCTTTTCGGGTGCAGTTCGTTGACCAGCTGGCAGGAGAGGGAGCGGGCCAGTTCATCCGCCGTGCGGGCAGCGTTATCAGCGAAACCGGTAAGGCCATGTCCCTGGTGCAGCGTGACCGCATTCGAACCGGGAGCACAACCCCGCGATACATGCAGCGGCTCCCAATCCGGATCGGTTTCGTCCTCAGCAAAACAGTACGTATATTTGCCGGGATTGCCAAAAACTGCTCGGTCTATTTCTCCAGGCACCCCTCCGCCCACATTGCGCACAATGAGCTGCAGTGTACGCCCGATCGTTGCGTTTGCCCGGTTGCCCTGGCCAAGGCAATTCCCGCCCCAATTCATGCCGATGGATTTGGTTACCGGCCCGTTAGCGAGGATGACAGGGCCGGAAAAACTGAGCGTGCACAGCAGTCCGTGCAAGGCGAATTCGGGTTTCAGTGCTGCTTCAACAACGGCCAGGATGACACGCATATATTCCGGCCGGGCACCGGCCATGACTGCATTGATCGCCACTTTTTCAACGCTGCACTCCCTCATATTCGGGGGCATGATGCCGATGACCTCTGCTGGCGACCGATTGGTACCCGCCAGCATGCGGAGAATACGGTCATCAGTCGGCGGAACGACCGGCAGACCATCGGTCCAGCCACGTTCAAAAGCCTGTTCCTCCGGATCATCCCATCTCGAAAATTCGATCTTCCGTGATGTCAGGGGAACTTCTCCATACCGTGCCTGGAGTTTTTCCTGGACTCCCGGTTCAACTGATTTCGAACCGCAGCCGGGCTGGTTCTCGGGCTGCTCTTCACCCAGTGCTTCCATGTTGGTGAGCTGTTCCCATTCATTCCGGTTCCAGCCGAAAACACGCCCCGTTTCCCTGCCCTTATCCAGGCGAATGAGGGTAGGGACATGTTCGATTTCATAGCGAAACGAAAGCTCAAGTGTCCTGTCGTCATGGACCGTGCCGATACTGTCATGAAAGACAATGTCATCCTGGCAGTAGACACTGATGTGCCGGCCTGACGCTTCCAGCTGTTTAACAACCGGCACCACCAGTTCGCATGTAGGACAGTCACGTTTCACAAAGACAATGAAGGTATCCTGTTTGTTTGTCATTATTGTATCCCGTGGGTTTGATCTTTTGCTGTCTTCATTTTGTCATAACTCCCCGTTAATGAGCGCATAGAAATGAGAAACAGGGGACATCAAGACAGATATCCTCTTTTTGCCAGTCCGTCCCCGGTTTGGTCCTTCCCTGAGTTGCGATCACTGGGACTACAGGCGCGGGTCATGAGGTAAAGTTGAGATTGAAATCCACATTTTTTAGATATTTGGCCTCCTGCTCAAGGCTGGCCCGTTGCAGTGGATGGTTTATCAACTCATACTGTGCAAACTGAAGGGTCAAATTATTCTCATCAGCAAACACTTGTTCAATAACTGCTGTCTCATCTTTACGGGCACGATGGAGCAGAGTGGCGAGACGAAGAAGAATCGTAAGTCTCAAGGCTGTATTCCGATCCTTTTCCGGTAAACCGTTGAAGAATTTTTCTGATATTTTTTTACGATGACAACGGACCAGAATGCTCATCCAGCTCTGTTCTTCCAGAGAAAATCCGGGAAGATCAGCATTTTCAAGTAGATATGCGCCATGTTTCTGGTATCCGTTCAACGAAACCGCAAGGCCAATCTCATGAAGGCTGCTTGCCCAGTGCAGTGTCTCGGCGTCTTCCAGTCGCAGGTTCCAGGCTTTTTCACAGGCGCTTAAAAGACGGTGCGAAGTTAAACTCACTCGCCGTGCGTGTTTTTTGCTGATTTGAAAACGCTGTTGTACACTTGAAACGGTTTTTAAACGGGTATCTTCACTCTGAATGCGACCCAGACGATCATAGAGTAAGCCTTCCCGTAAGGCACCTTCGGAAACCTGCATTGTTTTAATTTTTAGGGCCTCAAAGGTGGCAATGAGGATGGCCAGTCCTCCTGCAAAAACAGGTTGCCGATCACGATCTAAACCGGGAAGGTCGAGTTTGTCTAAATGACCAGCATCTATCATTTTATTCCGTATTTCGCATAAACTGTTCAGGGTGATAGTATAGGTCTCAAGCCCCAGCGCTTTCACAATGCTTCCTGCGGCCTTGATTGTTCCGGATGCCCCTGTGGCCGAGACCCAGCCAACTTTTTGAAAGTTCCGCCGTAGCGGACGTAATTCCAGATGGGCGGCAATACCGGCCTTTTTCCAATTTTTCTTGCTGAGCTTTCCATTTTTAAAAAATGCCCGACTCATACTTACACAGCCCATTTCTAGGCTGCGTAGATGGAGCGGTTCAAAATTCTCACCGATAATCAATTCAGTACTGCCACCGCCAATATCCATCACAAACCGTTTCCCAGCCTCGGCTACCAGAGAATGGGAAACACCAAGATACACCAGGCGAGCCTCCTCTTTTCCTCCAATGATTGAGATTGGGTGGCCCAGAACCTCGCTGGCGCTTTGTAAAAACTGACGGGAATTTTTTGCCTGCCGCAGGGTATTTGTCCCGACCGCCGCCACAGTGCCCCGGGGTAATTTCTGTAGACGTTCACCAAAACGATCAAGACAGGAAAGGGCACGTATACGAGCTTCCTGGGACAGTCTGCCATTTTTATCAAGACCACCGCCCAGACGCACCATTTCTTTCAAGTTATCCAGAATGTGAACATGACCGTCTTCAATACGGGCAACTACCATGTGAAAACTATTGGAGCCCAAATCAACGGCAGCTAGATATTGTGGTGATTTTTGTTGATCCTTCATTGTTCTTCTTGGCCAGTAAAATAAGTAAATAGCGTCGTTGGGACAAGGGAACCGTAAACCGTATATCCTCTTTTTGCCTGTCTGTCCCATTTTTGGCTTTTTTCTAGACCAGGACCGCAAGCTGCGTTCTTAAAGAACAGCGTTCTCCTGAAATCTTACACACCTTTTCAGGTAAGTCTGAGGTCCTCTAAAACCTTGCCGAATTGCGTAACTTCCTCTTCATGGACGGGGTCTCTCCATGTTTCTCGAAGAGCCATTTCTTGCCATTTCAGCATGCCTGGGCGTGACAAAAGATGATGACAATACTCCTCTGCTTCGTTATTCAACTCCAGATTGTATGATTGCACCCTGAATGCCACTGGTGCAAAGAAAGCATCTATTGCGGTAAATGCTTTGCCCGCCAGAAAGGGGCCTCCAAACAGATGAATCCCTTCTGACCAAAGTTCATTTATACGATCAAGATCTTTGCTTAATGAGGCTGAAATATCGTAAAGCTTGATGCGGAGCCCGATATTCATTCCACAAGCACCTCTGAGGGAGCTGAAACCAGAATGCATTTCTGCAGCTGCGCATCTCCCCCAGGCTCTTGTTCTTGAGTCTGCTGGCCAAACATGCTCATGACTCTCGGCAAGATATTCCGTTATTGCCAAAGAGTCCCACACTGTCACGTCGTCATCTGTTAAGCACGGTACTTTTCCACTGGGAGAAAATGTACGGAAATTCAGCCAATTCATTTTTTCATCAAATGGAACCAATTTCTCCTCAAATGGAATTTTGAGCTCTGTCATCAGTATCCATGGGCGCAAAGACCATGAAGAATAGTTTTTATTTCCGATATAGAGCCTATACATGTCAACACTCCTTCCATCTGCCGAAAATAGATGTATTATGGTTATTCCAACCCTCTACGTATCTCTGATGCCTGCCTGTACCGCTACGATACCATAGACGTGAGGTGCGGTGGATGCTGTTTGTGATGATGATAATTACTCGTCAGTGACGCACCCTTCTGAGGCAGATTTGACATTCTTTATATATTTATGCAACGTGCCCCGTGCCGCCTTGTAAGCCGGCATTACCCAGGCAACGCGGCGGGCGGCGAATTCATCAGCGCTTAAATCGACATTCAATCGGTTTTTTTCCGCGTCAATCGTGATATTGTCGCCGTTTTGCAGCAAGGCCAGCGGGCCACCTTCCTGCGCTTCGGGGGTGACGTGGCCGACGATGAAACCATGCGAGCCACCGGAGAAACGACCGTCTGTTATCAAGGCCACATCTTTTCCCAAACCGGCACCCATAATCGCACTCGTCGGGGTCAACATTTCCGGCATCCCGGGACCGCCTTTGGGCCCTTCATAGCGAATGACCACCACATCACCCTTATTGATCCTCTTTTGCTCCAGTGCCGTCAGCATATCCTCTTCAGAATCAAAGACATTGGCCGGCCCACGAAAGGTGAGCCCTTCTTTCCCCGTGATTTTAGCTACAGCCCCTTCGGGTGACAAATTGCCGCGCAAAATCTGGAGATGGCCCTTTTCTTTAATCGGATTATCAATCGGGCGGATGATCGTTTGTTCAGCCGGCAGACCGGGCAGACCAGCTACATTCTCAGCTATCGTCTTTCCCGTCACCGTCAGGCACTCTCCGTTGAGGAGCCCCTGATCCAGCAGCAACTTCATCACGGCCGGAGTTCCGCCGATATTGTGCAAATCTTCCATTACGAAGCGGCCGCTTGGCTTCAAATCCGCCAGGAGCGGTACCCGATCGCTTGTCGCCTGAAAATCGTCAATCGTTAACCCGATACCCACCGATCGCGCCATTGCAATCAAATGCAGCACCGCATTGGTTGAACCACCGAGCGCCATGGTCACCACCATGGCATTCTCGAATGCTTCCCGGGTCATGATGTCATTCGGCTTGATATCTTTTTCAAGCAGTTGCAAAATCGTTTTGCCTGCTATCACGCATTCCTCCAGCTTCTCTTCTGATTCAGCCGGGCAGGAGGCGCTGTAGGGCAGGCTCATCCCCAATGCCTCAATCGCCGAGGCCATCGTATTGGCGGTGTACATGCCCCCGCATGCACCGGGGCCGGGACAACTGTTCATCACAATCTCCTGCCGTTCATCATCGGAAATTGTTCCAGCCAGATATTCCCCATAACTCTGGAAAGCCGACACGATGTCCAGTTTAGCGTGCCTTGTGGTACAGCCCGCCCGAATAGTACCGCCATAGACCATAATGGCGGGGCGATTGAGGCGTCCCATCGCCATAATACACCCGGGCATATTTTTGTCACAGCCGGGAAGGGCTATAATGCCATCATACCATTGCGCCCCCATAATTGTTTCTATCGAGTCGGCAATCAAATCACGAGACTGGAGTGAATAGCTCATGCCGCTGGTTCCCATGGAGATGCCGTCACTGACGCCAATAGTATTGAAGCGCATCCCGACCAGGCCTGCCTGGCTGACGCCATCTTTCACTCTGGCTGCCAGATCAAGCAGGTGCATATTGCAGGGGTTTCCTTCATACCAGACTGAGGCAATCCCGACTTGAGGCTTGTCCATATCCTCACGCGTCATTCCCGTAGCGTAGAGCATCGCCTGTGATGCTCCCTGCTTTCTTGGTTGGGTAATATTTTTGCTGTATGTATTTATCTGCTGACCCATTTCTCTTCCTCCAAATGTGCAGTTCTCATTCATTCTGGACTTAAGCAAGACGTTGTAATTTCCACCTGCTTTCCAGAGACAGTAATCATATTCCATCGGGAGTAAATTCGGGACAGAACACGTTTTTGAGGAAGGATATGGTGATCCGTGGATATATTTGCAGGGTAATCTTGCTCGGTTCCAGATTAGTATTACATTCTCCTCAGCGGTAAATGTACTCAATACGTTTTTTTCCTTTCGTTCTATTCGCCTGAAATTGAGGTTCTTGAGAGCCAGAGATGAAAAATCTATTGACTGAGCTATTCCATGACAAACCTAACAAAATGAGACACAGAAATGGAAACGTTTAAAAAGAAAATTGACGAGATCAAAAGAGAAATTGAACAAGTGCGCGACGAAATCAATCTCAAGGCCCATCTTGGTAAGGCAGAAGCCAAAGACGAACTCAGAAAACTTGAAAAGAAATGGGATTCCTTTTTGGCTGAACACAAACCGCTCACTGATGAGATTGAAAACACCGCTGAAAATACCGGCGCTGCACTTGCTGCAGTGGCTGATGAACTCAAAGCCGGCTACAAAAGAATCCGGAAGCTATTTTAGTTGCAGGGTCAATCTCCGCTTACACAAAACCTTCACGGACAACGCTAAAACACTGCTGCAGACAGTAATCAGCAGTTTGGCGAGGTGAAGACTGAAATAGACTGTTCCAGAACATCTGGACTCCGAGCCGCGAGTTTTACACATAACCTTTGGCACAGAAGAGAAATGAAGAACAGATGCACATGGTGTGGAAGCGACCCGTTGTATATCGCTTATCATGATGATGAATGGGGGACTCCTGTTCATGATGACCGACTCCTGTTTGAGTTCCTGATTCTGGAAGGAGCACAGGCCGGATTGAGTTGGCTGACAATCCTGAAAAAACGGGAGAATTATAGAAAGGCGTTTCATGACTTTGATTACCAGCGTATTGCCAACTACACAGAAAAAGATGTAAAACGCCTGCTGGCCGATTCCGGTATCGTGCGTAATCGCCTCAAGGTCGGGTCGGCCATCAAGAATGCCCAAAACGTCAGTTCCATTCGTGAGCAGTACGGATCACTGGACTCGTATCTCTGGCGGTACGTTGATGGGGTTCCGAAGCAAAATAGGTGGAAATCCATGGAAGAGCTTCCTACGAAAACAGAGCTATCCGACGCGATGAGTATGGATCTGAAGAAACGAGGGTTCAGTTTTGTCGGGACAACTATCTGCTATGCATTCATGCAGGCGGTTGGCATGGTAAACGACCATACGACTGACTGCTTTCGGCACAGAGAAATCAAGGAACTGGGGCTGCCAACTAAAGCCATCTAGAGCTGAAGGGTGATAGTGTGACTGCCAGACAGATTCTGCGCTTCTTGTATCTGACTTCTTTCTTCCTCTATTCTTCCAGCTGAATGAATTTTGTCCCGCCAGCCTTGGTGATGAAAATATGGGAGAATTCAGAATCCTCAGTGGCACCATGCCAGTGCTTTTCTCCCTTTGGAAACAGAATCACATCACCGACGGTTACCGTTCTTTGCTCATGCTCCGTTGCGACAATCCCGGTCCCCGCGGTCACAATCAAAATTTGATCACTTTCGTGCATATGGAACTTGTTTCTGACACCCTTTCCAAAATTGACAACACTCATATTGTAGTCGCCCCCTTCGGGAAGCAGCGGCTGGTCAGTAACATCTTTTCCGGTAAAGAGCGGGCTGATTCGGGGTTTCTTTGGGACATCCTTGATGCTCACGATATTCATCGTTAACCTCCTCCGGCTGTCTTTCTGGCATGCATTACGATTGTGGGATAATCTCTTGAAATTCTTATGCGATGATTCTTCACACCTCATTACTGTACATAAAGCTGAATCTTTTGCCAATAAGGTATTGTTTTAATGTATATCTCATACCTCCCTCAAGAAATGGTCATATTAAGCTCAACTCAAGCCGTTTTCCAATCGCTGTCTGCAGTCCTGCCGGACATAAACCAGTGAGGTAGACCGTGTTATTTTCTGACAATCATGAATGCGCTGGCCGAAGTGATCAGAAAGATCGTGTTCAAGATGTTTTAAGGAGGGTATGATCACTGGAGCTTCTCCTATGGCTCGCATCAAATCTTGACAGATTGGAGGGGAAAAATCTGTCATCCCCGGGACAAGGTTTTTCCGGAGACAGGTTAACATAAAAAAGGAAAATAAAATTATGGCTGGAATTGTCGCATTAAATAAATTGTTGAAATCCATGACACCTGAAATTCAACGTGGTGAGTATGTGTTTTGCACAGTGGATGGTAATCGCAGCGATTATGAGCATTTGAATCCACGGGGATTCTTTGTGGAATCAGAAGGTTTAACCCTGATCGTTCCGGTCGAAGCGGCAGACAAAGCCCAATTGGCCTATGAAAGTATCTTTAAGCAAATCACGTTGACAGTCCATTCAAGTCTTGATGCCGTAGGGTTAACGGCGGCTGTCGCTGCAAAACTGTCATCTTGCAACATCAGTGCAAATATTGTTGCTGCGTATTATCACGATCATATATTTGTTCATTCAGAAAAAGCTGATGAAGCGCTAGCGGCGTTACAAGAGTTGAGTGCGGTAGGAAACTGAATTTTCAGACGTTTCAGAGAAAAATCCGATGCACGTATATCGTTGGCAGACTTGAGATATCGGGGTTTTTATGAACCTGGTCCGGTATCATGCTGCCGTTTAATAGATTCCAGGGTGCCGGCTCTTGGCTTATCCCCGGTTTTGTCTGCCTTTACCCCATTGTGTTGACGCCGGCAGATACGCACCTTTTCCGGTAATTGTTTATTTCCGCTGCGTCTGGGGCTGAGCTTTCACACTGAACCAGCCTTCGGTAAAGAGGCCCCGGTTATGGCTTAGCTTTTCTTCGTGGTAATCGCTTGAAACGTTGATATTTGCCGCTTTACCCTTTTACTTTTACATTTCGGACACGCAATTTTTTTCTTTTCATACTCTGAAAGACTCATGACGATGGAAAAATTATGATCACACTTTTGACATGCATATTCGTATATTGGCATTAGCATCCTCCTCCACAGGTTTTCAAATCAACCTCTTACGCTCCAACAAATTTGAACTTCTTTATATAATAACCACTAAGCCCATTGCGTAAATGGAACTACGAAATATTGGGATGAATGAGAGATAGATCCTGTTGTCCCCTGATTTCCTGACAGTCGATTACTCGACCAGACAGGGGTTCGAATTGGTTCAGGTCATCCTACGGAAGATGGCCGTAGGATGACGGTGGAAGTGGAACAAATTCGCTGCTGCCCGGTGTCTTCCAGATAAGCTTCAGTGCCGCGGTTCCTTTTCGCTGGAAGTATTCGATCGCAACCGGGTACCAACCCGGACGGTTGATGGAGACATAAGCGATATTGGAAAGGCGGTCCGAATGCTGCTCCGGATCGTTAATCGCCAGTTTATCTGAGATGTGCAGGATGAAGCCATCATTAGACAGTGCCTGCATCTCATAATGACCCGCTTCCGGAAAATTGATATAGCCTTTCATTCGTATCCCAACACCCCGATTTGTGCCGCTGTCAAAGATGTTTTGTTCATCAAACTGATGATTCAGTTGTAAAATTGGTTTTCCCGGGAAGGTAGGGTATACAGAGCGGTCGCTTTGGGGAAGGTTCCGCAGGTCGCGTTCAAAAAATTCAAGGTAATACCAGCTGGTGAGTCCCGGCTGAAGGTTGCCTTCAGCTACCTTTGCGGGACTTATTCCGCTTACCTCGATGGGCTGCAAACTATCTGGTTTGCCGCCATCGTCTCCACCTGCAGGTGCGCTAAAGAGCAGCACGGATGCTAAAGAAGTGATAACTATTTGGCGGATGGTGCAGATCATTTTCATATAAACCTCGTTGTCAGTACCAGATTGCATCAGGGGATTTAAAATCACACTCATCATATTATATGGCCGTTTCTCTTTACTGCAATTGCCACCCTGCTTATTATGAGGGACTTTCATACTTCCCAGGAACAGTAGTGGCGGGGATCCGGGAACGTCGGATCTCAGTTGCTTTATCTGAGGTCAAGAGCGTCCGCTTCCTGCAGGGTAAACGCCGCTGATTAAAGACAGATATTCTCTCATGTTTATTTTTGAATGTTATAGTGGTATTCCTGTTCTTTACAGTGTTTTGCTGAGAGAGGATATGATCACGTTTCAACCGAGAGAACAATTCAGTTCACCATTTCATACAGGAGAGAGAAATGAGTGTGGAATTTCAGGCAAAAACGCATATCGCCTTCAGTCCGAACAAGGTAATTTTCGGGATCGGGGCAAGCGCAAATGTCGCTGCAGAAGTGTCTGGCCTGCGCGGCTCCAAAGTACTCATCGTGACTGATCCGGGAGTCGTTGCGGCCGGTCTGCTCGAAAGCATTGAGCGGTCACTGCAGGCGGACTCAATTGCCTATGAGACCTACGACAAGGTAGAACCGGAACCACCCTCGAGGGTCATCGATGAGGGGGCCGCGATCTTCAAGGCAGCAGGGTGTGATGTGATTGTCGGCGTGGGCGGCGGCAGTTCGCTCGATGTGGCGAAGGGCATCTCCATTCTGACGGCGAACCAGGGGCGTATTCTGGATTATATCGGCCTTGATAGTGTTCCAAGAAAAGGGGCCCCGATGATTCTTGTGCCGACCACTGCAGGAACGGGCAGTGAGGTTACCAGGGTCCTTGTCATGACTGATGAAGAGCAGAACAAGAAGAGTGTCGTCTTCACGCCTTTTGCACTTCCTGACGCGGCAATTGTCGATCCCCTGCTGACAATCAGCATGCCGTCCGTGGTAACCGCTGATACCGGTGCTGATGCACTGGTTCATGCGGTGGAGGCCTATGTGTCAATGAACGCGACCGTTTTTTCCGATCTCTGGGCTGAAGAGGCAATCAGACTGATCGGTGCCTATTTACCAATAGCCTGTGCCAAAGGATCGAACAGGGAAGCGCGCTATCACATGTCCCTGGCTGCGACCCTGGCCGGTCTTGCCTTTACCAGCGGAGGCCTGGGAGCAGTGCATGCGCTGGCTTATCCATTGGGCACGGAGTATCACATGACCCATGGCCGCACCAACGCGATGATGCTACCGCACGTCATGAACTTTAACCTGCCCGGTAATCCGGAAAAATATGCCAGGATTGCAGAGCTGCTTGGCCAGGATACGGCCGGCCTCTCCGCTCTTGAGGCGGCACCCCTGGCCGTTCAAGCGGTGATGGACCTGGAAGATGCGATCAATGTCTCATGGCTGCTGCAGGACTACGACATCGATCCGGCTGACATCGAACTGCTGGTTAACGGTGCCATGCAGCAGGCACGGCTCTTTGCCCCGAATCCTCGGGATCTTGACGAAGATGACGTCCGCTCGATCTACCGGCAGGCCTTTTTCACGGATTGATCGCTTGTCTTTCTGCAGATTGGAAAACGGTGCACCTGGTCCGACACGTTAATGGTTTATCGACAATGACTGGGCAGCTCACACTCGTTTTTTTTGGAAATAACAGAGAACTGCTGCGGGTCCCGACATCTGATGGAACGGTTCTTTATCATCTGAACAGGCGTGCTTCGATAAAAGATATTATCGAGGCACTTGGAGTGCCGCATACTGAAATCTGTCGATTAGAGCACAGGGGAAATGACATATCTTTTCGCTATATTCCTTCAGCAGGCGAGGAAATTCTGATTTTTCCATTTGCTGAGCAGAACAACTGGAAGACACCTTCCGCCCTCAGGCCTCAGCCTTCCGAAAAGCTGAAATTCCTTGTTGATATGAGTGCACTGAAACTTGCCCGCAATCTCAGGATGGCGGGCCTGGATACGGTGACAGTCGTGGGCAGGAACCTAAAGGATATTGTCGAAATGGCGAATTCAGAGGAACGGGTTGTCGTTACGAAAAACAGGGAACTGGCTAAAATGGGAAACCTTGTTTTCGGTCAGTTGCTCCGTTCGGACGATCACAGAAAACAGCTGCTCGAGGTTGAGCAGCGGTATGAACTGTCAGCCGTTGCAAAACCCATGAGCCGCTGCCTGGTCTGCAACGAAATCCTTCTTCAAGTGATGAAAGAGAAGATACTGCATCGACTCGAACCGCTCACCAGAAAGTATTACACGTCTTTTAAAGAGTGCTCTTCATGCAGAAAGATTTATTGGCCGGGATCTCACCATGATCGTATGATAGAGACATTCGAATTTCTGTGGAAAAAATGATTCCCCTGTGGTGGGGGCTTTTAAAAGTTCAACCAAACAGGAGAGCTTTCGGGTACAATGATGCATCCCGACGAGCATCCACGCAATGCTGACAACAGATGGGCTAATCTACCTGGAACAATGAATCAATGATACAAAGCATACTGGATAATGACCTGTACAAATTTACGATGCAGCAGGCAGTGCACGCTCTCTATCCCCGCGCGGAAGTCCAGTATGAATTTATTGATCGCGGAGAAACACAGTTCCCTGAAAAATTTCATATTCACCTGCAGCATCAGGTGGAGAAAATGGCAGAGTTGAAGCTGCGCGATGACGAATTACGCTACCTCAAAGACACCTGCTATTTTCTAACCCCCGTATATCTTGATTTCTTAAGCCATTACAGGTTCTCGCCGGAAGATATCGTGATAAGACAGTCCGGCCCAGACCTGAAGATTCATATCGGCGGCCCCTGGTATAGGACGATACTCTGGGAAGTGCCTCTGCTGACCATGATCAGTGAGCTTTATTTTGAAGGGTTTGGCGCGGAAACGCTGTCCAGAGAAGAAGGCAGACACCTGAATGTTCAAAAAAGCGAGCAACTTAGAAATGCGGGTGTTGGTTTTGCGGAGTTTGGCACGAGAAGGCGCTTTTCGGCAAAAAACCAGGAACTGGTCATCAAGGACATTTTATCTGTTGAAAATAACACAATGATTGGTACCAGTAATGTATACTGGGCAAAACAGTTTGGTATTAAACCGATTGGCACCCACGCCCATGAGTGGTTCATGTTTCACGCAGCGGAACATGGCTATAAGCGGGCAAACCGGGCAGCGATTGACGCCTGGTCTTCGGTGTTTCGCGGGCATTTAGGCATTGC
>CBDUGK010000014.1:0-57661 GCA_965366875.1 uncultured Desulfobulbaceae bacterium | reverse complement strand
CATGCTCGGTTCGGATAGAACCGGTAAGAATGCCGATGTCTGCCTCCGGGTAATCTTTTATATCCGTCATTACCGGGCAGTGCTGGATCTCGACAGACTGGAGCACAGTGAGTATTTTTTCATGCAGGTCGACCAGCGCCACATGGCAGCCGCCACAGTCGCAGAGCCAGTCTGTATTCAGTCGTATTTTTCCACTGCTCATTAGCGGATCCTCGCCCTCAATTTTTTATTGCGCTGCCACAGTTAACACCTTGAGGCACGCATTTTCTCCGGCATGCTTGATTTCCAGTTTTGCCGTTTTTCCCATGATATTTTCCAGGGCTCCGGCAAAAAAACCATACATCATGTTGCAGAGCGATCCCTGTTGGGGATGGCCAAACCTGAAAAGCGACTGGCGGATCATGCAGTCCCTGAAGACCAGGAGTATCTGCCGATCACCATTCTCATCAACGGTAATCAGCTCCACCTGATCTGCCGGCTTGAAAGGCTCGAATTGCCAAAGGCAATGATTATGTTCAAGCACGCGGCCCACCTCGCCGATAGCGGTCAGCAGATCGTCGGTCTTGTTGGCATCCTGTGAAAATTTACGTCCAAGATTACGGCCGGCCGACATGGTCATACTGTTTGCCCCGCGTCCTAGAATCGGCTCAATTCCTGCGGAAAGTGCCGCCATAAAATTCATGGTTTCCTGAAGTGTCCGCCTCTTTTTACGGATTTCATGGATGGTTTCCACCCTGCTGCCCTCCACTATCAGATTTACCCGGCTGCTGCAGCTATAATGACGAAACAGCAACAGTCTGTTTGCCCTGTCGCCAGCAGTTGAAAAATACCCGACACAACTCCCGGCCGCACTCCCTTCAGCGCAAATACGTCAGTTAATTACAATATCGTATCACAAAAGATACGGTCCCCCAAGAAACATATTACAAAAGTCTTTCTGGAGGTTTTTATCTCGGGAAAAAATCGGAAAATTCAGAGAGAACCCTATTGATATGGATGGCAAAACCGATCCCTTCAAATTTTTCTGTGATCAGTTTCATCGTGTTGACGCCGACGACCCGGCCGTCAGCGGTGACCAGAGGCCCTCCGGAGTTGCCTGGATATATTTCGGAACTGGTCTGGATATACTCTCCACGAAAATTTGAAATAACCCCGGAGGTAACTGAATTTTTGAGTTGAAGCGGCGCTCCGATGGCAAATACCTGCTGTCCGAGCCGCACTGAGCTGCTGTCGGCGATTTCCAGATAGGGTGTCCGGTAACCGTTGAGTTTCAGGAGCGCCAGGTCATGGCGGTCACTGGTGCGATAGAGAATGGCCGATACCTCCTCTCCATCAGCGAGGGTAATGGTAAACCTTGACTGGCCGGCAAGCGCCCGGTTTTTTTGCTCGAAATCGTATCGCTGTTTGTCAATATGGCGTTTATTTTCAAGAAACCTGCTTTTTCTGCGAGTGTAATCCCGGAGCCAATCCTCCAGGTACGCTGACCGCTCTTTCAATGAACGCTCCGCCGCCAAACGTTGGTCTTCGTCGATTCGAGCACCCTGCTCGCGGATCGTCTTTTTAAATGATGCCCTGTTCCTTTTGACGTTTTTTTCAAATTGATCAATCCGGGACTTCTCACGCTGCAGGCTCAACTCCCATTCAGCAAGCTGCCCCTGGGCGTCCGTCATTACCTGCTCGATCTTTTCATTGTTATCCTCACTGCCCCTGATCACGTGTCGATTTGTTACGATCAGGCCGTCACGGTTGAGAAAAAATCCTGATCCCGATCCGGCTGCAGTCATTATGGAAACGACCGCAAGGTTGGCCTGTTCGATGGGCCCCCGGGGTTTCATTTTTGACTCCAGGACAGCTTTCAGGTCGCGTCCGTTGCCGCCACCGCCCGATGGTAAAACAGGAGTTGCAGCTTTTTCTCCTTTCCTGTCGGTATAAATGACTCGGTCCACCTCGGACAGAGGGATGGAAATCTCTCCACCGAACTGATGGTAGGTAAGCTGGTCCTGATCACGGCGGGCATAATCAGTTTGAATGACATAGCCGTTTTTCAGGTGTACTTCGTGAGCGGCGCAAACCGGCACCACGATCAGCAGCAGAGATAAAAACCAGAGCAGCCTGGTAAAAACCATACCCATACTCCAGATAAAACCCGGTAAAACCGACGGCATGCGAATTTGCAGCGATATAACAACCACCAGCATCAGGGGTGAGGATCTTTACTACTACAATACCATCTTGATCAGGAGAAAGCCACCGACAAGCAGAATCATAAAGACAATGGAAAGCACGTTAAAGTACCTGTCAATATACCGTTGAACCGGTTTTCCAAATTTCCAGATAAAGGCGGCAACAAGGAAAAACCGGGCGGATCGCGAGAGCAGCGAAACAAGGACAAAGGTCGGGAAATTAAGTTTGAATGCGCCGGCGGTAATCGTAAACAATTTGTAGGGCAGCGGGGTAAAGCCTGCGGCACCGACAGCCCAGATATCATACGTCCGATAGAGTTCCTGGACACGCAGGTATTTATCATCCAGCCCATACCAGGCGATGATCTGCTGACCGATCGAGTCCATAAACCAGAACCCCAGTCCATATCCGAAAGCCCCGCCGAAGACAGAGCCGACAGCGCAGACTGCGGCATACTTGAATGCCCTGGTCGGCGCGGCGATGCACATCGCAATCAAAAAAACGTCCGGCGGAATGGGGAAAAAAGAAGATTCAACAAAAGCAATAATGAAGAGCGCCCAGACCCCGTAAGGGCCGGCGATCCAGATCATGCAGCGATCATACACCCGTTTGAGAGGACCGCGCGCCTGCTTTTCGCTCCCGTTACCAGCCATGTTCACCAACAAGGTCGACAAACCTGACTTTTACCAGGTGCCTGATCGTCGTTTTACCCTCAACTTTCTCAACCAGCTGCAGATCCTGAACGCTCTGGTCGCCCACCGGCATGACCAGCCTGCCATTCTCCGCCAGCTGTTCAATCAATGGCTGGGGCACTCCAGGACCGCCGGCCGTGACGATAATGGCGTCGTAGGGTCCATGTTCCGGCCAGCCCATCGTTCCGTCATCGAGTTTTGAGATGATGTTGAAATAGTTGAGCTGGTCAAATACTCTGCGGGCACCGGCAAGCAGCACGTTCATGCGTTCGATCGTATAGACCTGGCTGCAGAGCCTTGACAGCACGGCCGCCTGGTAGCCGGACCCGGTCCCGATCTCAAGAACCTTTTCGTGCCCTTTCAGAGCCAGGGCCTCGGTCATGCAGGCGACAATATAGGGTTGACTGATCGTCTGCCCGGCGGCAATCGGCAAGGGAAAATCGCCATAGGCCCGGGAACGCAGAGCATCATCAATAAAGCAGTGGCGGGGAACTTCTCTCATGGCCGCAAGCAGTCGAACATCCCCAATACCCCGGGAAACGAGCTGCTCAGCCACCATACGTTCCCGGATCGTCGCGTAACGGGCCACTACTCTCGCTTCTCTTGCCAGGGATAATCGTCTGCCCAGTCAAATTCATCCGAATCGTGTGAACTGAAGGTGCAATCGACAACAGTATCACCGTCAAACGTCACCGTGATCCTGCTGTACCCGCCGGCACTAAAAAACCTACCGAGGTACGGGGTTTTCTGCATTGTCGACCGACGTTCTTCGTAGTAGATCCAGCGCTCGGTTTCCTCAGATGTCATCTGCTGGGCATCGGGGTCGCCAAGGTAGGTCAGCACATCCTCTCTGGTTGTCGTGCCCGGATTGATCAGGCTGACATCCGATGCCAGGTGCCTGATCGGCTTGTCGGCACAGGAGCCAAGCAGCAGCAATACGGCAAAAAAAACGAAATATCGATATGGTAGTGACATGATACTCTCCGGAATAACGCGACCCATGAAGAAGAACACTGCTGTTCAGAGAAAAACCAATTCCCGCCCGGGTTTCCTCTGCAGCTGCAGCAATACAATCAGGAGTCTGCATTAAGCTGCAGTGACAGCATCGAAACTCACAAGAGCTATAGCCTGTAGAGAATGATTTATCAACTCTATTGTCGTCAGGCCACCTATAAATTGAACCAGCCTGCTGACCGTGCCATCCACCCGGCCTGGTGCCTGAAACATTATTTGTCCATATCAGGCTATTGCTTTGCCAAGGATCCGATAATTTCGTTTCACCATTTCCAGTGGATCCACGGTCAGCCCTGCCTGGATCATTGCATTATCATAAATCTGCAGCGCGACCTCGGCAGCAAACGACTCATCAGAGACCATAAGCTCCGCCAGCCTGCTAATCAGGTGGCTTGAACTGTTTATCTCAAGATTTTTTTTGCCGACCCCGCCGAGCAGTCCTTTTTCAGATCTGCCGGCCGCCATTACCCGTTCCATCGAGGATGTCATGTACCCATCCGGGTTGACAATCATTGCCGGAGCATCGACAAGCCGTTTCGAGACGCAGACATCAGCCACTTTACCGTCGAGTGTTTTCTTCATCCAGGAAACCAGCTCATCTATCGTCTCTTTATCGATTTTCTGCCCCTCTTCTGCTGATTCCTGGCTGGAAGAATCATCATCCTTCAGAGAAAGGTCGGCCCGATCGGCAGAGACCAGTTTCTTGCCTTCGAACTCCCCAAGATGACTGAGTACAAAATCATCAATGGGCTCCATGGTATAGATGATCTCGACATCTTTCTTCCTGAACATCTCTGTATAGGGACCGGCCTCAATTGCCGCCCTGCTCGGACCATTTATGTAAAAGATCTCCTCCTGGCCGGGGTTCATGCGAAGCAGGTAATCACCCAGGCTGATCGGGGTGCCGTCAGTTGATTTCGAAGATTCAAAACGCAGCAGCTTGCCAAGTTCCTTCTGGTATTCATAATCACTTGTCGCTCCCTCTTTGAGATAAATACCGAATGTTTTCCAGAAGGAGAGATATGCCGCCTCATCCTTTTTCGCCTCTTCATCGAGAAATTTCAGGAATCGTTTGGTAATCACCCTGCGCAATTTCGCCACAAGGGCATTATCCTGGAGTGCCTGGCGAGAGATATTGAGCGGTAGATCTTCACTGTCGACGACCCCTTTTAAAAATCTCAGCCACTCGGGCAAGATAGTTTCAGAGTGCTGATCGATCAGAATACGCTGGCAATAGAGATTGACTCCCGGCGACATCCTGCCGAACCCCATGATTTCGAAATTCTCCTGGGGAACAAAAAGAAGCGAATGTATGGCAAGCGGGGCATCAGCCGAAAAGTGCAGACGAAACAGCGGAGCATCGGTGGCATTGCCGATAAACTTATAAAATTCGGTATACTCTTCATCAGTTATCTCGGACCGGTTACGGGTCCACAATGCCTGAACCGTATTGACCGTCTCGCCGTCAAGCTTGATCGGAAAAGGAACAAAAGCAGAGTACTGTTTGATAATCGATTCCACTTTCCATTTCTTGGCGTAATCATGGGCGTCTTCTTTCAGCTCGATGACAATCCTGGTTCCCCGGTGCAGTCCCGGACACTCACTGATCGTGTAGGAGCCGGTGCCATCGGATACCCATTCGTTTCCTTCGCTGCCGTCCCATGACCGACTCTGCACGCGCAGTTTTGATCCTGCCATGAATGCTGAGTAAAAACCAACGCCGAACTGGCCGATCAGATTCACATCTTTGCGGGCAGCTTCCGCAAGCTCGGAGAGAAAGCTGTTTGACCCCGAGTGAGCAATCGTGCCGAGGTTTGAGCTCAGTTCGTCCCGGGTCATGCCGATGCCGGTATCGGTAATTGTCAGCTGCTTTTTATCTTCATTCAAATCAATAGAAATTTCCAGCGGCACATCCTCATCAAAAGGATGTTCTGCGGTCAGGCTCTCATGCCGGTATTTTTCCAGCGCATCTGCGGCGTTGGAGATCAGTTCCCTGATGAACACGTCGCGCTCGGTGTACAGAGAATTAATTACAATATCGAGAATTTTCTTCGTTTCTGCCTGGAATTCAAAGGTTTTCGTGGTATCTGCCATTCTTTCTACCTCATTAAATTGTTACTGATAATCATGATTTACAGTCAAAAGACCGTTTTCCTGATTTTTCCATAAAGTCGGCGAAATGTTAACCATGGAAGTTTTCGTGTCAAGAAGTGAAACGGTTCTTGTTTTTCTCCAGGCGTAATCTGTCGTGAAAATTCGAGCATCAGGTCTCGCACCCACAGATCTGCAGGCACCAGCAAGCGGATCCGGTTGGCCCGACGCACCGACCAGGCAGCCTCACCACGAAGGCATCCTGCCGCGAAACCAGGCAGGTCCTCTGAATGAGCAAGTGAATTGACAGAGGAGCAAAAGCAGGTGATAATCATAGTAAGCTCAGCTTGCCGGTAATTCGAATTATCGCAGCTGCACACCACTAAGTCATTAAACCGGAAGGGTTGTCTGAGGGGAGCCTGATATGCAATTTGGAGCAATGAATTTCCCAATCATCCCCTTGCTCGAGGAAATCGACACTGTTGCCAGGCTGGAGTTTGATTACATTGAAATTGCCATGGATCCTCCAATGGCCCATTATTCGATACTTTCAGAGAGCCAGAAGGCGATTACACAGAGTTTGAGCGCAACCGGCCTGGGCGTTATCTGTCATCTTCCAACGTTTGTCAGCACTGCCGATCTGACAGAGAGCCTGAGGCGGGCATCAGTCACCGAAATGCTTCGGTCTTTGAGTGTAGCAGCGGATCTGGGTGCAAAAAAGGTCGTTCTGCATCCCAGCATGGTCTGTGGCATGGGTCCATTTGTCCTCGAAACGGTAAAAGGTTATGCGTTCGATTTTCTCGCGGAGATTACTACCGCTGCCGAACGCTTGGATATAACGATCTGTATAGAAAATATGATGCCTCGTAACAGGTTCGGCGTTGAGCCCGATGATTTCGATGAAATTTTTTCAACCTTTCCTCTGCTCATGCTCACCCTGGATACCGGACACGCACATTTAGCCGATCATACGAACAACAGACTAAACGAATTTGTTAAACGCTTTGGCAATCGTCTCGGTCACCTGCATTTCAGCGATAATACCGGCCGCAGTGACAGCCATCTGGCTATTGGCAATGGGACAATACATTTCACTGAACTCATAAGAAAAATCAAAGCTGCAGGCTATAATGACTCGCTGACGCTTGAAGTGTTTGAAAGTGACCGCCGAAAACTTGTCAAAAGCAAAAATCTGGTCAAAAAACTGCTCCGGGGATAAAGGAAACCGCTACCGTCAACAATGATTTCAACAACACCGATTCAGCCTTGCAGGCCGCTATCAATATGTCTGTGGAAGAGCATAGTGTCACTCTGTTTTTGCACGGAACATGGTGATCGGCTTGTCTGTAATCTACTGAAACAACGAGCACATACCATATGGTTATCGGATTGATGGCAAACATGAAATAACTCCAGAGGGTGAAACCATGAAAATCGGATACAGTAGAGTAGCAACGGTCAGTAGACAGCCCAAGCTTCAACACAATGCACTTGAATCCTACGGGTGTCAGAGATTTTATGCAGACATACGCGCTAATGGAGGCGAGGAGCAGCCTGAACTTGACCGCCTGTTAGGACATGTCAGGCCAGGTGATACCCTTGTCGTGAATCAGCTTGATCAACTCTCTGACAGTATGCGGACATTGTTCAAAGTCTTTGAAATTCTCCGCACAAAAAATGTGGCTCTTGTTGCTCTTGAAGATGGTGTTGACACCTCTGTGCCTGATGGGTGGGAAGCCCTTAAGAAATCGATCAAATGGTCGATGAACAAGGATTTATCAGCAGGAACCGCAAAAATTTACATCTGGCTGGAGAGCGGCTATGGCTATGTAAAAATCGAGAATTGCAAAACAGGAGTTCAGGAACTTGACGAACTGGCTGGCGAAGCGGTCAAGATAACCGGATGCAGCCCGGAAGATGGATATCCCGGATTTGATGTTGCAAGCTATCTTGTCGACACGTTCGGCGGTTCAATAGAGCGGGTAGAATTCGGTCCGCTGTAGTTTGTTGACAAGCATACACGCGGGCGGAGCATTTGGTAAACCAGAGCCCCCCGTATTGAAGTGCTTTATCTGCTGCGCCGGATCGATATTTTTTTCTTCCACCATCTGAACATGGAGAGGAATATCTGTTTTCTTGAACTCTATTGCAGCTTTTATTTCCTGCATTTTTCGGTCTGCAATGAGAGTGACATTCGTATACCTGTCAGAAAAAATGCTTGCCGGTCTGAAACATTCCAGCGGAGGAGTGCCGGAGCGGTTGAACGGGACGGTCTCGAAAACCGTTGTGGGAGTGATTCCACCCAGGGTTCGAATCCCTGCTCCTCCGCCATCTTTATCATTCCTGTCTGATCGTGTTGTACCTCTTTTGGAATCAAACCGGAACATCGAGCTGGGCGCCAGGCCTAAGCCTTTGGTTTTCCAGGTGCCATGTGTTATTGTCCCAGTGGAAGATTGATCTCTGCATTACTATTGATACTGGTATGGAAATGGTTGCAGGTAGAAAAGCGCTCATTGCAGCTGCCGAGTCCAGAACCTCTGCCTGGTTCTTTTCCCGCAGACCGTTACGACCAGGCAGCAGGATGTACGCAACCAAATGAGATCATATAAAAAAACACCGCTTATCCTGGTCAGTCATACGTCGCCGTCCAGGGCAGCAGCACAGCGGCTGGCTCGTGATATACGTAAACAAGACGGAAACAGAAACAATAGTGCATGAGCAACCAGAGGAATACCATCATTATTGGAGGTGGGTTGTCAGGACTCATCATTGCCCACAAGCTCCAACAAAACGACCCCCAAAACAGCTTTGTGATCCTCGAAAAAAACGGGCAAACCGGAGGTGTCATACGCTCATTCCAGGAAAATGGCTACCTTGCCGAGATCGGGCCCCACGGCTTTCTTGACAATTGCCAGGAAAGCAGAACACTGCTCGCGGAAACAGGGCTCGACCGGGAATGTGTCAAAGCACCCCTTGCAACCTTTGTCCGTTATGTCTGCATGAACGGCAGACTCACTATGATCCCCCAGGCCCCGCTGAAGGTTATCAGGGCCCCCCTGATCCCCTGGAAAGACAAGTTCAGAGTCCTTGGAGAGCTTTTCAGGCCACCGCTTGAAGGAGAACCGACTGTCGCAAAATGGGCTGATTATCGGTTTGGCAAAGCCCTGCTCCCCTATGTAGATGCAGTCTTTACCGGTACCTATGCCGGTGATTACAATGAACTCAAAATAGATGCGGTCATGCCCGGCATCAGGGCTCTTGAAAAACAATACGGATCAGTTATCAGGGGGTTGATGGCGAAAGCCCGGGGAGCAAAGAAAAAGAATGTATCGGGGAAAAAACTTACGCTGCCGGCAATGACCAGTTTCCCGGAAGGCATGCAGCGGCTTCCCGAAAAGCTCTCGGAATCACTGGTTGACGGTGAGAACATAATCTTTGGCTGCCCGGCTGCACGACTGCGAAAAACGTTTCGGGGCTGGTCTGTTGAAACCCCTGTCGAGATTTTTCACGGTGAAAACCTGGTGCTTGCGCTGCCGGTAAATCAAAGCCTCGGCCTGCTCTCCACTATCGATTCTTCAATACCACTCAAGCAGATTCCGGAAGCATGGATAGCAACGGTTGTCTTTGGGTTTAAAGAAGCGAGCCTGCCGCCGGGTTTTGGATTTCTGATACCGGAAGCAGAAAAACGATTTACGCTCGGCACCCTGTTCTCATCCAACATGTTCCCCAACAGAGCCCCGGAAGGAACGGTTGTGGTTGAGACACTGGTCGGCGGCAAGAGACATCCGGAACGGCTGCAGTTAGACGATGAAGAGCTGATCAAACGTAGCCTTGCGGACATCAGGGGGCTGCTTGAACTTCCTTCTCAGCCGGTATTCACCAAAGTTTTAAGGCCCCAAGGAGGTATTCCGCAACTCGAAGCCGGATACCCGGACTTGCTCGGCTGGCGTAATAATCTTGTTAACACCAGTGAGGGATTATACATCTGCGGATTTGGCTGGGACGGAATCGGCATAAACGACATGGTCAAAACCGCCACCTGGACTGCCGACAAGATCATAAGCGGCAGCAGACAGAGACAGAGGGAAACAGGGATAAAAAAAGTATATTTCTAAGGCTCTCTATCCGGGAAGCACCCTCCTTCAGAGCTTGCTCACCTTTTCACTCAACAGATCTATCTGGGCCGAAATTGAATTATCACGGCGATTCAAACCGGATATGACCTTTATGGAATGCATGACTGTTGAATGGTCGCGGTTAAAGACTCTGCCGATATCGGCGAGTGTTTCCTCGGTGTGTTTTCGACTCAGGTACATCGCCACCTGCCGTGGAAAGGAAAATTTCTTCTTTCTTGACCTGGACTGCATATCTTCCATTGAAATCTTGAACTGGCAGCTCACCAGTTCACTGATCAGCTGGGCGCCCAGACTCTTCGGGGTTCCAACAATTGAACACACCACCTCCTCGATTATGGTCTCATCAATCCGCCCTCCCTGCAGGGCAGCACGGGCTCTGATGGCCACAACGGCAGATTCGATTCGGCGCACATCTCCTTTTATGTGTTGGGCAATATACTGTACATATTCATCGGCAAGTTCCAGCTTGTGCTGGTTTGCCTTGCCATGCACTATCCGCAGGCGTGTGTCAAGGTCCGGTTCACGAATGGAGGTGACCAGCCCGGATGTCATTCTCGAGGTAAACTCATTATCGATCCCGACCAATTCACGCGGAGCGCTGTTTGCGGTCAGGACAACACGTTTGCCGAGCTTGATCAAGGCATCGAGCAGTTCATTGAGTTCCTGCTGGGTTTTCTTCTTGCCGGTCAGGCTCTGGATATCCTCAACAAGCAGGATATCACAGTGGTCATGATATTTTCGTTTAAAAAGATCCATGTTGTTGGACTTGATATTCTGCACCATTTCCGCGGCAAACTGCTGTGCGGTCAGATAATGGAGCCGGGTCATCGGCGAGGTATCAAGCACCTGGTGAGCAATGGCATGAGACAGATGACTTTTGCCCAGTCCGGTGGAACTGTTGATATAAAGACATGGCCCGATCGCGTCATCAGAGACTGATATCGAGCGACATGCGGATTCTGCAAGGATATTGCATTCACCAACCATGAAATTATCAAATGTGTAGCGGGGATGAAGCGACCGGACATGTGAGCCGCCGGACGGCATCGCCGGCAGACGCAACTGTTTTGGTCTGCTGTTCTTCACCGCAGGGACTGAATGTTCCTCAATGATCATGACACGCTCGACTGCGTGATCGATCTCGGTTACTTTTTCCGTTATGATTTTCAGGAAGTTCTGGTTTACATAGGCTCCGAAATAACGGTCAGGGCAGCTCAGAACGAGACAGGACTCTTTTAGCCCCTGGAGCGTTAACGGCTCGATCCATAAACCATATACACTTTCGGTGAGTTCCTCCTGCAGCTTTTCCTTCGCCTTTCTCCAGATCATCATCCACAATCTCTCAGAATAAATCGATTAAACACAATCCTTCATAGTCTCGTCCTGAAAACAGTTACTCCCCTGCTCAGACAAGAAAAGCAAAAACAGTGTATGACTATACAGCACAACAGGGACAACCGACGGATCATCTTCTCTCCGCAAAGAAAATCCTGGGGTAAAAAGCATGTGTGATGATAAACATCATTTCGGCTCTTTGGTCAAAGACGATTTTAAGAGATTTTAAAATCGGCCTGCCGGATTATCCCCAATTTCTACTGACACCCATGGGCGCAAGGATAGCGCCGGGCGGCATGGGTATCTCCCTGCAACAAGGGGTTTTCAGACCACCAGGTTTTTTCAGCGTTATCCTGATATTTTAGTTGAACCGGGCATGAGTTATCAACAATGTAATAAATATATTAAACTCAATATTTCTCTTTTTTCCTAAAAAAAGGTAAACTATACTCTATTTTTCAGACAATAATAACCGCTGTTCTATTAATATCGGGCGCTTCATCACACTATCTTTTTTAATTATTCCCTAAAAAAAAATTAATCGTCATACTATGGCTCACGATGCTCACACGCGCGCAAGTGTCCACACATGCACCTCTTTTGCTCCATTTTTTTTCAGTGTTTTCGAGCACTCAGAGGCAGTCGTTCCGGTTGTAAAAACATCATCTACGAGCCAAACGGACTTCCCTTCAAGCATGCCCGGACTCGTTATCTGAAATGCATCCCGTAAGTTTCGCCGACGTTCAACCCCGCTTAATCCGGTCTGAGGATGGGTGTTTTTAACGCGTACAAGCAGATTAATCGCTATTTTTTTCTGATGAGCTGGAAACGCCAGGCGGGCGAGAAGCTGCGACTGGTTCAACCCGCGACGCCTGAGCCTGTCTGCATGAAGCGGCACAGGCATGATCAGATCGCAGTGCTCCTGCTCCCAGATCCCCGCATTGTGCGCAATAATTTCCCTGATCGGTCCGAGGACAGAGCTGTCCGCCCTGTATTTCAGGCGGTGCAGCAGGTCCGGTACCGGTGCATCATATCTGAGCAGAGAGCGGGCTGTATCAAAGGCGGGCATTTTTTTCAGGCACGCAGCGCAGTAATGGTCCCTGGTCTCGCCAGAAAACTCAAATTGAGATCCGCATCTGCTGCACAGTGGAGATTTCGTGAAGGCCAACTGGCCAAGGCAGTCTCTGCAGATGCAGGTTTTGCCGGGTACCGCCATTCGCTGTGCGCAAATATGACAGCTGGGGGGAAATAACAGGTCAAGCAATGCCAGACCGGTCCGTTGAATTACGCTCATTTTTGTTTTCTCATCGACATATTCCATCATGACGGCTGAGGAATCATTCGTCCCTGCCCCATTATTTCTGGCCCGCAGCCTGCGCTGGCAGAGATCAGAAAGCCCGCTCTGACCGTTATAAAAACAACCCGCCATTCTCACGAAAACCGAGCATGAACATCAAATAGTGGTGTTCCCTCATCTGCGTGCTTTGCATTTTCAAGCAAACATGGCATAATGAACGGAATTTTCACCGTTCATTATGCCTATATAAACATAGATGCTTGATTTCTAAAGGAATACAAAATCAAACATTCTTCTTCATGAGATTATTTTTGCAAAGGTATCATCCATGAAAAGCAACCGCAACAGACATTATCCGAACAGCTCATTCCAGCTGATGAAATCGATCTGCATGTCACTGATGACAGGCCTTCTCATCATTATCTACCAGCCTGTTAGCGGGGCTGAACAAAATACCACATACCTGCCGCTCCATGTGATCGCCCCCCAGGTGGACGAATCATTTCTTGCCCAGGTGGATGCAGCGATGGAGGCAACCCTTGCCGCAGATGAGCTCATTATGGTGGACCGGACTGCGGCACAGGCGATGGTGGGCCAAAAACAATGGCCACCCCCGGTTGAAACCCTGGAATCGGTCGCCAAAACCACCGGACACGACAATGTTGCCGCAGGAACACTTACTGTCATAGGAAATCAGATCAGTCTGGATTTCAAGGTCTTCGATCTTCTTGACCCGACTCACCCCAAATATTTTTACCAGGAATCATCATCGATAGCCTCCCTGGATGTGATTCTCTCCGACGTGCTCAGCCAGGTAAATACATATGTCAACAGAGATCAGTATATTGCCTCCATTGCGCCTGAGGGCAACAGGAGAATAGACTCCGGGGCAATACTGAGAAAGATTAAGGCCAAGGCTGGAGATCTGTATGACCCCGCTGTTCTCCGGGAAGATCTCAAAGCCATCTACAAGATGGGTTTCTTCGATGACGTTCAGATCGATGTGAGTGATACAGACCAGGGGAAACAGGTCGTTTTTCGCATTGTGGAAAAACCGGCCATCAGCTCAATTACTTTTTCAGGACTTGACGAACTTGACAAAAAGGACCTGACCGATGTAATCGCCATAAAGGAAAATTCTATCCTCAATCCGGCCCGGGTCAACGGCGCAGCAGAGGCGATCAAGACGCTTTACCGGTCCAAAGGCTACTACAACACCGAAGTTACAGCAGACATCAGCTACCCCACTCCTGAGACGGCAGCGGTCCGTTTCGTTATCGATGAAGGCAAAAAAATCTATATCAAGGAGATCAGTTTCGAAGGAAACACGACATTTGGCGGCGGTGATCTGGAAGATGTCATTGAAACAGGCGAAAAAGGCTGGCTTTCATGGTTAACCGATTCAGGCCTGCTGGACAGAGATCTGCTTAATCAGGATGCCTCCCGGATTATTGCTTTTTACAATAACAACGGTTTTCTTGAAACCCGGGTCGGCGAGCCTGTGGTGACACAAAAAGAAGAGTGGCTCTATATAAAATTTATCATTGACGAAGGACCGCGCTTTAATGTTGGGACAGTTGAGCTAAAAGGAGACCTCATTGCCGACCAGCAGATTATTCTTGATATGCTGTCAATAAGAAATGAGGAATTTCTGAGCAGAAAGACCCTGAGAGAAGATATTCTGAAGATCACTGATTATTATGCGGAACAGGGCTACGCATTCGCAGATATCCGTCCTGATCTCAATAAATCGCAGTCCGGATCACGGGTCGATGTGAGTCTTTCCATAGACAAAGGAGAACTGGTCTATATCAATCGTATTGCGATTAAGGGCAACAACAGAACCCGGGACAATGTAATCCGCCGGGAACTGGAGATTTCAGAAGGCGGGGTTTTCGATGCAAAAGGTTTGCGAACCAGCAGCCAGAAGCTGCAGCGGCTCGACTTCTTCGAAGAGGTCAACATCACTCCGGAGCCTGCACTGGATCCGTCAAAGATGAACATCTCGATCGGTATAAAGGAAAAAGCCACAGGACAGTTCAGTATCGGAGCAGGCTATTCCTCCGTGGACAATCTCATCCTGATGGGCGAAATTTCCGAGAACAATTTTCTCGGTCTCGGGCACCGGCTGGCCCTGAGTGCCAATATCGGCGGAAGCAGCAGCAGATATAACCTTTCCTGGACCAATCCCCGGCTCTATGACACAAAGATCTCGGTGGGCGTCGATCTGTTCAACTGGGAACGGGAATACGACGACTACACAAAAAACTCTCGCGGTGGGGCGCTGCGCTTTGGCCATCCGCTCTGGGGAAAATGGCGGATGTACGAAAGCTACAGTTACACCGATACAGACCTGAGCGATGTGTCGGACGATGCCTCTTTCATTATTAGAGAATCCCAGAATGTTCCGATCACCAGCGCCGTCAAGACTGCTTTTGTGCGTGATACCCGCGACCGGCTTTACGGTGCCTCGAGCGGCTCGAGAAATTCGTTCAGTATTGAATACGCAGGCGGAATTTTTGGCGGGGACTCGCAGTTTACAAAAACCGAAGCATCCTCCAGCTGGTACTTCCCGATGCCGTTTGGCACCGTTTTCCACGCTCTCGGCTCAGTCGGGAAGGTCTGGGAGAACGAAGATGACAAGCTTCCTGTCTATGAACGATTTTATCTCGGCGGCATGAGCAGTATCAGGGGCTATGAATACGGCAAGGTCAGTCCGATCGATCCGCTGACCGGCGACAGGATCGGTGGTGACCGAATGTGGTATACCAATATTGAAATTGTTGTCCCGCTGCTCAAGGAGCAGGGTGTATTCGGCGTCGTTTTCTTTGATGCCGGTGATTCCCTTGCAGAAGATGAGGACTGGACCTTGGACGAAATCGCCAAAGCGGTCGGCCTGGAATTACGCTGGCTCTCTCCGATGGGCCCGTTGCGCGTCGTCTGGGGTTACAATCTCGACCCATTGGGTGACGAACCGCAAAGTGTCTGGGACTTCAGTATCGGCGGACAGTTCTAATTCCTCCTGTCAGCTGACAATATACTCTTATCGCCGGCTTCACTACCAGTGCAGCCGGCACTTTTTTTTATGCAAAACCGTTCTTTTGATCCGCAGACGAGTACACGTCTGATCTCCGGCCTCCGGGGAGCAAGCCCCGCCTGGTATTGCTCACGCCTTGCAGAAGAGCAGCCATTGTGCTGCATACTGCCAGGCGAACAGATGGTTCAGGACTTCGAACAGGATCTGCAGCTGTTTACCGGCGTGCCTGTTCTCGGCTTCCCTGGTTACGAAATTCCGCCCTACACGCCGCTGTCACCTGACCAGCGTACGACTGCTGCCCGGCTGTCCACCCTCTACCAGCTGACCGAGAGCCGCACGCCTTTCATCCTGGCCGTTTCCATCGAAGCCCTGCTGCGCCGGGTGATGGACCGCGCTGCGCTGTTGAAACACGCCGAACTTTTACTGGAAGGTGAGACCTGTGATCTGCAGACACTGAAAAGTAACCTCATAAATATGGGCTACGAGCATGTATCGCTGGTCAAGAGTATCGGTGATTTTTCAGTGCGTGGCGGTATCGTCGATATTTTCCCTCCCAGTTTCATACAGCCGGACTCCCAGCTCCATGATGGTCCGTTTCGCCTTGATTTTTTCGGCGACACCGTTGAATCGATTCGTTCCTTTGACCCGTTCACCCAACGCTCGCTGGGCCATCTTCCCGAGGCAATCGTGCTGCCGGTGAGTGAAATCTGTATCCCCTCGAATAATCCTTCCTATCTCAGAAAAGCCCGAGACAGGTTTCAGCAGTACGGCGAACGACTCGACTGGTCAGCCGAGATTACCGCTGAGCTGAGCGAACGAATCAGGAATGGACGGCGATTCGCCGGAATCGAGTTCTTTCTCCCCCTGTTGGCAGCAGATGATGAGCACAGCAGTGCCACCATCTTTGACTACCTCCCGCCCAATACGCTGTTCGTCCTCCAGGATCCGCAGGCAATCAATCAGCAGAACCGGTTGATCCTGGAACGGATCACAAAAAATTTCCAGACTGCCCAGCTCGACGGAAAACCGGCCCTGCCGCCCGACGAACTCTTTGTCCCGGAGGAGGAGCTAGCCGATTCAATGCGTGCATTCAAGCGGGTCGAGTTGACCGATTTTGTCTCAGAACAGACGGAGCACCAGCACATACCGTCTAAGAACCATCGACTGCTCAAGCAGGAAATCTCGATGCTCAGAAAGAAACAGGGGCTGCTCGCCCCGCTGGCCAGTCAAATATCCGGGTGGCTTGACGATAACAGCAATGTCATCATCTGCTGCCGGTCTGAGCGGCGCCGCAAAACACTCGCCGAGCTGTTTGAACGCTTCGATATTCCACTCGCCTCACTCGATGCACCTGTCGACATTACCCTGCTCCCCCCCGCTTCTGCCAAAAGAGTACTCTATCTCAGCGATATGCCTCTGAGTGCGGGATTCAGCCTGCCACTCCAGCGGCTGCACGTTCTCTCTGAAAATGAATTATTTGGCGAGATGCGGTTGGGCGGCAGAAAGAAAAAAACACAGCGAGCGGAAGGCACACAGCTCAATTTTACCGAGCTCACCAGCGGAGATGTGGTTGTGCACCGGGAACACGGTCTCGGTATATATCGCGGCTTTGAAACCATTGAACTCCAGGGTATTACCAATGATTTCATGCTGCTTGAATATCAGGACGGAGACAAACTCTATCTGCCCGTTGACCGGCTCAATCTGGTAAGCCGTTATGAAGGACTGTCTGACCGGCAGCCCAAAATTGATAAACTCGGCGCACAGTCCTGGAAAGCAACAAAACAGAAAGTTTCAGAGGAGGTCTGGAAGGTTGCCCAGGAGCTTCTGGATATCTATGCCCATCGTGAGCTTCGCACCGGCCACACGTTTTCTCCGCCGGCTGAGCTGTTTCGAGAGCTTGAGGAATCCTTTGCCTATGATGAAACACCGGGCCAGTATCGGGCCATCACGGAAACCATTGATGACCTGACCTCGGACCGGCCGATGGATCGCCTGATTTGCGGAGATGTCGGGTACGGAAAAACGGAAGTCGCCGTCAGAGCGGCATTCAAGGTTATCGAAGATGGCTTCCAGGCTGCAATTCTCGTCCCGACAACCGTTCTCGCCGAGCAACATGCCGCAACTTTCAAAGAACGGCTGCAGGGTTTCGGCGTGCGTGTTGAGTCCATCAACCGGTTCAAAACGCAGGCGGAGCAAAGAAAGATCGTCTCGGATCTCTCCAAAGGATTGATTGACATCATCATCGGCACCCATCGCCTGCTTTCAAAAGACATCACCTTCAACCGCCTGGGACTGCTGATCGTTGACGAAGAGCATCGATTCGGCGTCAGCCATAAAGAAAAGATCAAAAAGATCAAGGCCGAGGTTGACATTCTGACCCTTACGGCTACGCCGATTCCCCGAACGCTGCAGATGTCCCTGTTGGGAATTCGCGATCTCTCTGTAATTTCAAGCCCCCCCGAACACCGCAGGCCGGTAAAAACCTTCGTTGCCCGTTATGACGAGCTGGTAATCAAAGAGGCCATCAGCCGTGAAATCATCAGGGGCGGACAGGTTTTTATCGTCCACAACCGGGTCAAATCAATTCATCGTATGGCCGCATCTATCCAGGACCTTGTTCCTGCCGCGCGAGTCGCGGTCGCCCATGGCCAGATGGCGGGAAAAGAACTTGAGGAAATCATGGTCTCTTTTGTCAACCGGGACATTGACGTTCTTGTCAGCACGACCATTATCGAATCAGGCCTTGATATCCCGAGCGCAAATACCATCATCATCAACAGGGCTGACCGGCTCGGCTTGGCTGAAATTTACCAGCTCCGCGGCCGGGTGGGACGATCATCGACCCAGTCATTTGCCTATCTGCTGGTGCCGTCAATCGATCATCTGACAAAAGATTCCAGGGAACGGCTGCGGGCGCTGATGGAGTATAACGAACTTGGCGGCGGCTTCAAGCTGGCCATGAGCGACCTGCAGATTCGGGGCGGCGGGAACCTGCTCGGTGTTTCCCAGAGTGGCCATATCGCCGCAATCGGCTATGACCTCTATCTTGATCTTCTGCAGAAAACCGTTGCCGATTTAAAGAATCGAGCAGGCGATTCCAGCGGTTATCTGCAGACAGAAGACGTCGATCCCGAGATAAACCTGCAGATTTCTTCATACATTCCGGAATCCTACATAGCCGATATCGGTCAACGGTATATTACCTATCGCAGAATTGCTGCTCTTGGAAAAAGTGACTCCGCATCATTTCAGGAACTGATCGATGAACTCCTGGAACGATATGGCCGTCTTCCTGAAGAACTCAACAATCTTTTTACTATTGTCTCCATAAAAAAAGAACTCATGCCGCTCAGGATCAGCAAACTTGAACGCAGTCCCGACAGCCTGGTGTTTTCTTTCCTGTCCGACACGCCGGTTGACCCGGCAAATCTCGCACACTATCTCCAGAAAAAGAATAATGATCAGCGCCTGACACCTGACGGCAGACTGGTGATCAGGGCAAAGATGCAATCACTGGAGCAAATAAGCTCCGTAGTCACAGCCGCAGTAAATGACCTCAAACAGCTCAGCAATGAAAGAATCACTCAATAACACCCGGATAAAACCCGATTTTGACTGGGATGATCTCGATACTGTCCTGCTCGACATGGACGGGACCCTGCTCGACAAATACTTCGATGATTATTTCTGGGAACACTACGTTCCCCTTCACTATGCTGAAAAAAACAGCCTCGCTCCCGACACCGCCCGGCGCGAACTGGCCAAACGCTATCGTTCGGTGGAAAACACCCTTCAGTGGACCGACCTTGACTACTGGACCGGACAACTCGGTCTTGATATTGTTGGATTGAAAATAAGCATACGTCACATGATACATATCCATCCCTTTGTTCTTGAATTTCTCGAATTTATCAGGGAACGGAAAAAAAGAATCATCCTGGTAACCGCAGCCCACCGTAAAACACTGCAGATCAAGACAGATAAAACCGGAATCGCTCCGCTGTTTGATCAGATCGTCTGTGCAGAAGAGGTCGGAGCCGCAAAAGAGACTGCCCGGTTCTGGCAACTGCTCGAGAAAATGCTCGATTTCAACAGGAAGAGGACACTACTGGCAGATGACACCACCAAGGTTCTTGAGTCCGCACAGCTCTTTGGAATCAAAGAACTCGTACACATCGCCAAACCCAGCTCTCAAAAACCGGCACATTATTCTCAACAATTTCAGTCTATTGCTGGCTTCAACGAGCTTATTTTTAAAAAACATTGATGTTCTTTTGCTGCCGGGAATAAAAGACATTTCAAACAGCCGGGAAGAATCTTTCGACAGCTCTGTAAAAAAGCCGGTCAACATCCGCCGAGGACAGATTCATTCAAGCCTGGGCGAAAAACTTTGCCTTGAGAGTCGTTATGCTGTATTAAAAAAAGAGAAATTCATTCAACTTTTCCTTTTTTGATCAAGAGAGCCAATGTCCCAGCCAAATTCATTCCGCTCTGCGATTCTCGGCATTTTGTTCTGCCTGCCTCTGCTGTCGTGTTCCACCGGCAACCGGGGCATCAGCGCACCGCCCATGACCTTTCCGACAACCTCCCAGGTCACTATGTCGTTTTCTGAAACCGACATTCCCGACCAATGTCGTGTTTTTTCCCACCTTCTGGTTTCTATTCCACCTGCCATGAATGAAAGAGAAATAAAGAGCAAGGTTGAACAGTTCGGCATGAAAAATGGTGCCGATTACATCCTCATCGGCATGGTAAGGGAAAGCAGCGAAGGCGTTGACGATCTCTTCTTCAAATCATACGGTCCGCAATCGCCCTATTCATTCAAGACCAGGTGGCAGGGATGGAGGTTCGGCTTTCGCGACTGGAACGGCGGGGGCCCTCTGGTCGATTATGGCCATAACCGGCTGGCAGGCGACAAACCCGCCTTTGATACTGAGGTCACCGCCCAGATGGTGCTTCTCAGCTGTCAACTTGGCCCGAACAGTCAGTAGCATTCGTTACAATCTGCATATTTTTACAAAGCGGTGCGAACCCTGCTTGAGTGTATATTCAGTTAGAACTCTTTTTCATCAGAAATTCTGTTAATTTCCAAAAAAAATCGTGGAAAACTGGTAACATTTTTTTTACAACCACAACAGAACATTGTTCTTTTTTTACTATATGCTGCTTTTATTACTTATCATTTTCACCAAGGATTCAGCCCTTGAACTTCTTCTAATCAGGGCTTGAAGTAACTGGAAATATTTAGTATATGTGGCACTGTTGTAATAACATTTATTGCCAGAAGGAGACAAGAACAAGCATGTAACAAGCGTAGAAACTATCCAAACCTGACAATTTCAAGAGAGGTAGACTCATGGCAGACTATGCAAACGTTTTCACAGAAAGCATTGATCAACCCGAGGTATTTTGGGCAAAGGCTGCAGAAGGTATCGACTGGTACAGGAAATATGATAGGGTTCTGGACGGTTCAAACCCACCATTCTACCGCTGGTTTTCCGGCGGCATGATGAATACCTGTTACAATGCGGTGGATCGCCATGTGGAAAACGGCAGGGCAGACCAGGTTGCAATAATCTACGACAGCCCGGTCACCGACACCAAAATCAAGGTAACCTACAGGGAACTCCAGCAAAAAGTTGCCCGACTTGCCGGCGGCCTCCAGCGCCTTGGCGTGGGCAAGGGCGACACGGTGATCATCTACATGCCGATGATTCTTGAAGCTGCTTACGCGATGCTTGCCTGTGCGCGCATCGGGGCAATTCACTCTGTTGTTTTCGGAGGGTTTGCCGCCCACGAGCTGGCTATCAGAATCAATCATGCCCAGCCAAAAGTCATCCTGACTGCCTCCGGTGCCATTGAAGGCAAGAAAACCCTATCCTACAAGCCGATTGTTGATGAAGCCATCAATATCGCTGAGCACAAGGTGGAGAAATGCGTACTCTATCAGCGTTCTTTTCTCACCGCCGACATGCAGAACGATATGGACATCGACTGGAATGATCTTGTCTCTGACGCACCCGCGGCTGAATGTGTGCCGGTCGAAGCAACCGATCCCCTTTATATTCTCTACACCTCGGGAACAACCGGGATGCCCAAAGGCGTCATGCGGGATAATGGCGGTCATGCGGTCGCCCTGAACTGGACCATGAAAGCAATTTACGATATTGATGCCGGAGACGTGTTCTGGTCGGCATCGGATGTTGGCTGGGTTGTCGGTCATTCCTATATTGTTTACGGCCCGCTGCTCAAGGGCGCGACAACGATCCTTTACGAAGGAAAACCAATTGGCACACCCGATGCCGGAGCTTTCTGGCGGGTAATCTCGGAGCACAAGGTCAAGGCACTTTTTACCGCCCCAACCGCCTTCAGGGCCATCAAGAAGGAAGATCCCAATGGGGAATTTGTCCGCAAGTATGATCTTTCCTGCTTCCAATGCCTTTACCTTGCCGGAGAACGACTGGACTCGGATACCTATCACTGGGCAACCAACCTTCTCAAGGTTCCCGTCATTGATCACTGGTGGCAGACGGAAACCGGCTGGGCCATCGTGGCCAACTGCAGGGGCATAGAAGAACTGCCGATCAAACCGGGATCGCCGACCAAGGCTGCCCCGGGATACAACGTCATGGTACTTGATCATCAGGGAAAAGAAGTAGGCCCGAACACCGAAGGGAACATCGTTGTCAAGCTGCCGCTGCCGCCGGGGAACCTGGCCACCCTCTGGCGTAACGAGAAACGTTTTGTAGAATCATACATGACGACATTTCCTGGATATTACGAAACCAGTGACGGCGGTTATATCGATGAGGAAGGCTATGTCTATGTCATGGGCCGGATGGACGATGTCATCAATATTGCCGGACATCGGCTTTCCACCGGGTCAATGGAAGAGGTAATCGCTACTCACCCGGATATCGCCGAATGCGCGGTAATCGGAACGGACGACCAGCTCAAGGGTCAACTTCCGGTCGGATTATTTGTGTTGAAATCAGGCGTCGACAGGGATGTCGAAGAGGTAAAGACCGAACTTGTTAAAATGGTCAGGGAACAGATCGGCGCCATCGCCTGTTTTCGCGAATCAACCAGTGTCGGGAGACTCCCTAAAACGCGCTCCGGCAAGATCCTCAGGGGCACCATGCGCTCAATTGCCAGCGGCAAGCAGTATCGTATGCCATCAACCATTGATGACCCAGCTATCCTTGATGAAATAACCAATACGCTCAAGCAGATGGGCTATCCCCCCAAATAACGGAGAAACCATTCCTCTGATCCAGAGCCAGGCAGTTTTTTTGATCCCTCAGCCGCCTGGCTCTGGCAGTGATGAGCGGAAGGACAACCAGGCACCCAGGCATCATTGGACACACCGTCTCTAACGGACTTATTCTCACTACCAGGAACAGCTATGAAAATTCATGAATACCAGGCCAAGGAACTCTTCAGATCCCACAGTATACCAGTGCCTGACGGGCTTCTCTGCCATAAACCGGAAGAAGCCAGGAACGCCGCTGAAAAATTTGGCCTGCCGGTTGCAGTAAAAGCCCAGGTTCACGCGGGAGGCAGGGGCAAGGGCGGTGGCGTGAGAGTAGCGAAGACCGTCGATGAGGCGTTCGCCGCGGCAGAGGCGATTCTCGGCATGTCACTTGTCACCCGGCAGACCGGTGCCGGCGGCAGAGTCGTCAACAAAGTTCTCGTGGAGCAGGGCGTAAACATCAAAAAAGAACTCTACCTGTCTTTCATTGTTAACCGGGACAACAGTACGGTCACGATCATGGCGAGCCGGGACGGCGGCATGGATATTGAAGAAGTTGCCGCCGCCACTCCCGAACGCATCATAAAAGTCTGTATCAACACCCTGCTGGGTATCCAGGGATATCATGTCAGACAGGTGATCATAGGCCTTGAACTGTCGCCGGCTGTAGCAAAAGAGTGTGGTCAGCTGCTCAGAAATCTTTACACCCTGTTTGTCGGCTGTGACTGCTCCCTGCTGGAGATCAATCCGCTCATCATTACCGATGCGGACCGCCTGGTTGCACTCGATGCAAAGATCGACGTTGATTCCAACGCCCTCTTTCGACACGCCGATATTGAAGAGATGCGAGACCCCCTGGAAGAAGACCCCAACGAGCGTGAGGCAGCTCAATACGATTTAAACTACATCAAACTGGACGGAACCATCGGCAACATGGTTAACGGCGCAGGGCTGGCCATGGCGACAATGGATATCATCAAACAGGCGGGTGCTGAACCGGCAAATTTTCTCGACGTCGGCGGCGGCGCGAGTGCAGAACGTGTTGAAAATGGATTCAGGATCATCCTCAGTGATCCGAATGTCAAGGGTATCCTGATCAATATTTTTGGCGGTATTTTACGCTGCGACATACTCGCCGAGGGTGTCGTCCGTGCCGCCAGATCTCTTGAGCTGAGGGTACCTGTTGTCGTCAGAATGGAAGGAACAAATGTTGAGGAGGGCAGGAGAATTCTGGCTGAATCAGGACTTGATCTCATCAGCGCGGTTGATCTTGCCGATGCGGCGGTAAAAATCGCGGAAATAGCAAAAAATCAGGATTGAAAGGTGCGAAGCAACACGTTTTTCAGAACAATCGCGGCAGCGGTTATCTTTGCCGTGATACCTGTCGGTCAGGGTTGGGCGAAAATGATTATCGCCCGAAGCAGCAACCATTTTCTTCCAGGCTCAAGTCTTCCGGCACTGGCCATTACCATTTCTCAGGGCGCTGAAAGCGTCTATCTCACGCTGGCCATGTCGGCAGACGACCAGGTGATCCTTCTGGAGGATACCTCCATCAAGGATATAACCAATGTGGCCGAGGTGTTTCCCGAAAAAATCCGTGAAGACGGTTCATACCAGGTCATGGATTTTACCCTCGATGAACTGCAGCAGCTTTCTCTTTTTCACCATGCACCGGCAGATCTTTCCCCTGCTCCCCAGGTAGCCATCTCAACACTGGGCGAGGCGCTCGATCTGGTGAGAACGATGCAACACAGCCTTGGTCGAAAAATAAAGATTATCGGGGAGATCAAGAAAGGCTGGCAGTATCAGCACGAAAACAGGGATATAAGCAGGGCTGTTATCGATATCTGCCGCCAGTACGGGTACACAACCAGCGATAGTGGATTCATTATCGCCTCATACGATCCGGAAGAACTTCAGAGAATCCATGAAGAACTTTTTGAACAGGCGGAAATCGACTTGAAGATTCTCCAGTTGACCGAGAAAAAGAGCGGCACGGAAACCCGGCGCTTTGAGCGGGGCAGGTGGCTGCCCTATGATTATGACTGGCTCTATACAAAATTTGGTCTCAAGGCAGCATCAGCGTATGCCGATATGATCAGCCTGCTGCCTGATTTTTTGGTCAGCGAGAGCGGAGATCTACTCAACCAGCAATATATTGAAGATGCCCATATCCTCAGTATGACCGTTATTATCCAATCCATTGACCAGTATGCCGACTCACTGCCGGATTTCGCCACAAGCTTTGAATCACTTGCTGGGCTCTATCTTTTTACCGCCGGCGCCGATGGATTGGTCACCACAAAAGATGCGCTTATCCGCAAGAGCCTGGAAAACCCCCCTGCGGAAAACGGCAGCCCGGAAAAAAACAAAACCACGATAGAACTTTTACTGGAAAATTTGAAAAACCAGCAGCCAAACAACTAACATCACAAGAGAGAATTGACACTATGGCTATTTTCGTCGACAGCACTACGCGCCTGATTGTACAGGGTATCACCGGCCAGGAGGGCCAGTTCCATACACGCCGGTGCGTCGATTACGGCACCAACGTCGTTGGTGGAGTGACACCAGGCAAGGGTGGCCAGAGGATGGATAACGTTCCGGTCTTCAACTCCGTCCAGGAAGCACGGGATAAAACGGCGGCAAACGCTTCAATGATTTTTGTGCCCCCGCCCTTTGCTGCCGAGGCAATTCTGGAAGCAATAGATGCATCCATTGAAATGATCGTCTGCATCACCGAGGGAATACCGGTCATGGACATGCTGAAAGTAAAAAGTTATCTTGCCGGCAAGCCATCTCGCCTCATCGGGCCAAACTGTCCCGGCATCATCTCACCCGGTTCGTGCAAGATCGGTATTATGCCCGCCAGCATCCACCAGGCGGGTGGACCGTTTGGTGTTGTTTCCCGCTCCGGCACACTCACCTATGAAGTTGTTCATCAACTGACTCAGCAAGGATTCGGGCAGACAACCTGCGTCGGTATCGGCGGTGACCCGGTAAACGGGACCGGGTTCATCGACTGTCTGGATGCATTTGAAGCTGATCCGGAAACCAAAGCGGTCGTCATGGTCGGTGAAATCGGCGGCAGCGCTGAAGAAGAAGCCTCAGCCTGGATAGAAGCCAATATGAGCAAACCCGTTGTCGGTTTTATCGCCGGTATTACCGCACCTCCCGGGCGTCGAATGGGTCATGCGGGGGCCATTGTCAGCGGCGGGTCGGGGACGGCGTCCGCCAAAATTGAGGCGATGGAAAAAAGCGGCATCCACGTCTGCCGTAACCTCGGCACGCTCGGCGCACTATGCAAGGAAGTATATCGTTAATTCCGGCGTATTGGAACCCTGTTACACCGAACTCCGGGTAACCCGGGAACCTGCCTGGCTCGTGACTGCTGCTGCTTTTCTATCTCCTTGCCAAGAGTCGTTTGACAAAACGAAGAAGAACGATGTTCTACTCATCGTTGCAGCTGGTCTCTTTCTGTTTCAAATGGTTATTGCCTGAGTGAAAACAGGAGCACTACTCGCAAGGAAAAAAACGCTCCACCGAGCATCGGGCAACCGCTTAATTTACAAGCAATTAATCTCACAAAAAAAACAATTGTTTAATAGCTCTTATTTATTTCCTTGACAGGGCGTAAATATTTTCGTAAAAACAATGATGTAACATCGTTCTTTTGGGCAGATTAAACACCTTTTTTTTTTAATAATAACACCGATTTTGAGCTGTCATGAATCAACAAAATAACAATGTTACTTTTTTGCGGCACACAACCACCGCAGAGCAGGACCGAAACCGGCTGTAAAGCTGAACTCATATTCAACCACCCGAGACCAGGGCAACAACATTTTCTCACTGCTTGTTCTGCATAAGGAGCGATCATGAACACACAAGAAAGTCTGGATCATTTAAAAGAACTCAGGGCAAAAGCCAAATTGGGCGGTGGTCAGAAGCGAATAGACAAGCTGCACTCACTCGGCAGGCTGACCGCCAGAGAGCGCGTCGACCTGCTGCTCGATCCTGGTTCATTCGAAGAATTTGACATGTTCAAAACCCATCGCTGCACTGATTTTGGCATGGAAAACCAGAAAATTCAAGGAGATGGCGTGGTTACCGGGCATGGAACGATCAACGGACGGATCGTTTATATCTTTGCCCAGGACTTCACCGTTCTCGGGGGCTCACTATCGGAGACATTTGCAGAAAAAATCTGCAAAATCATGGACCTGGCAATGAAGAACGGCGCCCCTGTCATCGGTTTGAACGACTCGGGTGGAGCACGGATCCAGGAAGGCATTGAAAGCCTTGCCGGCTACTCGGATATTTTTCTCCGTAATGTCATGTCTTCAGGGGTTATACCCCAGATCTCCGCAGTTTTTGGACCATGTGCCGGCGGCGCCGTCTACTCACCGGCACTGACTGATTTTGTCGTCATGGTCAAGAATAACTCATACATGTTCCTCACCGGCCCCAAAGTGGTTAAATCCGTTACCCACGAAGATGTCAGCGTCGAGGAGCTCGGGGGTGCAGACATGCACGCTTCGCGCAGCGGTGTTTCGGATTACGCCGCCGAGTCCGGCGCGGATGCCATTGCCTATATCAAAAAACTCATGTCCTACCTTCCCCAGAACAACATCGAAAACCCGCCCACGATAGAGTGTTCCGACCCGGTAGAACGTGAATCCACTCCGCTCAACGACATTACACCGGCAAACCCCAACGAAGCATACGACATGAAGGAGGTCATTCTTCAAACCGTAGACAACGCTGATTTCTTTGAGGTCAAACGGGATTTTGCCCCGAATATTATTGTCGGTTTCGCCAGATATAATGGAATGAGTGTCGGTATTGTGGCAAATCAGCCGGCGCACTACTCTGGAGTGCTCGATATTGACTCCTCCATCAAAGGCGCCCGCTTTGTAAGGTTCTGTGACTGTTTCAATATTCCTATCGTCACCTTCGTAGACGTTCCCGGTTTTCTGCCAGGCACCGCGCAGGAGTATGGAGGGGTCATTCGCAATGGGGCCAAGATACTCTATGCCTATGCGGAGGCGACTGTTCCCAAAGTTACCGTTATTACCAGGAAAGCCTACGGCGGTGCCTATTGTGTGATGTCTTCCAAGCATCTGCGCGGAGACATCAACTACGCCTGGCCGAGCGCCGAAATCGCGGTAATGGGTGCAAAAGGCGCTGTCGGGGTCCTCTACGGAAGGCAGGCAAAAAAAGAAAAGGACCCTGAAGCATTTTTAAATCAAAAGGAACAGGAATACCATAACACCGTTGTTAACCCATACGTGGCAGCCCAGCGTGGTTATATTGATGATATTATTGAACCGGCAAAAACGCGAATCAGAATTGCCAGGGCCCTCCATATTCTGCAGAACAAGCGAGATACCAACCCAATGAAAAAACACGGTAATATTCCATTATAATCCGGCAACAAAAAAAGTAATCCGGCAACAAAAAAAGGGAGACAAACAATGACGGTTAAAATCTTCATCAAAAGAAACGTACCGGAGAGCAGTATTCCCGAATTGACCGTGCTGCTCAAAAGGTTGCGCAGCATAACCCTGATGCAGCCAGGCTACATTTCCGGCCAGACTCTGAAGAGACTGGACAAGGCCGACGAGTGCATGGTCATCAGTAACTGGAGGTCCATAGAAGACTGGAATAACTGGCTCAACAATGGCAAGCGGATAGCGATACAGAATGAAATTGACCAGTTACTTGGTCAGCAGACCAAATACGCTGTATATGAATGACACCAATGGTGGAAAACAGGCTGCGGCCGACAACGCGAAACTCTAAAGAGCGAGAAGACGATGGCAGATATGCAGAAAAAGATGAGCGCCGCACTGGCTGCGGTAAGCGCTTACCTGCAGGATGAGGAGGCCATGGCCTCCGAAAGGCAGAGAGAACACAGGCCCGCCGGACCTCAGCCACAGCTTAATCTCTGGGCCCAGAGTGGCCGCCAGGAGATGATGAACATGCGTAAACTTATCCAGATGAGAGCGTTTGACCGCTGTCGCTGATGACAAAATTCAAGGATCAGGCAAGAGGAGATAGAGACGATGAGTGACCAAGTTAAGATGACGTCATTGAATTACGACAGCGACCGACCCGCTGCAGAGAACCCCGTAAAAATCATGGACCTGACAATCCGGGACGGGCACCAGTCGCTGTTTGCAACCAGAGGACGAACCGAGGATATGATACCGGTTGCCGAACTGATGGATGAGATCGGCTTCTGGGCAATCGAGACCTGGGGCGGAGCTACATTTGACACCATGCATCGTTTTCTGAACGAAGATCCATGGGAACGCTTGAGAACACTTAAGCGCTATATCAAAAAAACACCGTTTTCAATGTTGCTGCGGGCCCAGAATCTTGTCGGCTACCGTAATTACGCTGACGACCTGGCCTATGCCTTTGTCGAAAGGGCCGCAGAAAACGGCATGGATATTTTCCGCACCTTCGATGCGCTGAATGATTACCGAAATTTCGAAACGGTTGTCAAACAGATCAAAAAAAGCGCTAAACACTTTCAAGGCTGCATCTGTTACACGCTGACCGAGCCCCGTCTGGCAGGCGAGGTCTACAATCTCGACTACTATGTCAGTAAAGCAAAAGATCTCGAGAGCATGGGCGCAGACTCGATATGCGTAAAGGACATGGCCGGGCTGATGGCTCCCTATGATGCCTATCAGCTAATCAAGGCCCTGAAAGAAGCGGTGAAGCCGCCGATTCATCTTCACAGCCACTTTACCTCAGGCATGTCGCCGATGACTCACCTCAAAGCCATAGAGGCCGGGGTTGACATAATCGACACCTGCATGACCCCCTATGCCTACCGGACCTCTCACGCAGCCGTCGAACCGCTGGTCATGACCCTGCTCGGCACCAACAGGGATACCGGTTTCGATATCAGAAAGCTCGCCCATATCAACGAGATACTGGAAAAGGAAGTTCTGCCGAAATACAAACACCTCCTCGATGACTCAAAAGTTTCACTCATCGACATCAACGTGCTGCTGCACCAGACACCGGGTGGAATGCTTTCAAACCTGGTTAACCAGCTTCGGGAGATGGATGCTCTCGACAAGATAGGCGATGTCTACCGGGAATTGCCCCGGGTCCGCAAAGACCTGGGCCAGATTCCGCTGGTCACGCCGACGAGCCAGATTGTCGGCGTGCAAACGGTCAATAATGTGCTCCATGACACGCCGGATGAGCGTTACAAGATGATTACCGGTCAGGTTAAGGACCTCTGCTATGGGCTCTACGGCAAGACGGCTGTACCGATCAACCCCGAAGTCCAGAAGAAGGCCCTCAAGGGGTACCCGCGCGGGGAAGAGCCGATTACCTGTCGGCCGGCAGAGGTGCTTGAACCGGAGCTCGAGAAAGCAAAAAAGGAAATCGGCAGCCTTGCAAAAGATCTTGATGACCTGATCCTCTATGCCCAGTTTCCGGTAACCGGCAAGAAATTTCTGGAATGGAAATATGGTGTCACCCCGGTCCCTGAAAGTGTGAAACCGCTGTCGCTTGAGGACGTTAAAAAGCGTGACGCAATCATTAAAAAAGCCCTCGCCGGAGAACTGGTTGAGAAAAAACAGGGCACGCCCGTAAAAACGCCTGCAGTGCGCACGTTTAATGTATTTATCGACAATGAGTTTTTCAGTGTTGACGTCGACCCTGTCGGCGGCGCTCCGCTCGCCGTCGCTCCGCAGGCTCTCCAGCCGCAGCCGACTCCGCCGCCGCAGGCCGCGGCTCCTGCACCTGCACCTCAAGCCCCGGCACCATCACCAAAGCAGCAGCCCTCATCGCCCCCGCAGGCGGGAACACTGGTGCTGGCGCCAATGCCGGGCATGATCGTCAAATACGAGAAGCAGGTGGGAGACAAAGTAGCGCAGGGTGATACGGTTGTTGTCCTGGAAGCAATGAAGATGGAAAATGCGCTGCCGGCCCCGTGTGACGGTACGATCACGGCAATTGATTTTGAGAGCGGAGACAGTATCACCAAGGGCGCAGTGCTCTGTGTAATCAACTGACAAAGACCATACCGATCACATTAACGACGAGTGGCAATGGCAGACAAATTTCATCCCGATGTCCATCAGCGACTGGAAAAAGCGGTGTGGGAAATTTTTTCCAATTCCGATTTCCACAAGGCATCCATCCGTGATGTAGCCGACAGGGCCGGAGTCAGCTTCACGACCATTTACAAACATTACGGCAGCAAGGAACGGCTGGTTTTTGCCTTTGTCGATATCTGGATGGGCAAACTGACGGATCGCATCGTTGATCATCTCCAGGGGATTGAAGATCTCAAAGAGAAGCTGCGCAAGGTGTTCTGGCTCCAGCTTGACTATTACGAACGCCATGTAGGGCTCGGCCGCATTGTCTTTATGACCTTGCCGATGAATACCTGGATGGGCGACAAGACCTTTGCCCAGCCAAGAATGATGGGGCTGATGATCGACGTGCTGAGGCAGGGGCAGAAAGAGGGCATTCTCAACTCAAGGGTCAGGGCGGGAACGCTGCTCGACTTCCTGATGGGATTCGTGCAGCGCAGTTTTTTCATGTGGATTCTGCGGGGACAGAAAGAGAGCCTTTCTGCCCAGGCAAACCAGATGTTTGAGATGGTCTGGAAAGGTATGACCGATCCTGATCATCAGGGCAACGGGAAAGAGGTGTCATCTCATCAGCCTTAGATTTTAAAACCTTTAGCTTTGCAACCTGAAAGAGAGGAAAGACATGCAGATACTGAAAATTGACCATCTCGGCATCGCCGTTAACAGCATTGACGAAGGCAAAAATTTCTGGTCCGAGGTGCTGGGACTTCATTTCGAGGGGGCTGAAACGGTTGAGGAGCAAAAAGTCAAGACCGCTTTCTTTCCGGTTGGAGAAAGTGAGGTCGAACTGCTCGAGTCAACGGCACCTGACGGTCCCGTGGCAAAATTTATCGAGAAAAAAGGACAGGGGTTTCAGCATATCGCCTTCCAGGTGGCAAACATCGATGAAGCGCTTGAAGAGCTCAAGGCAAAGAACATCCAGCTCATCGACCAGCAGCCCAGGATCGGCGCCGGGGGAGCCAGAATTGCATTCCTGCACCCAAAGGCAACCGGAGGCATCCTGGTGGAATTATGTGAGCGATCGTAACCCTTTTACCCTCAACCATGCGGGGCACCAAACCACGCGCCAAGGAGTACACCATGTCACACCACCCAGATAGAGAGAAGTGGGAAGAACTTGCCGGTAAATTGATGAAGGGTAAACCGCTGGAGTCTCTCAACTGGCAGACTCCGGAAGGTATCACCGTCAAGCCGCTCTATACCGCAGAAGATCTTGAAGGACTTGAGTCGGTAAACACGCTGCCGGGCCTCGCCCCATATGTCCGGGGACCGATGGCCACCATGTACGCGGGCCGGCCCTGGACAATCCGCCAGTATGCCGGATTTTCAACGGCAAAGGAATCCAATGAGTTCTACCGCCGGGCCCTTGAGGCCGGCCAGAAAGGCTTATCGGTGGCATTCGATCTTGCCACTCATCGCGGTTATGATTCCGACCACCCGCGGGTGACCGGCGATGTCGGTAAGGCAGGCGTCGCCATCGACTCCGTTGAGGATATGAAGATCCTTTTCGACGGAATTCCGCTTGACAAGATGTCCGTGTCCATGACCATGAACGGTGCCGTTATCCCGATCCTGGCCAGTTACATCGTTGCAGCAGAAGAACAGGGTGTCCAGCATAACAAGCTCACCGGTACCATCCAGAATGATATTCTCAAGGAATACCTGACCAGGAATACCTTTATCTATCCACCGGTTCCGTCAATGCGCATTGTCGCTGATATCATCGGTTTCTGTTCAAAAAATATGCCGCGCTACAACACCATCAGCATCAGCGGCTACCACATGATGGAGGCTGGAGCAAACAGTGTCCTGCAAACGGCATTCACCATGGCGGATGGGCTGGAATATGTGAGAACGGCCATGAAGGCGGGCCTTGATGTTGACGATTTTGCGCCGCGCCTGTCCTTCTTCTTCGGAATCGGCATGAACTTTTTCATGGATATCGCCATGCTCAGGGCTGCCCGCTTCCTCTGGCATCGGCTGATGAGCAGTTTTAATCCGCAGAATCCGAAATCATCCATGCTCAGGACCCATTGCCAGACTTCCGGCTGGAGCCTTACCGAGCAGGACCCCTATAACAACGTGATCAGGACCACGCTTGAAGCCCTTACCGCAGTACTCGGCGGCACCCAGTCCCTGCATACCAACTCCTTTGATGAAGCGATCGGTCTGCCGACAGATTTCTCCGCCCGCATCGCCAGGAACACCCAGATCATTCTCCAGGAGGAATCCGAGATCTGTCATGTGATCGACCCGCTTGGCGGTTCATACTACCTCGAGTCTCTGACCAGCTCGATAATCAACGAAGCCCAGAAAATCATCGATGAGGTCGAAGAGCTGGGCGGCATGGCCAAGGCCATTGAATCCGGGATGCCGAAGCTGCGAATCGAGGAATCGGCAGCCCGCAAGCAGGCACGCATCGACCAGGGGCTCGATGTCATCGTCGGCGTCAACAAGTACAAGGTACAGGATGAGAAAATTGATTTTGAAATCCGGGAGGTCCCGGCAACAGTGCGTGATGAGCAGGTAAACCGAATCAACGAGATCAAAGCATCACGTGACAATGAAGTGGTTCAGAAAACCCTCGAGGCGATTACCGAGGCGGCAGAAAGCGGCAGCGGCAACCTGCTGGAACTTGCCCTACCCGCCATTCGCGCCCGGGCTACAATCGGTGAGGTTACCCAGGCAATGGAGAAAGTATTTGATCGGTTCGTTGCTACCACCCGCTGTATCTCCGGCGCCTATGCCTCTGAATTTAGCGCCAATCCGGAGATGCTCGAAACGCTGAGAAAAAGAACAGAACATTTTCTCAAAACACACGGTCGGCGACCGAGGATACTGGTTTCCAAGATGGGCCAGGACGGTCACGACCGCGGCATCAAGGTCATTGCCAGCGCCTACGCTGACATCGGTTTTGACGTCGATATCGGGCCGCTGTTCCAGACCCCGGCTGAAGCTGCCAAAATGGCGATCGAAAACGATGTTCATGTCGTCGGTGCTTCAAGCCTGACCGCCGGTCATAAAACACTTGTTCCCGGCCTTGTTGAAGAGCTGAAAAAACAGGGTGGTGAGGATATCCTTGTTGTCGCCGGCGGCATTATCCCTCCGGGAGATTATGATTATCTCTTCGAACGGGGGGTCAAGGCCGTATTTGGCCCTGGAACTTCGGTGATCGATTCCGCCACAAAAACGCTCGATCTTATTGAAACAAGCACCGGCTGAGCCAAGCCCTTAGCCATGCAGAAAGATCCGGAATACTATATCCAGGGCGTACTGGACGCCAACCGGCTGATGCTGGCGCGGACCATCACCCTGATTGAAAGCTCGCTGCCGACGCACCAGGAGATGGTTCGCCAGATCATTGACCGACTCCTTCCCCATACCGGTGGGGCAATTCGACTCGGCATCACTGGTGTTCCCGGGGCCGGTAAATCCACCTTTATCGACAGCTTCGGCTCTCTTCTTACCCGTCTTGGCCACCGGGTTGCCGTGCTGGCAATAGATCCGAGCAGTACCAGAAGCGGCGGGTCCATCCTCGGCGACAAGACACGGATGCTCAATCTCTCGGTAAACGAACATGCCTATATCAGGCCATCCCCGACAGGAGGGACACTGGGCGGGGTGGCCCGCAAGACCCGGGAGACTATGCTGGTCTGCGAGGCTGCCGGCTTTGATGTGATCATTATCGAAACGGTAGGTGTGGGCCAGTCGGAGACTGCGGTTTCGTCAATGGTCGATTTCTTCCTGGTGCTGATGATTGCCGGTGGCGGGGATGAGTTACAGGGCATCAAAAAAGGGGTACTGGAAGTCGCGGACACCATCGTCATCAACAAGGCCGATGGCGACAATAAACGCCGCGCTGAACTTGCCCGCAGAGAATATGAAACAGCACTCCATCTCCTGACCCCCGGCAGCAGGGACTGGAATCCGCCGGTTCTCACCTGCAGCGCCCTGAAACATTCAGGCCTTGAGGAGATCTGGGAAATAATCGGGCAGCACCGGTCAGTGATGCTGACAAACGGAGTGCATGAACAGCGGCGAAAGCAGCAGGCACTCGACTGGATGTACTTTTTGCTCGATGACGGATTGAAAAACTGGTTCTACAGCAATCCGGAAATAGCACGTCAAATCCCAGGTCTTACCAGGGACATCAATGATCAGAAAATTTCTCCCGCCGCGGCAGCTTCTCAACTCCTCCAACACCTTAAGCAATAGCTCACTGATGCAGCCGAGGTCTTGCTCAGCCCATTGGCACCAATTGCCCACCGTCAGCCCATCTGGCTCCCATAATCTTCCCACCCAGGCTCTGATTGCCGGCGATGAGGCCGGCGCTGCTCTTTGTATAAAGAGGCGAGCTGGATGATGATTGGTGCTGCAGGAACATTATTGCTGTAATTTTATTTGTTTTTTTTTGTTTTGTTGTGATACAAGTAAATAACATTCTTATAAAAAATTGCTGCAATCTCCGATCTTCTTCTGATGGAGCCTACTGATGAAAGCGATACAGGATTTTTTTGAAGAGAAGGTAAAACTTCCTTCCCCTCCGGCAGTTGCCCTGAAGATTTTAAACGCAGTTCGAAGTAATGAAAACTGTTTTGATGATCTTGCAGACATCATCGTTGCCGATCCCGCTCTCACCGCCCGGATCTTAAAAATTGCCAATTCCTCCCTGTACGGGTTATCGAAACAGGTTGAATCCATATCACAGGCGACGGCTCTCATCGGTACTCAGACACTGCAAAATATCGCTTTATCTTTTGTATTTGTTAATAAATTTCAAAAAATCGATGTCAGCGGCTTTAACCTCGATCTTTTCTGGCGGCGCTCCATTTCAGCAGCGGTAGCTGCTGAAATGATCGCTGACAAAGTTGGCTGCAAAGATTCCGACATTTTTGTTTCCGCGCTTCTGAAGGACATCGGCGTCCTGATTCTCTTCCTGTCGGACACGGCATCGTATACGGAAGTTATCGACAGCAAACGAATAAACGGCAAAACAACCTGTGATGCCGAGAAGGAAACGTTCGGATTCAGCCATCCGGAGATCAGCAGCCACCTGCTCCAATCGTGGAATCTTTCCGAGGCTATCTACGGTCCCATTCTCCAGCATCACAGCAACAATGGGCAGACTTCTCATCATGAATCGGCCCGGGTTTTGTTTTTCGCCGATAAAATCTCTGCCATGTACCACGGTACGAAAAGCAACAAAAAATCAAATGAAGTCCATGAAGGACTCATGGAGAAATACGGCCTGTCCAGGGAAGAAATTGACGAATTAATCGATGCAATCGGGGAAAAAGCTCGCGAGGTAATGGACCTTTTCTCGATTGACCCCGGCAATATGAAACCGTTTTCGATGATCATTCAGGAGGCCAACGAGGAACTCCAGCGGCTCAATCTTTCCTACGAACAGATTGTTCTTGAACTCAAGCAGGCAAAACAGAATGCGGAAGAACTCGCCATCGGTTTAAAAGACGCAAACAACAAACTTCGCGAACTGGCCATCCGCGATGAACTGACGGGACTGCACAACCATCGCTATTTCCAGGATCAGCTGGAAGTGGAATTAACCAGATGCAGACGCTATAAACATCCATTATCATTACTTCTTCTGGATCTTGACTTTTTCAAAAAAGTAAATGATACCTACGGTCATCCTGCCGGTGACCACGTGCTGAGGGAGGTGGGAAAGACCCTGACCGGACTGGTCCGCCTCAGCGATACGGTCGCCCGCTATGGTGGCGAGGAGTTTGCAATCATTTTGCCGGAAACCTCGACATCCGGTGGAAAGGTCCTTGCCCAGAGGGTTCGCAGAGGAATAGAGCAATTACAAATCAATTTTGAAAAACAGCCGATTCCGATCACGGTGAGTATCGGTTTGGCATCTACCGACACGGCGGATGAGACAAGGAGCAAGGCCGAGATCATCTCGAAAAGCGACCAGGCGCTCTACAAGGCAAAGCAGGAGGGAAGAAACAGGGTAGCATTTTAAATCTTTTCCTGCGACACCGGCCGCAGCGAACTGTTATTGCAGTTCTTTCTCTTTATTTCTAAACGGATATCAATTCGTCGAGAAACCTTGCCGTCATTGGTCTTTCCGCCCTTTGCATATTTTCTCACAGAGTAGCCCTTGCAATTCTGGGCAAATTGTTCAATACTCCTGTGCCCATAAGCAATAAAAAATCGAAACCCTTCACCCCATAAGTATATGCGTACCAACCAGACGATAGATGAACGCTTTTTTCTCAACAGGAACCTGCGTATCGTTATACTCGGGCTGATGGTCCTGGCTTTTATGTTTGGTTTCGCCGATCAGGTATGGGACAGGAACTTTGAACGGCTGCACATTTTTCTCTTCAATCTCTGTGCCGGCGGCTTTATTATTCTCTACCATACTGAAAATAACGGGCGGCCGTCACTCCGGTGCTACACATTCCTGACCCTCAGCCTAATCTATGCAGTTTCAGCATTTCTGAAATTCTATTACGTTGCAGCCCTGCTCTCTTTTTCACTCGGGATCCTGGTTGAAACAATCCGCATACGATCATTTTCACTTCTGCCCAGCGATCTTTTCAATTTTCGCACATCAGTGGTCGATAAGTTTCACCACGCTTCGGTTCTCTGCCTGTCGCTGGCCCTGTTTATCGCCACGTTTGTACTGGTCAATGACAATGTCTTTCACTGGCTTCCCTATAAGAACCTGACCCTGGACGTCTTTTTCCTGGGCTTTTCCTTTCCGGTCTCGCTGATCACCATGTCAGTCATGTTCTCGTTCATCAGGCGGGACATCAGTTCGTTCCTGCGAGTGCTCAAACAGACGTTTTTCTGGACGGTCAACATCGGCGTCATTGTTTTTTTTCTTTTCATCGTCTTCGAGCTGCATGTCGAAAAATTCATTATCGCCGTCGTGTTGTTTTTTACGGTAACAATGATTTTTTCATTTTTCCTGATACTCGGCATCAATGTGCAGCAAAAACACTTCCTGCTTTCCGGAATGATTTTCCTTGTTTTTACCGGCATCACCGGCGTCTTTTATATTGTCCTGGCCAATTTTCCTGAGGCCTATAGCCGCTGGGGCAAGCTCCTTCTTACCTGTCATTCATATATGTCACTGTATGGCTGGAGCATGAGCGGTCTGCTGATACTTGTGCGCTGGAATGATTTTCCACTAAAGCTCAACTCCTGGTGGATTATCAGCATCCACTGGCTGGTGATCACGGTGCTCGCTCCGCTGGGAAAAACAAACACCGTTCTCGCCGTCATCGCCTCTGTCTGCTTCTGTCTGTTTCTTCATTTTTACTTTAGAGAGAACGATTCGGGTACGCTGCAGAGATAACGCACATCATCCAGCCACCTGGCCACCTAGCTAGCTCAATTGCAGCCTGTTTTTTTTCCTCACCACGAGATTATCACTGCACAGTGAGGTAATGATGCGCTCGATTCGTTCAGCCCTCTCACCGAGCAAATGAACCGTATCATCGATCATGACGGTGCTGTTGTCGAGAAGCAGCTGGAGTATTTTCCCCCGTAACTGCCTGTCCGAGCCCTCGAAGCGGGACTGCTTGCTGTAGTGCTTGCTCCTCCGGTTCAGGTTGCCGATCGTTCTCTTCAGCATCACCCCGTAATCCATGAGTGCGTAATACCACTCCCTCGGCTGCTCTTTGTCGACTGTTTCATTAACGAGATGAAGGATCTGCCGGTCATCGACGGATGATTCATATCGAAAGAAAAAATGAATATAGACCGTCCGGATATTCGTCTCGATAAAAGAAAGAGGAGCATTAAAAGCAAATGTACAGATTGAGGCAGCCGTTGCAGGTCCTATTCCGGGAAGGGTGACGAGCAGATCCGGGTCGTCAGGAAGCTGACCGGCGAACCGATCGGCCACGATTTGTGCCGCCTCCTGAAGATACCTGGCGCGGCGATTGTACCCCAGCCCTTTCCAGACCCTGAGAACATCACTGAAATCAGCACCTGCCAGTATTTCAAAATCTGGAAACTGTGTGATAAAATCAGCAAATTTGGGAACAACCCGGATTGTTTGTGTCTGCTGAAGCATCACTTCGGAGACAAAAACCCGGTAGGGGGTGATCTCTTCCCTCCAGGGAAATTCGCGCCGATGGCCAAGGTAATAATGAAAAATAATAGAGCGAAAGCGGCGAAACGACATCTGGCCGATTCCGTTTTGTTCAAGAAATTCCAGCCAGTTCTGTTTGAACGGCAAGGGTGCACTTATGTTCTGCTGCTCCAGCTCTTTTTGGCTCATATTATGACAGTGTTCTCTTACGATTTCGCCTGATCGTCGTATACCTGATCAAAGCGTATGAAAGAAGATAGGCACAAGCAGCGGCGACCGCACCCACCACGACGCTGCCGATCACCAAGGGAATAAAGATTTCCTGACCGAGGCTCATGACCTCCTTGAACTGATCCAGGATATCCCAGAGATTCATACGGGCCAGTCTGGCTGTCAGTTCCAGCAGCGTACGGTACACATCATGTACCGAAGGACCCTGCCAGAAGAAGCTGCCAATCCAGTAATTGAACGTATAGATAGGCGCCATCGTAGCGATATTGGTAATCCATATGGCAATAAAGGCAGCCGGACGGTTCATGTTCAGAAGCGTAGCCAGGAACATGACGATAAAAAACTGGATTCCCATGGTTGGGGTAAAGGCGACAAAGGTGCCAAGGGCAAACCCTCCGGCAATGGCTCGAGGTGACCGCCGTAACCTGACCAGCCATTTGATAGCCGACCGATAGGGGATAACGATTCTTTTTTTCTTAATTTTCAGCATTGAAATCCTGTAGGTACGCGCAGATTCAACATGGTTGACGTACAATAATCATTCATGTCTATCCGTCTACGGGATCCGCTCAGCGGCTCGAAGTTATACGCCGCCCTTGTCGCTTACTCTGCAGGCCGGGGACGCCGCGTCTGAAGTTCGACAGCATGCTGTGGCATGCTCTACGGGCGAAAAAGTTTCAGAAAACTACCGGGGATGCCGGTATCAAAATAACATGGTTTTCTGGTCGTCGGGTGCTCAAAGGCGAGAACCTGGGCATGCAGTCCCATACGCCTGATGGGATCGACGCTGGAACCATATTTCCGGTCACCGATCAGCGGATGATGTATATCCTGCATATGGACCCGGATCTGGTGCTTTCTTCCAGTTTCCAGATTAATGTGCAGTAAAGTGAATGCAGCGTTGCCCTTAACCCTGCGGTACCGGGTTACCGCTTTCTTCCCATGGCTGCTGTTCTGCGACGAGTAGACCTTGAACGCCTTGCTCTCGCTCAGCCAGGAGGTAACGGTCCCGGACGGTTGCCGAACCTCGCCTTCGACGACACCGACATAGGTTCGCTCGCGGATGGTTGCATTCCAGGTTTTCTGGATGTGCTGTTTTACCCTCTCGTTTCTGGCGAACATCAGAAGCCCCGAGGTTTCCCGGTCAAGCCGGTGAATAATAAAAATTTTATTGTCCGCAGCTTCTGATTTAACGAACGTGCTGAGCATCGAATACGCTGTTTTTCGCTTTTCCTTGTCCGTCGCTATTGTCAGGAGGCCTGCAGGCTTATTGATGACAATAAGGTCTCTGTCCATATGGACGATATCCAGGGCCTCGACACGCTTCTGCTCTGGATTCCTGATCCATTGAACTTCCACGCGCTGGCCGGCACTGAGATTATGATCAAATTGTGTAATGGGCGTACCATCCACACGGACCTGTCTGTCCCGGAGAACAGCTTTTATTGTTTTCCGGGTCTTATGCGGCAGGTTGCGGATAAGGCTTGGCAGCAGCAGATCATCCTGACTGACGGTATAAGAGCTGCAATGCGTGCTCTTTTTGCCGGAATGGCTGGCACTGTGATCATTCATCTGCGCTTCGACCTGTAGATTCGGCTTCTTCCCTGCTGCCCGTTATTTTTTCTTCAGAATTGCTCTCCAGCCGGTAGCCGGCTGCATTATCGGCCTGCACAGATTGCTGACCGCACTTGCCTGTTCAGTAACATAAAATGCTTCCGGGTCGTGACCCAAGACAACCGTCAACAACTTCTTCAAATCTTTTCTCCTGCAGACAATATAGAGTTCAGTGACCTGCCCGGAGCGCCCTTCTCCGTTGAAAGAAGTAACCCGGAAGCCCATATTTCGGATTATTTCAGCAATCCGGTTTGAGTTTATTCTGCTTATTACCCTAAGGATAAGGTGTCCCATCGCAATAATTTTCTCAACCTTGATCCCGACGAGGTTTCCAGTTGCAAATCCCAGAGCATAAATAATGCCCAGCGCCGGTTGCTCCGAGACGGTTTGAACGATCGTTGAGACCACCACCAGCCAGATTGCCGATTCAAAGAAACCCAGCCAGAAAGACATCAGCGTTCGCCCGTGAACGATAGCGATGGTACGCAGAGTTCCAAGTGAAACATCTGTTACTCGGGCGGCAAAGACAAAGGCGCCGTAGGCCCAATCGGTATTTTGTATATTCGGCAATAATTCGATCATGAAATTTTTTATCAGTCCTAAAAATTCATGAAGGGCTGGATTTTATCCAAATCCAGCCCTTCCTCTTGTCAGCCTGAGCTATTTTGCACTGTCAGGCCGGGAAACTCCTCTCAGCACCTTTAAAAGAGGGTACCGACAGAAGGTAAATCACCGACGCTGAATCAGTCATCAAACATCAGGTCACCTGAATAGTCATCGTCTGCACCGTAATTTCTCTCGGCAAGCGTCAGTTTGACTGGATTTTTTGACGTGAGGGTATACTCTGTTCCGCACTCGTAGCAGACAATGGTATCCCCCTTGCTAAAATAATATTCCACCGGAATGTATTCCAGACAAATGTCGCACTTTCCAAACCGTTCTCTGTCACTTTGATGTTTATTGAATTTGCCCATTTCAATCTCCTTCATGAAAAATGATGTATGTGATGCACCCATTCCTTTTCCAATAAACATGCCAGTTTGACATTTTCAGCGATATAGCTGTTATTAGGTGCTAATCAAAGAAAGGACCCGTTGCAGCAGGGCGACGATGTGACAAAAATGTTCCGATTAATGGTGAACAGAACCGACATCTTTCGGCTATATGCTTGATATCAAATAATTAAACCGGTATTTCCGATTCGCAGATATTATTCCGATTTTCTGAAGTCTTCCTTTTTTATTCCGTGAATCTTCATCTTGTTATAGAGTGCTCGCGGGGTCAGTCCCGCAAGCTGTGCTGATTCACCAATACGCCCACCGGTATACTCCAGCAATTCGACAAGATACTTTCTCTCTGCTGCCTGGTTTAACAGGTATTTATATGATTTCAGCGATGTTCCGGGGTGAAATGCGTGATCAGCCAGGCTGGCGGCATCGATTCCTGATTCGGCAAAAACATGGTTGGGAATATGGATCAGATCAGCGGTTATAATCTCACGATTGGCTCGCATCACCGCTCGTTCTATCACATTCTGCAGTTCCCGGATATTACCGAACCAGGGAGCTGAAAGAAGAATCTGCATCGCCTGCTTATCCACCCCCTTGACATATTCCCGGCCATTCCTTCTTTTTTTATTGACGATATGCTGAACCAGTAACGGAATATCCTCGACCCTGTCACGGAGCGGGGGAATATGGATTTGAAAGACAGAAAGCCGGTAATAGAGATCGGAACGTAAGCTCCCGCTGTTCAGCAACTCCTGAGGATCGGTATTCGTTGCCCCGACGACCCTGAAATCTGTCGATATTTCCGCATTCCCACCAAGTCTCTGCAGACTCTTTTCCTGCAGCACACGCAATAGCCTGACCTGCATGGCAGGCGACATGGACTCAATTTCATCAAGAAAGAGCGTTCCTCCCGAAGCGTGCTCAATTTTCCCTATGTGCCTGTTGCTTGCACCGGTAAAGGATCCTTTTTCATGACCGAAGAGTTCAGACTCCAGGAGACTGTCGGGCAGCGCACCGCAGTTTACCGCCATAAATGGACCGGACCGGCGACGCGACTCATTGTGGAAAATCCTTGCAAGAAGTTCTTTCCCCGTGCCCGTTTCACCCAGCAAAAATATCGGAGAATCTGTCGGAGCAATGTCTTTCACCAGAGCCAGAACATTTTCCATCAAAGGACTCTTGGTGATTATTGCCTCTATTCCGGGCTGATCCTGGACGTACCCGGCAAGATATTTTTCCTGATGCTGTTCCTGCCGGTGGCGCATCAACTGTGAAAAAAGTTTGGCACTGTCGCTGAACTTCCCCTGTTCAATAACGGTTGAGCGCTCCGCGGGAAAACGCTCAAGGGGCGTATAGTAAAAATAGACATGAGGGATATGATGACTCAGCGCGATTTGAAAAAGATCAATTTCAGCAATGTCTGGATGTTCTGTTTCGACGAGCCAGGCATCAAAAATACGTGAGAAGGCGGTCGAAAAAAATTCTGAGGCAGAATTAATGTGAATGAAATTGCATGGCAATGGTTCAAAACTCTTTACCAGAAGGTCGTACGTCTCATTCAAGCCAAAAACGAGAATATTATACATGTTCATAACTCCGCACAGTTTATTGCAAAATATGTCTCCTGCAGCGACAGCGCTTCTCTTTTCAAAAAGACACGGTCTCAAGTGGAGTAGAGGGATCTCCCGCAAAAATCACAAACGGCAGCTCCAAAAAGCCCCGCGGGGCAGCGTTTTTTGCTGAAAGACTGTTTTCTGATTGGAGCTCTAACTACCAATAAAGAAAAGCACAGACATTGTCAACAGTGAGAAAGAGAACATGCTGAAGCATGAATGAGTGAACAAAAAAAAGTTCGTGCCGGTCAGGCGCTTACTGCCAGTTCATGGGAAATCGCCCGGGCCAGGGATTCCACCGTGTATGGTTTTTTGATGTAGACACCTGCTCCAAGCTGCTGTGCTTTTCTGACGGTGGTATTGTCCGAAAAACCACTGGCGATTATAGCCCGCTGACCCGGTCGAATCGCAGCGATTTTCTCATAGGTATCGCAACCATCCAATCCGCCCGGCATAATCATATCGAGAACAAGGAGGTCGAAGCTCTGGCCTGAGCACACCTTAATTGCTTTTTCACCGGAAGAAACGGCCTGCACATCATAGCCGAGCAAAACAAGAATTGCGCAGGCCAGCTCCCGCTGCTCTTCCATATCGTCAATGACCAGAACCTTCTGGCCGTCCCCCCTGAAACTCTGCAGATCAATAATGCTTGATTCGGGTATCTCTTCACGGGTCGCCGGAAAATACAAGGTAAATTCGGTTCCTTTGCCGGGAGCACTTGAAATATCGACAAAACCGTTAAGATCCTTGATTGTTCCCCATACAACTGCCATTCCGAGGCCCGTCCCGCTGCGCCCCATAACCTTGCTGGTGTAGAAAGGTTCAAAAATGCGATTGATCTCTGATACCGACATGCCTACCCCGGTGTCAGAAATTCTCAGGACGGCGTATTCCCCCCGGGGAATAACCTCAAAACCGTAATACTCGCTATCAAGAAATTGATTCTCTGTATAGATGGAAAGCCTTCCGCCTCCCGGCATCGCTTCAACCCCGTTTACAAAGATGTTCATCAGGACCTTCAGCAGGTTTACCGTCGAACCGTTGATGTTTGCAAGGTTATCTTCAAGGTCCAGCTTGAATTCGACCCCTTCGGAGTGACGAATGATTTCACCTCGTTCGGGGCTCACCCAGAAATCCCTGACAACGTCATTAAGATTGAGCGCCGAAACAGTACCAATCCCCTGCCGGGCCAGGGTCAGCAGGTCCTGGACTATTGCCGCCGCCCGCTCGCCTGATTTTTTGATAATATTGAGCGGCCCGCTCATCGGATCATCGGCAGGGCGGTTAAGCAGCAGCATATCGGGGTAACTGACAATGCCTGACAGGATATTGTTCAAATCATGGGCAACCCCTCCGGCCAGGAGGCCGATAGCTTCCATTTTCTGCGCATTCTTCAGGCGGTTCTGTAATTCAACCTGTCCTGTTACATCTCGAATATCAATCACATACCCGTCAATTTCACCCCTGTCGGAATGGTAGGGGCTCAAAGTGATGTTCAAATACCGATTAGGAACAGGGCTCGATTCCGGTCTGACTTGAAGAGAAGCAACACGACCCTGCAGACAGGTGTTCACAGCACTTTCAAGCTCCCCTCTAAAAAACGCCATGCCGAAAACATCGCAGACAAGCATACCGTCAATGCTCACCCTGGAAACACTTATGAGTTTACGATACTGGCTGTTGTTGAGGACATGGCGATGATCCAGATCAATAAGGGCCATTGCATCGCTTGAGGCTTCAACCACGCGGGCATACCTGCGGAGATCTTTCTCTGCCCTCTTTCGCTCTTCAATCTGGTCTTCAAGCCGCTCGTTGCTCCTCGTCAACTCCGTTGTTCTCTTCTTCACCTGGTACTTTAAAAGCATGGTTAACCCGATCAGCAACAAAACGGTTCCGGCGATGCCATAGAGCAGATAATATATCCATGACGGAAACGACTTTTCGCCGCTGACAACAAACCAGCGGTTGACTGATCGATAGTAAATTGAATCTACATCAAGCTTGAATGAGGTCAGATAACTGTCGATCTTTCCGATGATCTGTTCATTCTTCCCTTCAGGGGCGGCGTAGCGCATTTCAATCGGATTATAGATAACCGGTGTCACCTGAATATGATAATCCGCCTTGTTTCTATTACCAAACAGACGGTTGACGACGCCGACATCGACGAAATGCGCATCGAGCATCTCGAATACGGTTTCATATTCATCGGCCTCCAGAAACCTGCAGGAAATATTGAAATTCTGGACCATGTCCTTAAGTGCCTGGAAATGGATATCTCCCTGTTTAACGCCGATTTTTTTTCCTTCCAGCTCTATCAGGGAGGTAAAATTGACACCAGCGGGAACATAGAGTTCAGCCCAGTTGGCCATCACCGTTTCATAGGTGTAGTCAACAAACGGCTCTCGCTCCCTGGCGTAGGCAATTGCAGGCAGCAGATCGATCCTTCCGGCTTTGAGCTCAGCAAATATGTCTGCAAAAGTACCCGTTACATATTCAAGCTCCCATCCTTCATTGGCAGCAATTTCTTCAAGGATATCAATAAAGAGGCCTTTTACCCTGCCGTCATCATCCTCGAAAATCGTCGGCTTGTTGTTGTAGACACCGACTTTAAGAACTGTCTTCCCATATACGCTGGAGACAGGGTAAGGAGAGAACGGGAGGATGACAATACTGACAAGAAACAGTAAAAAGACCAGGATCCGCCTGATTTGACAGTCCAAGCTGCTTCCTGCACATTCAGCAGGTTTTGGGAAAAGTATGCTCATTGAGTCAATATACTATAAAGATTCTATTATACTTTGGTATATGTCAAAAAGGGAGCTATCGTCAAATAGTATTATTAGCTCAATGTCGTGGCTTTTAGAGCAATTTTTCTTGATCGGCAGGCGAATCCCGACTATCACCGCCTTGCAGGGACGGATCTGCATTCGTTTATTCAATTCAAAATGTTGACGGGGGCAATGAGCAATAAAAAATCAGCAGAAAGGGATGAGGAGTTACTGGGGGTCATCAAAGATTTTCTGGAAATGGGACATGTCGACAATATCGTGGCAATGTTTCACCGTAATCATGAGTATTATCAATTGACCGGCGCAATTCTTGACGACGAACGCTTCCATGTCCGTCTCGGGGTCTCCGTTCTTTTTGAAGAACTCAAGAAAAGAGAGCCGGAGATGCTTGAACAGGCCGTGCCATCGCTGCTGCCGCTGCTCAAATCAGAAAAACCGCACATCCGGGGCGAAGCACTCAGTGTTCTCGGGATCATCGGTTCAAAAGGTGCCTTCGATGCCGTAAAGACAATGCTTCAGGACAGGCAACCCCAGATTTGTGAGATCGCTGCGGACATACTCGCAGAACTGGGTTATCGGCACGATTGACTGGCAATGGCCGGAGAGCCTCAGGCATCAGCATAAAACGATTCCATCAGGTTGTTGAACGCCAGGTACTTTTCATACAGAGCATCATGCTGTCTCAACACCGCTGACCGGGGGCTGCGGCGCCAGCTTCCTCCTGCTCCAGAGGGACGACTTCAGCGTTGAAGAGATCGGCGACAATCTGCCGCCACAGATCACTTTTTTATCCCGGCTGATAACCCGAGGCAGGCAAGCAGGGTGCAACGATTGTAAGCTTCCTTGACAATCGTTTCTTTTTCCTTCTTGAGCAGTCGTTTCAATCGATATTCGGCCTGCGAGGCCAGAGATCGGCTGCCGAGTTCACAGCAGTAAGCCAGCTCAAGACGCTTTTTTGCTTTGGTGTATTTTGCCCCGCAGCGGCCCTTTGCCTGGTGCTCCGCAAGGCGCCGCTCAACATCAGTGGAAATTCCGGTGTAGAGGCTGTTTGTCTCATCTCTGAGCAGATATATCGACCAGGTCGGCATACCCGCTCACCTGATCCCGTCTGCCAGCGCCGTATCGACTCGCTGCCAGACTGTGTCGAATGGCAGTTCAAAAAGGCTGGCAGATTCTATTACTGCAAAACCTGTGTGCTGGATGCCCGTCGAACAGGGGGCCACATGGCTGCTAAAAAGAGCGATCCCGGGGAGACCGAGATGGGCTGCTATATGGGTCGGTCCGGTATCGTTGCCGATCACAAAAGATGCCTGCTTTACGATTCCGGCCAATGTAAAAATGTCATAATAACCGTCATCCGGAACCAACGTTGTGCCGGGGATAGCCTGACACAGCTGCATTTCATCAGGACCGGGGATGGTTACAACCTCTTTGCCCGCCCTCTGCAGCTCTATCGCCAGCTCCCTGAAATGAGGCCAGCGCTTTTGATCATGAGATTTCGAGGCACCGGGGAAGAGAACGATAAAACCAGGCGTAATTCCGGCGGCCGAAAGGATCCGGGTAACATCATCAGCCATCCAGAAAACGTCACTTTTTAATGAATGGCGCACGTTCAAACCGGCAGATTTGAGGTGCTGGGCAAAATGCTCTGCTGCGCAGGTACGTTCCTCATCTCGTTTCAGGTAAACAGAACAGCCGCGAACATCGCCAATCCAGCGGGTGGCAGGAAAGAGCCAGCGATAATAAAAACGGGTCCGGCCGACCTGCTGCAGATCGTAGACACAATAAAAATTTCTCTCATGCAGGCGCCTGCGCAGTTTTACCATCTGTAGCGCATTAAATCGTGAAGCACGCGGATCAATGAAGACCTCATCGACCCAGGGACAGCGCTCCATGTAGCGCCGGTAAGGAGTTGTTGTCATCACCGCCAGGGAATCTTCGGGGTGATTTTCACGAATGTCGCGAAGGGCGCCATCCGCCTGCACAAGATCACCGAGTGCACCCAGTTTAATAACCAGTACCGCCGCCATCAATACGCTTCATACGATTTTTCTTCCACCAGCTCCGAGTCCAGCAGATCATTGATCCGCTGTTTCAGCCGGGCCCTGCGGTCATTCGTTTTGTAGACTGAACGGGCCAGCTCAACGAACCTGCTGCCGAAATCGCCAAGCCGCTCACAGCAGCGAATCTCATCCTCAATATCCCAGAGTGTTTCATTAACCTGCCTCAGCTCTGAGACGAGCAGGTTGAGTTCAGCACTCTGCCGCACCTTTTTTTGGTAAACAGTTTCAAGACGACTCAGCTCTCGAATAATGTTGGCGCACTTTTTCTCTTCTGTTATCCGTTCTTTCTTGATCAGCAGGATTGTCAGTTTATCGAGCAGTTCTCCTGCGGACACCGGAATTGACAATGACATGAAATCACCTTCTCTGCAGCATTAAACCACGGTCGGTGGTATACTGGAAACCTGTACCTGAATGATGTTCTTCAGGGGTGGTTTGTACCATATAAATTTCTATCTGTCTGCAGCTGAAACAATTACACCAGAATCCTCTCCCATGTACTTAGCTTCACTTACCCGGGCCGGCTCGACGCGTTATGAGATACGCCAGTCCTACCTGGATGAAAAAGATGGCAGCTATCGCTATCGTACTGTTTTTGACCTTGGCCGTGACCCGGCAGTTTACCTGGAAAAACTCTCGGATGACATCTGCTATTTCTCCGCCGAGATTGAGGATCGTATCGGCAAAATGACCGATAAAGATCCGACCAGGTTACTCGAAGAGCTTCTCTGGGACTTTCTACCCGAAGAGGAGCAGCATCGCCTGAGTCTTTTTAAAAATCGGGGAGCATTCGGCGTCCGGCCGCTTTCAGGCACGGATAAAAAAGCAATCGAGCGCGAGGTCCACCTTTTTGACCGCAGACGTCTTTACTACCTGAGATACGGGGCGGTTGACCAGTCAAGAATCTCCAGGCTCAATCCCAAACTCTACCGCCCGCTGCTCAGGCAATCAAGAGATGAACGGGAATATTACTTCATGGACCTTGAGAAGGTGCTCAAGCCCAACGAGATGAGAAGCTACGCCTTTGCCATCTTCGATCTGCAGCGTCATTTCAGCGAATCCTTCTCGGCAACGATGCCGGAGGCTCTCAACCAGCACGATATCGCCGATCATTTCACCAGAGACATCTGTAATCTTAACCAGGACAGCACATTCTGGTATGGAAGCGGTATGAGCAGATCGCTCCATGATCACCTGGTCCGCTACATCATCATGTTCTTTGATTTCGATTACGGCAGACGCTCATTGCTTGATGATTTTGTGCGGGAATTCATGGGGAGGCATCGCGCCTTCAGGTGGCCGGACAAGAAACCGAGCGTCAGTACCGATGAGGCTGCCAGAATATTTGAGACAAGCTGGCAGAATCTGCAAAAAATGAATAAAAAAGATTTAACCCGGCTATTCAGACAGCGGGCTAAAGAACTTCACCCGGACCAGGGGGGCAATCACGAGCGCTTTATCCAGTTGAGCGGGGCCTATGCTTCCCTGCTTGCCCGGAAATAATTGAGCTGTCTGACCAGGACGGCAATGATCATGCTGTCCGGCACATTCACACCCCCGCGCAGAGGAGACTTTCATGTCTATCAGACCGCTTGCCATTGAACTCTACAGAGCCCAGCAGCGGGTACACCGCCTGCAGGAGAGGCTTGATAACGCCTCGATCAACGACAGGGACGCGCTCCGCCATGAGCTCAGACAGGCGGAGGCGGCCTGCGGTCAACTTCGAAGACTGATGGACGGGAAAAAACAACCGTCTCCTTATTCAGTCAAGCCTTTCAAAAAACACTACGGCCCACGCAAGAGCTGATGACGGAGCAGAAGGCGCCGATTCCCTCTCTTTTCTGATGGTATCTTTTAACCTCACACCCTTACTCAGGTCCTGACCGGGAGCAGGTCTCGTCTGACAGAGCGCATAATACGGCAGCACGCGGATGATCCCAAATTGCATGTTCACGGCACCTGCTATCTGCTCACGAAAGAATCAGGCTGAGCCGGCTGTGCAAAAATCATCGTATACTGCCTGTCATTCTGGTAAAATAGGTGCAGTTGCATAGACTGATGCCGTCACCTGTAATTTTCGCACAGCTTGCAGAGGATCAAGCTGACGTGGAGCGGCGGCCTGCTGCTATTTTTGCACAAACCTCCTGATCTCTAGAAAGGCCCGTATACACGAGTGATACACAGATAATGTCTTTTCACCCGCATCGCAGATGATGCTCATAGCCGGAGAACCAGTTATGGAAGGTATACTGCTGCCCATCGTCGTTTTTCTCGTCGTTTATGTCGTCATAACCTTCGAGCTCATGAACAAGGCTGTGGCTGCAATGCTTGGCGTGATGGTACTGCTGGCATTTCATGTCGTTGACGAGCACCACGCCATGAGTCTGGTAGACGTTGAAACGATCATGCTGCTGCTGGGAATGATGAGCATTGTGGTCATTCTCCGGAAATCAGGTGTCTTCACCCTGTTGAGCGTCAAAATCGCCCAGCTCACCCAGGGGAGCCCCCTGAAAATCCTTATCCTCTTCTCGGCAGTTACGGCGACGATGTCCGCCTTCCTGGACAATGTCACAACGGTACTCATTATCATCCCGATTATCGTCGAGCTCACGGCCGGCATGGGGCTCAACCCGCGCCTCTTCGTGATCAGCCAGGCAATCATATCCAATATCGGCGGAACGGCCACCCTGATCGGCGATCCCCCCAACATTATCATCGGCTCAAAGGTGGGACTCACCTTTAACCAGTTTGCCATCAATCTCTTCCTGCCCGTTGTCATTTCTCTGGCCCTGGCCCTGCTCTATATCTGGGCGGTAAACCGGGAAGTGTTTCGCCCGGTCAACACAAGCCTGGCCAAGTTATTTTCCATTCAGCTCCTTCTTGAAAAAATTCGCCTGGATTTCCTCAATACGCCGATAGACCCGATCCTCCTCACCAAGAGCCTCATCTGCCTGGCGCTGGCCATCGCGCTTTTTATTACCCAGACACTCACCGGTCTCTCTCCTGGCGTCGTGGCTATGCTGGTGGCCATGCTGCTGTTCAGCATTTCAGGTGTGGACGTGGAGCAGATGCTGGAGGAGATCGAATGGAGCACACTGCTTTTTTTTATCGGTCTCTTCATCCTGGTAGGCATTCTCGAGGACAAAGGCGTTATCGAGTGGATCGCCCATAACGTCTTCTTGAAGATCGGAGACAACCCCTACGTCGTTGTCCTCACTGTATTGTGGGTATCAGGCATTGCCTCCGGCTTTCTCGACAACATCCCCTTCACCATTACCATGATCCCGGTGGTACGCCTGATGCTGGAGACAATCCCGATACCTCATGATATTCTCTGGTGGGCGCTTGCCCTAGGTGCCTGTTTTGGTGGTAACCTGACAATGATTGGTGCTTCGGCCAACATCGTTTCGATCGGCATGGCAAAACAGTCGGGTGTGAAGATCAGCTTTCTCGAATTTATGAAGACCGGCGCCATCATCACCCTTATTTGTCTCTGTGTCTCTTCCGCCTACCTGACCCTCTACCTGTGGCTGACCCTATGAACACGAGTGAAAAGGAAAATCTGGATCAGTTGTTCCTCTACCACGGCACAGCCTTGGGCGCTGCTCGCACCACAACAATGGCCCTCAATGCGCTGATCACCGCCTTTGAGCAGCTGGATTGCGGCAAGGAGGGCATCATGCAGCGTTATGATGAACTGGCTGCGGATATTCGCATTCTGCGCCCGCGGATTACTCCGCTCATTCATATGCTGGAACAGTTCGAGGCAGAGATTCGCCCGTTTCTGGAGACAGAAAACAGTGTCCTGCGGGATGAGGCCATCAAGATTTTGAGAAACAAGGTAAAACTCTACCAATCTCGGGCGGAACTGGTCGTACGTCACGGCATGCAGTTCATCGAAGATGGCGACGGCATCATCGTACATTCAGCAAGTTCAGTGGTAACCAACATACTGCTCCAGGCCAAGCAGATCCTGCTCAAGGATTTCAACGTGATCGTACTTCAGCTGGACCCGGTGCGCACACCCCAGGTTGCCTTTACCCTCCGCCAGGAGGAAATCCCGCACAGAGTAATTCCGGCATTTAACCTCTGCCATTATCTCGACCAGGCCAACAAAATCCTGCTGGGGGCGGTCAGCGTCACCAGGGATTTAAAAGTTGTGGCACCGGTGGGCACCAGTGCGACCCTGAGCCTCTGCCGTTTCAATAACATCAAGAGTTATCTTTTTGCCAACTCTTTTCATTTTTCGCACGGACTCGGGGATTCACAGCGAATTCACCGAGAAAAAAGAGATGTGGCCTCCTCACGCTCCACCTACCAGCTGACAACCCACTCCCACGATCTCGTGGACATGGATCTCATTGACGTTTTGGTTGACGAAGACGGGATCGTGGACAACGAACGTTTGTGGGCCTTTGCCGGCTGACACCCCTTTTATCCTGCAAGCTTTGTCATCACGAAGCGAAGTGCCAGAAAGCTTGTGACCAGTAAGGTCAGGATCCCCATCACATTGATGAAAACGGTGTTGGGTGCACGGTTCTTCAGATCCGTTCTGTTCAGCAGGTAGAGGATAATGGCGAGAATGACCGGAGTCCCGGTCAGTCCAAGAGCAAGCATCAGCGGCAGCAACAGATAGAAACTTGTTTTAATAAACGGTCCGAGCATGCTCAAGCCGCAGCCGAACAGAATCACAGCGCTGAAACGTCTGTCCCTGACACTGAGGTTCCAGTTCATTTTATCTGCCAGAAAAAACGCCCCGGCAAGAAAGGTTGGTGAAATTGTTGAAAATGCGGCGGTAAAAAGCCCGACCAGGAAAACCGCCATAGCACTGTTGCCGAGCAGTGGCGCCAGGGCCAGGGCGGCATCGGTTGCACTTTTAACATTCACCTGGTTGGGATGCAGGACAGCTGCAGAGACAAGAAAAATGGCAACACTGTAAAGACCGAAGGCAACGCCCATGGAGAGCAGCGTGTCAAACCGGGCGAGGCCGAGATCGCTGATCTGCCAGCGGCGGGCATTGACGTTATAGGTGTGCATGCCGATAATGGTGATGTGTACCGCTCCGCCCATGATCGCCGCAGCGAGCAGGGCCGACTCCATGCCCCCCGGAAAGCGGGGAATCAATCCACGAAAAATCCCGTCAAAATCAAGACTGGACATAAAGAGCACAACGACAAAGCAGGCGACAACGCAGCCCACCAGCAGTTTACACAGGGACTCAAACCACCGGTAACCGCCCCCCACCAGCAGTGCGCCGATCACCACGCCGAACAGCACACCCCAATAGGGAGAGTCAACACCGGTCAGCACCGATGTTATGCCGGCAAGGGCATTCATCAGCACCATGGCCGCAAGCCACGTCGCAACAAGGGCGTCGATGGTCAAAATCCAGGCCCAGGTCTTCCCCAGATGCTCCTCGGTCGTCCTGATAATGCCCTTTCCGCTTACCACGCCGATTTTTGCGGCCAGGTATTGGGCCGTGGTGCCGAACAGGGCGCTGAGCACCACAACCCACAGCAGGTGATATGAATAGCGGGCTCCCGCAGTTGAAACACTGGCCAGCGTTGCAGGTCCACAGGCCACCGCGCTGATAATCCAGGCCGGGCCCATCTTTTTCATATAATCCGTAATCCTGCCGCTCATGGTCCAGATATCTCCGCAATCTCTTCCATCTGCCTTTCATCAGATTTTGGTTTACTCTTTTGCCTATTTCTTATATCGGAACATTCATCGGGCCAATTTTTTGGTTCAGAACACGTATTCGGGCGCTGATATCAGCTGAATCATTAATATCCGAGATAACGGCAAAATAATGAGCGCCGGCGTTGACAACCCGGTCAATCGTATCAAGGCTGATGCCGCCAATGGCAACGACAGGTATCCTGGTTGCATCGACAATATTTTTCAGCTCTTCCAACCCAATCAGCTGCGCATCGGACTTTGTGAGCGTGGGAAAAACCGCGCCGGCACCCACATATGCTGCCCCTGCATCCTGCGCCTCAAGCGCCTCAGCACTATTGCGCACCGAGACCCCGATAATCATTTCCGGGGGCGCCGCTTTTATGACCAGACGATAATCAGCGTCCCCCTGCCCCAGATGCAGCCCGTCGGCATGTATATCAAGGGCAATATCCGCCCGGTCATTGATGATCAGCGTTGCCGGCTCCGGGAACGAACGTATCATCGCCTGCATCTCTTCTGCCAGTTCGCGAAAGGCGCCGTCGTTTAAACCTTTTGCCCGCAGCTGGATGATCCGTGCGCCGCCGTCAAGAAGAGAGCGGCAAAGGGGCAAGGTATCGGCGAAACAGTAGAGTAAGCGTTTTTTGCGGCTGAAAACAGGCTTGTCCGGTTTCATGATTTCCCTCACACCCTTCGGTTTCTCATCTGCTTAAAAAAAGCCGGCCTGCCGGCCCGCGTATTTGGGGTCTCAGAACGGTTTCTACCTGTTTCTGCTGTCCTGCTGACGTTCTAAACAACTTCCAGACAAACATAAACAGAAAATATGGAGACTATCCAGCAACCGATGACACCAATACCTACCCATGACCAGACCAGACACCGTTACACCCTTTCAATGAAAGAGCAGGATCCTTACCGATATATCCCACTGAGCCATGACCTTGTAAACCGGTTATGGCTTCAGAATGTACTCAGCAGAGTACAACAGCGTCAGTCCGCTTTTGCTCAACGGTCATCCTCACGGCTCTGTTACTTATACCTGTAGAGATTCGGAACTGGCGGCATTGCCCCCGACTGACTGCAGACGTAAGCTGCAAGACAGTTTGCTTTTTCGTTTATTTCATCAAGTGTTTTATTGAGCAGCAATCCTGTTACAACCGCAGCGGTAAATGAATCACCGGCACCAATTGTATCGACGATTTTCGTATCGATTCCCTGATGTCTGGATATTTCGTCTTCCGTCAGTAGAATGCTGCCATTACTGCCCCTGGTCAGGATAACAAGGTCAAGATCAAAGTGTTTCCGGAGTGCTTCAAGTTTTTCATGTTCGCTCCCATCAAACAGAAAAAGCGACGATACAATGGTTAGTTCGTCATCATTAAGCTTCAAAATCGTACTTAATCTGAGCGATGTTTCAATGGTTGTCCGGCTATAAAAGTTCTGACGAAGATTGAGATCGCAGACTTTTACGATAGTATCAGTTGTGGACTGCAGGTATCGCTGAATCGTCAATCGTGCCGGATCTGATCGTTGGCCGAGAGTACCGAAACAGATGGCGTTGAGCTCTGCTGCACATTGTTGCGCCGCAGGATTTATGACCAGGTGATCCCAGGCAACATCGTCTGGAAATTCGTAGGCTGCAATTCCCTTCCCGTCGACTCTGGCGGTTACATATCCGGTAGGAAATTGTTCCAAAACGCTGATATAGGAGGTGTCTACGCCCTTGTTCTGCAGCTCCTTCAGGGCCTTTTCACCTCTTCTGTCATTGCCGATTGTTGAGATAGCCACCGCTTCAGCTCCAAGTGCTGAAACGTGATAGGCAAAATTAATCGGCGCCCCACCAAGCTGTTCGGATTCAGGCAAGACATCCCACAATAACTCACCAATTCCTGCTATTTTAGCCTGCGTCATAAAAGCCTCTGCACTGTTATTGGATAACGGATCATGAGTAATCCATTATTGCTGGGTATGATTCAAAATAAAGAATAAAGCAGATACTGAAACCATATACGGCAAGGAGAATTCAGACATAAAAGTTACTGGTCCTTCGGGCAACCGCAGGATTGGCGAACAATTAAATTCGTTTTGAGTACTACCTCACGATTAGAGCGTGTCGGATCCTGAATCCTTTTGATCAGCAGCTCAGCGGCGGTACGACCGATTTCGTACGTAGGCTGCTCAATGACGGTCAGCGCCGGTTCGAGCAGCTTTGCCCAGGTGGTATCGTCAAAGCTTGCAAAAGCGATATCGTCGGGCACAACCAATCTGCTTTTGCGGATTGCCAGAAGTATACCGGCCGCCAGCAGACTGTTGCTGGTGAAAATAGCATCAGGCCGATCGCCTAGTTTCAGCAGCTTCATCGTAACGTTATAGCCGTCATCTTCTCTTGCCTCAGTAAATTTCACCAACTCTTTAATAGGCTTGATGCCGTGGTCCTTAAGGGCTTTAACAAATCCATTATGCCGCTCATGGCCGGTCGTGCTCGCTCCGAAGATACCGGCTATACGACGGTAACCGTGTTCAATCAGATGCGTAGCCATACTGTGAGCTGATGAAACGTTATCAATGAGAACATTGTCGACGTCGTAGTTACTGACGCGACGATCAATCATCACCACGGGTGCTTCAAGTGAGTAAGTCTGTTTAAAAGTATCGAGGCCTTTGAGGGTTGGTGCGAAAATAGCACCGGCAACATTTCCAACCCGAAGGAGATCGAAACACTTTTTTTCCTTATCCGGGTCTTCATCTGTATTGCACACGATCACATTGTACCCCAGTTCCTGTGCAGTATCATCGACGGCCCTGCTCACCTTTTGAAAAAAAGGATTTTCGATATCAGCGACAATCAAGGCGATGATCTTTGATGTGCTGGAACGAAGGCTCTGTGCAATCCTGTTCGGCTGATAATTGAGTGTTCTCACAACCTCCATCACGCGTTTTTTTACCTCAGGCCGAACATGGGGTTTGTTTGCTAAAACTCTGGACACAGTTGCGGTTGATACCCCAGCTGCACTGGCCACATCTTTGATTTTAACCATTGGAATATCTTTTCCTTATTGGTTCAATTAGTAATTTAACTCAATCCAAAGTAAACGATTACATTATTTTAGTCAAACAAATATATATCTCGTTTATACGTGTCGGCTGGAAGACAGGCGCGACAGGACAGTGATCACCCCCTAACACACTAAATATAAACTACATTGTCGATCTTTTACGATACCACACAGCGGCTGGAAAGTTTGCTCAAAAACAGCGGATTGCGCCGGTTTTGGCCGCAAAACCTCCGATAACGCTGATCATCAAGATTGATAATATGAAAACGATTACCTAAATTATGACGAAAAACCGGCGCAAAAACATATTTTCTGCACCATTCCCTCTTCACTATATTTTTTTAATATGCATTAAATCA
>CBDUGK010000013.1:0-58377 GCA_965366875.1 uncultured Desulfobulbaceae bacterium | reverse complement strand
AAAAAGGCGAGACAAATTGCCCTGCTTCCATACTCTGGAAACGTTCAGGGACAATAATAAGATAAGGAATTCAGTGTCAGGTGGAAGCAAGAGTATTTTCGGCGGCAGCAGAGCCTACCAGCATATAATACTCTTTGGGCTCATTATTTCGATTCCCGCTTTTCAGTCTACCCTTCTGGGGTTGATTTATTTCTTTATCCCCCTTGTTGTACTATTTTATCTGTACAAGTGGGAGCACGGGTTTCGATATATTGTCGCAGGGCTTATACTTGCGTCAATCGGAGCAACCATTTTCAACTCTTTCGGTACGCTGTTTTTTACGGCGACATTTATCCCGCCGGGATATATACTGGCCCAATCAGCCTTCCAATCAGACTCACCGATAAAATCCGGACTAAAAGCAACACTGACACTGCTTGGCTGCTGGCTGCTGCTCCTGGCTGGATTAACTATGGCGACCGGAGTAAATCCTGTCACCGACTTCATGAGTTCACTGGACCAGGGAGTCGAAAATGCTCTTTCATATTACCGGCAAAGCAACTCTGTCGATTCCGAGACAATTGCGCTGATAGAACAGTCTTTTTATCAGATGAAAGTGATCTTTCCCAAAATAATGGTATCCATTATCAGCGGATTTGCGATGCTTACCGTCTGGTTCACCATGGTTGCAGGAAACAGCATTATCAGGAAATCCACCGGCTACAAACCATGGATTAATCACCGGTTCTGGGAACTTCCTGCAGCACTGGTCTGGTTTTTAATCGGCTCGATAATTGTTGCCCTGCTGCCGACAGGTGTCACACGGTTGGCAGGCGTCAATGGACTGATCGTTTTCAGCTTTATCTATTTTTTCCAGGGATTTTCAATTTTTGTTTTCTTTATGCATAAATGGAATGTCCCGCTGCTTCTCAGAACATTTTTTTACGGCATGATGCTCTTTCAGTCCTTCGGCACAATCCTGCTGCTTGTTGTGGGGATCGGAGATGTCTGGTTTGATCTTCGCCGTCTGCATCAAAAAAATGATGACAAAAAACAAGATGATAGTGATCACTCACAAAACTAAACTGTTATAACAGCAAACAACATTATATAGAGGAGTCAATCATGGAACTCATTTTAAAAGAAACAATCGATTCTCTCGGTCGTGAAGGAGACCTTGTCCGGGTTAAACCGGGCTTTGGCCGCAACTATTTACTGCCCCAGGGAAAAGCGGTGCTTGCCACGGCTGCAAATCTTGAACTTCTCGAAAAAAACAAGGCCGTAATAGAGGCACGACTTGAAGAAGACAGGAAAGCCGCTGAGAAACTTTCCAGGAAACTGTCAGCGGTGACACTCCAGTTTTCTCAGCTGGCAGGAGCAGATGAAAAGCTTTTTGGCTCAGTAACTTCGACAGACATCAGCGACAGGTTGAAAGAAAACAACATTGACGTCGAGAAAAAGGATATTTTACTCGCTGAACCGATAAAAACCCTTGGCGAAAAGAAAGTCACGGTGAAGGTCGGCTTTGATCTCAGTACCGAGATCACCGTAAACATCGTGGCTCAGGGAGAGTGAAATTAAACGCCGTTGCGGTTTTCAGCACCTTCCTGGCGATACCGTAAAAAATCCAGTTATCTATCTGGAAACAAACAACAAAAAACACCTCGAAAGACAGTGCTTTCAAGGTGTTTTTTTGTTTTGACACAAACTGCTCAGTGTATTAGACATCATCAGTAATCAACATCAACCAGCAGCGGGCAATGAGCGATCAATACCACAGCAGCATAGAGTCAAACATCGTGACAAGCGGCAGAGTTCCTCCTCACAACATAGAAGCGGAGCAGTCGGTTCTTGGCTCAATACTCCTGAAAGAAAAAGCGTTTACCTCGGTCCTGGACATTATTTCCCCCTTCGATTTCTACCGAAAGGGGCATCGAATCATCTTTGAGGCGATGATCGATCTTTTTCAGAAGAATGAGCCCCAGGATCTGGTTACCATCACCAATCTCCTCAACGACAAGAATCACCTTGAGGATGTCGGGGGACCGACATATCTCGCCTCCCTGACCTCCATTGTCCCCGTCACCGCCAACATCATAGCCTACGCCCGGATCATCCGTCAGAAATCGATCTTGAGAAATCTGATCAGCGTCAATTCAGATATCGCCAACCGCTGCTTCGAAGATCAGGGTGATATTGATCAACTTGTTGACGACGCGGAGCAGGCAATTTTTGATATCGCCGGCAAAAAAAGCGGTACAAATTTCACGCCGCTCAAGCAGATCATTCCCGGCTGTTTTGAAACAGTTGAACAGCTCTACAAACGAAAAGAGCTGATAACCGGAGTACCGACCGGCTATACAAACATTGACAAGATGACTGCCGGCCTGCAGCCATCGGACCTGGTAATTCTCGCTGGACGCCCGTCGATGGGTAAAACTGCCTTGGCAATGAACATCGCCCAGCATGCAGCCCTGATGGAGAAGACCGGTGTTGCTATCTTCAGCCTGGAAATGTCAAAGGAGCAGCTGACCATGCGACTGCTGAGCTCGGTCGGTCATATTGACTCCCAAAAGATCAGGACGGGAAAACTGCAGCCGGAGGACTGGCCGCGATTGACTCGAGCGGTCGGCATGCTCTCGGATGCACCGATCTACATTGATGATACCCCGGCTATTTCAGTGCTTGAAATGAGATCAAAAATCAGGCGTCTTGCCGTTCAGCACGACATTGGGCTGATCCTTGTCGATTACCTGCAGCTCATGAGAGGACGGACGGCCGAAAACCGTACACAGGAAATAAGTGAAATATCGCGCTCTCTCAAAGCACTTGCCAAAGAGTACGGGGTTCCGGTGCTCGCCCTTTCACAGTTGAATAGAGGACTTGAAAGCCGCACCGACAAACGGCCGATGATGGCAGATCTTCGGGAATCCGGAGCAATTGAACAGGATGCCGATGTTATCTGCTTCATTTACCGGGATGAAGTCTATAACAAGAGTGACGACAACCCGAACAAGGGCATCGCCGAAATAATTATCGGCAAGCAGAGAAACGGCCCAACCGGAACCGCCCAGCTCTTTTTCAAAAAGGAATATACGACGTTTGAAAACATCAGTCACTATGACGAGCCCGAAGCTTATGCTGCAACATAGTACACAGTGAAACCCAGGGAATTCAACAGATACAGAGGGTTGTAATGACAGCAAGAGAACAGCTTCCCACCAGATATGATTTTAAGGCGGTTGAAGCCCGGTGGCAGCAGAAATGGGAGCGGGAAGAAACCAACAGGGCAAACATGGACAGCAGCAGAGAAAAATATTATGTCCTTGAAATGTTTCCCTACCCGTCCGGCCGTATCCACATGGGACACGTACGGAACTATTCCATCGGCGATGTCGTTGCCCGTTACAAGCGTCTGCGCGGTTTTAACGTTCTTCACCCCATGGGGTGGGACGCCTTTGGGCTCCCCGCTGAAAACGCTGCACAAAAGAACAACACCCATCCGGCCAAATGGACGTATGAAAACATAGATTATATGCGGACCCAGCTCAAGCAGCTGGGTCTTTCCTATGACTGGAACAGGGAACTTGCCACCTGTGATGACAGCTATTACCGCTGGGAGCAAAGGCTCTTTATCGAGATGTACGATAAAGATCTTGTTTATCAGCGGACAACCACTGTCAACTGGTGTGAGACATGCCAGACGGTACTTGCAAACGAACAGGTCATTGAAGGCACCTGCTGGCGCTGTGACGATTTTGTCAGGCCACGCAACATGAATGGCTGGTTTTTCAGAATAACCAGATATGCAGAGGAACTTCTTGCAGACCTGCAGACCCTGGGGGGGTGGCCAGAGAAAGTAGCCACCATGCAGAGCAACTGGATCGGCAAATCAACCGGACTCTCCTGTGATTTCAGAATCGAAGGCAGCGAACGCTCAATTTCAATCTTTACCACCCGGCCAGACACAATATTTGGCGTCACATTCATGTCTGTGGCCTCAGAACATCCTCTGATCGATGAGTTGATAAACGGCAGCGAAATCGAAGCGTCTGTCAGAACATTCATCAAAGAAACAGCAGACGAACGGATGCGGCAGAATATCGAGGAGGAGCAGGAAAAGAAAGGAATTTTCACTGGTCGATACTGTATAAATCCGTTTAATGGACAGCGCATTCCCGTCTATGTCGCCAACTTTGTACTCGCGGAATACGGAACCGGTGCTGTCATGGCAGTACCTGCCCACGACCAGAGAGATTTCGAATTTGCCCGCACCTACAAACTCCCCATCATCCCCGTTGTAATTCCCGAGGGTGCCAGTCTGAAACCGGAGGAGATGGAAGAGGCCTCTACTGCTTACGGGCTGCTTGTAAATTCAGCTCAGTTCGACACTATGGAATCGTCTGCAGCCCAAACGGCAATCATTGCCCATGCTGAACAAAACGGCTTTGGTTCAGCGCACACCACCTACCGCCTGAGGGACTGGGGGATCTCACGGCAACGGTACTGGGGAGCTCCAATTCCGATGATTCATTGTGATTCCTGCGGTGTTCTTCCCGTTCCCCTGGACGATTTACCGGTAAAACTTCCTGAAGACCGCAACTCCAGTGCGGGTGAATGCGCCCCGCTGAGCAGGAGGCCTGAATTTATTCATACGACCTGTCCTGCATGCGGCCGCGAGGCAACCCGAGAGACAGACACCATGGACACCTTTGTCGAGTCTTCCTGGTATTTTGCCAGATTTACCTGCCCGGATGCGGCCGATACGCCACTCGACAGGGAGCAGTCTCGTTACTGGCTGCCGGTTGACCAGTATATTGGAGGAGTTGAGCATGCCATACTTCACCTTCTCTACTCCCGGTTTTTCGTAAAAGCATTGCGGGATCTCGGTTATCTTGGAATCGATGAGCCGTTTGACAATCTCCTGACACAGGGAATGGTTATCAAGGACGGCGCAAAAATGTCCAAGTCAAAAGGCAATGTTGTCGATCCCGACGATCTGATCAGGCAGTATGGCGCCGACACGGTGCGCCTGTTCAGTCTTTTTGCAGCACCCCCCGAACGTGATCTTGAGTGGAATGCGCAGGGAGTCGAGGGAGCAAGCCGCTTTTTAAATAAGGTTTATCGCTTTATTGCCGGTTTTTCAGAGTCTCCAGGAATTGCAGATGTATCCGCCGGCAATAATGAGGCGGACAGAGCACTTGACCGCAAGATGCACCAAACCATAAAGAAAGTGACCCATGATATCGACACCAACTTTCATTTCAATACGGCCATCAGCGCGGTTATGGAACTTTTTAATACGCTTGTTTCGGCAACTGATCCGGAAAAAAACGAAATGGCAGGACATGAAACGATCAGTCAGACCATCAAAACGATACTCGTGCTTCTGTTTCCGATGGTACCGCACTTCTGTTCAGAAATGTGGGCACGTATGAATTTTCCCAGCCGCCCCGAAGAGCAGGAGTGGCCATGCTTTGATGAAGAAACGGCCAAGGAAGACCTTCTCACCATCGTACTCCAGGTAAACGGCAAAGTGCGTTCACGCATCATGGTCGATGCGGACATTGACGAGAAAGCTCTTGAAACGTGTGCCCTGGAAGATGACAATGTGCTGCGATTTATCAACAACAAGGAGCCGAAAAAGATTATTGTCATCAAGAAGAAACTTGTTAATATCGTGGTTTAATACTACAGTAAATTCTTGTTTTGCGACCGGAATCTCTGGTTTATCAGATGAGTGTTAATACTTTTTCATGGAGTAGAGCCTTGAAATCCTTTTTGCGACCACTGTTTGTAATTCTGGCAATCACTGTATTAATTAGCGCCTGTGGCTACCGCAACCCCTATGTATACTCCGGTCCTGACAGAACAATCTATGCCACAACATGGAAGAACAGAACAAATGAATTGCTCCTCGACTCAAAGATTTATCAGTCTCTTATTAAATGGTATCAGAAGACAGGTTCTCTTTCGATCACCAAAACCAAAGAAAATGCCGACTATATACTCGCCGGTGAGATCATATCCATAGACCTTCCCAGCCTTACCTACGGAAGGGCCAGTAGCACCTCTGAGGTGAACATCCGCTTGAGAGTCAGATATATCATGAAGGATCTGAAAAACGACAGGGTCCTCATGGAAGTTCCATCTGAAGTATGGACCCAGGAATACAAAGTCGGCTCAGATGCTGCGGTCAACCGGGACAACGAAAATGAAGCACTAGACATTATCGTCGATGATCTGTCGCAAAAGATTTACCAGAGATCATTGCTTGAGCTGGCAAAACTGTAATACTATTCTTCATCACAGCGAAGCCGGATCTGTTCTGAACCGGCTTCGCTCTTAGTTCTCTCATGCTCTCAATTGGTTCCGTTCAACTCCCCAGCAGGCTCATCCTTGCCCCTCTTGCTGGATATTCTGATCTTGCCTTTCGAACAGTTTGTCGTGAATACGGTGCAGGTCTCTGCGTGTCAGAGATGATCAGTTGTCATGGCCTGGTTTATAATCAGAAAAAAACCATACACCTGCTTCAAAGTTCAAACGAAGATCGACCGCTTGCTTTTCAACTGTTCGGTGCAGACCCTGATGTTATGGCTGAAGCTGCTTCGATTCTCAACCGTTTCGAACCTGATCTGATCGATATAAATATGGGCTGCCCGGTAAAAAAAGTCACGAAAAAAGGTGCCGGTGCAGCACTGATGGCTGATCTGAAACGTGCGCAACGGATTATTGCAGGCGTTGTGAGGAGCAGTAACTGCCCGGTAACGGTAAAAATGAGATCCGGTCCGGACCAACGCACCCAGAATGGTGCAACGCTTGCCAGGATTGCTGAAGATAACGGAATAGCTGCTCTCACCGTTCATGGCAGAACCTGGAAACAGGCCTTTGGAGGAAAGGCTGACTGGGAGGTGGTCAAGAGGATAAAGGGTTCAGTCTCAATTCCAGTCATCGGCAACGGTGATATAGTGACCTTTCAGGATGCTGAACAGAGGTTAAGGACCAGTCACTGCGATGGCGTTATGATCGGAAGAGCCTCGCTTGGCAACCCATGGGTATTCCACCCGGACGGACGGCCGGGGAACCTCAGCCCCGTCATTACGGCTGCTCAGCGTCACCTCTTTCTCGTTGAGTTTTATAACGATGACAACCAGTTTCAGCTTGCAGCCATGAAGAACCACCTGGGAAAATATTTCAAGGGCTTCTCCGGTGCTTCCTGCATTAGAAAAAATATTTATGCAGCGGATGACTGGTCAGACATCCGGGGACTGCTCAACGAGCTTAAGGAAAGCATCACATTGCAGTCAGCGGCAGATAATCAGGTTCCCATCTCATACCACTGATTAATTTCTTCATTCTGACCTCATCATTCTCATGCTTGTAATCTGCATAAATGCACTGTCTGCTCACACCTTCACGAACGGCGCACATGGCGACCGCAAGTGCAACATGGTCGGCAACCACTGGGAATCTGGAGAGTGACGGTACCAGCTTTCCCCGGCTGATTTCCTCTGAACTGACACAGCTGGAAACAGCCTGAGCTGCTTCGGTGAAAAAACGGGGCAGAACCTGGCGTGCTCCTGATGCGATGGTTCCCAGTGCGACACCGGGAAATACCATGACATTGTTGCAGGGAGCGATCGCAGCACTGGTTTCACCAACTTCACAGCCGAAACAGGAACCACAATGGGCAATCAGGGCTTTCCCGCGAGACCATTCTTTCAAGTCTCCGGCAAAAATTTCCACATCTTCTTCCAACCCGGAAATCGGTAAAATGACTGGTTTCTCGGTATTTTCTAAAATCGCTTCTATCACATCCCGGGTAAAACAGCCTCCAGAACCACAGGCACCGACTATCACCGTGATACCTGCAGCCTTGACAATATCGGTCAGATCCCTGGTCTCACTAATCCACGGGAAGCGTTCCGGCTTCTTGGCATATTTCATTTTGTAGTGTGCGTGTCTGGTGGTGGAAGACAGCACACCGTCACCATCGTGGAAAAAGATTTTATCGCGTGCCTCATTTCGTTTTAGTCCGGCAACAATCAGCGCATCTTCGATTTGTTCGCCGATACCGACTTCCCTGATCCCGTCGCCGCAGACAAGAAAGGTTTGATCAACAAGCTTTTCAGCTTTGACTTTCATTGCCGAATAGATCGCTGCAAGGGTAATGGCGCCGGTTCCCTGAATGTCGTCGTTGAAGGATATAAGCTCATCAGTAAAAGAATCCCTGATTGCAAAGGCATTATTGTTGGAGAAATCTTCCCACTGGCAGAGTGCATTTGGAAAAACATTTCTGAAGGCACGTGCAAACCGCCCGATAAAAGAAAGATAGTTCTCCCCCTGCAGACGCTCATGCCGCCAGCCGAGATAAAGCGGGTCGTCCAGCAGATCACTGTTGTCGGTCCCGACATCGAGCGAAACAGGAAGACAATGCCAGGGGGCAATACCTGCACCCTGGCTGTAGAGCATGAGTTTGCCCAGACTGATGGCAATGCCGCCGGCACCCTGGTCGCCGATACCAAGAATACCGCCATTATCAGTAACCACCGCCACGCGAATCTCCTGGTTCAGGTATCTTCTCAGGATATCTTCGGCAAGGTCAATGTTGTCCGGGGTGAAATGAAGTCCGCTGGAACGCCGGAACATCGAGGAATATTTTTTAACCGCCATGCTGACGGTAGGCGTATAAATGATACCCATGAATCGATCAAGGTCACTCCTGATAAGCGCATGCGCAAGCGTCACATTCCTCTCAAACATCGCCCTGATAAAGATATACTTTTCCAGGTCATCAGGTTTACCATTAACGATTCGCGTTGAGTTATACACCTGGTTTTCGAGGGAGCGTATACCTGGAGGGAGCGCAGCCTGCAGACCGAGCAGTTTTCTTTCGTTTTCATTGAAGGCGGTGCCTTTGTTGACAAAACTCAACATTGTTGCAGCAACTCCGCTGACATATGAGACTATTTCTTTGGTGTTGCCGTATTCGTCGTAACGGAAACCATATTGATTCTCTGACATGGAATATCCTTTCTGATAAGGTGAAAAAGTGAGAAATTACGCGATCCCCAGCAGCATACTATATCATGAGAGGGTGAAAAGAACCGTTAGAATTCTCGACAAATAACATTTCTTTCTTGACATTTTTCTCTGCCATCTCTGTTTCAGTCCAGAATCAACGCTCGCCGTCACTGCCGGGAAGCGAATGAATGACCCGCAGTGTTGTTTCTATTTTTCGTCCGGCTCTTCCTGAGATTGAGTTTTTTGCCGTCATATGCATGGCGAAGTAGTACTCGAATCTTTCATGGTAGCCGATCAGTTTATTTTTACTACTGTTAGCCGGGAGCTCTTATAAACGCTAAAACGGTGCGCATCGCCAGGGTATACCCCGCCAGCGCCGCTCTCTTGCGCATGGTAATCTTGCATTAAGGGTTTCATACACGATATAGTACAATTATCAATTACTAATTTTTATCTCTACCCATATGAGCAAATGAAAGAGCAAGAAATTCTGCAAACCGTCCTACAGTCGCAAGACTTGCCCACGTTGCCGGTGATGGCCTCAAAGCTGATTACCCTGATGGCACATGAGGAGACCACGCTTGCAGATATCGCCAAACTTATTTCACGTGATGTAGCCCTTTCCGCCAAGATTCTGAAAGTCTCAAACTCAGCCTTTTATCATTTCCCTCAACAGATCGGCTCAATCCAACAGGCGGTTTCTATTCTCGGGACAAATGCGGTTCGCAGTCTTGTCCTTTCATTCTCCTTTCTCAATTCAGACAAGGGCGACTTCCAGAATTCATTTGATTTTAAAAAATTCTGGAAACATTCCCTCGCTGCTGCGGCTGCCTCCAGATTACTTGTTGAAAAGGTCAAGGGGGTTGAGCCTGAAGAAGTTTTTGTCGCCGGACTGCTGCAAAACCTTGGCGAGTTGATTCTGGCACGAACAATCCCGAAAGCATACGAACAGGTACTCAAAACCGAAACTGCTTCCAATGTGGACCGTCTCGCTGTCGAAGAGAGAATAATCGGCGCAGATCACAGTACAATCGGCTCCGAGGTCGCAAGATCCTGGGGGTTTCCGGAATCCCTGTTCCTGCCGATACGCTATCACCATGCACCGGCGTCATACGACGGTGATGATGAAAACATCCTGACGACAATCAAAGCGGTATACCTCTCAGATCTGCTTATCAACATCCTCTATTCTGAAAAGCCTGAACACTATCACAAACAGTTCAGAAAAGAGTCGAGAAAATTACTGGGCTTCTCCAACGATGAAATTGAAAACGTACTGGACCAGCTTCATATTCTCGTCGAGGAAGCAGGCGAGTATTTTGGCTTGAAGATTAAAAGCTCCAGATCAATCCAGGAAATTCTCCAGGAAGCAAATATCCGTTTAAGCCTGATAAATCTAGACTACGAGCAGGTGAACAAACAACTGATCGCCGCAAAAATGGAACTGGAAAAACTTGCAGACGAGCTCAGGGCAAAGAACAAAATTCTCGACAATCTCGCCAATGTCGACGGGTTGACAAATGTATTTAATCATCGTTATTTCCAGAATGTCCTTGACCAGGAAATTGCCCGGGCGGCGCGGAACGGCTCCGATCTGTCGCTGCTGCTTATCGATATAGACCATTTCAAGAAGTTCAATGACACCTACGGTCATCAGACAGGAGATTTTATTCTCAGTGAATTCTGCAGGACACTGGAGAATAACATACGCACATACGACACCCTGGCTCGATACGGTGGAGAAGAGTTTGCAATTATCCTGCCCTCTGCGAACGCAGAAGCAGCGCTGATTGTCGCCGAAAAGTTGAGAAAAATAATTGAAGAGACAATTTTTGAAAAATCCGGCAGCACTTCTGAATACCGGTTGACGGCGAGCATCGGCGTCTCATCAGAAATCCCCTCCGGTACTGAAGATTTCTCAAAAAACGATTTTATCAGCAGGGCCGACCAGGCGCTCTATGCAGCCAAAAAACAGGGAAGAAATATGGTAATGTCCTGGTCACCGAAAAAAAAGTGGTTCAAATTCTGATCAAAGCATGTTCTCCGGATCAACATCGACAATCAGTTTTTCGTTTCTCCCCTTTTTGACCGAGGTCATGATAGTCTGAACAAGCGTGTGAAGCCGCGACAGGTTGTTGCCTTTCAAGAGAACCTGCCAGCGATAGACATCCCTGATTCTCTCTATCGGCGCAGGTGCAGGCCCCAGAACCTGCAAGCCGTGCCCTTCTTTTTCTGTTTTGCACCAGGACCTGGCCTGTGCTGCTACTTCAATAGCGTATTCTCTGACCCGTTTTTCTGCCCCCCCCTCTATTCTCAAGGAAACCAGTCTTACAAAAGGAGGGTAATCCGCCTCTTTTCTGATCTGCAGTTCCCGCTCTGCCAATTTCTGATAATCGTGCCCAGCGGCCAGGCTTATTGCATAGTGCAGCGGCTGCATGGTCTGAATGATAACCTGGCCCGGCTTCTCACCACGCCCTGCCCTGCCGGTGACTTGCGCTATGAGCTGGAATGTTTTTTCAGCAGCACGAAAATCGGGGAAGGCCAGGCCGCCATCGGCCCAGACCACCCCAACGAGTGTCACATCGGGAAAATGGAGTCCTTTGGCAATCATCTGGGTACCGACGAGGATATCCGTTTCCCTCTCCCGTACCGACTGGAGAATAGACATGAAACGTTTTCGATCGGAAGCGACATCGGAATCAAGCCTGGCAATTCTTGCTTCAGGTAGAATTTTGGCAACCTCTTCCTCGACCCGTTCGGTTCCAAAACCGACAGGAACAAGCTTTTCAGATCCGCAGACCGTGCAGAGCGTCTGCACCGGGAGCTGAAATCCGCAATAGTGACAGACAAGTTGCTGCCTGCCCTTGTGCATATTCAGGGTAACATTGCAGTGTTTGCACTCAACCATGGATCCGCAGTCACGGCAGATTACCGAAGCGGAGAAGCCGCGCCTGTTCATTAACAGGATCGACTGGTTTCCCCGCTGGAATGTTTTTTGTAATTCCCGAACAAGCGTTTGGCTAAAAAGTGATTTTCGGTTCTCTTTGTTTTTCAGATCGACAACAGTAATCACGGGCAGTTCACTCACTCCGACCCTGTTTTTCATCTCGATCAGTTCAAATTTCTCCGAGCGGCCATGGTGGTAACTGGTTATTGAAGGAGTCGCGGAGCCAAGAACCGTGACAGCCTGGCACATCTGGCCACGGAGAATCGCAATGTCTCTACTGTTGTAACGAAGTTGATCTGCCTGCTTGAAGCTGGAATCATGTTCTTCATCGACAATGATCAAACCAAGGTTTTTAAGCGGTGCAAAAACCGCTGATCGGGCACCAATAACAATGGATCGTTTTCCGCAGCAGGTGCGTTCCCATTCGTCATATCGTTCTCCCGCACTCAAACCAGAGTGCAGAAGAGCAATTTCACCTCCGAACCTGGAAACGAAATGTGCCTCGATCTGAGTCGCCAGAGCGATTTCAGGCACCAGAACAAGAACGCGCTTGCCAAGCTTCAGTGCATGCTCGGCAGCTTTCAGGTAGACTTCAGTTTTTCCGCTTCCGGTTATACCGTGGAGTAAAATTGTTTTATAGCGCTGTTCTCCCATACTCCGAACAATTTGGCTGACGGCCAGCCGCTGTTCATCTGTCAGGTTAGCCGGAGCTTCAAAATACGGCAAAAGATCGCCATAGGGAGTCCTGAAAATTCTTTTTTCTCTTTTTTCAAAAAGATTTTTTTTGATCAGCCCGGGTATAACCCGAGCGCTGTATGGATAACGGGCCAGGAGCTCTTTTCTTGGGATCAGCTGGCTTTTGAGCTCCTGGAGAATTGTCCAGGCACAGTGGAGTGTTTTGCTTTCGCCTTTTGTTACCGTCACTTCACCGCTGGGCGCTGCCTGACCCCCGGCTTTGGAAGCATCAGAGGATTGATTGCAGAGTCTTTCACCCCCGTCCTTGAGGCGATAACAGGTTTCAGTTTTCTTTCTGACCAGATTACGGCTGCGGCTGGCATCCATGGTAACGATGCCTGATTCTACCAGCTCCATTAATCGTTTCCTGTCCGCTGACGAGTTAAGAACATTTCTGCTCTCACGCGGCGTCAGGACTCCCGACTCTGCCAGTTTCCTGAGCCAGCCGATGTCGTTGTTGCCGGTTCTTTTTGCAAGCAACGGTGAGTTTTTTTTACCACTGAGCCGGATAATCTTTTCTGCCTGTACGGTCAGACCGCCAGGCAAAGCTGTCTGGATCACTTTGCCGAGCGGGTAATGATAATACTCGGCCACCCATCTGAACAAAGCTACCATTTCCAGATGAAACAGGGGCGCATCATCGAGAACCTCGTAAATCTCTTTTAGTTCTCTTTGACGATTTACTCCCTCGTCAAATCCGAGAACATATCCGGTAATTTTTCTGTTCCCGAACGGGACAAAGACACGACACCCGATAAGCCGGGCCGGGGAAGTTTTGAACAGCTCCTCTGTATCGTGCGGCAACTGATACGAGTAGGTCTTGAATACTGGAGCTGCAACCGCTACTTCCAGTATCGTCATAATGTCCCAGTGATGCGGTGGAGCTGCTCAATCAGCTGACCATCAGGGTATTCGTGCAGCATATACTGAATCGTTGGACAACCAGCGACGGTCGGCATCTCCTGCGTAATTGCCTTCATGGCAGGAAGAAACCTTGTACCGAGTTCTGCCACAGGGATTACCACTTTTCGCATATTCATACCTCAGCCCATTTTAAATGACAGTTGAAGTTGTTATATGGTAAAGAATCTGTAGATTCCAAGACAATGACAACTACCATAATTATTATCATCATCCAACGTTTTCATGCATTTTTTTTACCCGCCTGACCTCCCGATTTCCTCTTCTAAAGATGAAATCAGCGAACTTATAAAGAATAATCAGGTTACCGTAATTTCAGGAGATACTGGCTCAGGAAAGACAACACAGCTGCCAAAAATTTGTTTTGAAGCGCTCACCCCTCTGGCCAACCTTGTCGGCTGTACACAACCGCGCCGTGTTGCCGCCACAACGGTTGCCGACCGGGTCGGGCAGGAACTTGGCAACAACCGCGACATGGTTGGATCCAAGATTAGATTTCATGACCGCACGACCCCTGCAACCAGAATTAAATTCATGACTGACGGGGTCTTGCTGGCGGAGACAAAACAGGACCCGCTGCTTAAAAACTACGATGTCATTATCGTCGATGAAGCCCATGAACGCAGTCTCAATATCGATTTTCTTCTTGGATATCTAAAAAACCTCATCACCAGACGAACAGATCTGAAGCTGGTAGTCACATCCGCAACGATTGATACGGAACTGTTTTCAGCACATTTCGCCGGTGCTCCCGTCTATGAAATTATAGGCCGGAATTTTCCTGTTGAGATTATCTATCGCCAAGACGAGGACGAGGACAGGGACAGCTCGTTTCTCGACGAGTGTATCGATAGTGTTTCCATGATCGCACAGAACTACCCGCCCGGCGATATACTCGTGTTCATGCCGACTGAAAAGGATATCAGGACCAGTGTTGAAATTCTTGCGGGCAGGCTTCAAGACCATACCGTTCTGCCGATGTTCGGACGCTTGCAGTTTTCCGATCAGCAGAAGATATTCAACCCGAGAAACGGTTACAAGGTCGTTGTGGCCACAAATGTAGCAGAAACCTCGGTCACGGTCCCAGGTATTCGATATGTGGTCGATACCGGTCTTGCCCGTATATCATCCTACAACCCAAAATCTCGAACTACCGGATTGCCTGTTGCCAGAGTGTCCCAGGCAAGCTGTAATCAAAGAGCAGGCAGGTGCGGTCGCATTGGACCAGGAATCTGTTTTCGCCTCTACACAGAGGATGATTTCCTCTCGCGGCCAGAGTATACCATACCGGAGATCAAGCGTTCAAATCTTGCTGAAGTGCTGCTGCAGATGAGCTCCCTGAAGCTTGGAAACCCCGCTGATTTTCCATTTGTTGAGCCGCCAACCACGGCTGCGGTTCGTGACGGCTATCGGATGCTTGAAGAACTTGGCGCCATTACCCCCAAAAAAACGCTTACCGCTGATGGCCGCCTGATGGCGCGTTTGCCCATTGACCCGGTAATTTCCCGGGTGATTATCGAGGCCTCGAGAAACAGCTGTCTGGCAGAAATAATCATCATCGCCGCAGCCCTTGCCATACAGGATCCAAGGGTACGGCCCTCAGACCAGGAAGCTCAAGCGGATGAAGCACACCGGAGATTTTCCCACCCGCAATCAGATTTCATGGCGCTGCTCTCCATCTGGAATGGGTTCCATGACCAGAACAGACAATTCTCCTGGTCAGGTCTGAAACGGTTCAGCAGGGAATATTTCCTTTCCTTTCAGCGGATGCGTGAATGGCTGGACCTGCATGACCAGCTGCTGCGAATTCTCAAGGGACACAGAACGTTCTCCCTCAACAGAGAAAGGGGCTCCTATGAACAGATTCACCGCTCTCTGCTCAGCGGCTTCTTCAGACTTGCCGCACGCCGCAAAAAAGGCAACGTCTATTCAACCGAGCAGGGAAAGGAAATCATGGTGTTCCCGGGAAGCCATCAGTTTTCCAAAAGCGGTGAGTGGCTCCTTTCCGCCTCTGCTGTCGAGACAGGAAGGCTCTACGCCATGACCGTTGCGACCGTTGAACCGGAGTGGATTGAGGATGCCGCCGGTTCATGCTGTTCCTACTCATGGACAAATATCCGCTGGCAGAAAAAAACCGGAAGGGTCGTCGCCGATGAAACGGTATCATTGCGCAGCCTTGTTCTCTGCTCCGGAAGAACAGTTAATTATCCGCAGAGGAGCAAAAAAAACATTCCCGAGGCACGAGCTGTTTTTATTCAGAAGGCACTTGTTGAAAGAGGAATTGATACTCGTTTACCCTTTCTGCAGCATAACCTTGAGATTATTCAGAAATGGCAGGCTGCCGAGGACAAGCTGCGAAAAAGGGATATTGTTGTGCACGATGAGTCCATCTATGCGTTTTATGACAAGCATCTGCCAGCCCACGTCTATGACCGTACGACACTCATCCGTTATCTGAAAACAAACGGCGGGCAGGACCTGTTCATGACAAGAGAACAGGTCCTGCTCCGTCAACCCGCGGAATCAGAGCTGCTCGATTTTCCTGCCCTGTTTGATATCGGCTTTGACCAGGTAAAACTGAGCTACCATTTCCAGCCAGGTGATGAACGTGACGGAGTCACAGCATGCATTCCGCTTTCAATGGTAACTGCTGTAAAACCGGAGCGGTTTGAATGGCTCGTCCCCGGCCTGCTGAAGGAAAAGACGACATTCCTGATAAAAGGATTGCCGAAACGCTTGAGAAAACAACTGATACCGATCAGCACCACGGTAGATCGGGTTCTTGACGGTTTGGTTCTCTATCGCGGCAATTACTATCGGGAATTATCAGCCGCATTGTTTAAAATGTTTACAATATCCATACGTCGGGATGACTGGCCGCAACCGCTGCCGCCTCATCTGCAGATGAGATTTGCGCTGCTTGACCATGACGGCACTGAGCTTTTCTCAGGCAGGGACCTGTCTCTGCTGAAATCAGGTTTTACTGCACCCGAGCGCGCTCAGCTTACCTATACCCTGCTGCCGGAAGATCAAAAGCTGGTGTCAGCCCTGCAGGAGAAGATTTTTCGTTCCTGGAGCTTTGAATCGGTACCAAGGGAGATTCCGCTCTATTCGAGTTCCGGCAAAGCCTCCGGCTTCCTGTTCGCTGCCATCAAGAGGCAGCGGGCACAACAGGGCGTTGTCATTGTTTACGCAGCTACGCGGGAAGAAGCACTTTCAATTAACTCCGCAGGGACGCGCTACCTTCTCCAGCTTGCCTTCAAGGAGCAGCACAAGGTACTCAAGAGATATTGTAAAGTATCCTGCTCCGCTCCCTCCGTTGGATGGCTCAAACAGAGCCGTGACAACGGCGCTGCGATTCAGGATGAATTGATCGATTTTGTCGAGAAAATTATTTTCGGCTCACAATTTGAACCGCTCATATCAAACGATCAGTTCCAGGCAATTGTAGGCACCACGCGAGATGCAGGTTACTATAAGAGAGGACAGGAGCTTGTTGATCTCATTCTGCATATCCTCAGAGAGCGAAAAGTTGTGTTTGAGATGATAGGAAAATTCGAACGTTTGAGCGAAAAAAGCGGTTCCGGAAAATCTGATATATTTACAGATATATACGAACAGCTTGACAAAATACTTCCGCACGATTTTTTGCAGACCTTTACGGAAAAAGAGCTTCTTGGAACAACGCGTTATCTTAAAAGTCTTGGCATACGCACCCAGCGGGCCTATACCAATCCTGCAAAAGACGCAGAGAAACAAAAGAAGGTTTTGCCTCATATGAGAAATCATAAAGAATTTCAAAGAAAATTAGACGAATATAACACTGACAGCAGGGAGAGCTTCAGAGTGTATTCAGAGCTGATCGCAGAATACCAGGTGTCGCTGTTTTCACCGGAAATCAAGACGATAATTCCCGTTTCAGAAAAAAAACTGGCAACGGCCTGGAGAAAGCTTAATGAGCGTTGCTGAAACCACAGAAAACCGGAAGGGTTTCAGGCTTTTATAAAACCATGAACCATGTAACAATCGGGATTCTCCTGTCACTGTCTGCGCTCATTCTGCTCTCCAGGAATCAATGGGGACTTGGACTGGCTGCCTTTGTAATCGGCATTATCATCATGAATAAAAAGAACTGGAGGAAATGAGTCTTGAGGGGTCACTGATCGTTACTCTTTCTGCTCAGCTGTATCGAGTTGGCCCCACTCACGGATTGACTCAACCAGCAGCGGAAGATCAAGCGGCTTTTTAAATGCCTTCCAGGCACCAAGCTGGACGGCGATTTCAAGATAGGAGTCAGGGCCGATTTTCCCGCCGCCGGAAATTGCGATAATTCCAACCCGGGGAAATTCTTTTTTAAACCCGGCAATTGTCTCGATGCCTTCCTGATCCGGCATAATCAAGTCACAGATCAGCATGTCGGCAGGGTTTGCGCGTTGCTGTTTAACACCCTCCCTGCCGTTTACCGCCTCCACTACGGTAAAACCTTCATGCTCAAGCCAGATACGCAGCACATCTCTTATCTGGTTGTCATCGTCAACAATTAAAATCTTCATAATGGTCGGCATCCATTCACGAACTCTGATCCATGGGGAAGGCCTCTTTGCCAAATACCGTTTGACGGAAAAAACGTATAAGCTCCATACGCCGTTTCATGGTTTTCATCTGCTCAGGGATAAGATCGGTCTGCCTCACCTTCATCACCGACATCTTGTATTCAATATAGCTGGCGAAACTGTTATCCAGGTACCATGCATACATGACGCCGAATAACAGCCCGGGAGGAGTGAAACCCTCTTCGCCGTTAATCAGCCGTGTATAGTGCTGTTCGCTCTGCCGCACCATTCGGGCAAGGTTCAGATATTCATGTAACTCCTCACTGTTGAAATAACACTTTCTGAGATTTTCTGCATTGAGATAGAGATGAAATACACGCCCATAGGATAAATGATCGTGCGCGATGGTCTCAACACTTTTTTTGGCAACATAATTGCCGAGCAGAGCCTGCCCTACTGTAATCAGAAATGAAATCTCCAGGCCACGGCGATCAGTTACCCGATCGCGTCTGATTTTCACCTGGCCGTCTTCAGGGTCGTAAAATGAAAAAACATTGTCCCAGCGCTGGTCCCTGCGCCAGTCATCTATATTGATACAACTGATGCCTTTAATATTTTCCAGGTGCGAGAGCGGTATGTCTTTGTGGTTCCAGACGATATCCGCAAGCGTAGAACGTATTCTCAGCCGTTCTGCAACTGCCGGAAGCTTATCGTCAATGCGAATGTCCAGCTCGTTGAGGCAATCTCTGATCTGTCTGTAGCGCGTCGATGGCACCACGATTTTTCTGGATCCTGAACTATTGAAACTGCTGGACATACTGCCCTGTCTTTGTTTAAACAGTTCCGGCATGATTTCCCTGGAAAGGAAGAGCGTTTTAACTGTTTGAGCGACGATGTCCGGGTCATGCTGGATTACATGACGTTCAACAAGAGCATTCCTGGAAAAGAACCCGCACTCGATCGGCTCAAAGCCTTGCGCAGAAAGCACTTCTCTGTCAAGATATATGGGAACTTTACCCTCGACCGCATAATTCTGGATGACAGATCCGGGAACATCTTTCAGGGAAAGGCAGAGAATCTGATCGAAAAGTCCCTGGGTTCCTCCCGGCAAATTTCTGTCGTATGCCCTGATCATGTCTGAAACATGAAATTTTCGATCGGGATCACTGATGCTTTGATCGGTTTCTCCCGACTGAACCCAGAGATTTGAGATCAGTAACTTCAAGGCCTTATTGTTCTCCCTGACAGCATCAGCAATGCCAGGCACCTGGAGAACGGGAATAATTGAACTGTACAAGCTGCCGGGAGCCATAATCAGGAGGTCTGCAGTCCTGATATAGTTCAATACTCGATCAGGGACACACGGAGCACGGTAAAAATCAACAAAGACTTTATCGACCGGAAAGCCGCGAAGTGCGGTACTCGATTTATGCTCTCCGGTTACCTGCACACCGTTTGTGTAGAGAAATCGCAACTGGGCAGGCGTCAGTGTTGACGGGAGCACAGCATCTTCAGCGGCCCCGAGGAGTTTAGAACATTCCGAAAGGTTTTTCAGCAGAAGTTCGGCTGTATCGTTATCAAAAGAGAGCAACCCGCTGCCGTCTGAATCTTTTGAAAAAGTGGAAATAAACAGCGATAAGACGATGATATTTCCGAGGCAGTGTGAACGGCTGAAAACAACGTCGCATCTCGGATCCTGAAAACAGATGTCGAGCGCATTTTTAATATAGTTGCTCAGCCCGGTCGGCAGGACATCCAGCTCGGCTCCGCACTCGCGCAAGAGCAGCTCCGTTGAATCCGGCTTATTGTTAAACCGGTAATTAAAAAGAGACCAGAGTACCCGGGTGACATTTTCCGCCTCACTCTTGTTCAGATCGTACAGTTCTGTAAGCCGGTTCAACTGGATGGAGGAGAGCAGAACATGCCTGATGTCGCCAAGAGCGATCACCGGCAGGTCCTTCAGGAGCTCGCCGGATGACCCGCCATCGTCCGTTACACAGACGACCGCCCTGGTTTCCGGGAAAACATCCTTTAAGCCGTTAAATGGCCTGTTTTTCCAGCTTTGCTGTCGACTGTCGCCGCCGATGATGTTTGACAGCCCGGTTCCTCCGCCGAAGACGATAACGCGTGTTTTGTCGACTTTTGTCTGGGTTAGATTTTTATAGAGCTGCCTGAACAATATGGAAGATTCATAGTCAGAATATTCCGGGATTCCGCTCAGCACCAGATCTATAAGCTTTTCTCGAATATCCCTCTGGGAAATAAGATCAAATGGTGAGAGATTCTTGCTGCTGAGCTGTTCTACAAGCGCTTTGCTCTGTTTTTTGAACTGGTTTTTCACAATAACCTGTTTTGCACTATTCACCCTGCTTCATCAACGCCGCGACACGCTGCAGTTCTTCTTCGGTATCGACTTCTACTGAATCGTGTTCCGTCAGGACAACCTTGATCTTGTAACCATTTTCAAGAGCCCTCAGTTGTTCCAGTTTTTCGAACCGCTCCCACTCTCCTTCGGGAAGGGCGACATACGCTGAGAGAAAACGTTTTCGATAAGCGTAGAAACCGAGATGTTTGTAATAGGTCGGGATGCTCGATTCTTCCGGATTTCTCTGAAATGGAATTGCCGAACGCGAAAAATACAACGCGTAATGATTCCGGTCAAAGACGGTTTTTACATGGTTTGGATCGTTGATTTCCTCTTTCCTGACGATCTTGTAGATAAGAGTAGACATATCAAGAGTTGGATCATGGAGCAGTGGAGTTGCGACCTGTTCAACGACTTCACCCGGGAAGAAAGGCTGGTCCCCCTGAATATTTACGACGATATCACGCTCAGAAAGATCGATTTTTTCAGCAGCTTCAGCAAGTCGGTCGCTGCCGGAGACATGATTCCCCCTGGTCATCACAACCTCGCCGCCGAAATCGTTTACCGCCTTTGCGATCCTTGCATCATCTGTTGCGACATAAACCCTTGAGAGGATCGATGCCTTACGGGCCCGTTCAACCACATGCTGAATCATCGGTTTACCGTTTATCCGGGCAAGCGGTTTTCCCGGAAAACGATTTGATTTATAGCGGGCGGGAATAATCGCCACAACCTGTATATCTTTATTTGTATTCTTCATAAACTCGGCTATCCTCAAGGGTAGAGCATACAGTAGTGTGTCTAACCTAATTATATCATTTTGCAATGGATATCAAACAGTTCGTGCAAATATGGTCGAAATCTACCCGTGACAGGGATTATGAGTCAGCTGTCAGGCTTGCAGCCCAGACCGGACTCGAGCTTGTTTCAGCTCGTCCGGCAACGGCCTCGTTCTACCTGTCATTTAACGACGGAAGACTGGAGTTGACAGAAAATAGTAACGGAAAAACAGATACATCAACTATTTTCGTGGACTATCTCAGCGGCCCGGCCTGGTTCAGATACAAATATGATCGAAGAATAAACCAGCCGCTGGCGAAGGCTGTCGGCATAAAAAAAGGATTACGCCCGACAATCTGTGATACTACTGCAGGATACGGGTTTGACAGTTTCATCTTTGCATCTCTTGGGTGCTCGGTAACCATGATCGAGAGATCATCGGTAATATGGGCTCTTCTCGATGACGGCCTGAAAAGAGCCGCTGCACACAGGGAAATCGGGGCCAGCATTGTCGGCAATATCAGTCTTTTGCGTGGCAATTCGCTCGATTTGCTCGAAGCCATGGAAAGCAAATTTGACACCATCTATATGGACCCGATGTATCCACCAGCAAAAAAATCAGCACTTAACAAGCGTAAAATGAGAGTGCTGCGCTCACTCGTCGGAGATGATCAGGACCAGGGGAAGCTCCTTGAAAAATCAATGACCGTTGCTGCCGGCAGGGTTGTCGTGAAAAGACCTGCCGCTGCCCCGGAGATCAAGGGGCCCCCGGTTTCTTACCGGGTAAAGGGTAAAAACAGCCGCTATGATATCTATCTCACCACTCATTTGTGATATTTTTCGCCCGCTTTAATCGTATAAGCCCGGTAGAGTTGCTCCATCAGAAGCAGCCGCACCAGATCATGGGTGAAGGTCATTTTTGACAGGGACAAAACAAGATCAGCTTTTTTTAAAATAATGTCGGCAAGACCCAGCGGGCCGCCGATTATAAACGAAACCTTCTTTACGCCCTGATTTTCAAGGTTCGTAATACATTCGCTCAATTCTTCGGAACTCATTGACCGGCCGCTGCCGTCAAGAGCAATTCGGTAAGAACCCGGGCTCAGGCTGGCATCCAGAAGCGTACCTTCCGATTGCATCTGCTGCACGGCTGTCAGCCCTTTTGAATGCTTTACCCTGATATGCTTTATTTCCAGGGGAACATAGTGGACCAGCCTGGTATAAAAATCATTAATACCCTTCTCAATATAGCGCTCTTTGGTTTTGCCGAGAAAGGGTACTTCAATCTTCATCCCGGCCACTCAACAGAGTACCGTCCCATGGAGACGATAATAGTGCTTGAGGAGATTACAGAAATCTTCGTAACTGATATCTTTATTGATTCCGGGACATGAACCGCTGATTATAAGGAAGTTGTCTTCGCCATTCAGCAGGGCGGGGACAAGCGGCCACTGCCCACACCTCCATGGACGCCCCTCATGAACAAGGCAGCCGTCCCGGTAAAAGATGCAATGCCCCTCCTCTGTTTTCATCTGGACAAGGTCAGCAGTTCTTCTTAAAAAACGATCTTCAAGTTCCTGTTTACCAATCTGGAGAGCTGCAGCCATGCGTTTTCTGTCATCCTGGTCGAGCGAAACCGTGGTTTCCCCCTGGCAGCAAAACCCGCAACGCGTACATGTAAATATTTTTTCTATCTCACTCATACTGCTCACAACAATGTCCTGATTATCCTGATAATAAATCGACAACAAATCATGCTTCTGAAAATAAAAAAACGCGATCCTTGATCAAGGATCGCGCGTCAAATATAGCCTATACTGTCAATTAAGACAATCTCGTAAAAACAGAACCGATGGTAGTGTAAAAACTTCGATAAACAAGAAGTGGTGTTTTTTCAAGTATGAAGGCTCAGCGGTGACAATCTCGCAAAAACAGAATCGATGGCTCAATAAAAACCTCGATAAACAAGAAGTGGTGTTTTTTCAAGTATAAAGGCTCAGCTGTGGACAATCTCGCAAAAACAGAATCGATGGCTAAGTAAAAAGCTTCATATGCGAGGCGCGCAAAATTTCTATTATTTCGGCGTACTCCAGTACGTCGTGATGATAGAAATTTTGTAGCAACGAAGCAGATGGAGAGTTTTTACGACGCCATCAATTAAGCATAGCCAATTACATCTCCGAACGTGGATATGTCAATGCCGTACTGCATTGCGGCACTTTTCCATTTTTCACTATCCGGCACATCGAAGATAATATTTTCGAAAGCGGGCACCGTCAGCCAGCCGTCAGCCAGCAGCTCAGCTTCAAGCTGGCCTGGCCCCCAGCCGGCATATCCGAGGATAAAGAGATATTTTTTGGGTCCAACCTGGTGAGCAATATCCTCAAGGACTTTTGTTTCCCGCGAAAGTGAGACGCCTGCGGTTATGTCAAGCTGATGTTCGACACGATAGTCCGACTGAAAAAGGATAAAAGCTGATTCGAGTTCAACGGGCCCGCCGATATAGACAGGGGGAAAGTCGATATCGGGCACCGGCAGCTGGGCTCCTCTCAAAACCTCTGGAATGGTAAAGAGCGCGTTTGGTTTATTAATCGCCACGCCCATCGCACCTTCTTCGCTGTGTGCGCAGATATAGATAACCTGCTGCTCAAAGCGGGGATCAGGCATTTTAGGCGTTGAAATTAAAAATGATCCGGTAAGTGTGTCGATAACAGAAGGGGATGTCGGTGCCATGTTTTCATCCTTATACCTGTTTGAAATACTGATGCATATCTCAGAGTATCAGACTCGTTTAATTACCGTCAAGCTCTCATCTCAAACAATAATCATTAATTTTGTTCTGTAAGGCAAGATCGAGAAGAGATGGAAAATTCAATTTTGATCATGACTTTTTCAGCGTTTTACCCTAGTATCATCATGAAAAAGAGCAACACTCAATAGCGAATCAAATCAAAACCATGAATTCACTTATTTCAAAAATCCTCACGAACAGTCATCATGACCCGTTTCAATACCTTGGCGTTCATGAACATCCGCGAGACAGGAACAAGAGCGTTTTCAGGACGCTGCAGCCCCATGCTGAGAAGGTCTCTCTGCTTGTCGAAGATAAAAATATCGAGATGCTTCAAAGTGATCATCCCGGGGTCTTTGAGTGTATATTATCTAACGAAAACATTACCTATCAAAAGCTTGAGCCGTATGATTACCGCTATCGAATTACCTATCACTCAGGTGTTGTCCAGGAGATAAATGACCCGTACCGTTTTCTTCCTCTTCTGGGCGATGATGACATCTATCTCTTCAATGCGGGAACCAATTATTCCCTCTACAATATCCTGGGTGCTCAACTTCAGATGCACCAGAAACTGAAGGGAACCGTTTTCAGGGTCTGGGCCCCTTCAGCAGTCAATGTTTCGGTAACCGGTCATTTCAACGGCTGGGACAAAAGAGTTCACCAGATGCGCTCACTCGGCAGTTCCGGCATCTGGGAACTGTTCATACCCGGCATCCTGGAAAACGAGATTTATCGTTTTGTCATCAGAACGCAGCAGAACATTTTCCTTGAGAAATCGGATCCGTTTCAATTTTTTGGTGAAATCCGTCCAAATACCGCCTCTGTTGTTCGTAACATCAACCGCTATCAATGGAATGACCATTCGTGGCAGCAGGAAAAACAGCAAAGCAGGCCTTACCATGAACCAATTGCAATTTATGAGGTTCATCCTGGATCCTGGAAACGCGATCCTTCTGAGCCAGAGCGTTTTCTCTCTTTTCGGGAACTTGCTGATCAACTCATCCCCTATGTCAGTCAGATGGGATTCACCCACATTGAACTCATGCCGGTAATGGAGCATCCTCTTGATGAATCGTGGGGCTACCAGGTGACCGGTTCGTTCAGTGTTTCAAGCAGATATGGCGTGCCCGACGATTTTATGTATTTTGTCGATCATTGCCACCAGAACAATATCGGTGTTATTCTCGATTGGGTTCCTGCACATTTTCCGAAAGATTCACACAGTCTTTCACGATTTGACGGCACCGCCCTGTACGAGCATGAAGACCCCAGACAAGGAGCTCACCCGGACTGGGGCACACTTATCTACAACTATGGACGCAAAGAAGTAAGCAATTTTCTTATTGCCAGCGCCCTTTTCTGGCTCGACAAATATCATGTCGACGGCCTGCGGGTTGATGCCGTGGCCTCGATGCTCTATCTCGATTATTCGCGGGGACACGATGAATGGCTGCCGAATCGTTATGGCGGCCGGGAAAATCTGGAAGCTATTGAATTCCTCAAACATTTGAATTCCATGCTCTACCAGCATTTTCCAAACTGCTTGATGATCGCAGAAGAATCTACAAGTTTTTACGGTGTATCCAAGCCTGCCGATGAAGGAGGATTGGGCTTTGGTTTTAAATGGAATATGGGTTGGATGAACGATATTCTCAATTATTTTTCAAAAGATGCCATCTACCGGAAATACCATCAGAACAGCCTCACCTTCTCACTCATGTATTCCTTCTCGGAAAATTTTATCCTCCCGCTTTCACATGATGAAGTTGTTCACGGCAAACGTTCACTCCTTGAGAAAATGCCCGGAGATGACTGGCAGAAGTTTGCCAATCTGAGACTGCTGCTGCTTTCAATGTACCTGCATCCAGGCAAGAAGCTCCTGTTCATGGGCATGGAATTCGCCCAGCGCTCTGAATGGTCATGCAAACAGAGCCTTGACTGGCATTTGCTGGAGTATGAGAGCCACGCAAAAATGCTTGACTATGTTACTGCCCTCAACTCGTTTTACCAGGAAACCGCTGCACTGTGGGAGCAGGATTACGATATGAACGGCTTTTCCTGGATCGATATCGAAGACCGGAATAATTCAATTATTTCTTTTGTCCGTACATCGCGAGCAAAAGAGCATCACGTCGTCTGTCTTTTAAACTATACCCCGCAAACATTTGATTTTTATACACTTGGTCTGCCTACAAAGCAGAATTATGCCGTGCATTTCTGTTCAGATTATACTGAATATGGTGGAACCACCCTGAAAGAGGACAGGGTCTATTCAGCCAGGGAAGAAGCTCACGCCCGCGCACCATACCAGACGACCATAAGCGTTCCGCCACTTTCCGGAGTTGTGCTGAAACCGCTTGCACCATCAACCTGACGGGAAGCCTAATGACACAGGATGCAAAATCGCCGCTGTGCCGGGATAAACTCAAGTCGGCCATACGGGCGCTATCGGAACTCGTTTTGAAATTTCCTGAAAAATCGCGCAGCGAACTGGTTCGCGAAGTTGAACTGAAATACGACCTTTCACCTCTTGATTCCGAATTTCTGGACAGACATTTCAGGGAAGAAAAATAACAGAACCTATTTTTCGCCGGGAGAATTGTTTTGTGAAAGACAGCGCACCTGCGAAACGATCAAGCCATATCGACCGCTGCGGAGAGGAAGGCTAAAACAATTCCAGCTTCGCTAAGGTTCATGATGGAAAAATAATCGTCACCTTGGCGCCCTGCCCTTTTTTGCTGTCGATACCGATAGAGCCGTGATGGTCTTCGACAATTTTTGAACAGAGCGACAGCCCCAGCCCCGTCCCCTCATGTTTCGTGGTGAAATAAGGGTCGAATATTTTCTCCTTGAGTGCGTCGTCTATACCCGTGCCGCTGTCTCTGATCTCTACCGTAATTTTTCCCTCATCATGACGTGTTGTAACCGTCAGTGTACCGCCGCCACTCATCGCCTGGATGCTGTTGAGGAACAGATTAATAAAGAGCTGGGTCAATTTATCCCGATCACCCTTGATCAATCGTTTTTCATCTTCATACGTCTCGATTATCTTTATCTTTTCTGCATTCGCATCTGACCGTATCAAGCGTATCGCTTTTTTAATCGGCTCGACCAGCTCTATCTGTGTAACCGACAAGTGTTCCGGTCTTGAATAGTCGAGCAACTCGCTGATGCTTCTGTCCAGCCGTTCAACCTCGGATATCAGGATATCGGCAGCCTCAGCACCTGAAGACTGGTGGTTGATTTTTGATTTCAGCAGCAGGGCGAGCCCTTTTATTGAACTGAGCGGGTTTCTCAGTTCGTGAGCGACACCTGCTGCCATTTTGCCAAGAGCGGTGTGACGTTCATTCCTCCTGAGTTCGGATTCAAGATTTTTTTGCGTCGTCATGTCCTGAATCAACAGCATCTGACCACTGTCAGCTTCATTATCAGAGGATATAGGAACACACATGATGTGAAAACTTTTAAGGTTTCCCTGCTTTTCGACAATGATATCCGTCTCGCTCATCACGTTTTTCCTGGAAATCAGCACACCAATATCGCTGACGATTTCTGCAGGGAAAATTACCGAGTAGTGTTTTCCTTCGGCGCCGCCCGGCAAATCCAGGATGTCATCAGCGCTGCCATTAGATGTTTTTATCATGCCCTCTGAATCAAGTGCCAGGATCCCCAGCGGCATTGAAGCAATCAACAGGTCGGTAAAGGCGGTAATAGTTTTCAGTTTCTGCTGGCTTCCCTTCAGTCCCTGGATGGCAACAAGGGACAATAAGCCGCCAACACCCACAAGCAGCAGGACTATTGAAAGGATAACAATAAAAATGAACTGTCTATGGACCTGGCGCTGAAATGCGGTCATGTCCAGATCAGCAACGAGATAGAATGTCGTGTCGGAAAACCGGCGCAGCACGCTTTCCAGATCACGAGACGGTACCTGGTCGCGCATCATGCGCCCCATTCTTCCCCGGACGTTTTCCTTCATTGCAGAAAACAGATCTTTTCTGCCGTCAACGGGGGAAAACCGGGAAGCAATCTGGAACCTCTGCAGGCTCTCGGAAGTTTTCGGCACAGTACGACTGTTGTAGGACTGATCCTGCATTCCATCTATAGCGCTGAGAAAACGGATAGTCGATTCATCCACCTGCCGCCCGACCGTAGCCGCCTCATTATGGGCAACGATCAAGCCCTTCTCGTTTACGAGAAAGAGCGAAAGGATTCCCTCGTGTTCAGATCCGTTTTCAATAATTTCCTGAACGGACTGGGCCCAGACATCATTGCTGAAGACACTCTCCCTCAACAGGTTTCTCAGTGCAACCCGGGAACTCGAGGAAACCAGATTAAGAACAGCACGTCCCTCCTGGATCAGTGCCATATTCATCAATTTCTTTTCGCGCTGAAAGTTATTTACCGCGAAAACGCCAATGATGAAGGCAAGCAGCAACGATGCAGTTGCAAGCAGCCAGGGAGATGCCAGGAAAATCCTGCCGGATTTTTCCCTTCCAGAGCTATTCATCGGCTGTTTCAAAGATTTTCTCGATGATAATTTTTGAAATCATATACGTCGGTACAACCCCGTCTGCACCCATGGGCCCTGAGGCAAGTGTCTGTCCACTTATCAGCGGATTGTCAGAGGCGTAATAGGCATATCTCACTTTCAGGTTCCTGGGAATATGTTTTTGGATAATTGCCGCGTTAATAGCACGCTGGTAGTGCCCCCCCTCCATTTCGAGCCCGATTGCGCGCCACGATGAAGAATGGAATCGTTCCAGTACATCCCTGTTCTGCAGTGATGTGCCGAGAACGGTGACCATCGGGCCGTTGTAAACATCGATCGTATCACCAAAATCTTCTTCGCACAGGTCATTTTCAAGGATATAGTTATGCGGAGTACCTTCCATGACGTGTGCTGTTGCCAGCATGATGTCACCTTTTTTTCCCGGCAGAATGCCTGCTTTTCCCATTATTGATATTGATTTCACCGACAGGGAGATATGTTTGCTGTCGACAACACACGGGCTCAGCAGTTCGTCCATAATTTCATATGCCTGGGCACCGAAGGCATAATCCATGATCAGGATCACCGGCCTGATGCTCTTTATATAGTCCCAGTTGATCGCAACGTCGGGGTGAAAGCAGTCCGCTGTTAACTTGCTCGTGTCGATGATCTGCACTTCGATGCCTGAGCCGGAAAGATCATTCTGCGCAATAAAGCCGTGTGCAGAAGCATATTCAGCGACGGAGATACCACTGCCGCGAATCGTTTCAACCATCTCATACAGGTCTGCCGGTGGATCGATTCCTTTTTCTTCAAGTGCCGCTCTGCCATAAAAAATATTCAGAAATGAATGCATATTGGCACTGACAATATGGACAGGCCGCTCATCGAGTGTTTCGCCCAGTAATTTCTTTTTTATGTTGACTGCCCAGGTTGAAGCGTATTTGTGATGACCGAGAATTTCCTGGAGCGATGGCGTGAAATATATCGTCAGCAACTCATTCATTGCGGCAGTCTCATTGATAACCCTTTGTCCGAGTGAGTGGATTATTCTGAAAAGCCCGTTGTTAAAGTTGTCTTTTCGGTTTGCTTCAAGATAACGGTAGCTGCTTTTCGTTTCCTTGTAGGTCCTGCCCAAAATGATTGACAGGTTCCAGATTGCCTGATCGAGATCAGCTTCCTCAAGTTCCTCTTCGCATTTGACCGTTTTTTTGAGTTCCTCCCATTCCGGACTGGTTCCCCCGCCGGTTATGAATACCTGTGCATGTATTTTCTGTGCCTCGATATTCAAAAAGGTCAGATGGGTCAACAGGTCGTATATCTCGGTACTGCCCCTTGTCACCACAAAGCACATTTCATTTTCTGAGACGATGTAGGAGACACGCCTTCGACGCAGGGCATGTACTTCTTCAAATGTTGTATTGTTCAGTTCTTCCTGGGCGGTGAGTATTATTTTATTGCACTTCTCAATACCCCGCGGCAGGCGATCAATCACATATTCGAGGCCCTTGAGCTCTAAGATTCGCGGGTCACTCATCGATCCATATATCTCAGGGCTGAAATTGCGAAGTGCATCCTCGAGTTTTTTGCCGGTTTTCCCTGATGGGCTGTAAGATCCCCTGAGGATAATCGCATCTGCAAGTGTTTTGAAGGTGGCAATGGCGTTTCTGGCCTTCTGGGACTTCGACAGTGCTTCCATTTTACTGTTCTCTCAAGATTGAATGAATAACCCTCAGGTCAAATAATAAGCTCTTGCCGCATCTTTTTCCCGTTCACGTCTGGACATGACTTATTATCTCAATTTCTACGCTGTTTTTAAAGCCGGTTTTTGTAATACAATTTTTCGTGGCAATGTATTGGAACATGACCACAAAGAACGGGTGACAAATAAGACAATGTTCATCAACATCATATTCCGAGGTACCGTGGTTTCAATTCACTGTTGGCGCGAAAATTTCCGGTAGACCCCGACCAGACAATTCTGCCCCGCTCCATGATATAATGTTGTTGCGCAATTTCCAGGAGTGCTTCAATGTTTTTATCGATGATCAGAATCGAAAGTCCTTTTTCCTTTAGAATTTTCAGTCCTTTCCATATTTCTTTTCTGATGAGCGGCGCCAGCCCTTCTGTCGCCTCGTCAAGGACAAGCAGCTTTGGATTGATCATCAGCGCCCGGCCGATTGCCAGCATCTGCTGCTCTCCACCGGACAACTGATTCCCGTAATGCTTCAGACGGTCGGCAAGCCTGGGAAAAATAACCAGGATATCCTCAACCGTGTAGGGGCTTGCAGAACCTGGAAAATTTGAACTCGTCGCGACAATGTTTTCCATGACCGAGAGATTGGGAAAAATATGCCGTCCCTCCGGAACAAGCCCGATGCCGCATCGGGCAATCTGAAATGGTTTCAGTCTCTGGATAGGTGTGCCATCGAATACAATTTCACCATGGGTCACCGGCCTCAGCCCCATTATTGACTTCACCGTTGTGCTTTTACCAGTACCGTTGCGACCCAGCAAGGACACGACCTGACCGGCGCCAATGTCCAGCGATATTCCGAAAAGAGCCTGACTTGAGCCATAAGAGGTCTCTATCTTTTTTACCGAGAGCATCGTCAATCGTCACCAAGATAGGCAGTCCGGACCCGCTCATCGGAGCGTATCGCTTCTGGTGATCCACTGGTTAATGTTTCACCGGCGACAAGTACTGTAATGGTATCTGCCAGGGAAAAAACCACTTCCATATCATGTTCTACGAGAAGAATTGTTGTTTTTTCTTTCAGGCGTCGAATGAGTTTGGACATCTCCACGGTACCGCCAGGACCCATTCCAGCCATTGGCTCATCAAGCATCAGCAGCTTTGGTTTTCCAGCCAGTGCCATGCCAACTTCCAATTGTTTTTTTTCGCCATGTGACAGATGACCGGCCATTATCTTTTTTCTCTCATGCAGCCCGACTGTCTCCAATGCCTCCGTCAGACCTTCTCTGACGGGTGGAGCAGACAGACAATTTTGCCAGAATTTAAAATTGTTTCGGTATTTTGCAATGATCGACAAGGCCATATTTTCCTCAACGCTCATGCTCTCAAAAATAGAGGTTATCTGGAAAGATCGGGCCATCCCGAGTTTTGCCCGATGGTAAGATTTCATTCTGGTAATCGTCCGTCCGTTGAAAAGAATTGAGCCGCTGTCCGGGACGATTTCTCCGCTTAACTGGTTAAGGGCAGTCGTTTTCCCAGCTCCATTAGGTCCAATGAGTGCATGCACCGAACCACTCCTGACATCGAGGCTGAAATTACTGTTGGCCCGTACGGCCCCGAATGATTTGCACAATCCGTGCACCTGCAGAAGGTTTTCAATCATCTCGGCCTCTTTTTCCAGCCAGGAGTCCGAACACTCCCTTCGGGGCAAAAAGGACAATTAAAACCAGCAGCGGTCCCATGTAAACCATCCAGTGCTCCGTGTACATGCCGAGAATATCTTCCAGCAGGATAAAGATGGCAGAACCGACAATCGGCCCGAACAACGTTCCCAGGCCACCAATGAGAACCATGACCATCAGTTCACCCGAAATTGTCCAGTGCATCATTCCCGGGCTGACATATTCAGTCTGATTAACGAGCAGTGCACCGGCAAGGCCGGCCCCTGCCCCTCCTATCACAAAGCAGACAAGCTTATAATGATACGAGCCGATGCCCAGGGCCCGGACACGCCGCTCGTTCAGCGAAATACCCCGGATAACAAGCCCGAATCGTGATTGGACGAGACGATAGGCAAAAAAAACGAAGCTGATCAGGAAAAACAGACAGAAGTAGTAAAACTGGAAGTCATCTGAAAGGTCAAGACTCACCAGCCGATTTCTTGCGTACAGAGAAAGTCCGTCATCACCGCCATATTTTTCAAGACCGATAAAAAAATAAAAAATCATCTGGGCAAAGGCCAGGGTAATCATGATGAAATGCATTCCTTTTGTACGTAAGCTCATCGAGCCGATAACAATGGCGAAGAGTGCTGACACAAAGACTGCGCTCGGCAGCACAACAAGCGCATTTTCACTGCCGGGGATAACACCGAAGAGCGGTTCCGCTTCAGAAGCGTGATAAAAGAGCATGCCGACGACATAGCCGCCGACACCGAAAAAGGCAGCATGACCGAGACTGACAAGTCCGCCGAAACCAAGGAGCAAATCAAGGCTTACCGCAGCCAGTGCATAAATTAAGATTCGGGTGAACAGGGAAATGAAATAGTCATGGCCAAGGAATGTGGCGACAACCGGCAGCAGAAAGAGACAAATCATCCCGGCGAAAACAACAATTTTTTTTCTCGTATTGTCGAGCATCAGGAAGGTGCCGGAAAAAGACCGCGGGGGCGCCAGACGAGAACCATAGCCATGAGGATATAAATAGCCATAGAGGCGAGTGACGCAGCGCCGCTGTCTGCATAGCTGCTGGAGAGAAATAACCTGAACAGGGCGGGTAAAAACGCCCTCCCCAGTGTATCGACCATGCCGACAAGCAGGGCTCCTACGACGGCTCCCCGGATTGAGCCGATACCGCCGATAACGATTACCACAAAGGTAAGAATCAAAATGGATTCTCCCATTCCGGACTCGACAGAAAGAATCGGTCCAGCCATGACGCCCGCCAGCCCTGCAAGCAGTGTTCCCAGGCCGAAAACCAGGGTGTAGAGCAGATTGATGTTTACCCCGAGGGCAGCAATCATCTGCCGGTCTGAAGCACCGGCCCGTATCTGCATTCCGATGCGTGTTCTAGAAAAGAGCAGCCAGAGAAGTACAGCCACGAGGACGCCGACGGCGATGATGGCAAGACGGTAGAGCGGATAAACGAGTCCAGGTAAAAGCTCGATGCTGCCTGAAAGAGCGGCTGGAACATCCATGAAAAGCGGCTGTCGTCCCCAGATAATCCGGGTCAGTTCGTTAAAAAAAAGAATCAAACCGAAGGTGGCGAGAACCTGAGAAAGGTGGTCGCGATCATAGAGGTGCCTCAGAACCAGGTATTCGACGGCCATCCCGACCACGGCGGCGGCAGCAAGAGCCGCCAGCGTTCCCAGCAGAAAAGAACCGGTAATGCTGATTACGGTCGCTCCGACATAGGCCCCGATCATATAAAAAGAGCCATGGGCAAGGTTAATTACCTGCATGATACCGAATATCAGGGTGAGCCCGGCAGACATCAGGAACAGGGTAATGCCCAGCTGAAAGCCGTTAAGCACTTGTTCGACAAATAAAAGCATGATCAACCGGGTGATTTATGTTTCCGTTTCTGGGGCCTGGTATGGAATCACATTTCACATTCTTGCGCATAGGCGTCTTTATGGTTGCTGAATACCTTGAGAAGCGTCTTGTTGGTGTATTCACCGGAGGGTGTCTGAATTACCTCACGAATATAGAGATCCTGTATGGGGTGCTGATTGTTTCCAAAAGAGAAGGCGCCCCGAACCGAAGCAAAGTCCGCCTTCTTCAGCGCACTTCTGAAATCGGCCAGGTTTTCGAGGCTTCCGTTTACCGCTTTGAGCGCGCTGCCGATCAATCTGGCGGTGTCGTACCCCTGGGCGGCATAGAGTGTCGGTGTCCGCCCGTATGCTTTTCGGTATGCCTCAACAAACTGTTTGTTCGCTTCATTGTCGAGATCGTGAGTCCACTGCGATCCGTTCTTAACTCCCAGCGCAGCAGGGCCTACTGCCTTGAGAATTCTCTCGTCAAAGGAGAAGGCCGGTCCATAAAGCGCAATAGAATCTTTCAAACCTGCCTGAGAAAACTGTTTCAGGAAATTAACCCCCATGCCTCCGGGTAAAAAGAAAAAAAGAGCTTCAGGCTTTTTAGCCCTGATTGCGGCGATTTCGGCAGCATAATCAGCCTGGCCGAGTTTCGTGTAAACCTCAGCTGCAATTTCACCTGTGTAATAACGCTTGAATCCTGCCAGATGATCCTTACCGGCCGGATAGTTGGGTGCTATAAGATAGACATTTTTATGTCCGGCATCATCCACATATTTGCCGACGACCTCATCAATATTGTCATTCTGGTAGGAGACACTGAAATAATTCTTGTCGCAGCCTTTTCCGGCAAGCGCTGAGGGGCCGGCATTTGGACTCAGATAAATGATGTCATCTCTTACCACTTTCGGGACCACGGCCATCGCAACATTTGAAAAAATTATTCCTGTCATAATTTTTACGCCGTCTTTCTTGATAAATCGTTCGGCAATCTGTTTGGCCTTCTCAGGTTTTCTGCCGGAATCCTCAACCAGCAGTTCCACCGGTACCCCGCCAAGTTTCCCTCCTTCCTGATCAATTGCCAGTCTGAAACCGTCCCGCATTTCTTCACCGAGATATCCGGCGGTCGTTGACAGCGTCGTAACCATCCCAATCTTTACCGGTTCAACGGCCATGAGCTGCGTTGCCAACAATAAACAGAAGCCTGTAAATGTGATGGTAATCTTTTTCATAAATTTTCCTCTTCTCCCGGGAACGGTTTTTGGTAGAGTTAGTGTCACTTCTCTCTGGTCGGAGCTTTTTATACAATCAGGAACGACACCTCCAGGTGATGGTCGACGGTCTAACCTGCAAGACATTGGAAACTAGACTAGAAAATCATTTGACAACATTCAACAAAAAAATAGTGGTTATTGACTTCGCACCATTGGCTCCATTCTCCTCTCGTCCTTTTCCAGAAACAGATCAGAACAGTTTTCCACATCGATCGTGGAGAGCCGATTAAAATCATTCACATTGATTAAACAGGTGATTAAGGTAATAACGAGGACAGTTAAACACAAAAAAGTCCACGAGGACGGCGCACATCATCTCTTCAAGATTGTTGCGGGTTTTACGTTTTATTATTAAACAAGCCATGCCGCCGGGCCGAACAGAAAAAATTATCAATAGAACAAACAAGATAAAAGACAATATCCCATGAGAAAATCATCTCTTGAGCAATACCTGGCTCCCGTTATCATTCAGCCATACTCGACCCCTTCCCACCCGGTTTGGAAGGATCTCTCCGCCGAAGAGGAGAAAACCATAAAAGAGAATATCAAGGTCCTTCTAAAAAAGCGGGATGCGGTGCTTGTTGCCCACTATTACACGGACGAAAAACTCCAGAATCTTGCTGAAGAGACAGGAGGATGCGTCGCAGATTCTCTGGAAATGGCCCGGTTCGGCACTCAGCATCCTGCTGGGACTCTGGTCGTCGCCGGCGTTAAATTCATGGGTGAGACAGCCAAGATCCTTAACAACGAAAAACGGGTGCTGATGCCGGATCTCAACGCAACCTGCTCACTCGATGAAGGATGTCCCGCCGAGCAGTTCTCGCAGTTCTGTGACCGTTATCCCGATCGTATTGTGGTGGTCTATGCCAACACCAGTGCAGAAGTCAAGGCACGATCGGACTGGGTGGTGACTTCAGGCATAGCCTTACCCATAATAGAACATCTGGCAGAGCGTGGAAAAAAGATCATCTGGGGACCGGACAAACACCTTGGTCGATATGTGCAACAGCAAACAGGTGCGGATATGATTCTCTGGCCAGGCTCATGCGTGGTCCACGAAGAATTTCGTTCAGTAGCACTGGAACGGGTCAGGAAGCTGCACCCGGGTGCTGCAGTCCTGGTGCACCCCGAGTCTCCCGAAGCGGTGATTGAACAGGCTGATCTTGTCGGTTCCACAACCGCTTTAATAAACGGGGTTGCATCGCTTCCCAATGAAACCTTCATCATTGCAACCGATAAAGGTATTTTTAACAAAATGAAGCAGGTTGCCCCCACAAAGACACTGATAGAAGCGCCGACAGAAGGGGAAGGGGCAACATGTCAAAGCTGTGCCCGATGTCCGTGGATGGGCATGAATTCCCTGCAAAATCTGGAGGAAGTCCTCGAATCGGGCATGAATGAAATTCTTGTAGACCCGGATATTGCCAGAAAAGCGGCAATACCAATCAGGAGAATGCTTGATTTCGCGGCTGCTCTGAATGAGGACTAGTTCATGTCAACCCAGGGTTTCACCAACATGTTCATTATCCTTTTTTAACCTTCAAACCAGTGCGCATAGTTTCGGGCCAAACTGTCCCAGGAATACTGTTGTGTCATAGCAACGCACGTATCACGGCCAGGACGGCTATCACGAAGCAGATGGTCTCTGATGACATCAAAGAGGCAGTCTTCTCCATAGCGGTATTGATCGTCAAACAGTTCAGGGTATGAGAGCCGGTCCGGAACCAGTGGACAGCAGCCCGCCCTGACTGCCTCAAGAATCGAAATACCGAAAAATTCATGGTGTGCTGTTGATACGACAAAATGCCCCTGCTTGAGGATCTGGTAATAGGTACCTTTATCTTTTACAAATCCGAAGTGCATTGTTACCCCGTCGAGCCGTTTTCTGGCTTCGTCAAAAACTGCAGGTCTTTTTCTAAAGCTCTGCCCGAGCACGGCAAGCCGGAACGCTATGCCCTCTTCTTTTAACCTGAAAAGGACCTGGAAAAATTCTTCAGGGTTTTTATCGTGCTCCCAGCGATGGTTCCAGATAATCAGGGGCTCAGCATGGTTTTTCGGAGACCCTTGCAGCTTGTCAAGCGGCTCGAAATCAATCCCGGGATACAGCACCCTGCTCTTTTGCTCTATACCATCTATTTGATCGGATAATTGCATATCCGAAGATTTGCGAATGTAGCTCCGGCAGCCGTTTAAAAAAGTTTTCTGGTTAAAACCGGAATTAAACGCCAGATAATCCGACACCAAGGCTGTTGTAAAGTTTATGGCGGCAAATTGATGATTCGTTGTTTCCGGTAAAAATCCCGGATAGACAAACTGGTTTTCATGAAAATAGGTGTAGAAACGTGTCTTGTCATTCCACCCGGGAACCTGCGAAGCCAGAGCCCTGAACACGGCGACATCGATAAACGAGGACATTAAAGCCAGGTCAAAGAAGCGCTCCTCTTTTCGCAGTTCCCTGATTTTGCAGATAAACCATGGCGCACTCAACTGCATTCTCATTTTCCATTGCCGCGCAGGCAAATGAAGAAGAACATAGTCTGCCGGTACATATTTCATCAGCCCCTGAAGAAATTGTTTATGGGACCCGTCAAAATATGGTTCTATAAGCAGGATCTTTTTTCGACACATGGTTCTTTTCGATTTTCCAGGACGAGCGGATGGTTTACGATAGAAATATTTACTATTTATCTGGAAATACAGGTATTCTGGCAAAAGATATGGGCAAAGCCATTTTATGTCAATTCCCGGATACCAGCTTTAATGAACAGACAATTTCCTTTGTCAGAACCAGAAGAGATGCCCTTCTGGCCCGTGAAAAAATCCTCAAGGAATCTGTCAACACTGCCGCTGTTGTCTTTTCCACGCTTCTGGATAAAACACTAAACGATATATTTTGCCTGCCCCAAATACATCTGCTGACGATTCTTGACGACTATATCAACAGGGCAGAAGCCATCTTTGGGGAAAAAGCTCTGTGGGAAACCGGCTATTCCCGCCATGACGAGTCCATTATCGATAAACGCGTCAACGCTATTCATTACTCAATTTCTCATGATGACGGTGCCCTGACGGATGACTATGGAGAGGCTGATCTTATCCTTATCGGCGTTTCCCGCTCCGGAAAAACCCCGGTTTCTGTTTATCTTGCTACTCAAATGGGAATGAAGACGGCCAATTATCCGCTGGTAGGAGATGATTTGCTCTATGGCGTACTTCCTGAGATGATTATCAGCAATAGAGAAAAAGTTATCGGTCTGACTATTGCTGCTGATATCCTTCACACGTTCCGGGAAAAACGTTTTCCCGGATCCGACTATGCGCTGCCTGCGACATGTGAAAAAGAGATTGCCCAGGCAGACACGCTTTTTGATTCCTACGCTATTCCTGTCGTCTTCTCTGATCGTCACTCCATAGAGGAAACAGCAACACAGGTGGCCAGGAAACGTGATCTGAAAAGGTGGCCGTTAATGTGATTATGGAGAAACAGTGCCTTTTAAAAGACCATTGTCGAGAATGAAATCCCATAACAAATCTGCGGTCTTAAGCTTGGTTGTATGCGGCAGGACACTACATCTGTCACGACTGATCAAGGTCAGCTGATTACTGTCACCCGCAAATCCGGCATTCTGAGCAGTAATGTCATTTACCGCTATCAGATCAAGATTTTTATCTAAGAGTTTTTTTCTCCCTTGAGCTTCAATATCTGAGCTTTCCGCAGCAAAACCGACAAGCAGCTGGGTTTTCTGATTTCGTTTCAAACCAAGATCTCTTAAGATGTCTGCGGTTTGCTCAAGAGCCATCACAGGCGGAGAGCGATCTTTCTTGATCTTCTCATCATGCGCTTCTGCCGGACGAAAATCGCTGACCGCCGCCGACTTCACGATAATTGAGCATGGCTCGAAGTGTGACATGACCATTTCATACATTTCCGCGGCAGAAGTCACCGGCACGGTTCTGACCCCCTCCGGGGCGGGCAATGCGGTCGGACCGCTTATCAGGGTGATTTCAGCACCGCGCCTGTAGGCGGTGCGGGCAAGCGCATAGCCCATTTTTCCGCTCGAGCGATTGCTCAGGAAGCGAACCGGATCGTAAATTTCCCTTGTCGGCCCCGCAGTGACCAGTATTTTCTGGCCGGCAAGGTCTTTTGTGGAAATACAGCGTAAAACATGCTCGCAGACGTGCTCCCACTCAGGGAGTCTTCCTTTTCCGCTTTCGCCGCAGGCCATCTGGCCGCTATCCGGTTCGACTACCAGGTAACCGAGTTGTTTCAAGCGTGAGATGTTGAGCTGCGTCGCCTGGTGTTCATACATTTTCGGGTTCATGGCAGGACAGACAATGACAGGAACAGCAGCGGCAAGAACTGTTGCGGACAGCAGGTCGTCTGCAAAACCACCTGCCAGGCGGGCAATCGTCTGGGCTGTGGCCGGCGCGATCAGGATGCAGTCACTGTCACGGCCAAGACTGATGTGGGACATGGGATCGTCAATCTCGTCGGAAAACATGTGCTGGTAAACGGGGCGGCCTGAAAGCGCTGCAAAGGTCAGCGGGGTAATGAATTTTTGAGCGCAGGCTGTCATCATAACATCGACCACAGCTTCTTCCTTGGCAAGCGCGCTGACCCAACCGGCTACCTTGAATGCGGAAATAGAACCGCTGACCCCGACAACAATCTTTTTTCCGGCAAAGCTTGTGTGCATGTTTCACCATGTAAAAAAAGAAAGAGCATGCCTTTGCTTAAAAGCATGCTCTTTACAATTGACAGTTTGTTCTCTTTTAATCGCGGGATCCCCCGAAAAACCTGAGGAGCATAAGAAAAAGGTTGATAAAATCCAGGTAGAGGGCAAGCGCTCCCATAATCGAACTTTTGGTGATCGCAGCCTCTCCCTGCTCCATGATACCTTCTTCCCCCATTCGTTTTATTTTCTGAATATCATAGGCGGTCAGTCCGGTGAAAACCAGCACACCGATCATTGAGGTTACCCAGTAGACCCCCGAACTTTTCAGGAAAATATTGACAATGGATGCAATGATGATTCCGATGAGCCCCATGAACAGGAAGGAGCCCCACCCGGACAGATCGCGTTTGGTGACCAGGCCGTAAACGGCCATCGCACCGAACATGCCGGCGGTAATCAGGAACGTGGAGCCGATTGATGAACCGGTATAGCGAAGGAAGATTGTCGAGAAAAAAAGACCGTTCAACAGCGAGTAAGCAAGGAATAAAGATGAAGCCGTAGAAGCCTGTATTTTATCGATCCGGGCGGAAAGGAAAAAAACAAGTCCAAGGGTTCCAATGGCGAGAACCAGGAACAGCGGCGAACTGATAATAATGGTGGCAAGTCCTGTGGAGGCGGTAAAATAGGCGGTAACTCCGGTTATGGCGAGTCCGACGGCCATCCAGTTGAAAACCTTTGCCAGAAAAATGGAGGCCGCATCCTGTTTGGCCTGGGTGATGGTTACGGGTTGCATTGATGGTTGCATATTGTACTCCTTATCATTAATGAAATTTTGTTTTCAGATAATATAAGCGCAGCATCACATTTTTCAATATGCGCCGTCGCGTTTGAACATGATATACACCGTACGGATGATAATTTTTATATCCGTCCAGAGCGAGTAGTTCAGAATGTACCAGTCGTCAAGGTCAACCCGTTCCTGGTAGTCTTCGATATTTGACCGTTTGCCCACCTGCCAGGGCCCGGTAATGCCCGGTTTCATCGAGCAGTAACGGCCGGCGCTTTCACGATAGAACGACTGCAGCTCTCCCCCGACAATGGGCCGGGCGCCGACAACACTCATGTCGCCTTTCAGTACATTGATAAACTGGGGAAATTCATCAAGACTGGTTTTTCTCAAGATCCTTCCAATCCGTGTAATTCGCGGGTCGTTCTTAAGTTTGTAGTTCTGTTCCCATTCCCTGCCCATTTCAGGATTATTTTCAAGCAGGGTCTTCAGCTCATGTTCTGCATTCTTCCTCATTGTCCTGAATTTTAAACAATCAAACTCTTTTCCCGCAGAGGTAATTCTCCTGTGCCGATAAATTATCGGACCGCCGTCCTCGATTTTTATCAACATGCTGATAAGAAGCGTAAGCGGCAGCGAGACCAGTAAAACAGTACAGGAAAACAGTACATCAAAACTTCGTTTCCATTCGGTATGCGGATTAAAATTAAGTACCAGCATCTTGCCAAGAGACTGAATTTCTGCATGATGCAATCCAAAGATGTACAAATCAGGGACGAGATAGATGCGGGCCCCGAGCGAACGGCACTCGCGCAGGATAGAAAATATTTTCCGCTCCGCTCTCATTGGCAGCGCAATATAAACATAATCAATATCGTTTGTTGCCAGATACTCGGGTAATTTTGATATATCTCCGAGCACTGGTTTCCCCATGACGGTCAAATTTGGCTCGACGACTATCTTGTCGTCAAAAAAACCCATTATTTCGATACCTGCCCAGGGTATGGTTTCCAGTTCCCGGATCAGGTTCGTGCCCAGATCCCCCGCGCCTGCAATGACAGCACGCCTGACGTTCTTTCCACGCCGCCGGAAGAAACGTAAAATCTTCCGGGCGGTCATATGCAGCATGAAGATCAGCAGCGGTGTCGTTGTCGACCAGATCATGAAAACAACCCTGGAATAGCCTTCAGAGATTTTGAATGTAAAGAAATAGAAAAGCAGAAGGCCGATAACGGTTCCCCAGGCTTTGAGAATATAAAAAAATTCCGTGTAAAATCTCCATCCCCTCCAGGAGCGGTAGAGCTGGAAAGACTGAAAGCTTATCAGGCAGAGAACAAAGGTGATAACCATAAGCCGGCTGTAGTAGACGCTCCAGGGGACCCTGTACCAGTTGACCAGAACAAACAGGTAGCCGACGACAACAAGACAGTCCACCAGGTGCAGGAACCTGGCCATGATTGAACTCTGCTCTCGCAGATTAGTAGATAACATAAATACGGTCAGTGCAGCGCTTAAAGAGTAAACAAGATGAAGAGGCTTATGTTTTTGCCCACCATTTCCGGTGCATGCTCAATTCCGGAACAATTTTTTCAGGCACCCAGGAATATCGTTTTCCCACTTGATATCCGACGAATTTCAACATCACTCTTACCATAAAATCTCCAATCAGACTATAATTACGTCTTGAGAGAAGGTAAGACAATCCTGATCTGATGTAGGCGGCACCACGGTTTTCTGCTGTTCCGTAGGTTTCAATGAGCCATTCTTCAGTTGCGTGCAGAACGCCGATGTCAAAGTACCGCCTGAATTCCTCGCTCCAGCTGTAGTTGTGCGAATGATAGACCGGCGCCTCGGAAACATATGCCACCTTGTGACCTTCCTGCAGCATCCTGCCGACCGCACAGGTGTCTTCGCCGAAAATCAGATCATCCTTGAAATAACCGACGCCGCCGAGGAGTTTCCTGTTATAGGCGGCGCAGGAATTTGAAGCAAAAACCGTGGACAAGCCGTATTGCCGGCGATCGCCGAAGGCTCTTACCTCCGACGTGTCAGGGTAATTGAACAATCTCAGGTGCCTGGCAGTATCGGTCGCATCAAAAGACGGCAGCTGCCTCCCGTAACTGACGCCGATCGAGGGGTCGTCCAACAGCGGTTTCAGCAGGTTTTCCAGCACCGAACAGTGCGCAGGGATCACGTCCTGGGTCAAGAAAACCAGATAATCGCTCCGGACTTCGCGGGCTGCCTTTGTCCGTGTACCACCATGATCAAAATCGTCCCTGTCGATACTAATGACGCGGGCACCATAGCGTTTTGCAACCAGGACGGTATCATCAGTTGAGGATGAATCAACAACGAGTATTTCCTTCGGTTTCTCTGTCTGTATTCTGAAAGAAGAAAGCAGCTCCTCAAGCTGGCGAGCTCCGTTTAAGGTCGGTATGATAACAGAAAAGGCTGAATTCATATCTGACGTCAGGTCTTTTTTCATTCGTTCATCGAGACCGGGGCTAAACATCAAAAAACCGTACAAGAACATATTTCAGCCAGGCCCAGACGATATAGACGGACGGGTGTTGCTGGTACAATCTTATTTCATTGCGGGCAGACATGATTCTCACGCTTCTGGGAACCAATCGCCGATCACCATTCCAGCCGCGACAGTGATAGGCTTTGACTTCGGGAGCATAAAACATCTTCCAGCCTTTACCGGAAAGCCTCAGGCAGAGCTCGATATCTTCCTTATACATGAAAAAAGACTCATCAAAAAGGACCGGCAGCTCACTTTTGAGTGCGCTGAATCTGCAGAACATGAACGCACCGCAAATGGCGGGTACATGGCCTGAGCGTCCATAACCACTGTTGATATCCTCGCCGTGGCCGCGGTCATACCAGCGCCCGTACCAGGCTCTGAAAATCCCTGTTGAATCGACCTTCCCCGTATTACGCAGACGGTCGGGGTCGTAGCCCTCAAGCAGCCCTGTCAGGATGGCAATATCTGGCCGCGTTTCCATGACCTGGACTGATTTCTCGATTGCCGAAGGTGCGGGAAACGTGTCGGGGTTGATAAAGAGTACATAGGCGGATTCTGAATGTACCTGTTCAATGCCGCGATTATTGGCCGCAGCAAAACCGATATTGCTACATGTTATCAGCGTAATATCGGTTCTGTCTGAAACTCCGTCGAGATACGCGCTGTCATCCGAGCCGCTGTCGACAATAATGATCTGCCGGGGGCTGACTGATTGACGATCAATTGCTTCCAGACAGTGCGGAAGAACAGATTGTGAGTTATGGGTCACAATAATGATGCTTACCTGTGGTTTGCCCTCAGCCATGTCTCATCAGCAAAAAAGTTTCACATACATTTTGAGCAATTTACTGCTTTTTTCCTGCTGCAATCTTCGCTTGATGATTGACAGGATTGCCTGGCGTTCTGAATAGATGATGCGGTCACCGAATTCATTGAGCGGCAATACACTGATTTTTTTGCTCTGATCATAGCGGCTGCGCATGATTCTCAGATATTTGATGCTCTCAAAAAGACCGGCAAGGTAGGCTGGAAACTGTCCTTTCTTCACAACAAAGATGAGCCAGAAAAATTGATACATCAAAAACGCGGGGAGAAAACGAACAAACAACAGCGGCCCATAATTTTTAAGGACGACAAAGACATTGTTTCTGGTCGACAGCCTGACCGTAAAGCTGTTTATTTTTGAACCGGTAGAAGCACTGCCAATATGATAAACCATGGCTTCCGGGAGATAACAGCATTTTTTTCCGGCTCTGGCAGCTCTTAAATTAAGATCGACATCTTCCAGATAAGCGAAAAAATCCTCGTCAAAAAATCCGACGGCATCAAAAAGCGAACGGCGATACAGAGCAGCCCCGGCACATGCCCCGAACACATCTCTTTTAATCCGGTATGTCTCGTCATCGAACTCCATTGTACCGATCCGATAACCGACCCCGCCGCGAAGAACGCAATCTCCGGCACCGTCGATCAGTGAACGCTGCTGAAAATCGATCATTTTAAGGGCAAAAAAATCATATTCCGGATCCTCATTGCAGACCTTGGCTAAATAGGCCAGGCACCCTGACTCAACTTCGACATCATTGTTCAGCAGCATAACCCATTTTTTTGTAGAAGCACGGATCCCGGAGTTAACCGCCGCACTAAATCCTCTGTTTTGGGGCAATACTATGATCTCAACCTGCGGATAATGCTGCTCGATGTAGGAAACGGAGCCATCAGTCGAGCCGTTGTCGACGACAATAATGTGAAAACAGTGAGATGACTGGTTTTGAAGCGAGTCAAGGCAGGTTTTCAGCAGGCTTCTGCCGTTCCAGTTGGGAATAATGATATCTATCACAGCAGACCGGTCAGTTCAGCCGATAAACTCGATCAGTATTTTTCATCTTCAATTCCTACAACTTCCCTGACATAATAGACAGGTTTTTGCTGGGACTCATGATAGGTTCTTGCCTGCAGTTCTGCAATAAGCCCAAGGGAGATATACTGTATTCCCACAAAGATCAGCAGAATTGCCAGAAAGAGCAACGGCCTGTCAGCCATGGGAACACCGAAAAACTGTCTCTGGATGGTCATCACGAGGGCAATCAAAAAGCCGACTGAGCCGCTGGCAAAACCAAGAAGACCGAAAACCTGTATCGGGCGGGTAGAGTAGGAAAGCAGGAATTTAACCGTAATCAGATCGAGAACCACCCGGATTGTCCGGGAAATGCCATATTTCGATGTACCATACTTCCTGGGTCGGTGATTTACCTTGATCTCTGTGAACGATATACCCATCCCGCTGGCTATTGCCGGAATAAACCGATGCATTTCACCATAGAGTTTAATGTTTTTTATGACCTCCCGGCGAAACGCTTTGAGGGTGCAGCCATAATCATGAAGAGAAACCCTCGTGGTCAGGGAAATAATCTTATTGGCAATAATAGAGGGAAGCTTCCTGTTGATAAATGCATCTTTCCTGTCATGACGCCAGCCGGTTACCACATCATAGCCCTCTTCTATCTTCGCAATCAGCTGGGGGATATCGTGGGGATCGTTCTGCAGATCGCCATCCATGGTTATGATCACATCACCGCTGGCATAATCAAAACCTGCAGACATTGCCGCTGTCTGGCCGAAATTTTTACGGAAGCTGATGATCTTGACCGCTGGATCACGACGCTGAAGATCCTTCAGGATGTCAAGGGACATATCAGTGCTGCCATCATCGATAAACAGAATTTCGTGATCCATCCTCATTCCATTCAGTACCCCCTTCAATTCTTCGTAGATCAGAGACATATTTTCTTCTTCATTAAATACCGGTATAACAATGGATAATTTCACGATTGCTCCCTTGCTCATGGTTCTTCGACAGTGTGCCGCAGCGTGCGAATAAAATAATCTGGCACCATAACCGCACAGCTGCCATTTTTCAATGTAACACTTTTACTGCTGACAGGATAAAATACTATTTTCAAATCAACAAACCATAACATGCAGTGCGAACTGATACATACAAAAACGGCTCTTCGTTTACCTCAAAAGCCCCTGATTTTTAGTGCCATTAGGAACGAAGTGGAGTATTACCCTTTACACATTTTCGCCGCTGAACCGGATTTTACATTCCCAGAGATGCTCCGTTTGCCACCATGAAGGTAAAGTACAGAATAGAATATTACCTGCTTCGAACCGCCTATTTTGCCGTCAATCTGATGCCGCTGTCTGTGATCAGCCTGATTACGCGCACGGTCGGCTGGGTCGCCTGGGTGTTTATACCGTTTCGGATCTCGGTTGCCTATGACAACCTGACGACGATTTTTCCCCGGGCATCTCATGACCGGAAACTGAAAATTCTGCGGCAGGCATACGCTCAGTTTGTCCATGCCGCCGGTTTAATTTTTGTGATTCATCGTAAAAAGGTAAGCAGGCTGATTGACCAGGCGGAAATCAGCGGTCTTGATCTGCTCGATGAAGCCCTGGCGCAGGGAAAAGGGGTGATTTTGACCACCTACCACGGTTGCTGGTTTGAGCCCTATTTTGCCTGGTTCAGCCGAGGGGGACGGCCGGCGAGCCTGATCTATCAACAACAGAGCAATCCGCTGTCTGACGCTTTTTTTGTCAGGCTGAGAAAGCGCTATGGACATAATCTTCATCATATACACAGTCTTGAAAAGCTCTCGACCTACGTAAAGGCCCTTGAAGAAAACCGTGTACTGATTATCAGTCTTGATCAGAACTATACAGACAACGGCACACCAGTAACCTTTTTTAACCAGCGGTTCACCTGCGCCCGGGGGACCGCGCTGCTCCATCTGAAAACCGGGGCTCCTGTTTTGACCAGCGTTTATTACGTCAGACAAGACAAACTTCACATTGATTTTGAGAAGGTTGAGCTGCCCGAATACGCTGAGATTTCCGCACATTCGATTGAGGAAATCAGCAACCTGAGTATAAAGCCATATGAAAAAACCATAACAGCGTATCCTGACCAGTGGTTCAGCCTTTTTCATCGACTCTGGAAAAAAGAAGGCTATCCAACTAAAATCACAAGAAGTATTCGACAGATATTCAGCTGAAGCGGGTTAAAATATAGCTTTTTAAATCACTGTCTCTGGTGTAGAACTGTTTTCTATTGAATTGATGTGGTTTTTCTGCTCACTTCATAACGATCAGAGCGCTGATCTCATACTTTTATCTAACCCTGAGCGAACCTTGTTTTCATGACGAATAAAATCATCTTCAAACGTCTTTTTGAATCCATCAAGCCATACAAGACAAAACTGATCATTTCGATGATTTCGATGGTCTTTGTCGCCCTCTTTACCGGCGCCCAGACCTACCTTGTCAAAGAACTGATCGACAAGATCTTTATCGCCAAAAATGAATACTTCCTGTTTGGCCTGACCATGCTTGTGCTTATCATCTTCGGATTTAAGGGCATCTTCTATTACACCTACCACTATCTTCTCGAGCAGATCGGCCTCTCTATTATCAGGCACTTCAGGGCGAAAATTTTCAGCCATATTCATCTGCAGCCGCTGTCGTTTTTTCACCACTACCCTACCGGAACCCTGATCTCGCGGGTTATCTCAGACGTCACCCTGATGCAGCAGGCTGTTTCGAGTGCGCTTGTCGGATTGTTGCGGGATTTCTGCACGGTCCTGGTTCTGCTCGGCGTTATTTTTTTCCTGAACTGGAAGCTGGCCTTTTTCAGTTTTATTGTTCTGCCGCTCACGGCCTATCCCATCTATCGGTTTGGCCAGGTTTTCCGAAAATTGAGCACCAATACCCAGGAGGAAACCGCCCACGTATCGAATGTCCTGTACGAAACCATCACCGGGAATAGAATCGTCAAGGCATTCAACATGGAAGAATACGAAAACAAACGCTACAACGACCAGTTGGGTACTCTTTTTAATGTGGAAGTCAAGAATGCGAAATTTCGCTGCCTGCAGCACCCGTTGATGGAATTTATCGGTGGAATAGCCATTGCCCTGTTTATCTGGTTTGGCGGTAAAAGCGTCATTGACGGCTCTTCCTCGCCGGGAACCTTTTTCGCCCTGATGACCTCGCTTATCGTGGCCTATGATCCGGTCAAGCGGATCGGCAAGGTCAATGCTTCCATACAGCAGGGGCTGGCCGCTGCGGCCCGGGTTTTTACCATTCTCGATATTACCCCTGAAATTGCGGATTCGCCAGATGCCAGGCAGCTGCCGCCGTTTCACAAATCAATTGTATTCAAAGAGGTGACCTTTCACTACAGTGACAACACCCAGGCTCTGTGCAATATCTCACTCTCGGTCCCGAGAGGCCAGACCCTTGCCATTGTTGGCCACAGCGGCGGCGGCAAGACGACACTCACCAACCTCATACCCCGCTTTCTCGACGTGACGTCCGGTTCAATCCTGATCGATGATATCGATATCAGGGAGATGACTATCCGCTCATTGAGAGACCAGATCGCCATGGTAACCCAACAGACGATTTTATTTAATGATACCATTAAAAATAATATCGCTTACGGAAGTCTTGACAGCCCCATGGAAGCAATTGAAAAGGCCGCAAGGGCAGCATATGCATTTGATTTCATTAAAACACTCCCCAGGGGTTTTGACACGATAATCGGCGAGGGCGGCGCCCGCCTTTCAGGAGGAGAGCGCCAGAGAATTTCGATCGCCCGGGCCCTGCTGAAGAACGCGCCGATACTCATTCTTGACGAGGCGACATCCGCCCTTGATACTGAATCAGAACGTGAAGTACAGGGTGCACTCGAGAACCTGATGAAAAACAGGACAACGTTTGTTATTGCCCATCGTTTGTCTACAATTAAAACTGCTGATCGTATTATCGTGATTAAGAATGGGACGATCGTCGAGGATGGGACCCATGATGAACTTCTCTTGCAGCATGGTGAGTATGAACTGCTCTACAATATGCAATACAGCTAGCCCCGGCCGCTGCGGTCGTGATATTGGGTGTAAATCGTGTACCGCCCTGACCTGAAAGCGCTCAAATCAGCCGTTCCCGGCAGCAGCATATCCGACAAATTTCTCGTTCTCGGCTGTTACGCCCTGTGCTTTGCCTGTTTCAGCACCCCGTTGTCGACCTCACTGACCGGCACCTTCTCGGCGCTTGCCGTTCTCTGCTGGTTCGTCTCGGGACGTTTTTTATCTATTGTCGACGGCTTGTTGAAATTTCCGGCAGCGCTTATTTCAATACTGTTTTTCACTTACATGTGCATTGCTATCATCTATTCACCGGCAGGACTTTCTGAAGGCTTGAATATTTTAAAAAAATACCGGGAATTATTCCTGCTCCCTGTCTGCATCTCAATGTTCTCGTTGTCGTCGAAATACAGAGAACTGGGCGAGTACGCTTTCTTTACCGGGTGCGTTGTGCTTATGGTTGTTTCTTACTGCATCTCTTTTGGGATGATACCCGAACAGCGTTACGGCCATTCTATCGTCTTCCATATCACCCATAATTTTTTTATGGCTGTGCTTTCATTCTGGTCCCTTCACTATGCCTTTAGATCTGTACGCTACCGATGGTTATGGTTGACCATTTTTCTTCTCTGCGTAATCAACATATTCTATATCGCACCGGGACGAACCGGCATGCTCGTTTTCAGCTGCCTGATGATCCTGTTCATCTTCCAGAGATTGTCACTTAAAAAATCTCTGGCCGGTTTACTTCTTTTCTGCACTGCACTCTCTGCCATCTACTATACATCGGATAATTTTTCCGGACGTATCGAAGAGGTTATTTCAGAAATTGAAAATTATCAGCCGGGAAAATCAAGGACATCGATCGGGCAGCGATTCGACTGGTATCGCTCAGGAATTTTGTTAATCAAAGAAAAACCGATATGGGGACACGGAACCGGCTCTTATCCGTACATTCAGAAAAATGCGGCAGCGGATTCAAAAATAAAGGAAACGGATAATCCTCATAATGAATTTTTATTTCTCACCATCCAGTTCGGCCTGGTTGGTTTACTGTTTTTTATTGTGCTGCTTGCCACCCAGCTATTCTTTGCACGATCAATACCTGCTTCAAAGCAGATGCTCCTGCAAGGCGTTATAATCGCGATTGTCAGCGGCAGCATGGTAAACTCGCTTCTTTTTGATTCTCAACAGGGTCATTTTTATCTCTTTATGTCAGCTGCGCTGATGAGCGCGACACCAGGGGAAGATTCATTCAAGGATGAGGATGTAAGCAGGCTATGAGCATGCTTTATTCTCGCGTTGAGGGAGTATATCAGTTTTCAACCAATTCCGATTTATGTCTGTTAAACAATTCCTTGTAGAGGGATATGGTTTTTTCACACATCGAGTAAGTTGTAAATTTTTTGTTTGCCATCTCCTGGCCTGCTCTTCCGAAGCGCAGCAATTGATCTTTTGACGCGAGCGCGGCACGCAGGCCATCGGCAAGGCTTTGAGCATCGCCTGGTTTGACCAGCCAGCCGGTAACGTTCGGCGTAACCGTTTCAAGGCTGCCGCCATGGGCAGTCGCAACAACAGCCTTTCCCATAGCCATCGCCTCGATCGTTGTCCGCCCGAATGCTTCAGGCTCACGAGAGGAAGCAGAAACCACCAGATCGGCAAGCATCAGGGCTGCAGGCATATCGTCGCAGTGTCCGGCCATGGTTACCCTGCCGTCAAGAGCATGCTGGCGAATCAGGAGTTCGAGCTCCTGGGTAAAAGATGGACTCTCCTCGGTATCTCCGACAATAAAGGCTTGAAACTCGACACCATTGAGTAATGACAGCGCCTCGATAAAGGTATCCTGTCCTTTCCAGGGAGTAAGTCGACCTGGAAGCATTATCAGCGGAAGATCCTGTTTTACCTGCCATTTTTTTCTAAACCGCTCAACTCTTTCTGCAGAGACCGCCTGCGGATCAAATATTTTCTTATCGACTCCCCGGTAAATAAGGGTTATTCCTTTTTTTACGCCATATTTTTCCCTGATGTGCTTTTCAATCCCCTTTGAGACCGCAATTCTTCCCATACCCTTCGTCATGATGGCACTGTAACGATTAACAGAATAAAATCCGTGAAACGTTGTTACCAGTATCGGCCGCTTCTTTTTCGGCAACGTTTTCCAGACCACAAAACCAAGCCAGGCAGGCATTCTGGATCTCAGGTGCAGAATGTCAATTTCTTCTCGCAGTAAAAAATTCCTCAGCGGCAGGAAATACTTAACAACGGCCGGCGTTTTTGTCCCTATTGCCCAGGGAATATGCCTGCTGCCCTCGGAAACGAGCTGATCGACAAGCCTGCCTCCAGCCGAGACAACAAAGGAACGATGTTTTTTTTCAGCCAGATATTTCCCAAGTTCAAGGGTGCCACGCTCAACGCCGCCGCCTTCAAGATCAGGCAGCAGTTGTGCCACCGACAAGATTTCCCCTGATTTTCTTAAGCGCTTTTCCTCGATGAGATCCCAGTACAGTGATACTGTTCTTTCGCACATTCTCCGGGCGGTAAAATGCTGCTGCACCCACTGCCTGCCTTCGTCTCCAAACTGCGGAAGCAGTTCTGCATTATCTATCGCGTAGCCAAGTGCTTCTGCAAGAGAGTGCGGATCTGCAGGTTTGACGAGCCAGCCCGTCTCCTGATCCCGCACTGTTTCAAGACTGCCGCCGTGTCCAGTTGCAATGACTGGTTTTCCCATGGCCATGGCTTCAATCGCGACTTTTCCAAACGCTTCCGGCTGGCTTGAAGATGCGGAGACGACAAGATCGGCAATGGACAGTGCAGCAGGCATATCCGCGCAATGACCGACAAGTTTGACCTTGTCCTCAAGGCCGAGCCGTTCAATCAAATCTCTGAGCCGCTTGGTAAAGGATGGGCTGTCATCGATATCACCAACACAAAGGGCCAGGAACGAACGATCTTTTATCATCCCGAGTGCCTGTATGAATACTTCCTGTCCTTTCCATGCTGTCAGTCGGCCCGGCAGCATGATGACGGGAGCGCTGCCGTCAATCTGCCATCTTCGTTTCAGTCTTTCCCTGCGGTTGCTGTCAATTGTCTCAGGAGCGAACGCCCTCTCGTCGTAACCGCCGTGAACAAGACGTATCCGATGCGGATCGGGATTGTAGTTCTCGATAATATGATTTCTGATGACTTTGGAAACGGCAATAATCCGTTCACCTCTGGTCATGATGGTAGAATAGGCATTCACCGAGTAGAAGCCGTGAAAACTGGTAACCAGGGCAGGCCGTTTTGAGACCGCTATCTTTTTCCAGGCAAGGTAGCCAATCCAGGCAGGAAGCCGTGATCTCAAATGAAGGACATCAACATTTTCGCTGATAAGAAAATTCTTTAACCGGGGAAGATATTTCAAGCATCGTAAGCTTTTAGCTCCTATGAACTTCCACAGAACATGCTCTACACCCTGATTTTCCAGCTGTTCAACAAGTCTGCCGCCGCCCGATATGACAATGGAGCGGTGACCCATCTCTGCCAGGTAGAGTGCAAAATCAAGGGTTTCACCTTCGACCCCCCCCTCATCCATCTCAGGTACAACCTGAACTACGGTAAGTTTTCCGGCCACCATCGTTTCAATATTTCTTTTGCGCACCTGTCGGCTTCGTTTAATGGCTGGGATATAGCATGATACGGTTTTCCCTTCAGGTACTGGTTCAAGGTGATTACTCTTTGATTCTCAATCAGATATTCTAAGCTGTAGAGAAATTTGTTGTCTTTTTTTCTCCACTGAACCGGAATAATTCCGACACTGCAACCCGCTGTTAATGCTTCATAAACCATGGAAATGGAATCCCCGGTGACCCAGACATTTCTGTGGATATCGTACTGTTTCTCAATCCAGCCAGGTTCGCTTTTGCTGTAAGGTACATACCATACATTTGCATGTTCATCAGCCAGTAAAGCGAGTAATTCATGGGTATCTTCGGGAGTGCGCGGCGAAGTTGAGACGACCCATTGCTGATCTTTTGAAAAGCTGAGCAGATCAGCAATGGATCTGCACATCTTTTCACTGTCCCAGCGGTGGGAACCCTCATCCATTCCCCCGACAAGTATCATGCTTTTACCGTTATCATGCCCGTTTCTGTTCCGGGACATGTTGGGCGGACCGATGGTCTGCTCGATGTTTGGCTTAATCCCAATTCTGTCATGAATCGGCACAAAGCACAGGTCGAACCTGCTGCGGACAAAAAAGGCTGGAGACATGCAGGTTACCGCATAGCCGCCATATTTCTTTTTACAGCATAAAAGCGGAATATGGGTGCGCGATCCGCTGCCGATAATAATATCCGGCTTCAGCGGAAGGTGGCAGGAGCTGTCAGCGCAGTTGAGAAAAAATGAGAGATAATCTAATGCAGATCTCAACCACCTTTTTTCTTCTACACGAACGGTATGAATGTGCAGATCGACATAGTGACTGAGCGCTTGCACAATCCCTTGAGACTGCTTTTCATGACCGGGTCTGCCGTCTCGAAAAAGGACTGCGTTCAACGTTTTCACGAGACGGTCCCTTCATGCAGCAAGAACCCGTTTATAACGGTCATAGCATTTTACGGGGTGTTTAATGTTCTTCTGATATCGACTCTGTACTATCAGTTTTGGGTTGGAGTTTCCTGAGGCTGAACAGGTCTCCTGGCGCCCCCGCCGGCCAGTTTGACGATGATCTGGTTGGATTTCAAAAGCCTCGAGGTCATCGTTTTGAAAAGATGATTTGAAACATCGGGGTATTTGTTGATAATTTCATCTATCTTGTCACCGGGAAATCGTTTAACCGTGCATCTCCCCTTGGAGATAATCGATGCGGTACGCTGTTCACCCGAAATTGAGGCCATTTCACCGAAATACTCACCGGGCTCGGTGAGTTCAGCAATTTTCTTGCCTCCCTTGACAACGGTAAGCGCGCCTCTGATCAGTTTAAAAAAGTCTATATCCGTATTGCCTTCCCTGATTATGGTGTCACTATCCTCATACTCTTCGACATCAGGATTTACCAGGTAGGCGGGAAGACTTTCCTCGTGCGCCACCGTGCGCCGAAGTGCTTCCTCAATACTGGTAATGCCCTGGCGGACCTTTTGCAGCGCGGCATCTCGAAGCGGGGTCATCCCCTCGTTAACAGAAATCTTGCGAAGCTGGTCCTCGGGAACTTCCGCACTGATCGCCTTGGCGACTTCCTCGGTGACTTCCATGAGTTCGAAGAACCCAACTCGTCCCTTGTAACCGAGTCCATTGCATTCCGGACAACCGAACGGCCCGTAAACGGTGAGCTCCTCGACTTCGTCCTCTTTAAAACCTACTTTCAGGAGTTCTTCCGTGGTGTGTTGCGCCGGCTTCTTGCAGGCCTTGCAGAGTCTTCGACCCAGCCTCTGGGCAAGCACCATGGTAACTGAGGAGGCAATCATATAGGGCGGCACACCGATATCCACAAGTCGACCGATCGTGGCTGCACTGTCGTTTGTATGCAGGGTCGAGAAAACCAGGTGACCGGTCATCGCCGCTTTTATCGCGATTTCAGCTGTTTCATAGTCCCGAATCTCGCCCACCATTATGATGTCCGGATCCTGGCGAAGAAAGGCTTTAAGTGCAGCGGCAAAGGTCATCCCGACTTCCTGGTTGACGTTAACCTGGTTGATGCCTTTGAAGTTAAACTCAACGGGGTCTTCCGCGGTCAAAATTTTTATATCTTCACTGTTCAGGGAGTTAAGCGCCGAATAAAGCGTAACCGTTTTACCCGAGCCCGTTGGCCCGGTAACCAGCAGCAGTCCCTGTGGACGGGCCAGACAGCGCTTCAGCATCTCAAATGTCTGGACTTCAAAACCGAGTTTGGTCAGATCGACATTGAGCGAACTCTTGTCAAGAATACGAAGTACAACAGACTCGCCGAAGAGCGTCGGCAAAGAGGATACACGAAAATCAACGGAACGGTTACGCCCCATGCGCATCTTGATACGTCCATCCTGGGGAACACGACGTTCAGTGATATCAAGGCCGGAAAGTATTTTCAGCCGGGCAACCATCGCATTCTTGATGGTAAGCGGAAGATTCATCGATTTATACAGGGAACCGTCCTTTCGATAACGAACCTGCATGCTTCTTTCATACGGTTCAACATGGATATCAGAAACTCCATCCTGAACGGCTTTTACAAGGATCCCGTTAACCAGTTTAATGATCGGGGCATCCGAGGCGTTAAACTGATCGAGACCCTGGTCATCTTCAGCGCTTTCGATCTCAAAATCATCAGCAGCTTCTGCCACGATGGCACCGAAATCATCAACCTCGGTGATTGACATCTCCTCTTCTACTTCTTCACCGGTAGAAAAGAATGATAATGCCTCCTCATCATCAATTTCGTAATATTTCTGGTACGCCTCGACAATGTCTTTTTCAGTCGAGACACAGACGGCCAGCTCTTTCTGAAGCTCATCCTGCATTTTCTCGACCGCCGTGGCATCCGAGGGTTCCGCCATGGTGATCTGCAGGGTGTTGCCGGCCATTCGTAACGGAAAGGCGAGATACTTTTTGGCCTGCTCATACGACATCAGCTTGATAGCCTCTGTCGAGGGTGGTTCATCCTTGATTACTACAGCGGGATAGTTGTGCTGCCTGCTCAGGAAAGTAAATACCGTATTATCGTCGATATATTCAAGTTGGCGGAGAACGGCGCTCATTCGTATGCCGTTTTTTTGAACTTCCTTCTTTGCTGTTTCAAATTGAGTTGCCGTTATATAACCGGCCTTACTCAGAAGCTCGCCAAGTTTTATTTTTCCAGCACCGGACTGATCCTTCACCGTTCTTTTAATAGAGGATTTCCGGGCGGTATTTACTGTTGCGACTGCCATAGCCTGAACCTGTTGATAGAAATAGAGTAATATGATTGATATCCAATATCATATTACATTCTTATGGAATAAAATTCCAGTAATGGCTGTAAAAGAATCCAGCCATCCTTCATGTTTACGATAATTTCACCGTGTCAGGGGGTGCAACCGTATCCGCCAGCCGCGGATTCCATGATAAAAAAGGTTCATCCGGTTAACGCCTAACTGGAGCAGGCGGGTGTCTACAGGATGTCACCCGCCTGCTGCCGCCGAGCAGCGGAGATGGCGGCGGAATATGGCGGCGGAATATGGCGCCGAACCTGTCTGGGCATCAGCGAGTTTATGGCGTTCCGCCACTGGCGAGCAGCCCGGGGAAACAGGCAGGGCCGTCTTTGTCAGGTGTCAATGAAACAGAGCTAACATGCTAGTATGGTATGTGATCCAGGGTTTTGGCGTAAAGATATTGCACTTGCCAAATCCCATTTTGCATGTTAAGCCTCAAAACTCAAAGTTACATGACGCCGCAGCGCCTGCGTCATGATTAATTAGCTGCTTAATCACACGAGTGTTTGCCTGTATGGAAACCCTTATGAGTCTTTTAAGCCGGCTGCACGCAGCTGGCTCTAGGTAAATACCAACTAAAGGAGGAATGGTACAATGGCTTATAATGCGGTAGAAATGGCTGACTGGCAGATTTCAGAAGCTGCTGAAAAGAACATGCCGACACCTGAAGAATGGGCAGAAAAAATCGGTCTGCAGAAAGATGAAATGCTTCCGATGGGTCGCCTTGCAAAGGTCGATTTCCTTAAGGTTATCGATCGCCTCAAGGACAAGCCGGATGGAAAATATATCGAGGTTACCGCCATCACGCCTACCCCACTCGGGGAAGGTAAAAGTACCACCTCCGTTGGTTTGATGGAAGGTATGGGGATGCGCGGCGTCAATGTCGGAGGTGCCCTGCGCCAGCCTTCCGGAGGCCCGACCATGAATGTGAAAGGCACCGCAGCCGGCGGCGGAAACTCGCTTCTCATCCCGATGACCGAGTTCTCGCTTGGCCTGACCGGCGATATCAATGACATCATGAATGCCCATAACCTCGGCATGGTGGCAATGACTTCCCGAATGCAGCATGAGCGCAACTACAACGACGAGCAGCTGGCACGACTGACCGGCATGCGTCGCCTGGACATTGACCCGACCAGGGTCGAATTCGGCTGGATCATCGATTTCTGCGCCCAGGCGCTGCGAAACATCGTCATTGGGCTCGGCGGACGTTTCGACGGTTACACCATGCAGTCTAAATTCGGTATTGCCGTCGGTTCCGAACTGATGGCCATCCTCTCCGTGGCCACCGATTTGGCTGACCTCAAAGAGCGGATTAATAATATCACCGTTGCCTTTGACAAGAGCGGCAATCCTGTCACCTGTCGTGACCTTGAAGTCGGCAATGCCATGGCTGCCTTCATGCGTAACACGATCAATCCGACCCTGATGTGTACCGCTGAATACCAGCCCTGCTTCGTTCACGCCGGGCCGTTTGCCAACATCGCGGTGGGCCAGAGTTCAATTATTGCCGATCGTGTCGGACTGAAATGCTTTGACTACCACATCACCGAATCAGGTTTTGCGGCGGATATCGGCTTTGAAAAATTCTGGAACGTCAAGTGTCGATTCTCCGGTCTCAAACCTCACGTATCTGTTCTCACCTCCACGATTCGTGCGCTCAAGATGCACGGCGGCGGTCCGAAAGTTGTGCCCGGCAAAGCCATGCCCGACGAATACACCAGGGAGAACCTGCAGCTGGTTGAACAGGGTGTTGAGAACATGGTTCACATGATTGGCGTTATCCGCAAGGCCGGCATCAATCCTGTTGTCTGCATTAACCGGTTCTACACCGATACAGATGATGAATGCGCCATCGTCCGCAAGGCTGCCGAGGCAGCAGGAGCACGCTGTGCCGAGTCCAAGCATTGGGAACTCGGGGGTGAGGGGGCGCTGGAATTCGCCGATACGGTTATCGATGCCTGCAACGACGAAAACGATTTTAAATTCCTTTATCCGCTGGAGATGAAACTTCGTGACCGTGTTGAAGTCATTGCCAAGGAAGTGTACGGAGCTGATGGTGTAGACTGGTCTCCGGAAGCGAACGCAAAGGCGGAAATGTGCGAGAGTGATCCCAAGTATGCTGACTTTGCGACCATGATGGTCAAGAGCCACCTGAGTTTGAGCCACGATCCGACGAAAAAGGGAGTACCGAAGGGCTGGCGTCTGCCTATCCGGGATGTCCTGATCTATTCAGGCGCAAAATTCCTCTGCCCCTGTGCGGGAACGATCAGCCTGATGCCGGGTACGGGCTCCAATCCGGCCTTCCGGCGTATTGATGTTGATCCGCAAACCGGCAAGGTAAGCGGTTTGTTCTAGAGGCAGCAACGGCTGAGATTTTGCCAAACCCTCAGCAGCTGAGCTGACCGGTTAATCTGTTTTTTTCCTGGCCCGGGG
>CBDUGK010000012.1:0-59274 GCA_965366875.1 uncultured Desulfobulbaceae bacterium | reverse complement strand
GTAATTACGGGTATTATTGCCTGAGTTGAGATTTGTGGCACAGCTATTGCGTTATTCTTAAAAACAGTCTCCACCAGGGCATTCGGGCCAGAGATAAATGGATAGGCAGCAACAGGGTTCCGGCTGCCAGTAAGAAGGGGACAAAAAACAAGAGAGGGGGTATGCCAATGTTTCCAATAGCAGAATTTATCGTAGGATTGTGGTTTCTTCCAGTAACGCTTTTCGTCATCATTCCTTTAGCGATGGCAATCGCGTGGTATATGTTGAGGTCCTTCAATTTTCTGAGAAACCGGGAGGGAAAAAATCATGATGAGCAAATGCAAGGATAATGAAAGGGTATATGGCTCACTATCAAATATGCTTTCAACGGGAAAAGATGAGATTTTTCACAATCCTTCTGCTGACCTGAAAGAGGCCTTACGGTCTGTGTTAGAAGATGCCTCAGATCAAACGGAGAAAGAAAGCATTCTTGAGGGTATTGTTCAAGATTTGTATCAACAAGCGTCGAGTGACAATAGTAGCCTGGAGAACCAAATCACCGGCAGTAGCCTGGGTTATTCCAAACTGAAATTGTTGAACGAATTTATCAAAAGACATGAGGAAACGATCGGTATCTGCCTGTCGCTGCAGGGCTCTTCAAAAGAAGCGGAATTTTGTATCTTGAAGGCAATGATTTTGATATCCATTGAAGAATATGATGCGGCGTTGCACTACTACGACCAGGCAGTCACACTCTTGCCAAGTTCTATCGTGGCTCGACTGTGCATGTCTTTTTGTTTCAGAAAAACAGGTAAATACCAAGAGGCGCTTGAAACAATTAATCAGTTGTTGCATTTGGAACCTGATACGCTTGTTGCCCTGAAAGAAAAGGCAACAATCCTTGAGGTTCTTAATTGTAACGATGAGGCATTAAGGGTACTGAAACATGCGCAATCAGTTGCTCCTGAGGATGGTCAATTGCTCCTCCATGCTGGGGTGCTTTTAATCAAAGAGGGCCGGACAGCAGAAGCTTTAAAAACGCTGGAAGAAGCAATTTGGCAAGATCCATTGTTCTTTTGGGCCTGGATAATGAAAGGATTTGCGTTGAGCTTTGCTGCAGACCATCCAGGAGCACTTGATTGTTTCCAGCGTGCGAGCCAAATAGACAGTCAGAGATGGGAGGCTGTCCATCTTGCAGGGTTAACGTATGCAAATATGGGTGAGCATGAAAAAGCCCTCGAACAATTCTTCAGCGCTTTGCGTTTAGCACCTGATGAGGCGACTGTGTATTGGTCTATGGCTGTATCACTTCGTAATCTTGATAGAAATGACGAAGCTGTGGGGACATGTGATGCTGCGTTAGAGAAAAATCCGGATTTTCTATTGGCATGGGAAGAAAAAGCTTACAATTTAGCGGTGAAGAAAGAATGCCAGAATGCTATGGTGACCTGTGAGAGAGCACTTAAAATCTGTGGCAACTCAGCACGGCTTTGGGATATCAAGGGCTACTGCCATGCGAAATTGGGTCAATGGGAGGGTGCGGTTGATTGCTATAAGGAGGGTGTACAGGAGAAGCCTGGCGATCAGCTTATGTGGTACAACCTGGGGACAAATCTGTTGAAAATGAGTGTACAAATGACAGACGATCCGAACAAGGGCAGTGTTGTTGCTGAGGCGTTGAAGTGCGGTCAGCAATGTTTAAAAATTGATCCGGAATATGGACAGGGACATTATATCTGCGGTCTGGCTTACATGATGGAAGGTGATGCAACCCAGGGTTTTTCCGCTCTGATGAAGGCGTCTGAACTTGGGGTCCTTGAGGCTACTCTTCTTGTCGGGAATTTGAAAAAATGAATTATGAAAGTGGTCCATATCTGGTTAAAGGTCTTGCTTACTTAGAGAGGTTCATAGGTCCCGGCTCTCAGGATACTTACTCCACTTTCATCGAGCAGGTAATCTGTTCTGTTCGCTTTGCCTTGCACAAGAGCCCAGATAGTTTTGTTTTTATCTGCAAAATCTTCTCTGTTAGGTAGTGCCTTCTGGAATTCTCGAATGAGTGTAGATCTTGTTGCGGCAAGGCTTGCCGCACCGGTTCCGATACTGTGAGCCCCGGCCATGATTAGGACGATTCGATTGGGATACAGTGGATGGGGGTCGCGGATTACAATTCCGGGATCTATTGTATGTATGATTCCCATCATTTTTTGATTGTTCGAAGGTACTTCTTTGATTTCTCCCCGCACCCAGGTTTCATCACTTATTGTATCCTCGTAGAGACGATAAATGACATCCCCCTCTGCCGGCTCGTCTTGCCGAGGTTCAATCATCCACTGCTTGGTCATCCCCCTCTGCAATTCCGTCAGAAAAGTTTTTACAACAGGATTAACTTTTGGTGATCCGATCAGATACAAGTTGATATCTCTCCTGATAATATCTGGGTCACAGAACTGAGCGGAAATTAACTCGACCCCGTTTCGTTCTCCAACCATGGAACCAAAGGCTGAAATAAGTCCTAATAGAACGTTCGCTGATCGAAAACCTGCCCATGCAGCCGGCCTTTTTCCGCGGGGTAACGTGGACTGGCAAGAATATAGGATGGGAGCGGTTTGGTTGCCAGCAGCATGTCACGCATAACTGGGATTTGAGACTTGAATTGAAAATTCAGGTGCTCCTTTAGATTGCTACGCAAGTTATTGGTACCCTCGCGGCCACTATTATACGAAATTGTCTCAAGACCTTTTAGATCGGTCGGGATAGTTGCCCCTTCTTTTGTTAAAAGAAGACAGTGATAAGAAAATCAAAAGAAACAGGAACAACCTATATCTGAAAAATTATTAGAATTAAGAATATCAGAACTGGCAATGTTTATGCTCTACATAACCGTTGGGGAATAACTGCGAAGCGTCGTGGAGCGTCTATTTCCGTTTAAATCAGCTGTTGACTTTGCTTGCTTATAGTAGGTAGTATTTTTGAAACTTGCTAACTAATTTCACGTTAATCCATGAAAATAATCATGTCCAACGACGATTTTGAAACATTGCTTGAGCGGTTGAAATCATCCACATCAGTCGTACCTCAGCATCAAACACTTCAAGACATCTGTAGCCTTGGCGTCCCTGCCCGACTTGTCGCAATCAAGGCAGCCCTTGATATTAAAGATACGGTCCGCGGCATGGCAGCGATTGCCGATTTGATCGAAGGTGTTCATAACGATGTAGAACCTATTCACGAACCCGCACTCATCCTACTAGCTGAAAACAAATCCGAGGCATCAACAAAATATCTTTGCGAATTAGCTTACATCCTCGAGCGTAAGGTTTCCCGTACTACTTTGAAAAAAGCCTTGCTGCACGTTTGGGAAAAATCACCGGAACAGAGGGAAAATATTGCCTATACTTTGCGACGTCGCGGTTTTAGGCGTTTTTTAGGATGGTGGATCTGATGGCATTACTGAATGATTCTATACTGCCTAACTTATTGAAATGATATACGTATTAAGCCAGGTCAGTGCCCTCCGATGAATTTGGAACCTCAGACCATTAAGCAAGTCATATTTTTTACGATAACGATCGTTTTTTGTGCTTATCTATGCACCAATTTATATTGGTCGCTAAAGAGTTGGTCCGTTGCTACTCGGCTTTATGGACATTTACCTGTCAGGATTTCAGTTCGAATGATTTTTTGGACTTTGCGAACTCGAAATCGGCACCGAATTTTCGCTCCACTGTTTTGCTGCGCCGTGGCGGGTCCAATTTTATTGTTGATTGATTTTGACATTGGCCCTATCTGGCTAGTCACGCTACTGCTCGTGATTGCTTTTGTAATCGTAATTCTAGATCTAGCTGAGCCTCCAAGCATTTTATTGCTTGGCAGTTCCAACTGGCAAACAATTATGTTGTTAATGAAGGTCCAACTGGGGATTCATCCCTATAGACCGATCGTTCTTCTTGATCCTTCAGCTGCGGGAAAATTGAAAAACTCATGGTTTGAGCATCAAAAATTTAAGATAGATAATTTACGAATTCTGGGTCCCCATAATTGGCGTGAAGTTGTTTTCCCTTTTGCTAATGACGTTCCATTAATCCTTCTTGACACCAGAATTGCTTCGCCAGCTGTCATCGAAGAAACTCGGCGACTTGTCACTAGTAACCATAAAAATAAAGTTGTTTTTGTGGTCAATGATGATGAGTCATCTCCTTCAATTGATGCACTAGATGAACAATTGGATATCGGCGATTTAACGATCACAAAAATATCTACTACCATCGACACGATCCGTTCATTTGGACTTTCACACACTCAGTCACCCATTGAGAACCCTTTTTATGTTTTCTTTAGTAGCCGAAAGATCGAGAAAAAGATGCGCCGTACTGCAATGGCTGGTTACCAATTTTCGGAAGCACTGCAAAAGGCATATAAAAAATATGGTAAAACCCCGATGATTGTTGATGCAAGCGAGCTGTTTAATCGTTTGAATGGTGACACAGAGGCGGGGCTTGCACAAGTAGTGTCAGAATTGGAAAGCGATATAGAAGCAACAGAGACGTTTCTTGAACGCTGGTCCAATGAGCAAAGGTATTTACATCAGACGGTTATCGCTGAAGCAATATATACATGCCAGTGTTTGGCAGAGCTTCAAGTTGCTCTTAATGCGGCCCCGCCAAACTTAATTCAAGAAACACTCGAGATGTTGAGCCGTCACAAACAATAGAAAATATTGACTTAAAAGTCAGAAAGGAGGAATAACAAGACAACACAACTAGCTAAAACAACATGAAAATCAGGGTTGTTACGTATACAAGATAGCAACCTTCACAATGAAGTCGATCGGTAGTCTTTATGTATAGTCGTTCAGACTTGATCTGAAAGTTACCTGTTTTGGCAAGGTGTCTGTCAGGTCAGATTCAATTTAAGCTTTTATCCTGCCATAAATTCTTCCCGTCCTCAAGTGTTTCCAGAGGTGTTCAACCACAACACATCTCTCCCTGGTGAGTTCTCTCGTTATTGTAGCGAAAGAGCCATGCATCAAGATCTTCTTGAAGGTGCTTAATAATGGAATATATCTTTTTTCTAAACGTCGATAAAGCAACAGACTTACCCAGAACCGCACACTGACCTGCGGCGCTGACGCCTATAGCAAGGAGCACCGCAGACGAAATAACAACACCTCCATGGCAGACCTTTTCATAGTGAGCATCAAGGTAGACATACGGGAATGAGCCAAGGGGACGTTGCCACAAATGCCTGCAGGTGTTCATCAAGATTCTTGCTTGCCCTGCTGACCTCAGCAGAAGATATTCCGAAACCGCAGAGCTCTTCGGTTATCCTGGCAACTTTCCGGGTAGATACTCCCTGCACGTACATTTCTGCAAGGGCAAGCTTCAGCGCTTGTTCAGACCGCAGACCACGTTCCAGGCTCTTTGGATAAAAATCAGTATCCCTGGTTTGCGGGATGGCAAGGTTGACCTCGCCAAAGCGGCTTTTTATGGTCTTGGGCTTGTAGCCGTTGGCATAACCAAGACGACCGTCTTTCCTCTCGTATAAGCCGGCCTTGAGGTGCCTGGATCTTTCGATCTGCATCGCACTATTCATCAGCAGGCCAAAAGTTTCAGCTATGCCGTCAAAGCCCTTATCAATCAAAAGTTCCATTGCCAGGTCAAATTGAGTACATTCTGTCTTGCAGGTCATCGTTTTCTCCTTTCTGGTTTGTTTCCGCGAAAAATGAAAACGAAAGGAGAAAACGATGGCCTGCTCTTGCCAAGTCTTATGTCGAATTTATAGAAAGGATGTTACACTAACATGAATAATAGCGTGAGCTTTCAGGCTGGTATAGAAACTCTGGGCCGATCATCAACATCAACGTTATGCAAAGATTAGTGAAAAGGATTTGTAAATTGAGATTGTCCTTCTTGATTTTCTAGAAAAATGTAGTGAAAAAAAGGCAGCTCCATTTTTCTCTGCAATATTTTTTTTGATTTGCATTTGAGCCTGAAGGAGGGGACAAAACAAAAATCAAATCATGTGATATCGCCGGGTACTCTTCCAGCTTTTCCGGTTTTGTTATTATCTACGCGCCCTTCCAGGTAAACGAGGTAAAGGTTACTACCGACGATGATTATGGTCCCCACGATCGACATGGTATCTGGAATTTCAGCAAAAAAGTAATAACCGAGAATTATAGCAAAAATCAGGCGCATATAACCAGCAGGAGCAACCGCGGTTACTTCGCCGACGCGAAAGGCCTGAAACAGGCACCATTGACCAGATACGCCAATAAACGACACAAGTATCAACAGGATAAGCTCATTACTGTTTGGCGTAATCCATAATAGAAAAGTTGGGATTGATGTAACAAGAGCAATGGCCAAAGACGAGAAGGCCATTATAACAACATTGGAATCAGTGACTGTCAATTTGCGAATCATAATCATCATCGTTGCTCCCAAACCAGCTCCAACGAGAGCAATCAATGCAGCTCCTTGGAATGCGGTTTGACCCGGTCGTATGATAATGATTATTCCGATAAACCCAATAATCGTAGCCAAAATTCTGTGGGTACTGATCTTCTCAGCCAAAAATGGAACCGCAAGAAGTGCCAAGAACAGGTTTCGAGAAAAACCGATTGCGGTAACATCAGCAATCGGCAATTTAGTAAATGCGTAGAAGTTGCAGTTTATCAACAATACTGCAATAAGTGCACGCAGTGCCTGTAAGAAGAGACGACTTGTCTTCAATGATGAGAAGCCAATACGCCAGAAAACAACAGTTAGTAAAGTTAATTGGACGATAGACCTGAAGAACACAATCTCAAAACTTGGTATTCTGCTCCCAAGTAACTTTATCATAGCAACCATGAAGGAGAAGAACAATCCTGCAAGAAGCATCCAGAAGATGCCGTGGACGTTTCTGGTGGAACCTGTAGACGAGGGAAAACTTTTCATTTTGAGTCCAGAGTCCCATCTGTCCTCAAATAGTAGACCTTAAAAGTTGTAGTCATCAGGAATTTAACAAAATTTGCTATCCATTTGTACTAAGGGGCAAGATCCGATATCTAAACCTTTTTATTGGATGTGAAATTCCAGAGCGTACGAGACAAATCATTTTTTATCCTTATATTTTAGCCTCTTACCCTTCCTGCAAGATTCAAAATTCGACTATTTCTTAAGCCTTACAAAACCTCCGCATTTAGAATGCAGGATCGATCTACATTCTCATTGTCAAGAATCGATAAAATATTCTTTGCTGCCTGCATGCCCATACGTCGGAATGCTTCAGTTGTCACGGCAGCAACATGCGGTGTTACCAGTACGTTAGGCAATGCCCACAGAGGGTTGTCAGTCTCGGGCGGTTCCTTGGCAAAACTGTCCAGACCGGCACCGGCGATCACACCATCGCGCAATGCTTTGACCAACGCCGCTTCGTCGATAAGTTCCCCGCGGGCCGCATTAATCAAAAATGCGCTAGGTTTCATCATTTTAAACTGATCAATACCGATCATGTCACGTGTCAACTCTGTTAATGGGCAATGCAGGCTAACCACGTCCGCTTCACGCAGCAGCATATCGAGATCATCCATACGCACCACACCTGCTGGTATATCATCTTCGGCCAACAGCGGGTCGAAAATAAGGATACGCATATTCAAAGGTTCAACCAGTGTTGCCAAGTCCCTACCGATGCTGCCAAAACCGATAATACCGAGTATTTTCTCGGATACTTCAATTCCTTTAAACGTAGTCTTCTCCCACTTTCCTTCACGTAGTCCGGCGTCGAGGCGTGGCAGACTTTTCATCAGAGCAAATATCATCGTAAGCGTATGCTCAGAAACTGAGCGCGCGTTGGCAGCCCGCGTTATCATCACCGGAATGTTGTGCTTAGTTGCCGCAAGGACGTCAATATTATTGACACCAACCCCGTGCTTGGCAATGACGCGTAGCTTATCTGATGCTCTGATCACTGTTTCATTGATATCACCCATTCTCACAAGGATGGCATCGATTTGTTCCTTTTTAGCAAGATCCGCTATTACATTACTCTCCGTGTAGGGCGGAATCATAATCGCTTCAATGTTTCGTGCCTCTAAAAGCTGCATTGCTTCGTCTGCAATGACTGGCCCGGATATTAATATTTTCCGTTTCATTATATTGTCTCTTCTTCGCCCAGTAACCCTTTTGCACAGAGCGTCGGAATTAACCAGGACGGATAGATTTCGTCCATCGTCCCGTTCTTAATCGCTTCAATGCGTATCTCTTCAGCAGCTAGTTTGTTTTTTGCTGCATCGAGAACTGCTTGAAGCATGTCGGCAGGAATCACAGCTACCCCGTCGCCATCACCAACGATCACATCTCCCGGATTGATCACAACACCAGCACAGATGATCGGCATATTTACCTGTCCAGGTCCTTCCTTACCACCACCCAATGGTGCCACTGCACGGCTGAATACTGGAAAACCCGATTTCACTATCTCGACACAATCACGAACAGCTCCGTCGACTACGAAACCCGCGAGTTTCTTACGCTGAGCAACCGTGTTGAGGATATCCCCGTAAATACCGTTCTCCATGTTACCTCGAGCGTTAACAACGATGACATCTCCTTCCTGGGCAATTTTGACAGCCGCATGTACCATCAGGTTGTCACCCGCATGCACTTCGACTGTAATTGCCGTGCCGCACATATGAAAAGATCGATCCAGCGGTTTGATGCCGGAATCCATAACACTGCGGCGCCCCATACCATCACCGATCACGGCAACGGGAATTACCCCTAGCTCCTCGATAAGATGTCGAGGTGGACGTTCAATTTCCGGAACGATGCAAAAGCCCGGTTTTCCGATAACCTTTTTTGTCATAGTATCTTCCTCATTCTGGTTTCTCTGAGAGCAAGAGCATCTACTGGGGTATTGCTCTTATGCGTTAGCTACAAAGTCGGGTGCTTCACCTCGCGCGAGACTGCGCAGTGATTCATAAAATTCTTCATCCATAGGTATACCGTGACGCAAGTGCTCGCCGGCTTTACGAGCCTCAATCTCTCCTGGTACGAGAACTGATTCGCCGGCAGCTATTGGCTCTGTTTCTTTCATGATCAAACACAGTGTTTCGATTCGATCCAAAAAAGCTTCTGTGCCGATGGTTTGCGCCGGGTCGATGACGATGAAAAAATGGCAAACCTGTTGAGGACGCTCCTTCTGTTTGAAAAGTGATTGGACCTCGGTTGCAACGGCTCCGCCACTAAGTACACCAGCCAAAATGTCGACGGCGAGGGCAATACCGTAGCCCTTGTGACCACCAATCGGCAGGACGTAGCCATTTAGGCCTTCATTAGGATCGGTTGTCGGATTGCCACCCTTATCAAGTGCCCATCCTACTGGAATTCTTTCTCCTTTTTGGGCAGCTTTACGCATTTTCCCACGGGCGGCAACGCTCATGGCTATGTCAAGAATGAAAGGCGGTGCATCTCGGCGGGGTGCACCGAGCCCGATTGGATTGTTACCGATCTTAACTTCCTTGCCTCCCCATGGTGCCATGGTCGGAAAGGCATTGGTACCAAGGAAACAGACCATGCTCGACTTACATGCTCTCATGGCGTAAGGGGCTAGTGCGCCGAAGTGCTGGCTGTTCCTGCAAGCAACAAAAGCGGTCCCGTACTTAGCTGCCGTTTCCAAAGCAATATCTAAGGCACGTGTACCAATCACCGGACCAAGGCCATTATTTCCATCAATAATGATTGATGTTGCAGCTTGCTGAGACATTTTCAATGTCGGTCGGGCATTGAAAACGCCATCGCGTAATCGGGCAACATATGGTGCTAAACGCCTGGTGCCATGGGTATCGATCCCTATGAGGTCAGCGGTGACGAGAATCTCTGCAGCGAGATCTGCATCTTCATGCGGTACACCAACGGCCTCCAACGCACTTGCTGTTAGTTTCAATAACTCGCTATGGGAGGCTCGTATGATTTTGCGCATGTTGCACTCCTTCTTCTCTATCGAATTATGATTTGGCCTTGAGTTCGGCTTCCAGAGCCCGCGTTTTCTTTTGCATACGCCACCCGATTACAACTGAGGCTAAGGTGAGAATCACCAGAGCAAGCGACAGTGGGCGGGTCAGAAAAATTGTCAGATCGTTATGTCCGATAAGCATGGCCCGGCGGAAACCCGCTTCTGCCATAGGCCCAAGTATTGCTCCGAGTAGGATCGAGGGCATGGGGAACCCTACACGTGTAAGGAAGTAGGCAGCCGTGCCAATCCCTATGGTAACGCCAATATCGAACGTGTACTGACGGATCGTAAAAGCACCAACGAGACTGACGAGTAACATGGCCGGCGCCATGATGTAGGTTGGAATCTGGACGAGCTTGCAAAACCACCGGCTTCCGTACCATCCCATAAATAGCATGATGATATTGCAGAAAAATGCGCTGGCGATGAAGGTGTAAGTGACCTCCGCGTGTTTGGTGAAAAGATCAGCGCCGGGCACCATGCCGTGTATCATTAAAGCGCCGAGAATTACAGCGGCTGTTGGGCTGCCTGGAATAGAGAGTGTGAGTAACGGTACCAGGGAGCCGTTACAAACCCCATTGTTAGCAGCCTCAGAAGCCGCAACACCTTCCGCAATACCAGTTCCGAATTGCTCCGGGGTTTTAGAAGCTTGCTTGGCTGCCGCGTAGCCGACAAAACATGCAATGTTGGCCCCGGCACCGGGAATTATTCCGATCAAGGTGCCAAGGAAAGCGGAGCGCAGGTAGGTTCGCTTCATTTCCCATATCTCTCTCCAAGTCAGAGGAGGGCCGCCACCGTCTTCAGTTTCGATACTGATTTGAGCGCTCCCCTTGCGGATCAGGTCTTCGATCATGATCATACAACGTGGGAAGGCGAACAACCCTAGTATAAGAGGAATGAGAGGGAAGCCATCATAGAGATAGGTCGTACCGAAGGTGAAGCGCATATCCCCAGTAATTGGATCTATGCCGACGGTTCCAAGGAGAAGTCCAAGGAAACCAGCCATGATACCCATGATAATTGATGTCGTTGAGAGGACCGCAATGATCGTCAAACCGAAAATGGCGATCAGGAAATACTCGGGCGGTCCGAAAGCCAGCGAGGCTCGTGCAAGTGGAGGTGCTAAAAATAGTAGGACCAGCGCACTGAACATGCCACCGAAAGCAGATGCCGTTACTGATGCTGTCAAGCCTTTGTTTGCCAAACCTTTTTGGGCAAGTGGATGACCGTCGTAAACAGTCGCTGCATCTGCGGACGTTCCCGGCACACCAAGAAGTACTGCCGTAATCCCTCCGCCATAGATAGCTCCGGCGTAAACACCAGCCAGCATTGGCAGCGCAATCGTCGGATTCATTCCAAAGGTGAACGGAATAAGAAGTGCAATTCCTATGGTTGCCCCTAATCCCGGCAGAGCGCCACAGATGATCCCCCAAGCAACTCCTGCCGACATGGCGAGAAATGTCAATGGGCGAAGAAGATTCGTGACGGCGTCAAAAAGTTCCATGTATCACCCCTTTTTGCAGGTTGGTTACAAGGATTCAGCTAAATTAAAATATGATGCTTGGTAGTCGTACAGCAAGACCGACACGAAAAATCAGGAAGAGCAGTGCGGGTACAAGTATGGCTACAGGCCATTTGCGGAGCGATGATTTGCCACCCAATAACATCATTGCAACCAACATGAAGACTACTGCCGAAATTTCGAAACCAATCAACGAAAAAGCGATTAAAAAGCCCAATACGATTAGAAAGAATGCCCCCATATAAATGGCACTCTTTCGAGCCAGAGCTTTTGCGGTGTCATCGATAGACACTTTTTCGACCGAACTCATCCCCCTGGTAGAGAGGATGAGTTGGACGATTCCGAAAAGCGCAAGGCCACCGGCCATGATACGGGGAAATAATTCCGCACCCGGCGTCATGTCTCTCGTCCATAGAAAAATCAACGCACTTAATAGTAACAGAAGGCAGACGATGATATTTGAGAATAGAGGATTATCAGACATAGTTTCAGTTTCCCCTGTTGCGGTTTCAAGAGTCCCTTGGCACAATGGCACGCTTAGTATCAATAAAATTAATTCGTGCTGGATATTTATTGCACAAGCTTTTCCTTCGGGAGTATTTCCCGCATCAGGTCCTGAAGTTGAAAGAGATACGCCTGGAATTCTTTACCCGGCAGATACGAAATCGTATCCGCGACTCCGACCTTTTTGGCATCCTCCAGGAACTCAGGATCTTTGACCACTTTACCGAGTAGATCATCGAGCCATTGGGCACGGTCTTCCGGTGTTCCAGCCGGTACAGCAAAACCCCGGTTTGAACCGATCTGGATATCAAAACCCAATTCTTTGTAGATCGGGACATCAGGAAGTGCAGGGTATCTTTCTCCTCCGCCGACAACCAGGATACGCAGTTTACCTTCCTTGACACCTTGGGCGTATTCAGAAATACCGCCGGAACCAACGTCGATGTGTCCTCCGAGCAATGCTGCACGTGAATCCGCTCCACCGTCAAACGGGACATATTGCATTTTGGCACCTGTAGCACGTTCGAACATGATGTAATGAACATGATGGGCACCATAAAGGAATGTGCCTCCCCAGGTGAGATTTCCTGGATCATTTTTGGCCGCTTCGATCAAATCAGCAAGGGTCTTGAACGGGCTGTCGGCTCGCACAACAACCACTGAAGGGTCAAGTACGATTCGGGCAATAGGCCGGAAACTCTTTTTCAGTGAATAGATAACACCTTTGCGGGTCAGTTCATGTGTTGTGATGCTGAGGGTCGTTATTGCCCCAACAAAATATCCATCAGGCTTGGCCAATGCTAACTTTGTGAAACCAATCTGCCCGCCTGCCCCAGGATTATTCTCAATGACAAAATGGGTGCCGGATAGGCGCTCAGCGTGTTTCCAGACAACCCGGGCCATGGTATCCGTGCCGCCACCTGGTGAGGTATGAACTGAAACAGTGATGTCTCTTTCAGGATAATCTGCTGCAATGGCCAAAGCGAAGGCCCCCAATGTGAATGCAGCAAACACCGTAAAGCATAATGCAACTGGCAGGTTCCGATAAAGTGAACGATAAATCATTGTGTACCTCCGGTGTTTAAATTTTCCGCGTTTCCGCTATTTTTTCGCCTCATTTTTTGGCGAGTGCCTCTGCTGCCTTAATCCATACTGAACGTGCAATTCCAAGATCATTGCCGATTTCGATCATCGTAATGCCAATATCTACTGCTTTGCGTATTTCCTCCTCGTTGATGCCGGGGTTATACATCACATGTTTACCTGCGGTTCTTGCTGCTGAAATTGTGCGACGAAGAGCGTCTTGAACACGTTCATCGTTTTTTGAGGGTTTACCGATTCCAAGAGCCATCGAATAATCGGCAGGGCCAAAAAGTGCAAAATCGACACCATCGACGGCCATAATGTCGTCAATCCGGTCGATAGCCTCGAGACTCTCAACCATGATACCAACCAAAAGCTCACGATTACTCCACTCAATCCATTCAGCACCTGCCTTCATGCCCCAACCGCCAGACCAACAATTTCCACTGTAGCCTCGAGTGCCTTTGGGTGGAAATTTTGCGCTAGTGACCAAAGATTTGGCGGCTTGGACTGTATCGATTTCAGTCGCAATTATCCCTCCGGCACCGATTTCGTAAGCTTTGCGCGGTAGGTATTCATCATTGCCATCAATTCGGATAATCGGTACAACTCCAGTTAGATAGGCAGCTCTAATAAGGTTTTCTATTTCAGAATCACGTCTCCAGGAATGCTCAGTATCGATACGGATGAAATCAAGGCCGGAATAACCGGCCACCTCCATCATATTCGGGCTCCATGAAAAAATTGCACTTCCTGTTGCAATATGTCCATCGTCCAGCTTCTTTTTCAGGGTGTTTTCTTTAAACGCCATGGCTAATCCTAATCGTTAATGTTTCTGCTATAGATAGGAAGATACATTTACTTCAATTGACTCTTCCAGGTTAATTATATGCCTACCTAACAGCTAGCAGAGCTAGAAGCAAAATATCACCTACATTGACATAAGTAAAACGAATAAACATAATATACAAAATTAGATTATCTAATATAAATGGGTTAAATTTTGGACATTAGACATTTAAAAACACTAATCGCAATTGCTGATCATGGAACGTTCGGGGAAGCGGGAAATGCTATTGGGCTATCGCAATCTGCCGTAAGCCAACAAGTCCGTACAATAGAGGATCGTCTTAATGTCAAGTTATTTGATCGTACGGTGCGGCCACCTGCTTTGACCGTGCGCGGAATCACACTTCTAGAAGGTGCACGACGGATAGTCCGGGAGTATGAACGTATCACGAGCAGCGTAGCTGGCGACCATCTTACAGGAAACTTGGTCTTGGGGGCCATAAGGAGCAGCATCACCGGCGCTTTACCAAAAGCTCTGTCGATTCTACGCGAGCGCTATCCGGCATTGCGGGTCCACGTCAAAACGGAGGGCTCGTCTGATTTAGTGTCAATGGTCACAGCTGGTCGTCTAGATGCAGCAGTAATTCCCGGAGAAAGGCCGTTGACTGAGATAATACACTGGCTGCCTTTTACCGTTGAGCCATTAAAAGTAATTGCACCGGAGGGAGCAAAAGGCTCAACTGATAAGGAATTGTTGGAAAATTACCCATACCTTAGATTTAAGAGAGATGTACCAGTGGCTCACTTGATTGATGATGAAATCCGTCGCCGCAATATTCAGGTTACCGAAGAAATGCAAATCGATACATTCGCAGCTATCGAGCGCCTGGTGTCCCATGGTCTTGGTGTCGCGATTATACCTGAACAAGCTGCCGATAAAACTTTCCCGCCCAACGTTCGGGCAGTATCATTCGGTGATCCACCTCTAGAGAGAAGGATTGGAATTATACATCGAGAGGGGTCGACTAAATTACACGTCATTAGGGCATTGCATCGTGAACTCTGGCGATCCAGTGGGGCACCAAATTTTGCAGAGCTAAAAAAGCTTTGATTTATGTGCTGGTGCTAGTTGATTATCCTGTAAAATTTATCAATGTCTCTACCTGTCCGTTACACCTTATTCAATGAAGAAGAACATTGAGTGTATAAAATCAAAATTGATAAATTTTAAAAGGTCGTCACGGATCTTACCCATGGTAAGATCAATTTAATATTGAAAGTTCTGGATTTACGCGGGGTTCCTGTTAACGTAATTATTGTTAAATTAATTCGATTCTAACCTCCTCAGATCATCCAAATAATCAGCCCACCACTGCATCATCTTCCTGCGTTCCGGTAAATGCTGGGCATGGTTATACGCTGCCTTCACACTATTACTTTCGGCATGGGCCAGCTGACGCTCTATCACATCTATCGACCAGCCTTTCTCATGCAAGACGGTAGAAGCCATGCCACGAAAGCCGTGTCCCGTCATCTCCTCCTTGGCATAACCCATTCTCCTTAGAGCTGCGAGAACAGTATTCTCACTCATAGGCCGCCTGCCAGTTCTCAGACTTGGAAACACATACTTTCCATCGCCAGTCAATGGGAGTATCTCCTCAAGTACGACAATCGCTTGTTTTGATAAAGTCACTATATGTGCACTACGCATTTTCATTTTCACAGCAGGAATTTTCCACCCCTTCTCATCAATGTTTATTTCCTGTGACGGTATTTAAATATACCGCCAGAAACACCGTCAAAAAGTGCAGGATGTCAGTGGATTTTAACGAACGTCACTGGAAAAGAAAAACCCCGAAAGCCTTGTCAGCTCTCAGGGTTTTGGTCTTGAATGGATATTACTGGATCTTAAAATGGTGGAGGCGGCGGGAGTCGAACCCGCGTCCGCAAATGCTCCCCTCTCGTATCTACATGCTTAGTTCCCGGCTTGAAGTTTCGCATCCGGTATGCCGCGGGAACAGAGCGGACCTGATGCTATTCTGCGAAAATCTCACCTTCTAGTGTACAGACACCACTGTCAGGCCAGCCCGTTGAGTCGACGCCCCAAATCCGGCCTTACGGGCGAAGACCGGTGGAACGGCAGTATGACAGTTATTAAGCTGCTACTGCGTAGTTATAATCGTCTGCGATTATATTTAAGTTCTATTGGATTTACGAGCAAATAGAATGCTCGGCATGCAACAATGAGCTTACACATCCCCGTCGAAGCCGTTTCGCCCCCATATTGTAAAGATCAGTCGTTCTGGTTGCGGCGCATGGCGCGCTGCACCTCGCGGTTGGACTGTTTTTCTTTCAGTGCCGCCCGCTTGTCATATTGCCTCTTGCCCCTGGCAAGACCGAGTTCTACTTTTGCCTTGCCCTTACTGCTAAAGTATATCTTCAGTGGTATCAGGGCAAGGCCTTTCTCCTTTAATTTCCCGATGAGTTTCCTTATTTCACGTCTGTGAAGCAGGAGTTTGCGCATCCGGATCGGTTCATTCGGGTTATGGGTTGCAAAGCTGTAGGACGATATATGAACGTTGTGCAGGATTGCTTCTCCCCGCTCGTCGATCCTGACATAACCATCCTTCAGGTTTGCCTTTCCTGCCCGGAGCGACTTGACTTCCGGGCCATTGAGTACCATGCCTGCCTCGATCTTCTGATCGATGTGGTATTCATGATATGCCTTTTTGTTCTGGCAGACAATCTTTCCAGCCATTGACGTAACCGTTTCCTCTAGTGCTCTGAAGTCACCCTCAGGGCTTCCTCATAGGTTGTAACGCCGGCTTGAACTTTATTCCAGGCGTCCTCGCGTAAGGTAGTCATTCCTTCCCTGATTGCAACCTGGCGCATTTCTTCCCCGGTCTTTCCGTCGGCGATCATCGCCTTCACCTGCTGGGAGAGAGGGAAAATCTCGAAGATCCCGCAACGCCCTTTATAGCCGGTTCCCCGGCATTCCCGACAGCCGGTTCCTCTCTGCAGGGTCAGCGGCTCATTTCCGGTAACCGGAAAGCCCATCTTGTAGAGCTTTTCCGCTTCGATTTCAAATTCTTCTGCACAGTGTATGCATATTTTTTTTACCAACCGCTGAGCCATCGCCCCGAGAAGTGTCGAGCTGATCAGAAATGACTGCAGGCCCAGATCCATGAGTCTTGCGATAGAGGAAACGGCATCGTTGGTATGAAGCGTGGAGAAGACCAGGTGGCCTGTCATGGCCGCTTGAACAGCATGGGCGGCGGTATCGTAATCTCGTATCTCGCCGATCATGATCACGTCCGGGTCCTGGCGCAGGATGTTTCTCAGAATAGTGGAAAAGGTCACGTTAATAAGCGGTTGTACGGCAATCTGGTTGAACTCTTCATAGACCATCTCTACCGGGTCTTCCACGGTAACCAGGTTCATTTCCGGGGTTGCTATTTCTTTCAGGGCGGAATAGAGGGTGGTGGATTTACCGCTTCCTGTCGGCCCCGTTACCAGTACAATACCGTGGGGTGCATGCATGAAAGAATCAAAAACACCGTAGTCACGTTTTGAAAATCCGAGATGTTTGATGGATTGAAAAATAACGTCGGGATCAAGCAGCCTGAGAACCGCTTTCTCGCCAAAGGATACCGGTACGGTCGACACCCGGATTTCAATATCTTTTTCTCCTGAAACACCCACCTTGATCCTGCCGTCCTGCGGTCGTCTTTTTTCTGCAATATCGAGGCGGGAGAGGAATTTAATTCTGGAAACAATGGCCGAATGAACGGCTTTGGGCAATTTATAGATCGTGTGCAGCGTTCCATCGATCCGGAACCTGATCAGACAGATCTCCCGTTTCGGCTCGATATGAATATCACTTGCCCGCTGGTCAAGCGCGTAATGAAAAATATGATTTACCGCATTTTTGATATGCTGATCGGATGAGGTTATGCCTTTGGTGGTGATCTTTACATATCGTTCCAGGTTGCCGATATCGACCGAGGAGCTTCCCGTCAGGGATCCTATCTGGTCCTCTGCGGCGCTGATTGAGCTCTGAAAGCCGAAAAACTCTCCCAGAATCCTTTTGATATCAGTTTTTGTTGCCACATAGGCTTTCGTCTTGACTTGATTGGCCTGCTCGATGTCAGACAGGACGGGCTGGCAGTCCGGATGGTATACCGCTATTTCGAGCACCCCGTCGACAATGTTAAACGGCAGAACAAGCTGCCGGATAGCAAAGTTTTTCGGAATCGTCTTGGTAACGATATCCATGTCCAGCTCGAGCGGGTCCAGTTTTTTAAACGGCAGCCTGGTCTCCTGGCCGACTGCCCGCATGATGGTCTCTTCATCGACCGGCTGGTCACCACCGCGTATCTGGAGATTGAAGGAAACAATTACATCAATCAGGTCGGGGAAATTCTTGTCAAGAGGATCATCACTGCCATGCTGCTTGAGTAATTTCTGGCGCTGCTTACCCTTTTCAAGATTTATGAATTTAATCTGTTTTTCAGATAAAACACCCTGCCGTTTCAAGAGAACAAGCAGAGCGTCGCTGTAAAGTAGCTTCATCGATTCTCCTTTGCTGCTGTCGATTGTCAAACTACTCTATTGTCCACTTTTCTCTTCATTTTCGCAAGATTCTTTCGTTTTCCGGCAAAATCAGGCCGCGCAGGATTTTCAGGTTATCGATATCTTCCTGCAGGTCTTCACCTTTGGGTGTTTCCAGGGTCATCGGGTGATTTTCAAAGCAGGGGTCGTTGAGCAGATGGGCAAATCCATCCAGGCCGATACAGCCCTGGCCGATATGCTCATGGCGGTCAACCCGGCTGCCAAGATCTTTTTTGGAATCGTTGAGATGGAAAAAGTGCAGGTGCTCAAAACCGATTTCGTGGTCAAACTCCTGCATCGTTTTCTGGTAATCTGCCGCCGTGCGGATATCGTAGCCGGCAGCAAAAATATGACAGGTATCAAGGCAGACGCCAATTTTATCGGGAAAACGGGACCTGTTCCTGATAAATCCCAGTTCACTGAAACGTCGCCCCAGACCGGTACCCTGTCCCGCGGTCGTTTCAACCAGAACCATCGTATCCGAGCCGGCCTGGTCGATGCTTTCGTCAAGGGCCCCGACAAAACGCTCAAGCCCACGCTCTGGACCATCACCGGTATGGGAGCCTGGATGCAGTACCACATAGGGTATTGACAGCTGGTGGCAGCGTTTGAGCTCCTCGGCGAACGCAGCAATCGACTTTGCCCGCAGCTCGGGCTTTCCGCTGGCGAGGTTGACCAGATATGAGGCATGGGAAGCGACTATCATCCGGCCATGCTGCTGCCAGCTGTCAATATAGTGCGCTATTTCATCTTCGGACAATGGATTTGGACTCCATTGCCGCTGGTTACGGGTAAAAATTTGCAGGGATTCCCCGCCAACCCGGCTGATTCTATCAAAGGCGCAGTGCAGTCCCTTGGCGACCGATTCGTGTGCTCCCAGTAACGGCATGACGATTATCCGATTTTCAGGCTGAAATTACATGGATGATTGCGGCTCATATTTCTCCGTTCTGAACTTTTCAATCTGGCTCTGGTAAAACGTCCTATCCGATGTTGCTTTATCCAGGGCTTCCTGCTCGGTACTGATGGCCTCGTCCACAAGACCATTTGCCCAGTAGGCAGTGGCGAGCGTATCGAGCACATGCGGTTCGGGGCTTTTCAGAACAGCTCTCTGGGCCAGAATCATCGCCCTCAGGTGATCTCGCAATGTTGGATCTTTGCTTGTCAGCAGGAGCCAGGCAAGATTGTTCAGCACCACGGGGTTGTCAGGGTCAATTTCCAGTGCTTTGTTATAGGCAACCAGCGCTCTTTTTTCCATCTGCCTGTTGATCATCAAATCCCCGACCAGTTGAAACCAGAGCGCCTTGTCTTCTATATTCTGGACCCGGCTCAGCAGGTCAAGCTCGATGTATTTCTGCTCATAGGTTCGTGCCATATCATCTGTCGGCACCTGCTTGACGAAACCTGCAACAGAGACAAGTACAAGCAGATAGACCAGCAGGCTCCAGCGAACTTTTTTATCCTGCCGGTCAATTAATGACGGGTCTTTCTCACACATCTCAAGGGTGTCGATGCGTTCACCGATACCGAAATGATGCCAGTTCGGCTTGTTTCTGCTCTGGCCGCTTGTCTCGGCAATCTTATCAAAGGCTGATACAAGGGCCCGGATACTCCCCAGTACCTTGAAAACATAAAGGTCTGCCTGGCGCTCGAAGTTGCGGATAAAATACCCAAAAACAAACCTGAAATAGAACAGCAGCAGAATGAGAAACGGCACTCCGACCACAAGGGCGACCACCGTATCGGGGTTAATGCTCTCACCGGTGAGCAGTTTAAAGACCCACTCGAAAGAAAATGAATAATAAAAAAACGGCTCTGCCAGCAATCCGGCGATAAGGCTGAATCCTCCGATCAGCAGGATATACATCAACAGGTGCTTCTTCTTTACGTGGCCGATCTCATGCGCCATGACAGCTTCCAGTTCAGCTATCGTCATGGTCTCAATGATTGCCGGAGTAAGCAGGATATAGCGAAGCCCCGGAACGAGCCCCATGACCCCTGCTGTCAAAACCTTTCCTTCGAAAAGGGGCCAGATGTAGAGTTCAACCGCAAAATTCTGCTGACGGCAGAATTCGCTGAGATGGTCCTTCAAACGACCCTCGGGCAATTCCATACACCCCCAGAGACGGCGCACCAGGGGTGGGAAGAAGATCATCACAAAGAGCAGGAAAATGCCGAAGAAGAGCAGGTCCCCCCAGGCAGAATAAACAAATGTTTTCAAACCGCCAAATGGAGCGATCGCCAGCAGGTCGTAAAACAGTGAAAGGGCGACCCAGGGCAGGACAATCGGCAGATTTGTCTTTATGTTGAGTGCCAGAAAACTGCCGAGCTGATAATGTCTGCCAAAGACAACGGAGTAACTCCTTCGCGCTGCGCTCCACATGATTGACAAAAAAGCTATAAACAGGGCCAGACCGGCAATGTTCACCAGAGCGGGCAGCCGGTCCCCAAAACTGAAAACAGTGAAGTAATATTTTATATCAGTAAAAAAGAGCAGCCCGGAATAGAGAAAGATCGCCAGGATGGAAAGCTTTTTTTCTGCCCTGAAATATCCAGCTGAACTCCTTGTTCCAGCGCCGCGGAAAATGCGCCGCGCCAGATAGGCGAAAGCCGCGAATATTCCGGCAGTCAGCAGCAGCGATTCCAACAGCGGCGCAGACGGTTCAGCAGGAGCTGAAGTGATGCTGAAAAGGAAAATAGCTGAGAGAAAAATGAGCAGATTACTATAAATCACTGTATTCAAGCCTGTTTATATTATTCAGGACGACAACCCGCTGCCACTATAATGCTCTTTCGCCTCAACAGCAAGGCATTCGGCAACGGTCCGCGGTTTGGGCGCAATGTTTGGCATCTCCCGTCACTATTCTCTTTTTTACCAGACTCATCTTTTTTTCATTGACATAATTACCAAGATGAGATTTATTTACAAGTTTAACTGCCGGAAGGGCGCATAGCTCAGTTGGCTAGAGCCACCGGCTCATAACCGGTCGGTCGTAGGTTCGAGTCCTACTGCGCCCACCACTATTACTAAACTATCTCAATGCCGGGATCTTGAAAAAAACAGGAACTGGAAGACATATACAGGGGAGGAAGACAGGCTCCCTCTTTATAGATACAAAACGCTGGGGTGAAACTACAACACCCTGGGCGAAGAAGGGCTAAAGGTACACTCCGAAAGGGATGTACCTTTTTTTTATGGTTTTTTTTAAATATCAACTATTTTAATGGCTGTTACAATCAAAGATATCATCAAATGCCTTGACGAAATCGCTCCATTTGCCATTGCAGAGTCGTGGGATAATGTTGGTCTGCTGGTGGGTAACCGCAGCCGCGAGGTACAGTCGATGCTCGTCGGTCTGGACCCGACCCTGAAACTCCTTGATGAAGCCGCAGCAGTCGGAGCGGATACCGTGATTACTCACCATCCTGCCATATTCAAACCGCTTCCGGCCATTGATACCGCTGAGCCGTCAGGCCGCTTTCTTGAAAAAGCCCTGCAGAAACAGATGAACGTCCTTGCCTGTCATACCAATTTTGACACCATTGCCCCCGGCGTCAGTGATGTACTGGCGAATCTACTGGGGCTCGAAAATACCACCGCGCTGATTGCCGATACTCTACAGCCGATTGATGGCGCCGGAACAGGAAGGCTGGGTCATTACCCCCGGCCGCTTGACCGGGCTTCCTTCATTGATACATTGCTCGATGTATTGAAACTTTCTTCCGTCCAGATCGCCGGCAGGCTCCCTGAAACCATATCGTCTGTTGCGCTCTGCGGCGGCAGCGGGTCAGCTTTTGCCGAAGCTGCCCGGAACCGCGGAGCTGACCTGTTTATAACTGCAGAGATCAAACACAATATTGCCCGCTGGGCAGAAGAGGCAGATTTCTGTGTTATCGACGGAACCCACTATGCCACTGAAAAACCTGCTCTGAAATTATTGACTGAAAAAATACAGACCTACGCGAATACCCATCACTGGAATATCGCAGTCACTGAATCAACAACTGAAAGCCACCCTTTTTCGCTGGTGGATACAAATAGTTACAGGCAACCATCAAATCAAACAGGAGAATCGTCTTGAACGAACAAACAGAACAACTTGTCTTTCTGCAGGAGATCGACCTTGAGATAGATCAGATCGACAACGAGATAAAAAAGGAACAGGAAGAACTTGACAGGCGCATATCGGCCCTGGCGGACAGAGAGATTCGTATCAATGAGCTCGACTCAAGCATAGAGACGCTCGAGCGGGAAAGACGAACGCTTGAAGATGAGATGACTGACAAGATTGCCCGTGTCAAAGAACGCCAGTCAAAAATGATGCAGGTCCAGACAAGCCGCGAGCAGACAGCACTTCTCAAAGAGATTGAAGACGCAAAAAAGAACGTCAAGGAAAACGAAGAAAAAATCGTCGCCATCATGGAGCAGGTTGAAAAACTGAGCACCGAGGTGAACGAAGAGAAAAACGTTTTAAAGACCGAAAAAAAACTGCTTGCCGAAGAAACTGAAACGGTCAGGGGCGCCATCGAGAAAATCAACAAAGGCAAAAAAACCAAGCAGAACAAGCGCGACAAACAGGCCCAGAGCCTGGACAGCGCAATGATCAGCAAATATGATCTGCTCAGGGACCGGAGAAACGGCCTGGCAATCGTCAACGTGCTTGGAGGGGTATGCCAGGGCTGTTTCATGAACCTGCCGCCCCAGCAATACAATGTATTGCTCAGAGGCGACAAGCTGCTGGACTGCCCGTCCTGCCAGCGCATGCTCTATCACCAGGAACTCGACAATTAAACAGACTTTGCCCTTTCATCTTTTTGATTTAATCACTACATTATCTGCCGGAGCGGGTGCATGATCGCTCCGGCAGATTTTTTGCCGGGGAGGAAAGTCCGAACTCCACAGGGCAGGATGGTTCGTAACGCGAACGCCGGGCGACCGGCGGAAAGTGCCGCAGAAAATAAACCGCCCGAGTCTATCGGGTAAGGGTGAAACGGCGAGGTAAGAGCTCACCGCTCTCATGGTGACATGAGAGGCAGGGCAAACCCCATCCGGAGCAAGACCAAATAGGGAGATGTTTGAGGGCGGCCCGTCCGAAATCTCCGGGTAGGTTGCAAGAGGTGTCGGGCGACCGGCATCCCAGTTAAATGATCATGGCCTTAATCGGTACAGAATTCGGCTTACAGCCCGCTCCATTTTTTTCCTGCTGATCACAATTGCCTTAACTCGTCCAGACACACATGGGTCATGACCACAGATATACGAGCGCTTAGATGGCCAGCCCTGCTGCAGCAATAATTGCGGCCGCCGGAAGCGGCTCCCGAATGAATTCGGCAATCCCCAAGCAGTTCCTGATCCTGGCAGGCAAGCCGGTCCTGGTTCATACCGTTTCTGCATTCATGGGCTGCAGGGATATTTCCCAGATTATTGTTGTCGTGCCGGAGGGGAGGCAGACAGAGACCGAGTTGCTGCTGAGCGGCTACCGTGGCACGGGAAAAAAAATCGTTGTTATTGCAGGCGGCCCGCGGAGACAGGATTCTGTTCTGGCCGGACTGGAGCTGGTTGATGCAGATATCGATATTGTCCTGGTTCACGACGGTGCCCGGCCACTCGTTTCCCCCGAACTCATCAGCCGCTGTTATCATGAAACAGCAAGGTCCGGGGCAGCAATCAGTGCAATTCCGGTCAAAGACACGCTTAAACAGGGAAATGCTGATGGGGTCGTCGCAGACACCATTGACCGGCGCTCTCTCTGGCAGGCCCAGACTCCCCAGGGGGCTCGCAAAGAGTACTTGCTTAATGCCTATAAATCCTCGAAAAAGTCTGATGTCACTGACGAATCGTCACTGCTGGAGCGGGCCGGTATCAGTGTTCGCCTGGTAACCGGTACAGCGTTAAATTTCAAGATTACCACCCCCGAAGACCTCGAGCTCGCGGAAAAAATAATGCACAGGGCACAGACAACCATACGTATCGGCCACGGTTTTGACGCCCACAGGTTCGAGGCGGGAAGAAAGCTTGTTCTCGGCGGCGTCGAAATAGATCATCCTCTCGGCCTTGCCGGGCACTCTGACGCAGATGTGTTGACCCACGCTCTCTGCGATGCCATTCTCGGGGCGCTGGGCAAGGGCGACATCGGCAGTCATTTTCCCGACAACGATCATGACTACAAGGATATCCTCTCACTGCTGCTCCTCGACGAGGTGATCGCAAAGGCCCAGCAGCACAATCTTTGTGTCGTCAACGCCGACATAACGGTCATCTGCCAGGCCCCGAAGCTCGCCCCGTATATGCAGCAGATGAAGGAAAAACTGGCCCTGTGCTGCAAAACGGGACCAGATGTCATCAATATAAAAGCCACAACAACTGAAAAAATGGGTTACACCGGACGAGGAGAAGGGATCAGCTGCCACGCTGTCGTTCTGCTTGATACCCGAAACCCGATCATAAAGGATTGAAAAGAATGGATATAAAGATAGACAGAGAACGTCTTGCAAAAACCTTCACCGAACTGTGCGAAATCAGCAGCCCATCCCGCGAAGAAAAAGGAGTCGCGGACTATCTGAAAGCAGTTTTTGCAACGCTTGGGGCAGACGCTTCCTATGAGGATGATTCAGCCGCTTCGACAGGGGCCTCCTGCGGCAACCTGATCTTTCGTTTTGAAGGCAGCAGCCCGGCAGAACCGGTCTTTTTCGCCTGTCATATGGACACGGTCCAGCCCGGACAGGGGGTGCAGGTAGTCCGCAATGGAGATATATTCACCAGCAGCGGAGATACTATCCTGGGAGGAGATGACAAATCCGGGATTGCACCCCTTATTGAGCTCGTTACCCTTCTCAGGGAACACAATGTCGCCCACCGAACCGTTGAACTCATTTTTACCACCTGCGAAGAAATCGGGCTCCTGGGTGCCAAATCAATTGATTATTCGCAACTGCGCTCTCAATTCGGTTATGCACTCGACTCAAATGGAATCGACAAAGTCATCGTCGGGGCGCCGGCATCTAACCGCATACGAATAGACGTGCATGGAACAGCCGCCCATGCCGGGATGAATCCTGAAGGCGGCGTCAGCGCTTTTCTTGTTGCCGCGGGAGCACTTACCAAGCTCAGACTCGGCAGGCTCGATAACGAATCAACAGCAAATATTGGCATCATGAAAGGCGGCGTTGCGACAAATATCATCCCAGATCATTTGATGCTCCAGGGCGAGGTCCGGAGTCATTCGATCAGCAAGCTTGCCGCCTACACAAGTGAAATTGAATCAACATTCAGGCAAGCCGCGGCAAACTGGCCGGTCGATGACGAGTCGAAGCGTCCCTCCATTGCCATGAAGGTTGAGTCAGATTACCCGGCCATGAAGCTCTCCGAAGATGATACTGTCATCAGGACGGTAAAGGCTGCAGGGCAGAAGCTCGGCAGAGAGATTTCAATGGTCATTGCCGGCGGCGGAAGCGACGCCAATATCTATAATGATCATGGGCTGTCAACGGCAATAATCGCCACCGGCATGGACAAGGTGCACACCACGGATGAATGTCTTGACCTCAATGACATGATCAGCCTCACAGAACTGCTGTTCACCATATCAACCGACTAAGTGTGCCTGTTGGCCGAGATGCTCGGAGCGGTTAAATATTTGCAATGTGATTCCGGTTGATTGAACCGCTCCGGTTTCTTTCTTGTTGAATTTCGCCACCACATATTATAAACAAAACCAAACAACAGCGTTGACGGCACAAAACGTTCTTCGTCTTTGTGCCGTTAATATTTTTACCAGATTGAAAAACCACGTTTCAGCGTACCTCAGAGTCATACCATGCAGCGATTCATCGGCAACCGGACCTCCTAGATGATGACTTCAAACCATTACCCAACTGAAGACAGCAGTTCTCTGCGCCCCAGAGATGAATGCGGTGTGTGCGGTGTCTACGGCCATGATGATTCCTCCAAACTTACCTATTTTGGTCTCTACGCCCTTCAGCATCGAGGCCAGGAAAGTGCGGGCATTGTCTCATCCGACGGCAGAAAGGTTTTTATTCACAAGGAAATGGGGCTCGTACCTGATGTTTTTTCAGAAGAAATACTCCAGAAACTGCAGGGCAGCCTCTCTATCGGCCATGTCCGCTACTCGACAACCGGTGCTTCGAATATCATCAATGCCCAGCCGCTGCTGGTAACCCACCAGGGCAATATGCTTGCCGTTGCCCATAACGGAAATCTGGTCAACTCGATTGAACTGCGCAGGAACCTGGAGACAAAAGGCTCTATTTTCCAGACGACCATGGACAGCGAGGTTGTCCTGCACCTGATGGCCCGGTCATCGGCAAAATCGCTTGAGGACCGGCTGAAAGATACGTTCACCGCCGTGAAAGGCGCCTTTTCCATGCTGCTGATGACCCAGCAGTCATTGATTGCGGTGCGCGATCCGAACGGATTCAGGCCGCTGTGTCTTGGCAAACTCTCCAACGGCTCATATGTCGTTGCCTCGGAAACATGTGCGCTTGACCTGATTGAAGCGGAATATGTTCGTGACATCGAACCCGGAGAAATTCTGATCATCAGCGAGAATAAACTGAAATCAATTTACCCCTGGCCAAAGCAGCGCTCAAGTTTCTGTATCTTCGAGCATGTTTACTTCGCCCGACCCGATTCAGATATTTTCGGCATAAACGTTTACCAGACGAGAAAACGCATGGGCCAGATACTGGCCCGTGAACGCAGGATTGACTGTGACTTTGTCATGCCCTTTCCCGACTCGGGAAATTACGCTGCCATCGGCTACTCCCAGGAGTCAGGAATCCCCCTCGAGATGGGAGTTATCAGGAACCACTATGTCGGGCGGACGTTTATTCAGCCCACCCAGTCAATGAGGGATTTCAATGTTCGCGTCAAACTGAATCCGGTGCGCTCGTTCATGGAGGGAAAACGCGTTCTCATCATCGAAGATTCCATCATCAGGGGAACAACCGGAAAAAGTCGGGTACGGTCGTTGAGAAATGCAGGGGCAAAAGAGGTCCACATGGTGGTCAGCTGTCCGCCGACCAGACATGCCTGCTATTATGGAATCGACTTTCCCTGCTCAAAACAGCTGGTCGCGTCAAACAATGACGTAAAAGCAATTGCCGATTTTCTCGGACTGGACTCATTGTACTACCTGAGCCTGGAAGGAATGGTCGAAGCTACCGGTATGACGATGAGCGATTTCTGCCTGGCCTGTTTTAACAATGTCTATCCGGTCCCACCGGATCGCACCTTCCACAAAAATTCGCTGGACATCATCTAAAGCAGCGCCACACCGCGTTTTCAGATTCGGCAGACAACACAGTTTTTGCCCGAGTCTTTGGCGTCATACATAGCCTGATCGGCACGTTTTAACATCTGAGCAAGGTCTTCTGCAGCGCTGATATCTTTTTTTCGAAAACAGGAGATGATGCCAATAGAAAGTGTTGTTCCGGCAAAGTCACTTTCTACAAATTTCAACAGGATGCGCTGCACTATTTCAGTTGACTGGGTTGCTGTGGTCTGCGGCAGCAGGACGGCAAACTCATCACCGCCGAGCCGGAAACAGAGATCAACGCTGTCGCGCGTCCCTTCTCTCATGATATCGCTGAGCGCAATCAGGACCTTGTCGCCGGCATCGTGTCCGTGGGAGTCGTTGTAGTCCTTGAAATTATCAACGTCAATTATTGCAAGAAAGAGAGAATAACGCTGACGGTGGGCCCGTTCAACCTCCCGGGGGAAACGCAGGTCAAAGGCCCGCCGGTTCAACAAAGAGGTGAGGCTGTCACACATCGACATCTCCTCAAGTTTGCGAACCATACTTTTCTCACGCAATGCCCTGGCAAGTTTTGCCTCAAGCTCGGACTGATCTATCGGCTTTTTGATAAAGTCAATTGCCCCGGCCCTGATCACATCAGCGTAGCTGGCCCGATCATTATAGCCTGTGGCAATGATGACGTCGGATTCCGGATGATGCCTGACAATGTATTTTAAAAGCTCAAGGCCATCCATGTTGGGCATGATGATGTCGGAAAGCACCAGGTCACATTTTGTCGACTTCAATACTTTCGTCGCTTCCAGTCCGTCGGAAGCCAGGAAGCAGCGATAACCCAGGGATGAAACAAGTACGCTCAGTGTTTTTCTCACCAGCTCGTCATCATCCACAACAAGAATTGCTGCTATGTCGTTAGTATCCATCTTGAGCTTTATTCCTGCCTCTGGGAAGAGTAATTAATCAATATGCATCCTCTTTACAGAATCTTACGATCATTCTAGCCTGTCTGAGAGACAATGTCCAATTTTGCGGTATTGTATTTTGCTTTTCCTTTTCTTTTCTGATAGAAACTATTTTCTCATGGATTGAAAAACTTCGCCGGCATTGCATCTGTCCTTTGACGATCCTGATGTTTAGCGTTTGCAACACAAATTTTTATGTAAATACAACATATTCCTGTTAGCTGTGACACATAATGCAAGAGTCCTCCACATTTCCAGATCCTGAAAACAACGCAGATCTGTTCAGAATTTTTGAATCGGGAGTATCGTCTGACCCTCTGGACGAAATAATACACCTTGTTCATACCCTAGCTCCCTCGATCAACAGGAGCCTGCTCATCACCATCCACTGGGATATTGAGGGAATTTTCAGTGGCTACGATCCGGAATTCAGGGAGAACCGGAACAAGTATCATAATCTGAGACACACCTATGCGGTCGTTCTTGCAACACTGCGGCTGTTTCACGGTCTCACCGCAGAGGGGTTGGAATTCTCCAGCACAGCAGTTTTAAAAGGACTGTTGAGCGCCTATTTTCACGATACGGGCCTTCTTCTCAAAGTGTCTGACAGTGCCGAAAACGGTGCAGCGTTTACACAATGTCATGAACAGCGATCGATAGACGCTCTGTCACGGTACCTGAAAACCTCCCACCTTGATGATGGCATACAAAAAGACTGCAGCTCAATAATTCAGGGTACCAACATCGATTTTGATTTCCAGGCAATACAATTCAGTTCAGCTGAAATTAAACTCGTCGCCCAGATTGTCGCTACAGCTGATATTTTAGCGCAGATGGCTGATCGCTACTACATCGAGCAACTCCCTCATCTTTATCAGGAGCATAGAGATGGCGGGGTTTTCGATCATGAATCAGTGTTTGAACTAATGAAAGAAACTACTTCTTTTTACCACAACGTCATCAAGAAGCGGCTGGAAACGACATTGGACAACACGGCCCGGGCGATGAAAGCGCACTTCAGGGAACGTTGGAATCTGGACAGAGATTTTTACAATGAAAATGTAACGGCAAACATCAACTATCTGCAGATGGTTGTCAGCAAATGCCAGGCTCACCCCAAAAATATTTTTATCTATCTGCAGCGACGCCCCCCGCGGATAAAACGGGGTTGAATGCAGCATCACTTTTCTCTGGGGTCCCTGCCGGTTTCAAACATTTCGAATAAGTCATAAAAAAGCCTGGCAACCGCACCAAAATGCGTAACAGCGCCTGAACCTGCATACGCTTTTGTCAACTCCAGTGCTTTGGCAAAACTTTCCTGACTCTCGGAATGTTGCGGGTCTTTAAGCGCGTTGACAAGCCGGTCGCCGATTCTATCCTGATCTTTTTCCATATGCCATACTCCCTACCATAGGTCGTTTTTGAACAATTCTGTGTTTTCTACCGTTGTCCCGGACATGTATGCCTATATACAAGTGTATTGATACGATTACAGAACCACCACTGCCAGAAGAATAAGGATGTAGTTAAGGCAGCAGGCAAGAGCAGCGGCAAAGCCGGGTTGTGCATCACATGATGTCGACAACTGAACAACCATAATCCGCCTTGATCAGCGGATGGTAAAACTTCACGTAGACAAAAAGCACCCCATCATCCCGAGAATGTGAGCCGGCACCGGCAATCACACCGAAACATTTTTTTTCCTCCCCATCACTCAGCCGCACCTGCGAGGCAACCTGCCGCCCCAGGATGGATTCCGCATTATCCTCGTGAACATACGGCAGGGTGAAACAATACCCGCCACAACCAATGAACTGCAACGATCCCGCTATGGAGCTTTTGACAATCTCCCCCGCTGAGTCATGAAGCAGGGGCATCGTGGTATTAACGGTAATATCCTCGCCAATCGGTTTCGCACCCTTTTTTTCTGTCAGGTTGAGAAGGTAGGGCAGCACATCATAGTGATTGCAGTAATAATGAAGTTCTTCAGAGAGGTCGGGATATTGTTTTTCAAGTTTGCTGAAATTTTTCCGGTCCAGAACCCGCACCTGCAGGTTTGTCTGGGCAGAAAAAGAAACGGTCCATTTGAGACCCTGGATCAAACCCTCGCTGCCGATCAAATCTCCTGTCTGGAGGCTCGTCAGAAAAATTTCACTCTTGTCATCATTAACATACGTCAACCCGGCAATACCGCTGTCGATGAAAAAAATGTCGGCAACCTCATCACCCCGGCTGACGATCTCATCATCAGCTTTATAGGTCTGTGTTTTGAGCATTTTGAAAAATCTGTCAGTCTGCTTAGCGTCCATCTGCTCATAGAGTTTGCTCCATATCATCAGATGCTGTTGCCGGTTAACGGTGTAGACCTCGTCAGGATCGGTTTTCCCGGCCTGTTCAGAGTCTTCACCATACGCCGACGCGGTCAATGTTGCGGAAATATCTCCTCCGGATGAAATATTATCCATTTCATCATCGCTGAACAGTGTTGCCTCATCATCTTCGCTGCTCTGTATTGTTATGTCGTCCTCACTGCCTGCCTCTTCTGCCAAGAGATCGGTTTCTGGTCTGCCCTCATCACTGTTATTACCCTCGGGGCTTTGTCCGACTGCATTCAATTCCAGGGCCTGAAGCGAGGCGGATGCTTGAGTAACAATCCTGTCATGCGGCCCATACCGTTGCCGCCGTTCATGCACTAGGTCCTGCAGGCAGGAAACAGCTCGGGCTGAGGTGAAATATTTTAATCTGATGCACATCTTCAGCACCAGTTCATCCTGTATATGACGAGCGATGTTCTTCCTGTTTTCCAGCAGATTGAGATAGGCCTCGCCGACCTCACTGTCACTGAATTGCCCCAACTGGTTTATAATCTGTCCCTTGAGGTCGTCATTCACCAGAGCCAAAGCCGTCACCAATCGCTTCCGCATCTGGGACCCGCCCAGCATTTCAATGCAGCTGACTACCTGCTGCTGAACCCTGATATCGTTATAGGTCAGATAGGGCTCGACAACAGCGTACAATTCAGTATCTTCCAGTCGGGAAATGATAAAAATAACATTCCGGATTACAAACCATTGTGGATTTTCCTCCAGGCACGCTACAAGTACAGGGACCGTCACCTCTCCGACGCGCGGGATTAATTCGATCAGCGCAAAACGTTCTTCCTTGCTGCTCGAATAAATCATCTTCTGGACCAGAAACATTGCTGTAAATCGACCAAACTGTATCAGCAGCTTCTCAACCACCTCACGTCTGTCGTCATTTTCATCGAGGTAAACCTGGACCAGATTGTCCAGGATATCAGGCTCGGCCAGATTTTCATAAAGCTTTACGACCATATTCCGGATCAACTGTGGCTTTTCAATATCTCCTGCAGCCATCCGCTGCAGGACGGAGATCTGGATTTCGACCTCAGGCCATTGTTCGCTGTAGAGCATTTTCAGAATAATTTTCTGAAGCTGTGAGCAGAGCGACTCAAAGCCGGCGATAAATTCATCCTCAGACAGCAGCCATTCAACAAGAATTCCGGATAAAATCTCCTGAAAATCTCTGAAATCCTCTTCTATAATGATTTCAGAAAAAACAGACAGGATCATCAGGGAGCGTTCACGCACGGAAACATCCGTGCTGGAGAGGCTATCGCCAATTTTTTGGAGTATATCGCAGGCTACCTGTTTTTCATCAAGCACATATTTGTTGAGTATGTAGGAGGCGAGATTTTCAACGAGTTCATCATTATAGAGTGAATCAAACTTGCCCTGCATAAACAGCTGCACACCTTTTTCAACACGGGTAGCCTCCCTTTTTTTCTCTGCATCAGAGAGTATGGACTTTGCTTTAGCCAGGGCTTGTGCCTGCTTTTTCTTGTCTATCTCCATGGTTCCTCACTGTTCAAACCCGGTTGCAAAATGCCCGATCAATTCAGGGGTCATCCATAAAAGTATAATGGGTTTCAGCGCATTTTAACAGTTTTCAACTGATATTTATGCCCGCAAATGAAGCTGCTCCTGATTTGTCCGGCCTCTCTGCAGATATAAACAGACCAATGTTCGTGGGACCATTGATTTTTTAAACCGGAGAGCCTCATTTGTTCCCAAGCAATTAATAATTTCAGCATATTACACCATTATTTCTGATTAATGGCTATTTTTTAATGAATAGCTTTTTTTTCTGATCCCTATTATCATTAAAATATCAATCGCATTGGTTATCCTGGCTGAATCACGTAATTTTATAACGTGAAGGGGCCGCACCGTCAACACCATCCATGCGTTATTATGAGTATACAGAATCATCATGAATCGCTTGCCGACCCGGCAACGCTCAACGAATTTGTCAGCTCTCTGCAACGACTTTTCAAAATTGGCATCTATTACCCGAAGGGCCACGCCATACTGGACAAGGCGACCAACCGTTTTATGCTGTTGCTGGGCGCCCTGGCAGGAGACAACCCTGCAGTGATTATCCAGGACCATGGGAACACCCTGATGGTCGAAGGCGTTGATATTGATCCCAACCACCCGTTTGTCCAGGAGCTTAAAGGCATGCTGTCCACTCTCGGTATAACAGCGATCACCATCGCCCGGGAGATCACCACAAAAGAGCTGCATGTGTTTGTCAGAAAGATGCTCTCTTTCAGAGCAGAAATTATTGCCGCAAAACAGTTTGCCCGGATAGAAGTCGATCAGTTTCCTCACTCCATTGATGTCAAGCTCAAGGAATTTCTTGCCCGGGAGGATGGTTCAATTTCTGACGATTCATCCGGACAGGCAACGGAAAATATATCCTCTTTTATTGCTTCTCTTTCTTCCTACGGTTTAAAAGAAGATGAAATCAATCAGTGCAGGGAGCTTCTGGACTCCCTGCCGGCCCGGCTCAGTGAAAGTAATGTTGATCTCAGTCTCCTGCCCCATGCATCCTGGGATGACGTCGCACGTCTTCTCGCCAGGGCCGTCAGCTTTGATAAAAAAGGCGATGACGATATCAGAAACCGGGTAACGACACACACCAATATCAATGCCCTTGCCTCTATCCTCAGGAAGCTCGAAAAAGAAACAAAAGACAAGAAATCTCAGCAATCCATCAATCTCATTGTTTCGATCATCAGGAGACCGCTTGCCGATGCTGATCTGGAAATAGCCGAAGATGAAGATGTCGGCGGCAGAATATTTCCTGACAAGCCGAGTATGACCATCGAACAGGTCCAGGAATTTACCTCCAAAAACAGATTGCACCCCAGGATTCTGCAAAGTATCCCCGAAACATCTGACCAGGATGAAACCCTGTCGATTCTGATGCAGCTCGCACAGCATGACCAGACGCTGCATACCCAGATTCGAATGCAGCAGGTATTCAGGGAACTGCTGTCCTCAAAGCTCTCCAAGACAAAATGGGAAATCCTCAGCTCCGGGCTGCACGTCATTGTGCGCCAGGGGAAAAAAGCGCGAATTTCTTCAACGGTCAAACAGCTGGTTGAACCGCTGCGCAAGTCAAAACATGAAAACTCACTGCATCTCTTCTTCCTGACGACCCAGCTCTGCGACGCCAATGAAAGCAAAATGCTCTGGCCTTATGTGGTCAACGAAATACTGGTAACCGGCAGTACTGTGGATCAGCAGTCATATCAATACCTCTGCCAGTTCGCAGCCAATCTTTCAACAGAAGAGATGCTGTCTGCACTGCCGCAGCTTCAGTTACTGGAATCGTATCAGGATAATACCATTGCTTCGGATATTTTCACCTCGGTGCCGCGGCGCTGCTACCCGTTTTTTGCTTTCCTCTATAAAACAGATATCGCGCCATACATCGGAGAGCGCCTGCTGGGTGGACTCCGGAGAAATCCACCCGACTGGCTGAGCAAGGCTGTTGTTCCATTGCTTGATCTCTCGCAACAGGAGCATAAAGTCTTTTTGTACTCATACCTGCGGCAAACCGCACAGACCTCGCTGCCTCCTGCCCTCAAGACTGTTGCCGCCAGGATCATCGCAGCGTCTTTGCCCGAACTTCCCGAGGCAAAGCGGGAGGAATCCTGGGTGCAGTACACCATCAGCGCACTGGCACAGCTGCAGACCAGCGAAACCCGCGCCCTGCTCAACCAGATAGCAAGAGAAAAGAAACTGCTCTTTATCCCTGAGTGGCCCACAGAGTGCAGGAAGGTTGCGGAACAGGCGCTTCGGGCAAGTACGAGGAAACGCTAGGATTACAAACTATGTATGATACGCTGAACACACTGTTAATACTGCTCTGCAGAACTATCTCCACCCGCAAGCTCTACTTTGGAGCTCACCCGAAAGTTGAAACGCTGACGACCGATTTCATGAAGAAGCTCAAGGAGTTCTGTGTTGAAAACGAAATCGACAAAGTCTTCATCGGAATAATTGACAACAATCTTATTTTCGAAGGAAGAAATCTTGTTGGCCCCTCCATCGTCGGTCGACAACTTATCAACTTCGCCGGAAAACTCAGATGTGGAGGGATTTCTTTTTCAAGCCAGACCGCCGAGTCTGAATTCAATGCCTTTCTGAACCTCACCATCGATCTTACCTCGCCTGTCGAAAACATTCAGGAAGCGCGTGACCTGCTGGTCTCAAGAGATATCTACAATATTGAAATAGCCCATCAGTATGTTGGGCCCTCCGGCCCAATGACGCGAGACCAGCAGACCGCCTGGCACGGACAGGACAGCGGCGACTTCATTCACTCGCCAACCTTGATATACCAGGCATTGTTTGACGCGGTTGCCCAGGCACACGGGGATGTCGCCAGCGGCAACGACATAGACATCGACAACACGAGATCCGTGAGTGAATATATGCTGCACTTCACGCAGACCAGATTTTCTGACATGATGCAGCACGTCCATTACCCCGATTATGACACCTATACGGTGGGCCATTCAGTCCGGGTTGCTGCACTGGCGGTATTTCTTGCAAATTCATTCAACTGGGGCGAGGAGGTACTCCTCTCGATCGGCACGGCCGGACTTCTTCATGATGTCGGTAAAAGTAAAATTCCAGACGACATTCTGTACAAACCTGGCAAATTGAATAAAGAAGAGTTCGCCTTGATGATGGCACATTCACAGATGGGAGCGGAAATTCTACTGGGGCAGAAGAATACCACGCCTCTGGATATTTCTGCAGCCTGGGGGCACCATATCCGGCATGACGGCTCCGGCTACCCCAGGCAGCCGGACTGGGCGGCCAGGCACCCGATAACATCGATACTCCAGATCTGTGATGCGTTTGAGGCCCTTACCGCTGCACGTCCCTACAAACCACCGCTGACCCCTCATATGACATTCAGTATCATGCTCAATGATAAAGGAGGCTTCCATCCTGCGCTGCTGGCTTCATTCATCTCGGCTGTCGGACTCTATCCCGCCGGCAACCGTGTTATCCTGTCTGATGGAAGCAAGGGCATCGTCAGCAACGTCGGTCCGCAAATAGACCGACCCCGCATACAGATCACCCACGACCGGGAGGGAAACGAGATCCCTTCCGACGACCAGCAGCTGATGAATTTAGCCGCGGGTGAGCACAAGGACCTTTTCGTCGCTGAATTAGTACAGGGTATGGTCAGTGAATGAGCTACCAGGCTCCCTTGTTTTCCATTGAAGCCCACGGCTCCTGGACCGGCAGTCGATCTCCCTGCTGCAGCAATTCGATTGAAATCTGATCAGGTGTTCGAATAAAAGCCATGTAACCGTCTCTTGGCGGCCTGAGAATCGTCACCCCTTTATCCATCAGCATGCGGCAATATTCATAGATATTCTCGACGCTATAGGCGAGATGACCGAAATTTCTGCCCTCACTGTAGGCTTCCTGCTGATCCCAGTTATAGGTAAGCTCAATTTCGGGTTCTCCGGGAGCAGTGGCAAAGAAAACCAGGGTATAGCGCCCGCCTTCATTCTCTTTTCTCCTGGTTTCCACCAGGCCGAGTTTATCGGAAAAAAACGCCACCGATGTATCAAGATCCAACACCCGTATCATTGTATGCAAATATTTCATTGTCAGTCCTCCCTACTCTGTTTATAAAGACGGTTACCATGAACTGCTAACTATAAGAAATGCGACTGATAATGAAAGCTCATTCTTACTTTGCCCGTTTTTTTTTCAGTCCGCAGGTAAATCATCCCCTTCCGGTTAACTGCACAGATGAAATTTGAAGAAATCCGCAATAAGATCGATGGAATTCCCTACATCATGTCCGAAATGGCCAAGGACCTCTATACATACGTAATTGAGAACAGGCCGGAACAGTGCCTTGAACTTGGCTTTGCCCACGGTGCATCGAGCTGCTACATCGCCGCAGCCCTTGACGAGATTGGAAGCGGACAACTCACCTCGGTGGATCTACTTTCCGGTTTGACCTGGCAGAAACCGTCCATCGAAGAGCTCATGGAAAAAACCGGACTGACACGGTGGGTCAGTATCAACAGAGAACATACCGGATATAACTGGTTTCTGAAAAAGAAAATCGTGGAAAACAGTCATGGTAATAGCTGTACGCCGATCTATGATCTCTGTTTCATCGACGGCCCCAAGAACTGGACCATCGATGGTGCCGCTTTTTTTCTCGTCGACAAGCTGCTGAAACCGGGCGGCTGGATTGTCTTCGACGATCTCCAGTGGACCTACCGGAAAAAAATCAACAAAGGAAAAACCAAGTCGGACGGCGTCTTTCTTCTTGAACTCGGCCCCGATGAGATAGAGCAACCCCATATAGAGCTGATTTTTCAGCTACTTGTCATGCAGCACCCGGAGTATTCAAACTTTTTCGTAAAGGATAACTGGTGGGCATGGGCTCAAAAAACACCGCATGGAAAAAAAGAGGTCACATTCGAAAATTCAAAGGAGTATCTGCAGCGCCTGCGGACCTGGGAAGCAAAATTCAACAGAAAACACCGGCGACCATTTGAGCCGTTCCCTCCGTAAGGGGCTGCCCGGATTCGGCAGGACACCCCGCAATCCTGGAATCAGCTGCCGGCGACAGGGAGCAGCACCGTAAAGGTACTGCCCTGGCCCAGCGTGCTCTGCACCTTGATACTACCGTGGTGCGCTTCAACAATACTCTTGACAATCGCGAGCCCGAGACCGGTTCCGATCACCCCCCGTGTATTTCCATCCTTGACACGGAAGAACCGGTCGAAAATACGCTCCAGGTCTTCTTCCGGAATGCCATATCCGGAGTCCTCAACGCAAATTTTCAGATACTCATTTTCAAGAGAGGCGGATACGCGGACACTGCTGTTTTCCGGTGAATACTTGATCGCATTGGTAATCAGATTCGTCATGACCTCTTCCATGCTTCTCTGATTGACCAATGCCGTTGGAATCCCGGGCACATCCAGACCAAGGGAAATGTTGCGCTCGGCTGCTCCGGGCAAATGAAAGGCAACCTGGTCCTGCAGCAGCTTTTCCATATTAACCGCAGTCTTTTCACTGCTTATCAACCCTGCTTCTATTCGGGAAAGATCAAGCAGTTCGGAAACCATATTGGTCAAGCTCAGGATCTTTTCAGAAGCCCGCCCCAATATCTCACGCTGCTTATCCGTCACATCTCCGGCCAGGCCATCCAGAATCACCTTGATCTGCATCAGCAAAGAGTTCATCGGACTTCGGATTTCATGACTGACCATCGAGACGAAATCGGACTTCAGCTGTTCTATTTCCTTGAGCGCGGTGATATCATTGAGAACGGTAATCGTGCCGATATTCGAACCGCCGCGTCCCGGAAAGGGAACGCATTTAGCGTTATAGATCTTTCTGCTTTCCCCATGTTGAGACATGATTTCCTCTGTCACCTCCGAAGTGGATTCCGGAGGCATCAGCAACGCCTTGTCAATCATTGCGCGCAATTGTTCGCCGACATTGATCTCATCAATACTGCGGCCAAGCACAGGCTCACCATGATAGCCGATCATATGGAGGAAGGCGGGATTGGCCAGAACAATTCGTTTTTCGATATCGCAGGTCAGCACCCCATCCGCCAGCCGGTTCACCATCACCTTGAGCCGGGAATTTGTTTCGGCAATGTCCTGAAGCGCGAGATTATACTTGATGGCTTTGTTGACAACCGCCCTGAGTTGATCAGGGGTAAAGGGTTTCGGGACAAAATCAAAAGCCCCGCGTTTCATCGCACTGATGGAGTGCTCGAGTGTCGCATAGCCGGTGATCACGATCACTACCGTATCCGGGTGCCGCTCTTTAACCAGCGACAGGACTTCAAGACCGGAGAGCCCCGGCATCATCAGGTCAACCAGGATGATGTCAAAATGCTGCTCCTGAATCATCTTCACACCTTCGTCGCCGTCCGAGGCAAGCGCTACTTCAAAACCTTCTTCCTGCAAGATCATCCGGCATGCGTCGCGAATGCGCGGTTCATCATCAATTACCAGTATTTTCAGCTGGCTTTTCAGCAACTCCGCACCGACATCACTCATCTGGTTCTCCCGCTCCATTTATCCGATCGATTCAAATAGTATTTCGTTTGAAATGGTAACTACCGGCAGTTCAAGCGCAATGGTCGTACCCATGGAAGAGGTCTGTTTGACCCAGATACGTCCCTGGTTTTCTTCCATAATACCGTAGGCCATGCTGAGCCCGAGCCCGGTTCCCTTGCCGAGACCTTTGGTGGTGAAAAATGGATCAAATACTTTAGAAATGTCTTCCGGCCGAATTCCGCAACCGGTATCAGAGACCTCGAGATAGGATTTTCCTCTCTCCCTGTCCCAGTGTGTTTTCAGGGTAATAACACCCTTTTCCTCCATCGCGTCGACCGCATTGATGATCAGGTTGATGACCACCTGGCAGATTTGATTCTTGTCGGCACGAACAAGGATCTCGTGACTTGCCAGAGATTTTACAATCTCGACATTCATAAACAGACGCTGGTCGTGAAGCAGCTTGAGACTGTCGGTAACCAGGCTGTTAAGCGGAAACACCTCTTTTGAGGGGCTTGACTGCCGGCTGTAGGCGAGCAGATTTTTAACGATATCCCGGCAACGTTCGGCATCCTCGAGCACATAATCGAGATTAGTACTCAAAGGATGTTCGTGTTCGAGTTTCTCCCGCATCATGTTGCCATAGAGCAGAATACTGGTCAGCGGGTTATTGATCTCATGGGCGACACCGGCTGCCAGGCGACCGAGCGAGGCCATTTTTTCGGTCTGGCCGATTTTCATCTGGGCTTCCCGCAACTTCTGCTCGACATGGAGTTTTTCCCTGAGGTCATTGAAGATCCCCGCCGTTGCCTCCTCCTCCGCCCCTTCATAAATGATCGCTGCGGTCATCTCTACCGGAATTTTCTCTCCTTTCTTGTTGACGATGTCCAGCCTTGTGATTGGCAGTTTCCCCTTGCCGCCATGCTTTTCATCCCGCAGCATCTTCATGATATCCCGGGCAACCCCTTTGGGATAAAAACTCTCAATATGAACATTCCGTACTTCCTCGGCAGAATAACCGAAAAGATCCTCGGCAGCCTTGTTTGCCAGGATGATATCCCCTCTGCGATTGGCGGCGATGATGCCGCTGACTGAACTCTGGACGACCTTGTCGATGAGTTCGCGCATGTCGGTGTAGAGTTTTTCAAGAATCTTTACCCTGGTAACATCTCGAATACTCTCGATAACATATTTGACCTCTCCGTCATCTCCGAGGATCGGCGAGAATACCCGATCCTCCCAGCGACTCTCCCTGTCAGCTCCGACTGTATGCAAAAGAACAGATTTGCCTGTTCTGCTTTTGAGCACCTGGCAGAGTGGGCACTTCTTCTCGTCATCACAGGGAAATGTCTGGTTGGGAAAGTGTATTTTATTGGCTTTCCTGCAGGTCTGGCCGACCAGGGAACTGGATTGTTCACCAACAGATTCGAGGAAAATCTCGTTGACTGCTATTATTGTGCCGTCGGGCTCGAGTATACGGGTCGGATAGGAGAGAGAGTCGAAAACTCGAATCCGCCAGTCTATATCTTTTTCATCCGGTGCCATAATTCTGCTAAGTGCTCTATAGAGATGCTCTCAACGCATCGTTCAATTAATTCTCGATACACCCCAGGGAACATGCCCCGGCTTATCAAACATACTATGACAGTTTCGGCACGATAAATATTTTTTCAAGCGCATCAGCACTGCGCTGAGCCTTTTTTTCTGGTGTTATCAAATAAATACTCGTTCCGGAGCAACCGACGGCAAACAATTCACACCCCTCTTTCTGCAGGCTGCTCAAGGCGGCGGAGGCAACCCCGTAACGATCATGGAAATGGGGTCCATGGAAGTACAGGAGCTCAGCGGTTCTATGCTCAATTTGAGAAAACAAATCGACAGCCCTGCTGAACAACGCCCGATAGGCTTCCACCTTCTGTTTTTCATAGAGCAGCCCAAGCTTATAACCATTATCGTCAACACGCTGCATGAGCGCCATCTCGAAAAAACCCCTGCCCCCTTCAACAGCCTGCAGCTCTTTTCCCAGCTCTGCAAGCCTGCTCTGGTGGACATGCGCTGTCGTTATCAGTAAATCTTTTTTTAGCGATGATCCGTAAATCTTGATTACCGGCTCCCAATAGGCGGCAGCGGTCTCCACGACCGAATGATGATCGCCACCGACCGTTTCATTTTCGATCCTGTCCTGCCTTGTCTGTTGACGAAAAGGCGCATGGTTTTCAGGCAGCTGGAAGGAGGTTTGCAGGGCCTGGGCAGCCCGCTCCAACTGGCAGAAATCGGTGTTGATCACAAGTGCTGAAATAGAAGAGCACAAACTGTAGAGCGGGAGGCTGTTCTTCGCAAAATTCTCCAGCAGTACGCCGAGCATTCTCAGGCGTGACTGATGCGGAAAGATTGTCAAACTCCCCGTCGAGGATAGCAGCTCCGCACGTATACCGGAAGACTGCACCGCATCAGGGGCCGAACTGTACTGGTCAAAATCGTGCCGGGACATGCAGACAGCTGCACACCCGCCATTGACCGTGTTAAGACAGAGAAAAGGCAGGTTTATTTTTTCTTCTGCAAGCTCGCCCAGGAAACTGATGAAATCATCACAATCAGGAGCAATGCCTGACAGGGTGGCCTGGACCTGTTCAGTGCTGAACCTCAGGCCTCCGATCACGATTTTCTCAGCGGTTGTGCTGTCCATGCCCTGTCGATCATGCAGAATGGTAAAAAGTTTGTGGATCTCCGAAGACAATCCAGAGATCCACCTTCCGGCCGCTAGAGCGAATCCTTCACAATCTCCATCAGCTTATCAAGATCAATCGGCTTTGGAATAAAGTCATCTGCCAGTGTTGTCTTGCCGCCCATGTGTGTGTAATTGGTGGAGTTGATGGCATCTGTCACTGCGGTAAGCAGAATGATTGGAATATCCTTGTATTCATCATCATTTTTCAATTCGTCACAGAGCTTATAGCCATCCTTGCGCGGCATCATCACATCGAGGATAACCAGATCCGGCCGTTTTGCTTTTATTTGTTCAAATCCTTCAACACCGTCGTAAGCTTTTGCAACCGCAAAATCTTCACTTTCGAGCTTCATTGACAAGGCTTCTACTAAATCGGTGTCATCATCGACGACGAGTATTAACTGTTTATCGCTCATTTACAAAACCTCCTCGTTGTATACCATGTGGTTTTCGTTAAACTTGTGGTCTGGGGTAAAGTCCGGCCCGTTTTACAATTTCTTCAACCTTTTCTTCCCAGTCTATTGCCATAATATGAAATCCTGCAACACCCTCGACCTTCTTCAACCGTTCTATCGTTTCGATACAGATTTTAACGCCTTCTTCCGGTTGATCCTCTTTCGGCACACTTCCCATGCGCTCAACAAGCTCGGTCGGCACATCCATTCCGGGAACTCTGTTTTTCATGTAACGGGCGGCACCGACAGACTTCATTGGTGTTATTCCTGCAAGGATATAACATTTCTTGTGCAGACCCATTTTACGGACACCTTCCATCCATCGCTCAAATTTCTCCAGGTTGAAAATGCACTGGGTCTGGATAAAATCGACACCGGCGGCAACTTTCTTGGCAAGACGCATAACCCGCAGTTCAAAAGGGTCTGCAAACGGATTGGCAGCCGCACCGATAAACATCCTCGGAGCGCCCTTGATATCCGCCCCTCCCTGGAATTTTGACTCATCACGCATGTTTTTAACCATCTGGATGAGTTGTATCGAGTCAATATCATGGACGTTTGCCGCCATCGGATGATCGCCGAACTTGGTATGATCGCCGGAAAGACAGAGCATCGTATCTATCCCCAGCGCATAGGCGCCAAGAATATCCGCCTGCATGGCAAGCCGGTTACGATCACGGGTAACCATCTGCAGAAGCGGGTTCATTCCCATCTGCTTTACCAGCACCGAACCGGCAAAACTTGACATTCGCACCATGGCGGTCTGGTTATCGGTTATGTTTACCGCATCGACAGCACCTTCAAGGTACTTTGCCTTGTCTTTTACCGTCGCTGCATCTGCGCCACGGGGAGGGCCGCACTCCGAAGTAACTGCCAGGTGTCCGGCCGCCAAAACCTTTTCTAAATAACTCTCAGTTTTCATTCCGCTAAATCCTCTCTCGTAATCTTACGGGGTCCACCGCCTCCCCCAGGTCTCCAATCTTTAGCCGGCATGATTTCAAGATATCTATCCTGTAAACCGAGGGCTTTCAGCCTGTCCCAGATCAACTGCCAGGCACAGTCCACATCGTCGCTGATCTCGCACTTACCCGTCGTAGATCCGCCGCAGGGACCGTTCATCAGCTGCTTGGCGCACTTTGCTATGGGGCAGATTCCACCCGTCAGCCCCAGCAGGCAGTCACCGCATCCTTTGCAGCGCTCGGTCCAAACCCCCTGGCGCTCTGAGCCGCCCATGAATTTTGTATTGACTGCCGGAAAAACCGGTTTGTCCTTGAAGCGCATGGCAAGCTGCTGTACCCCGCAGCCGCAGGCCATCGATAAAACGGCTTCGGCACTGTCAATCATGGGTACCAGCTCCTCCACATACTCGGGATCGCACTGCCTCTCCAGGGTATGCTCACGAATCTCAATACTGCTGCCGCTTTTCAGCAGAGCCATCTGAAGACCCGAAGCCAGCAACCCGACTTCCTTTCTGCCACCTGCCGCGCAGACCGTGACACACTCATTGCAGCCGAGCAGTAGGATGCGCTTAAAAGGCTTGATATACTCGATAATTTCGTCTAATGGTTTCCGTTCAGCGGTGATCATTGTGATTCATTCTCCTTCTGGTACTCTGTTAAATCTCCTGCATCACACGGATATACTTATGCAGCAGCAGCGTTAATCGGACTCGGTCCCATTTTTCGTACTTGTTCTGTTATTTCCGTTGCAAACTGCGCAAACCTGTCACCCATTCCGGCCGACATCTTGACCATCCTCAGCCGCTCCGGCTCGATACCGATTTCCTCAAGATATTTCTGGACGTAGGCAACCCGTTTTGCAGCTTTCGTATTACCGCTCTTGAAGTGGCAGTCACCGTCCAGACAACCTGCCACATACACTCCGTCCGCACCTTTTTCAAAGGCTTTGACAATGTGCAGTTCGTCAACCTTTCCAGAACACGGAACACGAATAATTTTAACATTGGACGGATAGGGGAGTCTCTGGCTGCCAGCCATGTCCGCAGCCGTGTAAGCACAATAGTGACAGCAGAATGCCACGATTACCGGTTCAAAATTTTCCATTATCCTTCCACCTTCTCAAAGAGTTGCTCCAACTTGGAGAGAATCTGATCGTCTTCAAACTGCATCAGCCCGATGGCCTTGGCCGGGCATTCAGATGCACAGATTCCGCAGCCGTGACACTTGGCAGGATCAATTTCGGAATATCCTTCGGCATTAATAAACGGCACATCAAACGGACAGGCCCGCACGCAGATCAGGCACGATGCACAGCGGCTGCTGTCCACCTTCGCCGTAGCGGCGCCAAGGCTGATATAATCTTTTACCAGCATTGCCTGGGCACGGGAAGCGGCAGCTCGGGCCTGAACAAGGCTCTCGCCGATTGTTTTTGGCGCGTGAGCGGTCCCTGCTACAAAGAATCCCGGAACAGGCAGGTCAACCGGACGGAGTTTTACATGGTCTTCAAGAAAATAGCCGTCATTCGTGCGGGGCAGCTTGAATACCATTGCCAGTTCCTCGGTAGAATCCTGATCGGCTATCAGACCGGTGCTGAGACAGAGGCAGTCGGCACTGACGGTAAGCTCTTTGCCGAGAATGATATCGGCGAAGCTGACCTCAACCTTGTTTTCTGCAGCAGAAATCCGGGGAGGGTTTTGCTGATGATAGCGGACAAAAATGACCCCTTTTTCGCGGGCCTTCTGATAATACTCCTCCTGGAACCCATAGGTTCGCATGTCGCGATAAAGAACAAACACCCGGGCCTCCGGATTCTGTTCGACGATGCTCAAGGCGTTTTTAACCGCAGTCTGACAGCAGATCCGCGAACAGTTCGGATTATCTTCCGTCCGGGAGCCGACACACTGGATCATCACCACGTTTTCCCAGCTATCAACAATCTCCGGGCTATCGGCGATCAGTTCCTGAACCTCGAGCTGGGTCTTGACCTGGTCGCATTCTCCCAACATGAACAACTCTGGCCGGTGCGGCCTGGCGCCGGTTGCAAGTATTGTCACCCCATGCTCGATCTGGCGGTAAAACATCTGCCGCCCGACCTGCATGCCAGTGGTGAACATGCCCGGCATCCCGATATGGTCAACAATAATCGCCCCGGTGATAACCTCAATATTCTCGTGGGCCGTGGTCTGTTCGACAAGCTTTTCAATAAAGGGCTGGACCTCGTTACCTTCAAGCGTACGCCTGATCTTTACAGCAACACCGCCAAGCGTAGGCGTTTTCTCTGCGAGATAGACCTTAAACCCCTGGTCAGCCAGCTCTAGAGCCGAGGTCATTCCAGTCACACCGCCGCCGACGACAAGCACATTTTTATTGATCGGCAGGCGATGCTCGGCAAGAGGCTGCGCCTTGACAACTGCTCCGACAGCCATCCTGATCAGATCGCCGGCCTTGGCTGCAGCCTTTTCAGGCTGGTGAGCATGGACCCAGGTGGCCTGATCCCTGATATTTGCAAATTCCAGCAGGTACCTGTTCAGCCCTGCCTTTCGGATCAGGTCCTGAAATTTGCTTTCGTGAGTTCTCGGTGAACACCCCCCGATCACAACCCGGTTGATCTTCTGTTCTTCAATGGTTCGGCGAATATCCTCCATCGACTCGCGGCTGCAGCCATGGCCCTCCGCTTTTGCAATAACAACATGGGGAAGCCTGGAAGCACCGGCAACAACAGCCTCGACATCAATGACCCCGCCGATATTCTCACCGCAATCACAGACAAAAACCCCAACCCGCGGGTCTTCGCCCATCACGTTCCGCTCGGGCGGAACCATCGGTGCAGACACCGCTTCCTGATCCTTTTCAGACGAGGAGATGTCTTTACCGGCAAGGCATGCAGCTGCACTGGCCTGCACCATTGTTTCAGGGATATCCTTCGGGGCCTGAAAGGTTCCGGCAACATAGATGCCGGGGCGGCTGGTTTCTACCTGATTGAATCCCGGGTGTACAGGGAAATGACTGTCGTTCAAGGCAATGCCGGCTTTTTCGGCCAGCGCTCTTGTCTCATCACTTGCCTTGAAACCGGTGGACAACACGACCATGTCAAACTCTTCTGTAAGAAGGTTTGACGAGTCGTCCAGCGTATAGGACAGCGACAGATTTTCCTGCCCGTGAGCGCGCAGAATCGAGTGCGGGCGGCTGTGGATAAAGCGGATGCCGAACTCGTCCCTGGCACGCAGATAGTAGCGTTCGTAATCCTTGCCGAAGGTGCGCATGTCCATGTAGAAGATCGTTGTCTCGATATCTTCCTGGAACCGCTCCTTGCTGACCATGGCTTCCTTGAGTGCAAACATGCAGCAGGCCCCGGAACAGAATGGAGCGGCACCTTTTTGAAGACCCCGTGAGCCGATACATTGAATCCAGGCAACTTTTTTCGGTTTTTCCCCGTTTGAGGGCCTGAGAAGCCGTCCGCCGGTCGGCCCGGAGGCGGATAGAATGCGCTCATACTCAAGGCTGGTCACCACATCCGGCTGCTCTGCATAACCGAGATAATCGAGACCGCTGGGATCAAACAAGGTAGCACCGGGCGACAGTACAATCGCGCCGCAGGAGATATCGCCGCTGCTGCCCAGATCATCGGGGTTAATGGCACCTGCCGGACATATTTTGACCAGCGCCTCAATGTCGCTGCATTTGTCAAGCTCAATCGAGTAAGCCTGCGGGATCGCCTGCGGATAGCGCATACAGGTCGGTGCCCGATGGTCGAGTCCAGGTGAAAACCTGACACATTCCGGAAACGCTTCATGGCAGGCTCCGCAGCCGGTACACTTATCGAGATTAATGTAGCGCGGTGTGCTCTTCAGGCTGACGGTAAAGTTTCCTTTTTCGCCTGCAATTGCCTCAACCGTGGTCATTGAAAGCAAAGAGATGTATTCCTGGCGGCCACTTTCTGAAAGATTGGGGGCGATTGTGCAAAGGTCACAATTATTGGTTGGAAATGTCCTGTCCAGCTGGGTCATCAGGCCACCGATATTGCAGGCACTGTCGACAAGGACCACATCCTTTTCGGCTTCGGCCAGATCGAGCGCCGTTCGAATTCCTCCGAGGCCTCCTCCGACAACGAGCACTCTGTTACTGCTTTTCGATCTGTTTGTATTCTGCATGTGCTTTATTCCTGAAGGGTTACCAGGTTATCCTGGTTATCATTTCTGTTGTCTGCTCGCTTAAAGTCCGGCAATATCAAGAATCTCGGGAAGCTTGTGCTCCCAGCCGAGCGTCTGCAGCAGCACACCGTCTGCCATGTCTTTCAAAGAGGCCACGGTTTCTCCGGCAATTTTAATTCCTTCACGCTCCCGGTCGGAAGACTTGCGGATTCTTCTGATCATCTCGTCCGGGATACTGGTTCCCGGTTCACTGTTGACGATGTACTGGGCGATAGCCAGTGACTTGATCAGGAAAACAGTGGGAATAACGGGAACATTCAGGACCTTTGCTTTCTTCATGAACCCGGCAAACTTTTCCAGATCAAAAACCGGCGGAGTGATCAGATAGGCGGCTCCGGCACCAATCTTTGCAGCAGTCGCGGTTATTTCCTGGTCCAGGGCAGCCTCGTCTGGGCATGGAGCAATAGTGCAGCCCACGGTAAAATCGGGTATCCCGTCAAGTTCGAATCCTCCGAGGTCCTTTCCCTTGTTCAGGGCGGCTACCGCCTGGACAAGTTCTGTCTCATCAAGATCAAATACCTCTTTGGCATCCCGATGATCACTCTGGCTGATATCTTCGCTGTGAGTAACCAGCACATTCTGGATGCCAAGAACATGGGCCGCAAGCAGATCGCCCTGCAGGGCCATCCTGTTGCGATCGCGGCAGTAGACATGGATGATCGCCTCCACACCCTGCTGCTGCATGAGGACACCGCCTGCCAGCGCACTCATTCTCATGATACCGTTGTCCATATCGGGGACGACAATGGCATCGATTCTCCCTTTGATCCTGCGGGCATCGTTGACCAGCCGGGAGATGTTAACTCCTTTGGGCGTGTGCATTTCTGCCAGTACAGCAAATTCTCCTGCAGCTATTCGTTTTTGAAAACTCATATGTTTTTCCCTCCAGCTCAGAGCTGACTAATTGTTATTTCTCCCTGAACACTCAAGACACTTGATCAGTATGGATTCTCTTCAGAAATCCACGTTAGTACAGGGCTGTTTCGGGGTGGAAAACATTCACTTCTTTCAGGTCATCACCAAGGTAGGCACGCTCATTTGGACCAAGGATACCCAGTGAAAGGCAGATAAGGGTCCAAATATGTACCGTGCTGTAGGATGCACCGTGATGGTGTCCCAGGTCATGAACCTGGGCATGACAGTTATGACAGCCGGTAACACAATAATCGGCACCGGTTGCGATGATCTGGTCATATTTCAGCTGACCGTAATCCCGCCTGGCGTCAGTGAACCCGGACTGGAGAAAACCGCCGCCGCCGCCGCAGCAGTAGTTGTTTGACTTATTCGGGGTCATTTCAATGACGTTTTCTTCACCAACCACCGATTTTATGACAAAGCGCAGGTCATCTGCCACGGCATCGCCATATCCCTTGCGGACGATCTGGCAGGGATCCTGGATGGTGAACGTAATTTTGCGTTCTTTATTCCAGTCGGAATTTACCTTCAGCCGTCCTTCGCGTATCCACTTTGCATAATACTGATAGATGGAGGCAACTTCGAAATTATGGTCTATGTTGAATTTTTTCAGTCCGGCCCGGACTGAGAATGTTATGTGGCCTCATTCGGTATTGAGAAACACCTTGCACCCCAGATCATCCGCCTGTTTGGAAGAAACTCGGGTGACATGTTCCCAGCACTCGTTGTCTGCCAGAAACATGCAATAGTTTTCTGCGGCCCAGCCCTTGCTGCCATAAGTCCAGTCAACTCCCGCCAGGTGGAGTATCTTCCACAACGGCACCAGCTCGTCCGGCTCCACATTGGGTTCTCTTGAATTCTGGTTGACAAAGAATTGGGCACCCTCTTTGTCAATGGGGGCTACCATGTCTTTAAATTCAGGCTGTGCCTCCCGGTACTCTTCAAGAACATCGTTCACGACGAAAACAAAATCGTCAGGAGCTGTTCCCATGGCACTTCCCGACTCATTCCTCAAGGCCATGTCGCAGGAATCCCTGATGCCCTTGGGGCGATCTTCCCGGGGCCATTCTGCCCGGGCATTGAACACCAGCTGCGGTATGTCAATCTGCATGGGGCACACATAAATACAGCGCTGGCACATGGTGCACATCCACACCCAGGGGGTCGTTGTCACCTCCTCATCCAACCCCATTGCACACATGCGGAGAAATTTGCGTGGGTCCATGTCCTCGAGCCCGGATGCCGGGCACCCCGAAGCACAGGCTCCGCATGTCAGACAAAGATCAAGATTCCCGCCACCGGGAATGATGTCCTTGATTTTGTCCTTGAATGTACTTTTTTTCTTCCCCTTGATTGTTATGCTCGTCTCTGCCATGGTCTTTCCTTTTGACTCCAACCGGATTATGTTTGAAAATTGTTAAACCCTTTTCGCAGCATCGATGCTCCTGATAAGCAGCTCAGATACGTTTTTGTATACGAAGCAGGTGAAACCCTTCCTCCTCCTCACAATCAACCTTGAGCACTTGATACGTCGACTCCGGCAGGATTTTAAAAAGATCCTTCTTCGTATCGGTATCGGCGCCCCGCACTTCCAGAATATCGTGAGGCTTCATCTCTCCGAACACCTGGGTCACCTTGAGAAGGCTGAACCAGGAGACGAAATGCCTCACATCAATCACAATGTCTTTTGTATCTGCCAAAGTCCGTCTGCTCCTCGTTATTTGATCATTGACCACAAGGCAACAAATGGACCAGTCTTCCATCAGTTATGCTGATACGTTCAATAAGAAAAGAAATACCGTGTAATAACAGAATGATACGTTTTTATAATTATTATGACACCCTTTTACAGCCGGTGAAAATCTGTTACTATGCGCTACCATTTTGCATAAAGGTGTTAAGAAAGTGTTAAAGTGTTAACAGAATGGCCCTTTACAGGTGTCAAGACTTAACAGGTGTATTGATGATCGGCCGTGAACTCGATGACTTTTGGAAAACAGTAGTCAATGCCATCCGCGATGGAATCATGATCGTTAACACCGGCGGAGCGATTGTCTCTGTAAATCGGGCCTTTGAACAGATTTCCGGCTATTGCCGGGAAGAGCTGATCGGTCAGACTGAAAAAATCCTCAATTGTGAAATTCTCCAGCCTCCTAACTCAGCTGATTCTTCGGAATCAGCCGCTTTCGCCGGCAGCGAAAAAAACACTCAGCATAAATGCCGGATCAGGCAAAAAAACGGCGCCTACATTCATGCGTTAAAAAACGCAGCGACCCTGAAAGATTCAGACGGCAACAATATCGGCACCGTTATCACCATCACCGATTTGACCGAGATAACAGAAAAGGAAATCCAGCTGCAGGCATTTCGTGAACAGCTGGACAGCGAAAACGGTTTCCACGGTATTGTCGGCTCATCAGCTTCGATGCAGCGGGTATTTGACATGATTGAAAATGCCGCTCACTCCGATGCTCCGGTGATCATCTATGGCGAAAGCGGAACCGGCAAGGAATTGGTCAGCAAGGCTATTCACGAAAGAGGCAACCGCAAGGACATGCCTTTTATCAAGGTGAACTGTGCCAGCCTGACCGAATCGCTCTTGGAAAGTGAGCTTTTCGGCCACGTGCGGGGAGCCTATACCGGCGCCTATAAAGACCGGGTCGGCCGCTTCGAGATGGCCGACAGGGGAGACCTTTTTCTAGATGAAATCGGAGACCTGCCGCTTCCCACGCAGATTAAACTGTTGCGCGTTCTGGAAGAAAAAGTGATCGAGCGGGTAGGCTCCTCGAGGCCGATATCAACAGATGTCCGTATTATCTCTGCGACCAACCAGGACCTGCACAGCCTCGTAGAAAAAGGAACCTTCAGGAAAGATTTTTATTTCAGGATCAATGTCATCCCGCTCTTTATTCCGTCCTTGCGGGAACGGGCCGAGGATATCCCCCTGCTGGCCGAATCCTTTTTCCGCAAGATGAGGCTTAAAAACGGCAAGGCCATAGACGGTATACGGGAAGATACCATGGACATCCTGATGCACCACCATTGGCCGGGAAACGTCAGGGAGCTCAAAGGAGCGCTGGAATATGCATTTGTGACCTGCCACACCAAAATGATTCACCCGAATCATCTGCCGGAAACCATATTCAGGCAGAAAAAAATGGCGTCCGGCTCAAAAAAGAGTGCCCTCAACATGCACGAGATTGAGCGTCTGGAGCTCATGGAAGCGCTGGATCAAGCTGATGGAAACCAGTCACAGGCCGCCAGGATTTTAGGCGTTTCACGAGTCACGGTGTGGAACAGGATGAAGCGCTATAATGTTCAGGCTCAGAAACGGATCATTTCCGAAGACACCTAGCCCATTGATGTAAATAAACCATCCTCGTTCACAGCAAACCATGACAGAGCCGGAAAAAAGATTCCCGACCCTGTCATGAACCTCACCATTAATCAAAAGCCAGGCTTGTATCCCACTCTTCCCAGACTTTTCCGACCAGATCGATTCCCGGTTTCAAAGTTTTCTTGCCCGGACGCCACCCGGAAGGAGTAGCCTCCCCTCCCTTGGTTTCCCTGACCAGCTGAAATGCCTGGATCTGACGAATTGTCTCCATGACATTCCTGCCAACCGGCGGTGTCAAGACTTCAAATCCCTGGATCACCCCATCAGGATCAATCAGGAACCGTCCCCGGGCCTCAACGCCTGCATTTTCATCGAAAACCCCAAAGATACTGCCGACTTTGCCGCCGGCATCAGAGAGCATCGGAAACGGGACCCCGCCTTTCACCATCTTTGAAAGCTCGTCATCATCCCACATCTTATGGACAAACATCGAATCGATCGACATGGACAGGACTTCCACACCAAGCTTCTGAAAGGTCGAGTATTTTTCAGCGACCGCTGAAATCTCAGTCGCTCAGACAAAGGTGAAATCACCCGGGTAAAAACAGAGGACAACCCACTTGCCAAGGTAATCGGAAAGCTTGATATTGATGAATTTTCCCTGCTGATACCCCGGGGCGGTAAAATCAGGTGCTTTTTGTCCCACTTTTATCATTGCCTGTTCCTCCTTTTGCGGTTGCACTGACTCATGCTGTTCCTTCTTTTCTTCTCCAACCGGGCCACCCGTCGGGCGAGCACACCCGACTTCAGCTTCTGTTGCCATAATTTCCTCCTGTTGAACAGTACGACGATGTCGCATTGTGGGCATATGCCCAATTTGTTTCTGTTTAACTTGAACCAGGAGCTAATGTCAAGATATTGTGTCGTCCTAGCAATATGACCCAGGAGCCTGGAGGAACAAGCATGAGGCATGGTCGAACCTGTTCATAAAAATTGAACTTTTTCTCTGTACCTCCTTGTTTATTTTTTTGATGGTCTTACCAATTTATTCTAAACAATTAATCGAACCTGTTGGCAGCAACGAAAACAGCTGAGTTTCTGGAGGTTCTCTCGTGAAACGTTTTAAAAACATCCTCTATATTGTCGAGTCTGAGACGTCCCTGGAGCATTCTGTCGTTGAAAAGGTCATTTCTCTTGCCCGAATCAATTCCGCTTCGGTAACGATTGTCCGTGTCGTTGAGAGCGGACCATTTGAGCAGCTCAGCCGCACATTCCTGCAAAAGGGACAACAGCTTACCTCCCTTGTAGTCGAACAGGCAAAAAAAGAATTAGAGGCTTTTGTCAGCGGGGACAGCTGGGCTGGCATCCAGGTCTCTGTCGAGATTCTCCAGGGCACAGGCTTTCTTGCTGTCATCAGGAAAGTGATCCAGGACAAGCACGACCTGGTCATGAAACGAGGTTCGGCGCCCAGGGGTATAGACCAGCTTTCCATGCGGCTCATCAGAAAATGTCCGTGTCCGATCTGGATAATCCAGCAGAGACAGTCCGGTGAACTCAAGAGAGTCCTCGGCGCAGTCGATGCCGGCGCAGACAGTGCAGAGGCGAAACAGCTCAACAGGAAAATCGTCGAACTTTCCCATTCACTTGCTCAGCGAGAGGAGGGTGAAGCACACTATTTATATTCCTGGTATCTGCCCTCGGAGTTGATCCTGCAGGGACCGCGATTTAACCTCAGTGATACCGAGATAGAGCAGATGAAAGATGAGCTCGAGCGCGAGGGAAGACAGAAAATACACAAGCTGCTGGAATCTGCACATATCGAGCCCCGTGACAGCCACATCCATGTCAAGGAAGGAAAAACGGACGAAGCAATTGAAAACGCACTGAAAAACATGCAGATCGATGTCCTGGTTCTCGGCACCATCGGCCGTTCCGGCATACCTGGACTGTTAATCGGCAACACTGTTGAAAGACTGCTTGCGCAGGTACAATGCAGTGTTCTGGCAGTTAAACCTGACGATTTTGAATCACCGGTAGATGTGTAAAATGGTTCGTACCCTTCAAAAGCTGATGATATCTGCAAGGCGGCAGGCCACATTATGAAACATCTAGACAAATCGGACGACAAGGTCCTCTGGTTATTGAAAAAGAGCATCCACTACAGCCTGAAGATTCTCGCCGTCCTGATGATCCTGCTCATTGTCTCCGGTGTTATCGACGTTGGCTGGACCCTCTACCAGCGCCTCCTCTCTCCGCCGCGGTTTATCTTGACAATTGGAGACATCCTGGCAACCTTCGGTGCCTTCATGGTGGTCCTCATCGCGATCGAGATATTCCAGAACATCATTCTTTACCTGCGCGATGACGTCATCCACGTAAAAATTGTGCTCGCCACCGCACTCATGGCGGTCGCGCGAAAAATAATCATCCTTGATTACGATGAACTCAATTCGATGTATGTTTTTGCAACCGGTCTCGTGCTTATCGCGACGGGTCTCACCTACTATCTCATTCACAAGATCCCGGAAAAAGAGCAAAATGTAAGCTGATCATTTCTCCTGATTACTTGTGACGGCAGAAAAAACGTGCTCAGCCTGGACATCGCATTGTCAGAAACATTCTCCGATCTTTTTCTCATGGACGCTGGACATTCGCAACCAGCCTCATTAATCTATACCAGGTAACTCTTTGTATTAGTGTGTAATTATTAGGGAGAAATACCATGAAGAAACATTTCCTGGTTACGGTAAGTGACGACTATAACAACTTGACCGGTGTCGAGTTTATCTGCTCATTTTTCAAGAAACTCTCCGAGCATCAGATCACCCTGCTGCACATCTGCAGGCTCGATTGCAACGACATGAATCAGGCGTTAATGGATATGTGGGAAGACCCGTCCGACAAAGTGTCCGGCCAACTGACCATTGGCTCCCGAAAAGCACTCGAAAAGGCAACCGAGCTGCTGGGCCAGAGCAGGATGACGGTTGACCGGATGGTTACCAAAACCTTCGCCGAACGCTATGGTAAAGTAAAAGATATTCTCAATGAAGGGTCGCAGGGACTCTATGATGCAATCATCCTCGGGAAACGGGCCTCCTACACGCTGCAGTGGTTCTTTGAACGACCTGCCGATGAAATTGCCCAGTCAATCATCAGCGACAGCATGCTCTCGACCCCGCTGTGGGTCTGCCCTGAACCGGAACCCGGCAGGAAAAATGTTCTGGTCTGTGTGGATGGATCAGAAGATTCGATGAGGGCTGTTGACCACAGCGGTTATATCCTCTCCCGCCAGGAGCAGCATGAAATTACGCTCTTTTATGTGGAAAACGGGGCGGGTCTCGACTCAGAAACCATTTTTGCAGAATCATGCAACATTCTTCAAGACCATGACATCGCTGCCGAACGGATTAAAAAAGAGAGCACCTGGGGCCTCAATGTTGCCGGGACTATCCTGAGTCATGCGGAAAAGAATGGCTTTGCAGCCATAGCAGTCGGTCTCCACGGGCAGGAGCAGGGAGTTTTAAAAAGTATCAGGCTTGCCGGAGACACCACCGCATCCCTCATCAGGCAGACGGAAAAAGTAACCTTGTGGTGCTGTCCATAGCAATCAAAAAAAGATTTCTTAATTACTTCCTATTATTTTGAAAGTAATTTAGGATTTTTGCAGGCACCTGGAAATCCATGAGGAAACAAAAATGAGCGAAAAAAACAGAGACTCGAATACAAGAAGGATGAGCAGCCTTTTCGAACGCTATCTGACCGTATGGATCGGTTTATGTATTGTCGGGGGGATAGTCTTGGGGAAGATAGCTCCGAACCTGGCGAAATCTCTTGATGGCATGTCTATATACATCGACGGGGCACCGGTGGTTTCCATTCCGATAGCCATATGCCTTTTCTTCATGATGTATCCGATCATGGTAAAGATCGATTTCGCTTCCGTGATCAAAGCGGGGAAAAGCGGCAGGCCTGTCTTTCTGACGCTGTTTCTCAATTGGTGCATCAAGCCGTTTACCATGTATGCAATCGCGCTGTTCTTTCTGGGATTTTTGTTCAAATCCTTCATTGGCGCAGAGGCGATGGACCTGGTTAAAATGCCATTCGGGCTCGATCTTCCAATCGGCGCCCAACACGGAGCAGGAGTGGTGGTCCTGGAGGAAGGGGTGAAAATGCTGCAGGTTCCCCTGTGGAGAAGCTATTTTGCCGGCTGCATCCTGCTTGGAATCGCACCCTGTACCGCCATGGTTCTGGTCTGGGGATATCTCGCCAGGGGCAATGACGGTTTGACCCTTGTCATGGTCGCAATCAACTCGCTCACCATGCTGGTGCTTTACGGCGTCCTTGGCGGATTCCTGCTGGGCGTGGGCAGGCTGCCGATTCCCTGGCAGGCGCTTCTGCTGTCTGTCTCGATTTACGTTGCACTCCCCCTGGTGACCGGTTATTTATCGCGAAAATGGATCATCGCCGCCAAAGGAGAGCAGTGGTTCAAGGAGAAGTTTCTGGGGGTTCTGACACCGCTGACCATCACCGCCCTGCTTCTGACCCTTGTGCTCCTTTTCAGCTTCAAGGGAGCGGTCATTACCTCTAACCCGTTGACGATTGTCTGGATTGCCATCCCGCTGTTCTTACAAACGATTCTGATCTTTGCTCTTGGCTATGGTGCGGCAAAATTATTTGGGCTCCGGTACGAGGATGCAGCCCCTGCGGCGTTGATCGGGGCATCCAATCACTTCGAGGTTGCCATAGCCACAGCTGTTATGCTTTTTGGCCTGTCATCGGGCGCAGCACTTGCTACCGTCGTCGGCGTTCTGATAGAAGTACCCGTCATGCTGATGCTTGTCGGGTACTGCAAACGAACAGCCTCCTGGTTTGAAAAGTGAAGGCACTGATTCATCGAGGCTTCGAAGACCCTCCCGAACTCGTCCGTGAGGCAGAATCAGAAGAGGAAACGCTGACTCACTAGCGCAGGGTGCGCGACGAGATCAGGGGGTTTATCGTCTATGCTTTCCAAGATTTTAAATCAAAGCAGGAAATCCGCCTGAGGCGCTTTTTCTTCGCCCCTGACTGATTCTCAGAGCCTTCGGAGATGTTGATCTGATATACGGTGACAATAAGGAGGAAAGACATATAGTAAGAAAAGGCAGCGAATTTCCAACCAATGGTCAGATCAAGGAGATAGCATGGACTCAACAAAAACCCTGAAGACAGCTCTGGAATATGAGAAGAAAATACGTGATCTTTATACAACTGCCATTTCAATTATTGATGACGAAAGGGGAAAAAACATTTTCAAAACCCTGGCAGATGAAGAGCAGTCACATATTGACTTCCTGGAACAGAGCATTGAAAAATTAAAAAATGGTGAAAACCTCATATACGAGCAGCTGACAACGTCTATCCCTGATACCGAATTTATCCTCAAGAGTATAGAATCGATGAAAATCAAAATACCAGAACATATGCTGGGAGACGTTAAGAGGGTATTGAGCAGTGCATTAAAACTCGAGGTTGAGACAACGGAGTATTATCAAAAAGCCTTTGAGTCAACGGAAGGTGATATCAAGGCGGTAATGGGCAAATTTGTGGAAATAGAACAGCGCCATACGGATGTTGTTCGTTTTGAGCTCGATTATGCATCACATAATGGCTTCTGGCTTGGCTTTCCTGAAATAAGTATGGAAGTAGGCTGATCAACCGGAACAGCCCTCATTTTTCGCCTGTCATAACAGTGATTACCTTATTCGTAAGAACGCATATTCCTCTTTCCGACAGCAGGTGGTCTCGATGATAACAATAAAGCAAGCGGATGCAGATACCAACGGCCCAAGCACCTATGCGGTGATGCTCGGAAGCCAACTGATCTGCAGATTCGACCATGACAAACAGGATGGCCTTGCTGCCTGTTTACAGAAGGCTACAGATGCTGTTGAACTCAGCGACTGGGCGGATTATGTCATAATGGAAGACTCGAAAGGCGGATAAGTCCTGCCCCAATTCCCGAAAGCACGGAACAAAGGAAAAAGGGACCCAATTCTATCGCCTGTGGATACCAGCAATCTTCTGGTAATCAAATACTACATACTCAGCACGACTCAATATCTCATGACCTCGGCCGTCCAGTACATGCGCTGTTGTTTCCCCCCTGCAGCCGAGGCTCTTTGGGTCAACGTGATGAACAAGAATATTTATTAGCCCTCTGTCAACGACAGATACCACCACACCGTCACCTGGAACAGGAAGCTCTGGGCTGCTTGCTCCTGCTCTGCCTTTATTTGTGTTAAGGAGTAAAGCGTTAATATCATTATATGTTGCCATTCTGGTCTCCTGCTCAATCAAAAACTCCCTCTGTTTAAACTATTCAGTAATAGCCTCATTTCAATGTCTGCCAGGAAGATAGTCAGAGGCATAGGACAATGTGATTGTCCGTTACATTTATCGTTATCATGGTTCTCTCTGAGAAGATTGAGGCATTATTGTGGCAATGCTGTTATTTACATAATCCGGGCTGCTGAGAAGCGATACGTTGTAGCGAACTCAGTGTTGATGATCATATATTTATTGTTTAGAAACCAAGCTTATATCGATGGATTTTCAGACTCTTCTTACATGTTTGGTTGCAGTGACTCTGTTAACGCTGACCCCGGGAATAGATACTCTGTTGGTTATCCGAAACAGTGCCCGTGGAGGATGGTGGGATGGAGCGATAAGCAGCCTTGGCATCTGTTCAGGGCTTTTCGTTCATGCTTCAGTTTCTGCCTGTGGAATATCTTTAATATTGTTGCAGACAGCATGGGCATTTAATGCCTTAAAGATTGTTGGAGCTACCTATCTCATCTGGCTTGGCTTTACGAGTTGGCGAAGGCTGATCTTGCGAAAAGGCGGTAAAATGTTCACTGACCTGATCGTTTCTGAAGCAACGTTTAACGGTCTTCGCTCTTTTCGTGAAGGATTTCTCTCAAATGTCCTGAATCCAAAGACTGTTGTTTTCTATATGGCTTTTTTACCGCAATTTATTGATCCGGATAAAGGTGCTCTTTCTCAGTCAATGATAGTGGCTGCAACTCACTTTACCGTCGCGATGATATGGCAGTGTTTACTCGCTTCCATGGTTTATCGCGCCAAAATGTGGCTGCAAAATCCAAAGGTTGGTCGTATTTTTGATGGCTTGACAGGTTCAATGATGATGTTCCTCGGTCTACGATTGCTGTTTGATGATTAAATCCGTATTGATACGAGTAAAAAAAAGATAGTGGAAAACCGCTAATCCGAGATTGCAGGCCCGAACCTGGACTGAAATAATATTCATTCCAACCAGTTCGCCTACGGTGACTGCAATCAACAGTTTTTTTTCAAACCTGTGGAAATCAAAAGCTCCCGAGGGATGAGTCGAGACAAGCGGACAGGATCATTCTGCCTTTTAGTTAAGTATACTGTCCCCGGAATTTGTCGGAATTTTTCGGGATTTTATAGCCCATAGAGACGTTCCAGAAAATAGTTCATC
>CBDUGK010000011.1:0-61055 GCA_965366875.1 uncultured Desulfobulbaceae bacterium | reverse complement strand
ACCCATGGTGAGCGGGTGGAGCAGGGCGACCTGAATGTCCAGTTCTGCCATCACAACGCCGGCATTGGCAAGCGCAAACAAGGGTAGAACAAGGTAGGCGATCCACGGCTCCATGGCATGTTCCATTCTCTGGAGCGGTGTTTCAACCTCATTGCAGGCTGTATCGATCGCCTGAACGGCTTCGAGGTGGGAGCGCTTCAGCATGATGGTATAGCCGCAATCGCCATCCTTGCAGCGGATCTGCTCGAGCCTGTCCCTTACCATCTGCAGGAACAGGTCGGTGTTGTATCTGCTTTTCGCCGGAACAAACATCGCAACAAGGACCCCGGTAATGGTCGCATGCAGGCCGGAATGCGCGATCGTAAACCAGAGAATCCCGCCCATGGCCATGTAGACCAGGGGGCTTCGCACCCATAACCTGTTCAGCATGAAAAGACCGGCGCAGATGGCCAGCGCCGCGCCGAGATAGGAGAGATGGATCGTCGGCGTATAAAAGAGAGCAATAACGAGGATCGCACCCAGGTCATCGGCAATGGCAAATGCTGTCAGGAACAGCCTGATCCCGAAAGGGACCCGTTTGCCCAGCGTTGAAAGGATTGCCAGGGAAAAAGCGATATCGGTTGCCATCGGGATGCCCCAGCCCGAGGAACTGTCGCCGCTGCCGTTGAAAATAAAATAGATCAGCGCGGGAACAATCATGCCGCCGGCTGCGGCAGCGACGGGAAGAGCTGCTTTTTTAGGATCCGAGAGTCCGCCCACAAGCATCTCCCGCTTGATCTCCAGTCCGACGGTAAAGAAAAACAGCGTCATCAGGGCATCGTTTACCCAGTGGGCAAGGGAGTGGGAAAGGGTGGCACCGCCGATGGTGATGGAGAGCTCCTGGTGCCAGAAATGAGCATATCCCTGCGGGCTGATATTGGACCAGATAAAAGCAGCAACGGCAGCAATAATGAGCAGGAAACCGCCGTTTGAGATGGTATCGAAGAAATTCTGGAAAGCGGTGGTGGTAATAATTCTGTTGACCGCCGGTATGGGGCTGAGTTGATCAACGGGAGGCTCATTATCATGCATCGGGATATCCAGATTCTTCATAAATCCTCTTCTCCTCTCTCTATCTTAGCAGCGCTGATCCTTGCCTCTGAAAGCAGAACATTCATGCACACCTCAGGGGTGAGCTTTCTGTATATCGGGATTATGGAGGGTGATGCTGAACGAATGACTGGTCGTTGCGTTGTTCTCATCCACCCGTTTTACCACAATTGTAATAATTTCTCCGACAGATTTGTCAAGCATTACAGTTCGTACATCGTCCATATCGGCAACCGCTCGGTCGTTGATGTGGGTGAGGACATCATTTTTCAGTAGACCCTTAACGGCGGCGTCGCTGCCGGGGTTTACCTCGATGATCTGTAATCCGGGCCCGTCATCCTCTGGTGTTTTCTGCAGGATGACACCGATTTTTCCCTGCGGGGGGAAATCGGCTGTTTCCAGGAAAAAAAGATAGTCGGAAACAGAGAGTAGTTCTGCTGCGGATATCGTCGCGGTTGCCAGGTTCACGACACTTGCCTGGGAGCCTGCTTTCCGTCTCTTAACACGGGGAGGGATGCCGGAATCCTTTCGGGTGTGCTGCGAGCCTGCGAGTACAACCATCCTGGCTTCAGGATTTTTAAGCATATAATCATGGATTGATTCAGCCATGGTTTCATCCCAGATTGCCTGTGCCTGGATGAAGCCGTGAAATGAACCCGAATCTTTTTCCATGCTGCCGTGGAAGGAAAATGTCTCGCCGAGTCGTTCAGCATAACCGTCCATATCGAGGACGCGATCAGCAGGCAGTACGCTGCGCTGTTCTGGTGTCAGGCCGCCGGGTCCGTTTGATTTGAAAACTGAACTCACCGTGTTTCGTTCAGCATTGAGGCCGATAACGTCGATTCGGTGTTTTTTCGCATAGGCAAAAATTGGTCTGAACAGGCGGAAATCGTAACCCCAGACCTCGTGGTAGCGTGATTCCCGCAGGAATGCGGCCTCACCAAGATCGCTGTCCTGAATGTAACGATCAAGCGCCTTCTGGCTTGAACGAGGAAACATTTCCATCCCGATCGCCAGATTCGGGTTTTTGCGATGCAGGGCCTCAATGATCATTACCTGCAGAATGTGGTCGGCGCGGGAGGTGTGAGTTTCTCCAATATAGATGATCTGGTGCTGGTTGAGTTTATCAATCAGCTCGCTGAAGGAGGTTAACTGTGCGGTGGCAACACCACCCGGAGCCTCCATTATGGGGGTGCGTAAACCGTTGGCTGCATACCGGGATCTTTTTTCCAGGAGGCTCCCTTTGTTGAAATGCAGATAGGAATAGTTGCCGTAATGTGACAGGCGTGAAACAGCATTTCTGCTTTCAGCCGGACTGCTTGAGGAGATCAGGGCTACCGGCTGCCGGGGCTTTGAGGGGTGTGAGCGGATGTCGAGGGTAAACCCTGCTGCCGGGTGTTGAGGCGTTCCATACAACTCACGTGAGAGCGGGCTGGAAAGACCGAGGAAGACAAGAAATCCTTGTCTGGTATCGATACTCTCAGGTTCTGAGGCATCCTGTATCCGCCACGAGTAACGCGATGCCATCTCGAGCACCGGCTGATAGAGTGCTCGCTGCTTTTCGTCAGCAAGGATAACAGTGGTTGTCCTGTCGCCCATCAACTGCGACCAGACGGGAACGTATTCACTGTCGGAACGTTCCCGCATGAGGTCATACTCTTCATCTATGTTCAGCTCAAGCGGATAGCCTTCAAGCTCTACGCTGATCTCGGTTGATTTTTCGCTGATCAGCTGCATGAAACGGTGCTCACCCACGATGGTTTTAACCGTAAAAGGAACCATGAGTTCAAATGGCTCGGAGTTTTTCTGCTCGATGGTGAATGAAAGGGAGGAGACATCGCTTTCCTGCACCAGGCGGATATCTGCTGCTGCGAGCTCCGGCAGTTTAATGCTGTTCAGCCGTTGGGAAAAAAACCGCTGGAGATTGCCTGGTGACAGGGACTCAAAGAGCCGCTCCAGGTCCTGCCAGGATGCATCCGATCCCTTATACCTCTGATAAAACAGCTGGATTGCCTGATAAAACGGTTCTTCTCCAAGACGAACTTTGAGTTCGTGAAAGAGCATCGCCGATCTCCCGTATCCAACAGCGCGCGTTGCCCGATTGGCATCCGTGCGGTGCCCGGCATAACGAAATTCATTGAGGGGCGGGGTATCCGCTTTTACATAGCTGCTGTATTCCTGCAGTTTTTCTTTCCGTGACAGAGCACCTTCCTGGCCGTCTTCGCGGTAGGCCATGTCGGCAAGGTAGGTGGTAAGCCCCTCGCACCAGTTCCCCGAATCAAGGCTCACCTCGATGCTGTTTCCAAACCAGGAATGAAGTATTTCATGACCAAGCGAGGTTTCTTTTATGAAAGGAAGTCTGAGAACCTGCCTGCCGAGCAGGGTAAATGTCGGCATTCCGAACCCGGTTGGCTTGACATTTTCCACAATCAGGTAGTGATTATAGGGAAACGGACCGATCAGTTTTTCATATCGTTTGATATAATTGACTGCCGCGCTGAGATAATCATCGGCCAGGTGTTGGTCTTCGGGGAAAAAGAGCGTATGAACGAGGAGATTGTCGCGAACCAGGCTGCTCTTGATAGTATAAGGAGCGGCTGCAAAAGAGAGGCTGAAAACCGGCTGCGAGAAGGAGAAAGATGCCGATCCGTCAGGGCTGGTCCTCGAGAAGGAGTCGGATTCGCAGACGGCCGTAAAGCCAGGCGGAACCTGAGCCTTGACGCTGAACGTTGACTTGCGGTCAGGAAGCGGGTGCCACAGCGAGGTCAGAACAATTGCTTCAGGGGAGACGATATCCCTGAAATCATCGGTAACCGCCTTTTCGTAAGATATCAACAGGATCCTGTCATACGGGGTCGGTTCCAGGCTGAGAACGGGCGATCCCTGCAGAACCATTGTGCGGTTTTCATGTCCGGCAGAACTGATCACACTCCCGGTCACCGCGAGACCGTCAAGTCGAAACGAGATACGCTGACCCGCTGAGACCTCTGCTTTCATGGTTCCGCGCAGAAGCGCCTGCCCAGTGTCAAATGAAAGTGCCAGATCAATATGCGGTGCAGTCTCCTGTGCTTCTGCTGCGGAGGGCTCAATGAACTGTGTGAAAATAAACAAGGCAATTGCGAGCGGGTAAATGAACGTGGTAAACAGTGGTATCATTGTCATTCCATTTTTTTTGCATTACAGCGAGAGACGGAAAAAGAGTCCTCTTCTATAGGTTACTACTTATAAGCAACCTGACTGATAATGCTAAAAAAAAGAACCCTTCAACACGGTAAGAAACCAGTGAAGATCAAAGCAGTCGGCATAAATGCACGCTATACCCACTCTTGTCTTGCCCTTTTTTATCTGCGCAACGAACTCCAGATTCACCGTCCTGATTGTAGCGTTGAAATTTGTCATTACACGATCAATGATCCATATTACACCCTTATTCAGCGATTGTGTGAAGGAGCCCCCGACTATTTCTTCTTTTCCTCTGCCATCTGGAACAGTGATCTGGTAATTGACCTGGTCAGCGACCTGCTGCTGGTAAATGAGTCATACCGATTTGTTATCGGCGGTCCCCAGGCAGAGATTGTCGGCGAAGCGCTTGGAAACCCGGAGCGGATAACCGTCTACCTCGGGAGCATCGAAGGGGGTGATCCCCGTTTTTTCCAGGATCTTGCGGCGGGCAGCCTCGAACAGAGCTATCGGACTCATTTTTTCAGCAGCAGCCATCCGGATTTCAGCTATCCTTACCGACCTGAAGATTTTTCCGGGCCGCTGAAGAACCGTCATATTTATTATGAATCATCACGAGGGTGTCCTTTTTCCTGCACATATTGCCTCTCCTCTGCTGAAAAAGGGCTGTATCATAAACCAATTGAGCGTGTCTTCAGCGAACTTTCAGACATTCTGAAACACAAGCCCGCAGTTGTTCGTTTTATCGATCGAACCTTTAACGATATCCCGGACAGGGCTCTTCAGATCTGGGAGTATCTGAAGGTGCATGGCGGGAATACGCTCTTTCATTTTGAGATTGCTCCCGATCGTTTTAACGATACAATGTTCTGTTTCCTCCAGACTGTTGAGGCGGATCGGTTTCAGTTTGAAATCGGCATCCAGTCCACTCACGCCAGGACACTGGAGGCTATCAGGAGGCCGATTGATCCGCAATCGGCGGCCCTGGTGGTGAAAAAAATCCGGAAAATGGAAACGATCCATCTCCATGCCGACCTGATTCTTGGTTTGCCGTTTGAGACAAAAGAGATGTTTTATCGTTCCTTCAACGATATCTTCGATATGGAACCTCACTATATCCAGATGGGGTTGCTGAAATTGCTTCCCGGCACCTCTCTTCAGGGTCACGCAGCGCAGCACGGATATCGGGCAAGCGGGCGGCCGCCGTATCCTGTTTTTTCTAATAACTCGCTTGATGCCGACAGCCTCAGGGAGCTGTTCTGGCTCGGTGAATGTGTGGAAAAGTATTATAATAACAGATATTTTGTCTCAATCTGGAACTATTTGAGAGGGCGTGACGAAGATATTGCAGCGTTTTTTTCATCACTGGCCAGACGTTTGTACAGGCAGGGGTACTTCTGGAAAGCAGCGACCCAGGAACGTCTGAGCGGTCTGCTGCTGGAGCAGGTTGGGGCGCGGTCTGATTGCGTTCTTCTTGCTGAACTGCTCCGCTATGACTGGCTGCGCTGCGGCCATCGTTTTCTTCCTGATCATTTACAGGATGAGAATAAGCCGGTAGATGAGCTGCGAAGAAAACTATTTCATCGTCTTCCTGAGACGCTTGCCGGCTGTTACGACAGGAGCACCAGGGCTTCATTTTTCAAAAAGTCTGTTTTTTATTCTTTTTCCCGTGAATCCCTGAGGCATATGGGGTATGAGGTTGGATCCGACTGTGGTATTATCTGTTTTTTACCAGAGCGCGAAGAAAATGTTCTTCATCTGCAGCGGATAACGCTGATCGCAGCCGAGACCTGAGCTGTGACAAGGGACATGCCGCTGCAGGGAGCAGGTGTATTTTACAATCATAACGCAGGAGTTTGTCGTGACGCCGTATCGAATTAAAACAATGAACAGTATTGCCCGTGAAGGGCTTGATCTGCTTGGCAAACGGTTCTCGGTATCGGCTGAGGAGGCCGACCCTCAGGGTATTGTCGTCAGGAGTTCACGGGTTAACACCGATGAATATGATTCTTTGCTGGTCGTAGCCCGGGCCGGAGCCGGAGTCAATAACATCACCGTCGGCCGTGCGACCGACCGGGGAATCTGTGTCTTTAACACGCCGGGCGCCAACGCCAACGCAGTCGTTGATCTCGTCTTCCCGATGATCGGTGTCTGGCAGCGAAACATCTGGAAGGGAATTGATTTTTGCAATTCGCTCAAGGAGATCGATCCTGGAAAAGTGGGTGGAGAGGTCGAGAAACGAAAGGCAGCCTTCAGGGGCGTTGAAATATCCGGAAAAACCCTCGCTGTCATCGGACTTGGCCAGATAGGCGTAAGACTGGCCAATGGTGGAATTCACCGGCATATGAACGTCAAGGGCTTTGATCCAAAACCGGTGCTGGCCAATATCCACATGCTGCTGCCGGAGGTGCAGCTGACACATTCCCTTAACGATTGTATCGGTGAGGCGGATATTGTCAGTCTGCATATACCGCTGATGGATAAAACCAGGGGGCTGGTAAACCATGACTTCATCTCACGGATGAAACGAGGAGCCGTGCTGGTCAACTATGCGCGTGGACCGATCGTCGAGGAGCAGGCGGTACTCGATGGTTTGGCAGATGGTCAGCTTGGCGGCTATATTGCAGATTTTCCGACAAAAAAGCTTATCGGTCATGATAAAATACTGCTGACCCCCCACCTTGGCGCTTCAACCTCTGAATCGGAGGAAAACTGTGCGGTGATGGCAGTCAGGGAGCTTGGCAACTATCTGCGCTACGGCAATATCACCAACTCCGTCAACTTCCCCAATATCGAGACCATTCCATCCGATCTCGTCAAGGACAGGCTTATTGTCATCAACAGGGACGTGCCGGGTATGATCGCTTTTATTACCCAGGTTATCGGTGGCTACAACATTAATATTGATTCTTTCAAGAACGAGTCAAACGGCAGGCTCGGCTACAACATCATCGATATGGAATCGGGCATATCGCCGGATGCTGTTGCTGATATTGAGGCGAATGAAAATGTTATCAGGACCCGTGTTATTTCCTTTGCCCGCTAGAGGGACAACCCTGGAATATGCATGAATGATGAGTGATTCTACAGGAGTAATGCTCGCCAGGCTGGAGTCTTACGATAAAAACAGGCTGAAGGAGTGCATCGACACGGGTGCCGCCTTTCCTGGCCTGCAGCGGCGGTTTAACGGCAAGAAGGTATTGCTGAAACCAAACCTTATCAGCGCGCGCGCGCCTGCACTGGCCTGCACCGACGGCCGTTTTGTCAGTGCGGCAGCGGAGTGGTACCTCGATTGCGGTGCCCAGGTCGTACTCGGCGACTCGCCGGCTTTTGGCAGTGCCGATGCCGCACTCAGGCAACATGGCATCGACGCTGCTATTGCTCACCTCGATGTTACAACTCTGCCCTTCAGGACAGTGAGAAGGACAACACTCTCCCATGGCGTGAGCATCGGGATAGCCGAGGAGGCCCTCGACTGTGATTTTTTCGTTAACCTGCCGAAGATAAAGGCCCACAACCAGATGTACCTCACCGCTGGTGTGAAAAATCTATTCGGCATCGTCATCGGTATGCGAAAGGCTGTCGCCCATATGAAGAATGGTTCCTCCCATCTCAGGTTTGCTGATCTGATGCTCGATCTCGTCGAGCTTCTGCCTGATACGGTGACAATTGCAGACGGTATCGTGGCAATGCACCGCGAGGGTCCGGTAAATGGTGAGCCCCTGCAGCTGGGCTGCGTGGCAATGAGCGTTGACCCCGTTGCTGTTGATACCGCGCTGCTGGCACTCCTTGAGCTTGAAGCGGAATGCAGTCCGATATGGCGGGCGGCAAGAGAGCGGTCGCTGAAGGGCAGTTACCTGGAAAATATACGCTTTGCAGGCGCCTTTCCAGCGGATTTTCAGCCATCCGGGTTTATCGCCCCGCAAACCCTGAGTCCTGTTCCTTTCAACCCGTTCCGCTTTTTCTCAAGCCTGGCAAAAAGGCTTATGCTCAAGGCCGCCTGAGGCCATCTTGACGGCGCATATATCAAGCTACGGTGCCTTCAGGCTTTCTTGAATAAATACTGGAAATTGTTTAGCATGGAAACGCTGCGTCTTTGAAATAATCTACGGAGCATCAGGCAATTCAAAATGAAGCACCTCAAGCAACGAGATTTCATTTCACCTTGTAAAGGACCACTATGTTTAATCTGACCGGGCGCGTTGCCCTTATTACCGGCGGCTCACGAGGAATAGGCCGGGCGATCGCCATTCGCCTTGCAGAACACGGCATGGACGTTGTCGTCAATTATGTCAGGCATCGCCAGGATGCCCAGAACACAGCGACAGAAGTGGAAAAGAGAGGGCAGCGCTGCCTGATCGTTAAGGCAAATGTCGCCAAGGAACGTGATGTAAAGGAAATGTTTGCGGCAATTACCGACGAGTTCAAGTCGCTTGACGTGCTTGTCAGTAATGCCGCCTCGGGCGTTCTGAAACCGGTAACCGAGCTCACCGAGCGCCACTGGAACTGGGCGATGGATATCAATGCCAGGGCTTTGCTGAGTCTGGTGCAGAACGGGTTGCCGCTGATGAAAGACGGAGCCAGAGTTATCGCTGTTTCGAGCCTCGGATCGATCAGGGCGATTCAGAACTATACCACTGTCGGAGCATCAAAGGCAGCTCTTGAGTCGCTCGTCCGCCACCTGGCAGTTGAACTCGGCCCACGTGGAATCAGGGTAAATACTGTGAGTGCAGGTGCGGTCGACACGGATGCCCTGAAAAAATTCCCGAATCGAGACGAAATCCTTGAAAATGCGCTGGCCCGAACACCACTCGGCAGGCTCACCAAACCTGAGGATGTCGCCGATGTGGCCCTGTTTCTGTGCAGCAATTTATCCAACATGATCCAGGGACAGGTTGTAACCGTCGACGGCGGCTATGCAATAATGGGATAATTGTTATCCTGGTGGTTCAGTAAACGCTCTCTTTCTAACGTGGCTGGAGTGCTGCGATCCCTTTTCTGCAGATGAAAAACGCCACAGCAAGTGACAGGACCGTGACGCCTGTTCCCCATAACGTCAGCACTACTGCGTCCATCAGGGAGATTGCCTGATGGGAAATCCAGCCCCTCATCAGCCGGTATGTCGGCCGGAAGCCAAGCAGCAGGATGATCAAGACATAGCTCAGGGCGCAGAAGAGATAAAAGACCGCGCCCGGTCCCATTGACGCCGCCCGGTTTTCGGCGTTGTAGTCCGCATAGATCGAGCCGAAACCAAGAGCCATCGCCACTACTGTCCAGCAGGTGAGCATTGCGCAGAACAGGGATATCCACCACATCGGTCCGCTGATCTGCAGGAAGTGATTCGATGCTCCGATCAGGATCGCGGTCAGACAGGTGAACGGTATCACGTAGAACAGGTATTTGTAGAAGATGTAGCGGGACATCGTCAGAGGAGAACTTTTGATCAGGTAGAAGGATCCGCCCTCGGCCCCGATGGCAGGATAGACAAAGCGGGCGGCAAGCGCGGCCGACAGAAATCCGCTGAGGCCGATATTGCCGAAGGCGATCAGGTTGGCGACGTAAACCGTACCGAAGGTGCGTTCAAGGGGAAGCACCTTGAAGTTGTAGAGATAGACCACGACAAGTGCTGCGATCATGAATAATTGCGACCACTCCTTGGAGTCTCTGAGAAAGGATATGAGCTCTTTTTTGAATATCCACACCCAGGCTTTATCGGATGTAATCCATGAGCCAAAGCGCCTGTTTCCGCCAAACGATTCCTGAGATTTGGAAAAACCCGGAAGAAACAGTCCCATCATCACCATTTCGCCGGCATAATAGAGAACCAGCGGCGAGAGAACGATCAGGCCGAGCAGCAGCCCGTCAATATGCCGGTCGAGCAGGTAGGTCGTCAGCAGGTTGGCACTCCATCCTGCCGGCAGCCAGGGGCCGGCAGGATTGGATACCGCTGAGAGGTATTCGATGAACTGTCCGTATTTTTCGGGATTAACCAGATCTTCCGGGCGCATCAGCCTGAAAACAAGATAGAGAAAGATGCCAAAGCAGAGTGTCAGGTAAAAGATGATGTCCCGCGTGCGCCTGGCGGGGAAAATGTAGATCAGAACAATAACAAACAGAAGAGCCGCGGCGCTGGCCGTTGACGCGGTTGCCGGCAGGGTGATGATGAGCAGCGGCCAGTACCAGGGGCCGGCCTCCAGAACGACCCCGAACGCTGCAAAAACAGGAAGCGAGAAGACGAGTGCCATCCACGAGGTGTTGAGAAATGTGGTTGTCAGCCGCATTCGATAGAGCTCCGACAGAGTAATTGGAGATGCGACGATGATTTCATTATCCCGTGAAAGGTAGAGTGTCGAGACCCCGGTGATCATGGAAGAAAATATCAGCATTGCAAATAGAGTGATCCATATCATCTGAAAAATTTTCATGCTGAGGATAATGCCCAACTCATTCTGGGCTTGAAAATAGCTGATCGTTTTCCACGAGATAATGTAGAGCGTGACACAGATTGCCACGCCCAGCAGACCGATGGGCAGCAGCTTCAGGTTGAACCTGCCGTCGGTGTAGAGCCTGTTTCTGTTAATCCTGAGATAGGGATAGAGCAGACGGGAAGTCATATTGCATCACTCTGGCAAGCTGTTTCGGCTGTTTTTCAGGGCGGCAATGACACCCTGCAGTTCAAAAGCTCCGGTTAACTGCAGGAACAGGTCTTCGAGGCTGGAACTATCATGATCGGCCTCATCCCGCAGCGACTTGACGGTTCCGGTGGCGATGACAGCACCTGCGGAAATGATGCTGATGCGGTCACACAACTCTTCAGCAATTTCCATCGAGTGGGTCGAGAGAAAGATGGTTTTTCCTTCCGATGCTTTTTTCCGGAACAGTTCTTTGACAATGCGAGCGCTTTTCGGATCAAGGCCGACCATCGGTTCGTCGACCACGATAAGCGGCTGATCAAGCATCAAAATTGAGGTGATGATCAATTTCTGCCGCATACCGTGGGAATAGCTTTCGATCAGGTTGTTTCTCCAGTCGTCAATGTCAAAATAATGCAGGTACTCGTCGGCTTCGGTCTGCCAGCCCTTGCCGGACAGTGTTTCGGAATAGAGGCTGGCGATGAAATTGAGGTACTCCTGACCGGTCAACTTCTCATAGAGATAGGGGCGGTCGGGAATGTATCCGGTCAGCCTGCGGCAGCGCGCAGCGGCTGTGCTTATGTCGTTGCCGCAGATTGAAAGCGTTCCCTCGCTTGGTTTGAGCAGCCCGGCGATCATCTTTATGGTGGTTGTCTTACCGGCGCCGTTGGGGCCGAGGAATCCGAAGATTTCGCCCTGGAAGACGTCAAGTGACAGCTGTTTTACCGCGGTAAACCGGTTGAAGCGTTTGCTCAGGCCGGCAAGTGAGAGTATTGTCGGATTCATGGATGTTTATTGTTTCCCTTCATTGTTGCTGCTCAAGGGCTCTATCTCAAGGATTCCCAGCAGGGAACCAATCTGTATCTGCTCCCTGAGTTCTCCTTCAACAAATTTTATATGGCTCAGATCTGCCGGGAACTGCCCCGTTGTCGTATCAAGGCTTATCCATTGTCCCGACAGACATACTTCATTCCAGGCATGGTAATAGAAAGCATCCTTGTGGAACACGACACCTGCGGCAATTTTTGTCGGTATTCCTGCTGCACGGGAAAGCGCGGCATAGAGGGAGGCGTGTTCGTTACAGTCACCGAGACGGTTTTTTAATGTTGTCAGGGCATCTGGTATACCGAGTACCGGGCGCTTCTCCAGTTCGCTGTATACCCAGTTTGCCAGGGCTTCCGCCTTTTCTCGATAAGAACGTAAGCCGGATGTGATCTGTTCACTCCGGGTGACAATCTCGGGGGCATCGGACTGGATATATGGTGAGGCCAGCAGTTTCTCTGGAGCTTCCGGACAGGATGAAGCGATGTCATCAGCTGCAACCGGGATGTTCTCTTTTTGTATACTGAGAACACCTTCGGAAAAGGTCTGGCGGCCGCTGCCGAGGTTGAAATCACTGCCGGCCGGCAGCGTCAGGCGATAGCGCATGATATCCTGCCCGGCCAGGTTGTCAGGCATGGCAGCACCGGGCCTGACGGCTACTGCCGAGAGAATTTCGGTACTTTCCGTTGCAAAGGTTTTGGCCCTGAATTCAGGTTCCTGGATAAAGACAAATCCCGCCGGGGATTCTTCCTTGATCACCGTGCCGTCATCATCGAGCCATGAATTAATCCGGGTGCCGGAGAAATATTCGGTGAACCTGTGCAGGTGGTAGACACGGTCAAGGACAAGCACCTGTTCCCTGCCGCGATATTCAATGGTTGAGTTCTTTGCCGAGAGGGAAACGGGATCAAACCAGGGAACACTGACTTTGTCGCCTGTTTTGATACCGTCATTCAGCAGGTAGCGTCGTCTTGATGTTGACAGCATCGGAGGGGATTCCAGCTCCAGCAGGTCGTTGATTGTACTGCTGCCGGTATCAAGCGTAAACAGAACCCGGTTGCCCTCAACCGTACCTTCTGCTTTCATCCGGTAGAAAAGAGAGGAAAAATCGAAATCAAAGCTCCGCAGCGTGCTGTCAGTGCCTAACACGGCCGACAAGCGCAGATCGATCGGATGGGTCTGCCCGGAAATATTGAGATGCATGGAGGCCTGCTGTTCGATACGGACAGAATCATCATCTGGCAGGTACCGGGTCTCAACATAGCCGATTTTACTGTTTTTGAAATAAATTCCCTGAAACTCAGTCAGGGCATCGCGTTCAAGCGCCAGAGCTTCGCGATTGTCGAGCGGCTGAATAAAATAATCCCGCTGGAGCAGAAGGCTGAACAATATCAGCCAGGTGATCACAACAGCACCTTTGAAGATCCAGGCCCTGCCGCCAATCACCACGATTGCCTGATCAGGTTTGTCATGGCTGGCATGGAGACGCTAGTCAGACTTGGTCAGTTCGTGATCCAGCAGTTTCTCCCGGGCATAGGACAATTCGTTTTCCAGATGACTGATTCTTTTCAAATGTTCGTGATTCTGGGTTTCGACATTTCTGAACCGCTCTACAAGCTGCATGATCAACGGTTTGATTATCGGCATTTTCTCATTCACCAGGGCCTTGTGGAAGGCTTTGTCCTGAACCTTGATGAGCCGGCTGTCTTCAGCTGCTATAACCGTTGCGAAGCGCGGTTCGTTGGAGACCAGTCCCATTTCCCCGAATATTTCACCGCTGCCGATGGTGTTGAGCAACTGACGCTGGTTGCCAACGGTCTTGTAGATCCCGACCGTGCCGCTGATTATCAGATAAACATGCTCTCCCGGATCGCCTTCATGAAAGATAACTTCACCCTGTTCATACGTCTGTGTCGTGAGTCTTCCAGTTTCACCCATGCTCATGCTCCTTGATATGGATTATTTTTTCTGTATAGTATCACAGTTTAATTTGTTTTTTAAAGGAGATATTGATTACCTGACGATTCAGCCTGCAGCTTTATGCCGCTGTCTCCTGCCGGGCAGATCACATAACCAGTGAGGATAAAAGGTGTTCCACACTCGAAAACAGTTGATACTCGCTTCCCAGTCTCCCCGGCGGAAGCGCTTTCTGGAAAGCCTGGGGCTGAGTTTTCAGGCAGTCGCTGCCGAAATTGATGAAACCCGCAGGGAACAGGAAACACCGATTGCATTTGTTGAACGGATGGCAGAGGAAAAAGTGCTGGAGGTGGCGACCCGCTGCCCCGGCGCCTGGATTCTTGCCGCAGATACCATTGTCTATATTGACGACACGCTCTTTGCCAAGCCGCAGTCTCCTGCTGAAGCTGTTGACATGCTGATGAACCTTGCCGGCAGGGAGCACAGCGTCATGACGGCCTACGGCCTTTTCTGCCGGGAGGCGGGTGTAACGGTTGTCGAACGGGTTCTGACCACGGTCCGTTTCATTCCCTTTAGTGTTGCCGCCGCTCATGCCTATGTGCGGACCGGTGAGCCGCTGGACAAGGCAGGGAGCTATGGCATACAGGGAAGAGGCGGGGCATTTGTGGAGTCCATCTGCGGATCGTATTCAAATGTCGTCGGACTTCCTCTTGCCGAAACGCTTTCCCTGCTGCAGCGCTATGATGTCATTGCCCTCACCAGCGCCTGCCGGAGGGATTAATAATGGGGATTAACCGCCCGTTTTCTTGACTTTGAACTTTGCCGCGTGGTAGTCAATAAAGATGGTGTCGTAAAAACGCTTCATCTGCTTCGTTGTTTCAAATTTTCTATCATCACGACGTACCTGAGTACGCCGAAATAATAGAAAAATCTTACGCCTCGCTTATGAAGCTTTTTACTTAACCATCACAAAATCTGAATTGTTACGAGTTCATCAGTACAGAGAAGATCGTGCACCTGCAGCAGCATGACAGGAAAACAGCTTTTCAGGCGATACTGCCACACCGGACTAATTTGAGCATGATATGATTGATTATCCACAGGCCGTCTATGAATTTTACCTCAAGCACCTGCAGAATGGAGCGCTGGATAAAACGATTTTTACCGCGGACTGCCCATTCTGTGATGAGCGGGGCTATGACGGTAGTAAACGATTCGTTGTCTTCATTAACCGTGAAGGGTTTTTTCACGGTTATTTTCGCTGTCTGAATCGCTGCGTACCGGGCGGATTTCCGCTCTGGTTTACAAAACTGTTAAAGACTGATCCCGCCGAAACGCCGGGTTTTGACCCCGACAGGGAGCCTCTGCTGCTCGAAGCCGACCTGCCGACTCAGACCATAAACCAGGAGATAAAAAAATTTCAGGACAGCCTTACCGATCAGGTGATCAACCGTTTTGGGGAAGCGACGATTTCCCGGTCCGTTCTCGATGAGATGAATATCGGCTATAACGGCCGCTACATTGTTTACCCCTACGTTCAGGAAGACGGAAACTGCTATTCGGCCCGCTGTATTTTCCCCAACCGGCCCGAGGATTTTTTCTGGCATGGCGAAAAATCGGTCTTCAGTGAACAGTTTCAGCTCTACAATGTCGAGGATGTCGGCCGCTGTGAAAATGGAGCGCTGGTCATCTGTGAAGGAGAAGATGATCTCCTTTCCTTGAAGCAGCTCGGTCTGCCGGGCATTGCCGTCCCCGACAGCCAGATCTTTGACACTGTCGATCCGGCCCGATTCGCACATCTTAAAACGATTTTTATTTCGACGCTGAACTGTATGGAGTCCGAGGCCCGGGCACGGTCCCTGGCGGCACGGCTTGGCTACAAGGCGCGGTTGCTGAACTGGCCTCCGGGGCAGAAGCGAAACTATTCTCTCTGGCACCTGGCAAAAGACAAAGGCCGCGGCTTCCGGACGGAAATTACCCGGATGGCGAGAAACTCAAAGGCTTTTTCGCCGTTTTCAACGCCCAGACGTGAACATGATCGGTTTTTCGACCAGCTGGACAGGCAGACATCAGGAGCGTATGCGATGAATTCCGGCTTTACGGTGCTTGACGAGGCAATTGGAGGAATTCACGGTCTCAACGTCATCGGCGGTGCCCCCAAGGTTGGAAAATCGTGTTTCGTCATTCAGATAGGCACCGAAATGGCCATGAGCGGGATACCGGTTATCTATTATGACTTTGAAAACGGCCGCCAGAAAATTTACCAGCGAACGCTGACGCGCATGAGCAGGATTGCCACTGGCAAACTCCTGGCCGGGGATTTTGAGGGCGGAAAAGAGCGCTATGACAGCGCCTGCAGAACCTTCAGGAAAATGCTGAAATGGTTCCGCGTCGTTAACGACCGCAAGGTGAGTCCTGAGATCATGCGAAGGCATATTGATTTCATCCGTCATGAAACCCAGAGCGAGTATACGGTTGTTATCATAGACAGTCTCCACAAACTGCCGTTCAAGGACTTTAGTGAGCGACGGACAGGTATCGACGCCTGGCTGCGGCAGATCGAGTCCATCAGGGATGAAATGCAGGTATCGTTTCTGGTTATTTCAGAGTTGTCCCGCGGCGACCGGGGATCGTATAAAGAGACGCCGCACATGGGAGTTTTTAAAGGATCCGGGGACATCGAGTACAGCGCGGACAATGCCTTTGTGCTGTTTCCGGACTGGGATCAGCAGGATAACAGCGGCGCTGACAGGAATAACAATCTCTGGCTGGTCGCCAGTCGTGAACACAGCCCGGGGCTTGTCGCTTCGTACCGTCTCGATTATCCCTACTGGGGATTTATCGAAACCTCTGCCGGGGCGTGATCCGCCGCTTCAGCCGTTTTCCGCCAGCTCTTTAAGCCATTCGGTAAGGGCTGCACGCGACCGTTCAGCGCGCAGCTGCCCTCTCATTCGTTTCACCACTTTTTTTTCCCAGGCGGGAAACAGTCCATAGTTGACATTTGACGGCTGGAAATGCTTTGGATCCGACTTGGTCAGGTGGTTTATCAGGGCACCGAGGGCGGTCTCTGCAGGTGGAAGAATCGGTTTTTTCTTCTCTGTCAGCTGCACACTGTTCAAGCCGGCCAGCAGCCCGATGGCAGTTGACTCGACGTATCCCTCCACACCGGAGAGCTGCCCGGCAATGAGCAGGTTCGGCTGTATCCTGGTCTGAAGCGTCGGCAGCAGGATCTCGGGGGCGCAGATAAACGTGTTGCGGTGAATAGAGCCCAGCCGGGCAAAACGGGCCCGCTCAAGGCCGGGGATCATTCTGAAGATCCGCTGCTGTTCGGGGTAGGTAAGTTTGGTCTGGAATCCAACCATGTTGTAGAGCGTCCCCTGGCGGTTTTCCTTTCGCAGCTGGACGACGGCATAGGGTATTGCGCCGGTATGCGGATTTTCCAGGCCGACCGGCTTCATCGGGCCGTATCGAAGGGTTTCATCGCCACGGCTGCGCATAATTTCTATCGGCAGACAGCCTTCAAAATATTTTGGCTCCTCAAAATCATGAAGCGGCGTATAGTCAGCGCTGCTCAGCTCGGCGATAAACCGCTCGTAGGTGGTGCGGTCCAGGGGACAGTTGAGATAATCTCCGGGGCCGTCATCGTAGCGTGATTTCTGGTAGATGACGTTCATGTCAAGCGAGTCAGCAAAGAGGATCGGAGCGATGGCATCGTAAAAAAAGAGCCGCTGTTTCCCGGTCAAGCCGGCCAGTGATTCAGCCAGTCTATCGGAACTCAGCGGACCCGAGGCGAGAATCGTCAAACCCTCCGAATCACCTGGAAGTTCTGTGACCTCACGGCGGACAATGGTTATCAGCGGGTGGGCGGCTAGCTGCCGGGTTATCTCTGCTGAAAAGCGGTCCCGGTCGACGGCAAGCGCTTTTCCCGCGGGAACTGATGTTTTATCGGCCGTGGCGATGATCAGTGAGTTAAGCTGGCGCATTTCGTCTTTGAGCAGGCCAACGGCAGAAAATGGGTCGTTTGAGCGCAGGGAATTTGAGCAGACAAGTTCGGCGAGATTCTCAGATTTGTGAGCCGGGCTGAAAACGACAGGCTTCATGTCGTACAGCAGTACCGGAATGTTTTTTCCGGCAAGCTGCCAGGCAGCCTCGCAACCGGCAAGCCCGCCGCCGATTATCGAAACAGGTGGCTCCATCATTGTCTCTGACCTTGAACTCAATTAACCAAAAAAATCAGGGGTGTTCGATATGTACACGAACTTTTTTTCGTCCCCAGCGCAGTGCCTCCTGGTGGGAGTTGTAAAAAATATCAAGCCTGTTTTTTCCCTTGATTGCACTGCCGCGATCCTCAATAACTCCCCAGCCATAACCGGGGATGTACATTCGAGTGCCGAACGGATAATATCTGGTATCGGCGGCTATGGTGCCATCCTGAGGGACGAGATACCACGGGAAAAGAATTGTTCTCACTGGAATCATCCATGGCCGGCTGAGACTGTCCAGTGAAAAGAGTCCTTCTTCCGGTTCCCTGGGTTTTGTACCGTCTGCGGTCAGTCCAGAGTATCTCTGGCCCTGCTGGGGTCCAGCACTGACGTAGCGGTTCCAGAAATCGAACTTGAGGTAGCTCCAGCTGCCACGCTCCCATCCGCAGCATTCCGAACAGCCGCAATAGGCGGTAACTTCCATTATCCTGGTATTGTGTTGCCGGGCGCAGCCCTCGCTCAGCAGGACAAGAGCCAGTATCACCACGATCCGCCGGCAGATTGAAACTGTTTTATAGGAAAAAAGGTGTCTCATGTCCGGTAAAACCATTTTTTAATTTCAACGCTGTCGAGGATCTTTACCACCGGCCTGCCATGTGGGCAGTGTGAAAAAAGACCGGCCCTGAGCATCTTTTCAAGAAGGGCCTTTATCTCCTGGCTGGAAAGTTGATCACCGGACTTGACTGCGGCCTTGCATGCCATGGTTGCCAGGATATCAACAAAGGCACTGCCGCCGCCTCTTTCTTTCTCAGTTCCGAACTGTTCGAGCAGGTCAAGGAAGAGATCTTGCGGGTTACCGACGCCAGCAAGGGCTGGTACGGCGCCAAGTATCCAGGTGTTGCCGCCGAAGTCCCTGATGGAAAACCCCATGGATTCAAGCTGCGCAAGGTTTTTTTCAACCAGCTGCGATTGGAATACGGACAGTTCCAGCGTGACGGGAAACAGCAATTGCTGGGAAGCGATTTTTCCACGGGTATACTGGTCCTGCAGATGCTCAAAGAGAATTCGCTCATGGGCTGCATGCTGGTCAATGACAACGAGTTTGTCCCCGTTTCTGCAAAAAATATAGAGATCCCTGAAACTGCCGATGACGATCAGGTCTTCAACCGTCAGCGGCTGTTCTTCAGCTGGCTCATGGGGTGAAGAAAGCGAGCCGCGAAAATCCCGGGACGACAAAGGTCTTCCAGAAGACGCGCCCGGCTCAGCTGCCGGTGTCTGTCTGCTGTACTGCCCCCTCTGCTCAGCTGTTTCGAGCAGTGAAGGCGCCTGGGGTGTTGCCGGGGACGGCGAGCTGTCACTGTTGCGGGGCGGCCGATCACCTCTGTGGCCGGCTGTACCGGGGGCCTCGGCGGGTTTGACAGAAAATATTTCACTGCGTACACGCTGCTGATGTTCAATCATTGCCTCCCTGATGGCTTCACTCACCGTTGTGTGTACCGTCCGGCTGTCCCGGAACCTGATTTCATGCTTGGCAGGATGAACGTTTACATCGATGCTTTCAGGAGGAACTTCAATAGTGATCATTCCTGCCGGGCTTTTTCCCTTGAGCAAAAAAGACCGCATTCCTTCATGTACCGCATGCACAATCATCCGATCCCGGATAGCCCTGCCATTGACAAATACACGTAAGCGCGCAGCAGCAGGCGATGATGATTCAGGGGAGACGAGCAGTCCGGATATTCTGATCCCGTCACCGGAAGGGGAACCACTGGTGATCGGAATAAATCCGCCGCTGTAATTCATCAGTGTGGAGAGGCGGTCTTGCTGGCCCATGTCGGAGTCAAGCCGGATGATCTCCCGTCCGTCGACCCGAAAAACAAAGGCTACATCCGGCCGTGCCAGGCAGTAATTGCGTATCGTGTCGTCGATATGGGCGATTTCGGTTCGCCTGGTTCGCAAAAACTTTCGCCGTGCCGGGGTATTGCCGAAAAGATTACTGATCTCAAAGCTGGTGCCTGCCTGCGTTCCGGACTCATGCACCTTTTTAATACTTCCATAATGGCAGATCAGCGTTGTGCCGAGAGCATTTTCTCTGCGCCTGGAGGTGATAACCATCCTTGATACCGAGGAAATCGAAGGGATCGCCTCACCCCGGAAACCAAGCGTACGGACAGCACTGAGGTCTTCTCCGTCTCTGATCTTGGAGGTTCCGTGGCGCTCAAGGCAGAGCAGAACATCATCTTCATCCATCCCTTCACCGTCATCAACGATCCTGATCAGCCTCGTTCCACCGCCTTCGATTTCAATTTCGATTCGGTCGGCTCCGGCGTCAAGACTGTTCTCCACCAGTTCTTTTACAACCGATGCGGGGCGCTCGACCACCTCACCTGCAGCGATTTGATTGGCGAGGTGGTCGGGGAGGATTCGAATTTTAGACATCGGTAACGCTCAAAAGTGTTTCAGAAAAGCCTGCACCAATCATACATCTCTCCGGATCCCAGTCATAGGCCGAACCGTGGGCCTTCTTATTCATCCCAGAGCGTTTCAAGCGTATAGGGACTGCCGGGCATCGTCCAGAACGTGCCGCTGACATAACGCCGATGACGGTCGAGCTCTTTTATCGCAGCCATGTCTTCAGCAGAAAGCGATATTTGCGCAGCTTCAAAGTTCTGCCTGATCCTGTCGGGGTTCGCCGATTTTGGAATCACCGCAACATTGCGGCCAATTGACCAGGCAATAAGGATCTGGGCCGGGCTCACGCCATGTTTCTTGGCAATCGTGTTGATTACCGGATCTTCAAGCAGAATCGGTTCGCCGTCAACTTTCAGCCGATCGGGTCTGTCTGCCGAACCAAGCGGCGCGTAGGCGGTGAGATGAATATTGTTTGCTCTGCAGAACTCAAGCATTCCCGGCTGCTGGAGGTAGGGGTGAAGTTCGATCTGGTTCATTTCCGGCGCCAGCCGGGCTGTTTTGATCAGGGCCTGGAGCTTGGCGCTGCTGAAATTTGATACTCCGAGATGGTGGCAGAGTCCCCTGTCGGCAAGATCTTCCATTACCTTCCAGGTCTCTGCTATGGGAATTTTATCTATCGATACCAGATCTTCTCCGCTGTTGTGGAAGAGAAGATCACGTTTAATCAGGATCGGCCAGTGGATCAGATACAGGTCGAGCGCTTCAATCCGCAGGTCTGCAAGCGTCTTCTCCAGTGCCGGCTGGACATCTTCTACAGCATGGGAATTGTTCCATAATTTTGAGGTAATCCAGAGCTCGTCCCTGCTGACGACCCCTTCTTTGATGGATTCAGCAATCGCTTGTCCGACTTCAGCCTCATTGCCGTAGATGGGGGCGCAGTCAATGTGGCGATATCCGGTCTGCAGGGCAGATTTTACCGCTTTATAGACATCTCCAGGGTTTGATTTCCAGGTACCGAGTCCGAATATCGGCATGCTGTCGCCGTTGGCAAATTGAAGCCTTTTCATCGTGTTCTCCTTTCGTTATAGATTTGTTTTTACATCGTTGACCGTTTCGACCATGTATCTGCACCATAAAGCCTATCTGGACAAGGCAGAGCAGCTAATTGATATGGGCCAGGGTAATCTTCAGCATCCTGCGCAGCGGCTCTGCCGCCCCCCAGAGGAGCTGGTCGCCGACGGTAAAAGCGGTAAGATAGTTCGGTCCGATATTGAGCTTGTGAATCCGCCCGACAGGAATTCCCAGTGTTCCTGAAACCTTTACCGGTGTCAGTTCTTCGGAGGTAACCTGGCGGTCATTGGGTACCACTTTTACCCACTCATTATGGCCGGCAATGATTGACTCGATTTCACCGATGTCCCTGTCTTCTTTCAGTTTGATGGTAAACGCCTGTGAGTGACAGCGCATCGCTCCAACTCTCACGCAGAGGCCGTCAATTGGAATAACCTGTTCGCCGTGCCTGCCGAGAATCTTGTTCGTCTCGGCGACGCCCTTCCACTCCTCCTTGGTCTGTCCACCGTCAACGGGTACGTCGATCCAGGGTATCAGGCTGCCTGCCAGCGGCACGGACCAATTGTCCATGGTCAGCGAGCCGCCGCCCAGTTTCTCGGTCACTTTCCTGTCGATATCAAGAATCGCTGAAGAGGGATCGGCGAGAAGATGATGAACCTCGGCCTCAATCTCTCCCATCTGGGTAATCAGTTCGCGCATGTTCTGGGCACCGGCGCCGCTTGCCGCCTGATAGGTCATGGAGCTGATCCACTCGACCAGTCCTTTCTCAAATAACCCGCCAAGCGCCATCAGCATGAGTGAAACGGTACAGTTCCCACCGATATAATTCTTGATTCCCTTTGCCAGCGCGTTGTCGATTACACCCCTGTTTACCGGGTCCAGTACGATAACAGCATCTTCTTTCATCCTCAGCGTGGATGCCGCATCTATCCAGTAGCCATTCCACTGTTTCCTCAGCGTTTCAAAGACGGCGGCTGTATAGCTGCCGCCCTGGCAGGAAACGATGACATCCATTTCCGCAAGACGGTTAATATCCGCTGCGTCTGCGAGCGCCTTGGAACCCGCACCGACATCGGGCCCGTCCTGGCCGACCTGAGAGGTGGTGAAAAAAAACGGTTCAATTCCCTGAAAATCCTTTTCCTGGTGCATCCGCTCCATCAGTACCGATCCGACCATTCCCCTCCAGCCGACAAAACCAACCTTACGCATCGCCTTCTCCATCCTTGTATCTGTTTATCTTTACCTGTTTCTTCTGACAGCAAGGGTCTTCAGAACCATTGCTTTACCACTTCCTTGAGCACTTTGCCCATGGTATTACGCGGAACCTCATTTACAAATAGTACTTTTTTCGGACATTTCCAGGTATGAAGGTGTTGTTTGCAAAAGGCTGTGACTTCTTCTTCCGAGAGTTGCACGCCCGGGGATGTCTTTACCGCAGCAACGACGACTTCCCCCCATTTTTCATCAGCTTTGCCGACAACCACGGATTCGTCGACGCCTTCGATCCTGTCGATGACTGTTTCGACCTCCTTTGCCGATACATTCTCGCCGCCGCTGATGATGATGTGTTTTATCCGATCGGTAATATAATAGTAACCGTCCTGGTCGATCCTGCAGAGATCGCCCGTCCTGAACCAGCCATTATTGAAGGTGTCTTCCGTTTCACGGGGTTTTTGCCAGTATTCCCTGGTGATCGCTTCACTTTTCAGCCAGAGCTCACCGACGGTTCCTGCGGGGACGTCGTGGGCGGTTTCAGGATCGACGATGCGTGCCTGAAGCCCGGGCAGGGGACGGCCGATTGAACCGGGAATACGTTTTCCCTTGAGCGGATTGGTGAAATTCATCCCCGTTTCCGACATGCCCTCCCGCTCAACGGGCTCCTGGCCGAACAACCGCGCGATCCGTTCAAACTCCTTGACCAGCAGCGGGGCCGAGCCTGAGGTTATCAGGCGCAGATGGCTGAAATCGAGTTGCCGGCTTTCCAGGTAATCAAGCAGCTTTGTGTACATGGCCGGAACGGCCATGAAGACCGAACAGATTCCGTCGCCAGTTCTTGAAGAAAGCTCGGCGGCGACAATCCCGGGGTTGAAGGTGTCGAGCAGTTTGATGCGCGCTCCTGCAAGCAGCGGTGTCTGAAGGGCAAAACATAATCCATGCACATGAAACAGGGGTAAGCTGTGACAGACGGTATCAGCGGCTGAAATCTCCCATACAGCAGTAATGTTGGCCGCATCAGCAAGCAGGTTGCGGTGACTCAGAACTGCACCTTTCGGGCTGCCGGTGGTCCCGGAAGTATAGATAATCAGTGCCGGATCATCAGCTGTGATATCCGGGCTATGGAAATGAAGCGTATCGACTGCTGCCTGCTTAAATCCCCGATATTTTTCTGTGGTCGATTGTTCATAGATCTTCCCCTCGGGATAGATCTCTTTGATAAACGATTTCTTCTCAGGTTCTGCGATGATCAGTTTCGGGGCGGCGTCTTCAAGGAGATAGCTCATCTCGTTTTTGGTGAATCCCGGATTTAATGGAACCGAGATTGCACCGACTGCCTGAACAGCAAAGTGGGCGACGACTGCAAAGATCGATTTTGGTATGAAAATAACGACTCTGTCGCCGCGGCCTGCACCGAGCGATTTCAGCTCGGCGGCGAACATTTTGATATCGCTGAGCAGCCCGGCGAATGTCAGTCTGCTTTCTTCTGTGCCGCGACGCAGGAACGTCAGCGCAACTCGATCGGGGTGCGCCTGGACAGTTTGTTCCAGTTGACAGTGGACGGTTTTGATGGACATTGGATATCACTGACACCTGAGATCTGAGATTGATCGAGTGAAAAGGGTAAATGGTTGCAGTGCTGGAATAAAACCGCTTGAAGATCAGATACCAGCAGAAAATCATTACTTCTCGTGTGGGCCTATTTAAATGCAAATATTTCAAATAAGCCGCAATTTTTTTTTCTCAGCCATCTTTTTGATTCGGCTGGGTTCAATCTGCCATGGATATCGTTTAAATCATATGGTTATAAGTGGTCATCCGGCATCTGTGGTGGCTATATTTTCGTTGACTTGAGCGTCCAGGCCCGATACCTTTGTCCTGCCGGGTGGCAGTGACAGCCTCCGGGCTGACAATTGATGCTCTTTTGCGGCTGATCTTCTATTTTGATAACTCCCGCTGTGAAAAATTCACTGACAATTGTGCTTGGTATTTCCTGTCATTTCGAGTTTATTTCTTCTCGCTCATCATCAAACATTCATCTGCCGCCCCATCACCTAACTCATGAATCAATCACATTGAGCGCACATTGACATCTGCCAGCAGAAAAAAAAAAAGCAGCACACCGACCCGGCGAAAGAAGCCATTAACTGAAAAGCCCATAATCGCTTTTCTTTTTACCATTGCCCTTGTACTTTCACTGTTTCTCGGGGGACTGCTGTTCGCACTTGCCCAGCTCAAGATTCCGGATATCAGGTCGGTGGCACACTATCGACCAGCACAGACGAGCCTGATCTATGATAGAAATGGCATGGTCGTCGAGCGAATCTTCATCGAGAACCGCACGGTCATCCCGCTGGACCGGATGAACCCGCTGCTGCCCAAAGCCTTTGTTGCGGCAGAGGATGGCCGCTTTTTTGAACATCCCGGTCTTGATTCCTATTCGGTATTGCGGGCCTTTTTCAACAATCTCAGAGAGGGTAAAAAAAGCCAGGGAGGCTCAACGATTACCCAGCAGGTTGCCAAGGGGCTGCTGCTGACTCCCGAGAAGACCTATCTGAGAAAATTCAAGGAGGCAATCCTCGCCTACCGCATAGATACGCTGCTGAGCAAAGATGAAATTATTTATATCTATTTAAACCAGATTTACCTTGGGGACGGTGCCTACGGCGTTGAAGCGGCAGCCCTGAGCTACTTCGACAAACATGCATCGCAGTTGAGTTTGGCGGAGGTTGCCATTCTGGCAGGTCTTCCGCAGGCACCGAGCCGCTATTCACCCGTTGAACACTGGGATAGGGCCCGGGTCCGCCAGAGATACGTCCTGAATCGAATGGCAGCGGATGGCTATATCAGCGAGGAGCAGGCGAGAGAAGCCTATGCGGATGTCATTCGACTGGCAGAATCGAGCAGCAGGAGTCGGCAGACCAACGGGTATTATCTACAGGAAGTGAGGAAACGGGCGGAACAGATGCTGGGTGTTTCGCTCCAGTCTGCCGGGGTGAAAATCTATTCAAATCTTGATCCGTCTGCTCAGCAGGCTGCACACGCTGCCCTTGCAGACGGTATAGAGAACATTGTGCAGCGGGTCCGGCAACAGGGGAAAAAGAACGGTAGTGCCCCCGAAGGTGCAATCGTCTGTCTTGATGTCTGCAGCGGTAAGGTGCGGGCTCTTGTCGGCGGTAGCGACTTTGGGCGAACACCGTTCAACCGCGCCGTAATGGCCAGGCGGCCAGCGGGGTCTGTTTTTAAAACAATGGTTTATGGGGCGGCACTTGAGCGCGGCTGGTCTCTTGACTCCCCGGTCGTTGATGAACCGTTTTCAATCCGGGGTGCTGACGGTAAACTCTGGCAGCCTCAAAATTTCGGTCACGCGTATCATGGAAAAACAACACTCAGGGAGGCTCTGGTACATTCGTATAACATACCGGCAATCAAAGTACTGCAGCAGGTCGGTATCAGGCCGGTGCATGAGCTGGCAAAAAAATCGGGGATCAGCTCCGCTCTTCCCGCCGACCTGAGTCTTGCCCTCGGTTCAGCTGATGTTTCGCCGCTTGAGATGACTGGGGCCTATATTCCCTTCAGCTGTGAAGGTGCGGCTATCCAGCCAACATTTATCGACCGGATAACCACAGCCGATGGCCGTGAGCTCTACCGGCACGATGTAAAACCTGTCAGGGTAATGAGTCCCGGCAGCGCTCGGAGCATGAAATCAATGCTGGAAGAGGTCATCTCTGCAGGGACTGGCCGGAAAGCAAACGGGTTGCCCGGCATAAATGGCGGCAAGACGGGGACATCGGATAATAACCGCGATGCCTGGTTTATTGGTTTTCATAACCGGCTGCTTGCCGGGGTATGGGTCGGGCACGACCAGAATCAGAGTCTTGGCAAAAATGAAAATGGCGGCAGCACTGCGGCACCGATATGGCATGCCCTGATGGAGGAGATGGACCGCAGGTAAGAGAAATATGGATCATCCGGATCAAGCGTACTCTAAAGGTTTTGAGGGGCAGAACCGGCGAAGCGCATCGCTTCCAGATGCTGCCCTTCGGCCTTGTCGCCGTTTCACCACGGCTGACAGACAGGCCGTCCATGGCCTGCTGCCAGTTGCGGACTTCCTGTCCGCAACCCTTCGGGCCTGATGTGGTGCCACGGCGGGCCTGCGCGATGCATCCTCCAGCAATACCCTTCGCCTTCTCGGTACCAGGTGGGTACGCTTGATCCGGATGATCCAGAAATATGGCTCAGCCAGCAATGAATTTTGTCTCTTCGTTTTCTTTGTTTGCCCAAAAGAAAAGAACCAGAAGAAAGGGCACCCGCGTCACTCGGTCCTTCGGGCAGCTTGCGCGCCCTGAAATCTGCCGGGAGTTTGAAAACCACCTTCGCTCGAACAGTTCATACTCCTTAGCCGGCCCATTCAGGGTGTTCAGCTACGTGACAATGGGAACTGAACAAACAGCCAGGGGCTATCTACTCCGTGTTAACTGAAGATGCCTTTCAACGTAAAGAAAAAGAGCATTGCCATAATTGCCCCGGCAGGCAGGGTGACGAGCCAGCTGACGATGATGTTGAAGACCACCCTGAGGTCAAGGGCGCCGATACCGCGGGCCAGGCCGACACCGAGAACCGAGCCGACGAGTATGTGAGTGGTGGAAACCGGCAGTCCGGTTCGGCTGGCTAATACGACCGTCGTAGCTGCTGCCAGTTCCGCGCAGAAACCGCGGGATGGGGTCAGTTCGGTTATCTTGCGTCCGACCGTCAGCATTACCCGGTAGCCGAGGGTGATGAGACCAAGCACGATGCCTCCGCCGCCGAGAAGCAGGACCCACAGCGGCAGCTCGGAATTCTGCATCACCTCGCCGCCGCTGCTGATAATACTGACGACAGCGGCCAGGGGGCCGATACCATTGGCCACATCGTTTGAGCCATGGGCAAAGGCCATGGCGCAGGCGGTAAAGAGCATCATCGGGGCAAAAACTTTCTCAACGCTGGCGAAGTGATAATCTCTGTCTGCAGCTTTATCCTGCTTGATTTTTCTGATAAAAAACCAGCCGATGGCAGCACTTAGCAGGCCAAAGCAGACTGCTACAGCGAAACTCTGGCCGATTGTCAGGTCAATATTGAGGTGGGTCAAACCTTTAAACAACGTCACCAGGGAAATGATAAACCCGACCAGAAAGACATAAATCGGGGCGTAACGTTTGGCGTTCTGGAGTGGATTGTCGGTGTCAAAAATCAATCTTCGGGTGCTGATAACCAGCAGGAAGGAAATGGTTCCGCCGACGGCCGGACTGATCAGCCAGCTGGCGACGACGGAGCCGACTTTTCCCCACTTAACGGCCTCGGGACTGATGCCGACAATGGCAAAACCGATCAGGGCGCCGACGATTGAGTGGGTTGTGGAAACCGGCCAGCCCTTCCAGGAAGCGATCATCAGCCAGAATGCTGCCGCCAGCAGGGAGGCAAGCATCCCGTAAACAAGGATTTCAGGCGAGTCGACGATGGCAGTCGGGTCAATGATGCCTTTTCTGATCGTGCTGGTGACATGACCTCCGGCAATAACCGCTCCGGCAAATTCAAAGATAATGGCGATACAGATAGCCTGCTTGATGGTGACCGCTCCGGCACCAACCGAGGTTCCCATTGCATTAGCCAGATCGTTTGCACCGATACCCCAGGTCATGTAAAGGCCGAAGATAATGGCAAGTACGATAAATACGGTGCCGTAGGTGGCGATAATATCCATTATGAGTCCCTGTATAAATTATTTGGAGAGAAAAAGAAGCAGACGATCGGCAATATTTTCGGCCTGATCTGATATGGAGCCAAGCAGATCAATGAGCTTGTACCAGAACATGACGGAAACCGGGTCAAGGTGACGTTCGTTTTCAAAGAGGGTTTTTCTGGTCCTGTGCATGATGTTGTCGATATTGTGCTCTTTGCGTCGCACCCCTGATATCATTTCCTCAACTTTTTTCTGCTCCCGCCCCCTAAACCCTACCTGGAGCAGCTCGTCAAGCTGCTCGATCATATCCTTGGCCGAGGCACTTATCTCCATCGTTCCTTCGAGCAGTTCATCAATCAGGGCTTTCAGCGTGTCGGGAACCGTCATGTTCCGGTAGAGAAGTGTTTTTGCAATTTCCTCAGCAGTATCGGCGAGATGATCCTGATCACTGATTAATTTCAACAGATCTTCCCGGTCTACCGGCAGGAGCAGGGTGTTGGGCATATTGAATCTGAAGACGTGTTTGATTTGATCGGCTTCACTTTCCAGTAGAATGATTTCGTTGCCAAACTCCTTGAGCTGCTCGTCGTCTTCTCGGTAGAGTGCATCCAGAAGTGGAGGGAGCAGACAGATGCAGGAAAATACCATCCGCATGTGCTGTTGAATGGGTTTAAACGGTGACGTCCTGAACAGTCCTGAAAACGGCGTTGTTGACTTGATATTCATGAGCGTGGTCCCTGGCAGAAAATGCGAGTACGGATTAAAGGGTCGATGTATGACCCGGTATGTATCTCAGTGCCTGTATGCTAAAACCTAATGTAAAAGCTTATCTGGCTAAAGTTCAAGTAAAAATTGACTTCAGGTGAAAAACCGAGACATGGCGGTAGCGAAGGTTTGAAACCCATCGACTATAGTCTTAAAATGTGCTGATTGAAACAATTGTTGAACCAACCCCAGAAAACAAACACATCCTAGCTTGTGCGTTTCAACCTGCTGATCAGCCTGCTGAGCGGTTCTGAGGGATAACTCAAGGGAACCATCTTTTCTTTTATCCTGACGAATAATGCGGGTCCTTCCTGGTGGGAGCTGAAGACGATATGGTGATTCTTTATGGAGCCGGCATTCTGCCATATGCTGCCGAAAGGATCAAGGGGGGTGTGACCGACGATTACCGGGATTGATTTGGTCTTTTGAAGTGTTTTTCTCAGTTCTTTGATGTCTGCTTTTGGATAGCCGGAGAGGTAGTGGGGTCGTTTAACCCGATTATTTGTCAAGGTTTTTGCTATATCAGGAAAGTTTCTGATATTGATCAATTGCTCCTTTGTTGTTCCAGAGCGTGGCGGGCCGGCGTGAATCGCAATGAATGAATCAGATGAAATGATATATGGCAGGCGGTCATAAAAGGTCTGCATGGCTTCCACGTAGGAAGCCCCCCGTGCATCCATCAGGTGTTTTTTCATGATGAGCCCCTGGGGGATGCCGTTTTTGGCGAGATCCGGGTTGAAATCGTCATGATTGCCGCGGATATAAAAAACATTATTGGGAAAGGTCCGTTTCAGCGAGAGGATCAGATCCATGATGAGTATTGAACTCTCCATGTTTTCCATTTCCCGGGCAATTTCTGAGTGAACCGCATCCCCAAGGATGCAGAGAAAGGCTTTGTTGGAGCGAAGCGACTGGAGTATGGCATTTTCGGTCAGGACTTTCAGCAGATTGTCCACCTGGCCATGCAGGTCGCCGACAATGACAGGGATTTGGTCGTCAGGAAGTTCAAGCAGTCCGCCGGGTATGCCGGCGTCGTCAAGTGGTCGGAAAGACTCTGATGCCAATATTTCATTGACCTCCAGAATCAATGACAGACTGCTGCGTTTTTCAAGTCTTTCGATTTTCCCGCCAAGGAGCGCTCGGGCTTCAAACATGGCCGAAAGCCTGTTTGACGGTATTTCCTCCCGGCTGTCCTGCTCATCAAGCCTGACTAGTTTTATCTTGTTATCAGGATCGAGGGGACGGAATATCAGGTCGCCATTAATGTTGGTGATGGAGACATGGCGTTTGGCGACGTCTTTTTTAAAGTGAAAGAGGTCATCGTAATCCCTGTTTGCTCTTCCAACAATGACGGTTTCCCCCTGCCGGATTCTGGCAAACCCCCGAACGGTTTTAGCGGAGCAGCTGTCAGGCTTTTTGATAATCCAGTTCTTGTGCAGGCGGAGATATCGTTTGTTTGCTCCCAGCGGTATCTCGGGAGAAAGCTTGAGATGGGTTCTGCCGATAACGATGTCAAAACTTTTACCGTCATGGGAGATCCTGCCCGGAGATTTCAGGTCTTTGAGTTTTCCGGTAATCGAGAACCAGGGAATCAGGCTCTCTCTGGTAAAAAACTTTTTCCAGCCTTCCAAGGTGTTGAGACCGGGTCTCTGGCTTGCAACAGAGACCGCCCATGGCGGCAGGGCCACGGCTCCTTTCTCGGAAATAAGCATTGGCGGCTCATGAATATCTCTGCGAATATAGACATTTAATCCGGCCCGGTGCAGATAGAGGGCAATCTCGCTGTAGGTCCGGACCTGACGGTCAACCATCTCCAGGGTGAGCTTGGCATCAACCGGGAAGCAGCCGTCTTTCTGTCTGTTGAGGCGTTGTTTGTAGATCCGCTTGGAATCGGGAAGAATAAATTCAAAGATATAGCGGTCGATCCAGTTTGTACTGAGTCGCGAGCGTGCCCGGGGTGGAATCTTGATCTGCTGAAAATCAATTGCCAAACTGTCATGGGGCGTTTCCAGCCACTCCTGATCGAAGACGGTTAATGATTCACGGCGGCCGACATAGGGAATTCCGAGGTGAATTTCCCGGGGCCGGTATACCAGGCTCTTGTCTTTCCACCAGTTTTTTCTTCTCAGGTCGAGATACCCCTCATTTGGCCAGCCCCTGATCTGATTGATATAGTACGATTTCCCGGCACCGGGCGGGCCGGTTACCACCAGCTGCCTGAACTCGAGACCGATGGGAAGTTCAATTCCACGGATAAGCTGAACCTCTTTAATCGGTTTAAGTATTTTATGAAGCGAATTTTTCATGGTAAGATGAAAAAAAAGGTGAGCGGGGCGACAATTATCAATCTTTTGTACAGGTTATGATGACGGTATCATACGATAAACGTACTATTTAATCACTATTTAATCGTTTTCACAGTCATTTTAAATGAGCTGTCGAAAGACCGTGACGTGACAGGAACAGACAGTCTGTCTACGGGCGCATTTTGGGAGGACGAGAGGTATGGAAATAATCATTGGATCATCACCGCAGATTAATCGTGAGATTCCATCGAAGCGATCGCAGTCGCCAGGCGCAGCGATCGAGGCTAAACTGCTCCATGTCAGGAAGCCGAGGAAAGGCATCGCCGGACCATCGGGGATGGAACGGCGTCAAAAGCAGACTCAAGACCCTCTCCAGGGAAGGGTCTTGACGGTATTGGTGCCTGATGCAGCACTGTTGCCAAAAGATATTGAAAGCAATGAGTATCGGGTAATCCTGCGTTTCAGCAGGAAATAGGGTGGGAGAAAATTCTACGGCAGGTAGGAGTCACCCATCAGATAGTTATCCACCTCTCTGGCACAGCCGCGACCCTCGTTGATTGCCCAGACGACAAGAGATTGTCCTCTCCTGGCGTCGCCTGCGGTGAAAATACCGGCAATATTCGTGGCGTAGCAGCCGTGCTCAGCTTTTATGTTTGATCTTGAATCTCGTTCCAGGTTGAACCGCTCGGCCAGATAATCTTCAGGACCGAGGAATCCCATGGCCAGGAGCACGAGGTCAGCCTCAATGACCCGTTCACTGTTGGGAAATTCACGGGGAAAAAAGAGCCCCTGTTCATCTTTTTCCCAGGAAACGGTGACGATACGCAGCGCTTTTACATTGCCGTCTGCATCGCCTTCAAAGCGCTTGGTCATAATCAGGTATTCACGAGGGTCTTTACCCTGGGTGTATATTGCTTCCTTCTGGCCATAATCGACTTTAAGCGTTTTCGGCCATTGAGGCCAGGGGTTGTTATCGTTGTCCCGCTCAGTGCCCGGCTTCGGCAGAATTTCAAATTGAGAGACATAGGCTGCTCCATGTCTCAGGGCGGTTGCCACACAATCTGTTCCCGTATCTCCGCCGCCAAGGACAATGACCCTTTTGCCTTCCGCAGAAATATAATTTTTATCGCCGAGCCTGCTGTCAAGAAGGCTCTTGGTGTTGGCTCTGAGAAAATCCATGGCGAAATGGATATTCTTCAGACCACGGCCCTCTACCGGCAGATCACGCGGCTTGGTGGCTCCACAGGCAAGGACGACGGCATCAAAACGGTGTCGTAATTCTTCCGGGTCCAGATCTCTGCCGACATCTACGCCTGGACAAAATTCAATGCCTTCGGCGGCGAGCAGGTCTACCCTGCGGTTAACGACTGATTTGTCCAGCTTCATATTTGGAATACCGTACATCAGCAACCCACCGATCCGGTCATCACGCTCATACACGGTTACCTGGTGACCTGCACGGTTGAGTTGGGCGGCGCAGGCAAGACCTGCAGGGCCGGAACCGATTACGGCAACTTTTTTGTCGGTGCGAATCGCTGGAGGCTCAGGAACGACCCAGCCGTTTTCAAAGCCCCTGTCAATGATGGTTTGCTCGTTATCATGAATACTGACGGGGGGATCCGTTATACCGAGCACACATCCCGCCTCGCAAGGCGCCGGGCAGACTCGGCCGGTAAATTCAGGAAAATTATTTGTGTGATGAAGACGATCAAGAGCTTCCTTCCAGCGGCCCCGATAGATCAGGTCATTCCATTCGGGAATCAGATTGCTGATCGGGCAGCCGGTTGTACCGCCCTCGATAATAGCACTCTGATGGCAGAACGGAACACCGCAGTCCATGCATCGGGCACCCTGTTTGATGGACATCTGGTCATCACGCAGGGTATATACTTCATCCCAGTCCTTCAAGCGCTCGCGCATCGGCCGGGAGGGATTTGTTTTACGATTAAATTCGAGAAAACCGGTCGGCTTACCCATACTGTATTCTCCTTGCAGACAGATCTTTATACAGCGGGGGGACAGTATCCCCCCGCTTTGGCCATTATTGTGAATGGACTACCTGAGCAATATTCATCTCGACATCCCTGGCCTGGGTTTCAATCAGCATATTCTTGATATGCATATTGAAAGCGGCGTCCATAATATCATTTTCGTCACGGTACTTTTCGGTACTGCGCACCTTGCTGATGTAGTTGAGCATACGTTTGTAATCGGTCGGCATCACCTTGACAAACTGGTGGGACCATCTTTCCCAGTTGTTGAGGATGCGCTCGGCAACCGTCGAGTTGGTTTTTGCCCGATGTTCTTCAATAAGTATTCGTATTATATCGATTTCTTCGCGATCATCCAGTTCTTCGAGTTCAATCATGCCCATATTGCATTTGCTTGGGAAATCTCCGGATTCGTCAAGTACGTAGGCGATCCCTCCGGACATTCCGGCGCCAAAATTAAGGCCGGTGGTGCCAAGAATTACGGCCCTGCCGCCGGTCATGTATTCGCAGCCATGGTCGCCGACACCTTCAACCACAACTTCGGCACCTGAGTTCCTGACACAGAACCGTTCCCCAGCCACACCGCGGATAAAAGCCCTGCCGCCGGTAGCCCCGTAGAAGGCGACGTTGCCGATAATGATATTTTCTTCTGCTGCAAATTGTGCACTCTTATCCGGGTAGACGCTTAAATGGCCACCTGAGAGACCCTTGCCGAAATAATCATTGGCATCGCCTTCCAGTTCGAGTTCAACTCCCCGGGCGACAAATGCACCGAAAGATTGCCCTGCTGAACCGCGTAATTTAAATTTTATTGTGCCGTCAGGCAGCCCGTCACCCCCGTAGCGTTTGGATATCTCGTTGGAAAGAAGGGTGCCGATACTCCTGTCGGTATTGTTGACTGCATAGGAAGCTTCAACGCTTTTGCCATTTTCAAGAGCAGGTTTTGCCGCCTCGAGAAGTTTCCAGTCGAGAATTCCATCCATCTGGTGATTCTGGTTTTTAAAGCAATAAAGCCCTTCTTCCTCACCACTGGTTTCACGAAATATGATCGGGGAGAGGTCCAGTCCGCTGTACTTCCAGTGATCGATATCATCCCGGAATTTCAGGCAGTCGGCCTGGCCGACCATTTCATTGATGGTTTTGAAACCGAGTTCTGCCATGATTTCGCGCAACCCCTGAACAAGAAATTCAAAAAAGGTTATCACGTGCTCCACCTTACCGGTATATTTGGCGCGCAGGTCTTCGCGCTGTGTGGCGACCCCGACCGGACAGGTGTTGGAGTGGCACTTTCTCATCATAATGCAGCCTTCAACAACGAGCGCCGCTGTTGCGATTCCCCATTCCTCTGCGCCAAGAAGGGTGGCAACGGCAAGATCCCTTGAGGTCTTCAGCTGGCCGTCGGTCTGCACGACAATCCGGTTGCGCAACCTGTTGCGTACCAGTGTCTGGTGGGTCTCGGCAAGGCCGAGCTCCCAGGGAAGGCCGGCATGCTTGATCGAACTGATCGGCGAAGCGCCCGTACCTCCATCGTAGCCTGATATCAGCACGGCATCTGCCTTGGCCTTGCAGACCCCTGCGGCAACCGTGCCGACACCGGTTTCAGAAACGAGTTTGACGTTGATCCGCGCATCACGGTTGGAATTTTTGAGATCAAAGATGAGCTGCGCGAGGTCTTCAATTGAATAGATATCATGATGCGGTGGCGGTGAGATCAGCCCGACGCCCGGTGTCGAATTCCTCGTTCTGCCTATCCAGCCGCTGACTTTGTGCCCTGGCAGGTGGCCTCCCTCACCAGGCTTTGCTCCCTGTGCCATTTTAATCTGCAGCTCTTTAGCCTTGCTCAGGTAGTAGCTGTTGACGCCGAATCGTCCTGAAGCAACCTGCTTGGTTGCGGAACAGCGGTCATCGCCATTGGCAAGGAGCTTGTAGCGGACCGGGTCTTCTCCTCCTTCCCCGGAGTTTGATTTGCTGCCGATGCGATTCATGGCAATGGCAAGGGTGGTGTGGGCTTCCCAGGAAATAGAGCCAAACGACATGGCGCCGGTCGCAAATCGTTTGAGAATATTCTTCGCAGGTTCAACCTCTTGAAGCGGAATCGGCTTTCTCGTCGGGCTAAATTCCATAAGTCCCCGGAGGGTGTATGCAGCTTTGCTCTGCTTGTCAATTGCCCGGCAATACTCCCTGTATTTTTCGTAGTTCGATTCTCTGCTGGCTTCCTGGAGCAGGCGGATCGTCGTCGGGTTAAAGAGGTGACGCTCTCCGCCCTGGCGCCAGCTGTAGTCTCCACCTGAATCAAGGACTTTGCCGCCGCCGCCCCGCAGGGGAAATCCCTTGCGGTGCTTGCGCAGGGTTTCCTCGGCAATCTGATCAAGTCCTAAGCCTTCGATGCGGCTCACCGATCCGCTGAAATACTTGCTGACGACCTCCTTGTTGATTCCAAGAATTTCAAAAATCTGAGCCCCCTGGTAGGAGGCCAGCGTGGAAATTCCCATTTTTGAGAAAATTTTCATTAGGCCGTCGTCGATCGCTTTGACGTAATTGGCGATAACTTTTTTTGCCGTCGTCTCGCCCAGGATGCCTTTTTTGTAGAGGTCGACAAGTGATTCAAAGGCGAGATAGGGGTTGACCGCTGAAGCGCCGTAGCCAAGCAGCGCGGCAAAATGATGGACCTCGCGAACGTCTGCGCTCTCGACGACGATATCAACCATGCCGCGTTTCCCTGTCCGGATCAGATGGTGATGCACCGCACCGGTGGCCAGAAGGGACGGAACTGCTGCATGATCGCTGTCGGTGCCGCGATCAGAGAGTAAAATTATGGAATAGCCGTCATCAATTGCGTCTTCGGTATAACGACAGATCCTTGTCAGAGCGTTTTCAAGGCGTCCCTGGCGGCCGTCAGCCCTGAAGAGGACTTCCAGCGTCTTCGTCTGAAAATGTTTATGGTCGGCATAGCGCAGCTTCTCAAGCTGTTCGTTCAGCAATACCGGCTGGGGGATGGCAATGCGGCAGCAATGTTGAGGTGATTCGGTAAGGATATTTTTAAAACCGCCGACATAGGTGCGCAGATCCATGATCACTTTCTCCCGGATCGGGTCTATAGGCGGGTTGGTTACCTGGGCAAATAACTGTTTAAAATAGTGCGAGAGCTGCTGGGGACGATCAGACAGCACAGCCAGCGGATTATCGGCACCCATTGATCCAAGCGGTTCCTTGCCGTCTCTCCCCATGATTGCAAGAATTTCGCTGAGTTCCTCGTAACTGTATCCGAAGGCGAGCTGGCGTTTGAATAAACGCTCCTGCCTGGGTTGCAGGTGTTCTTCCGTTGGCTGCTCCAGATCGTCAAGATAAATCAGACCCTTGTCAAGCCACTGGCGATACGGTTGACGGGAGCAGATATCGTTTTTCAACTCCTCATCGGTAATGATGCGACCTTCAGCAAGATCAGCCACAAACATCTTGCCGGGCTGGAGTCTGCCCCTGAATTTTACGACAGCCGGGTCGATATCGATAACCCCTGATTCAGAAGCCATGATGACGGTATCATCCTCGGTAAGGCAATAGCGGGAAGGTCGCAACCCATTGCGATCAAGGGTTGCCCCGACAATTACGCCGTCAGTAAAGCAGATCGATGCAGGGCCGTCCCAGGGTTCCATCAGCGCCGAATAGAACTCGTAAAAGGCTTTTTTCGTTTCACTCATCGTTGAGTGATGCTGCCAGGCTTCTGGAATCATCATCATCAGAACGTGAGGCAGGGAACGACCGCTCAGCACGAGCATTTCCACGACCATGTCAAGATTGGCTGAGTCAGAGGCGCGTTCATCGCAGATCGGAAAAACCATCTCCAGTTCATCGCGACTGAACGCACTGCACTCCAGCAGAGCCTCCCTGGCACGCATCCAGTTAATGTTACCCCTGATGGTGTTGATTTCACCATTATGAGCGATGTAGCGAAACGGCTGGGCAAGTTTCCAGGAAGGGAAGGTGTTGGTTGAAAATCGTGAATGCACCAGAGCAATTGACGAGACCATACGACTGTCTGTCAGATCGCTGAAGTAGTGCGGCACCTGCGCCGTGGTGAATTGACCTTTGTAGTTGATGGTTTTGTAGGATGAGGAAATAATGGTAAAATCCTCTCCATCATTGACTGTTTCGTGAACCAGACGTTCGGTGTAATTTCTGAGTATAAAGAGTTTTCTTTCAAAAGTATCCAGACCCATCCCCTCGGGACGGCCGATAAATACCATCTGAGCACTCGGCTCAGAGTCTCTTGACGTCTGTCCAAGATCTGAATTGTCGCAAGGAGCAAGGCGATATCCGAGCAGAGAAAGGCCGATTTCTTCTATCGTGCGATCAAAGATTGTTCTGCACGCTGCTTGGGATTTCTTTTTTTGGGGAAAAAATGTCATGCAGACGCCATATTCTCCTGGCCCCGGGAGCTCGATGCCTTCAGCTGGACAGACCTCTGCGAAAAAATCATGGGGCATTTGAATGAGAATACCTGCACCGTCACCACTTTTCAGGTCGAAACCGGTACCACCCCGATGTTCCATCCTGAATAACATGGAAAGGGCGTCGCTGATGATTTTATGGCTCTTGCGACCTTTGAGGTTGGCGACAAAACCAATCCCGCAGCTGCTGTGTTCAAATTCAGGCCGATAGAGGCCTCCTGACTGGTTACGGTTCATTTGTTATCACTACCCTTGCTGAGATAAATTGAATGGATGTCGTATCATGTCTTGCGATGTCGAGCATCTTCGACGGTCTTTTGCAGTATCTTGATAAACTCCTGATGAGATGGAGTCAGTTTTCGCTGTTTTTTGAAAATAATACCGAGCGGACGCGTGAGCGTAAAACCAGCCAGCGGCCGAGCGCAGAGCGTGCCGATGCTCAGTTCCCGTTCAACGGTTGGGCGCGGCAATATTGACAGGTAATGGGAGTCTTCAACAGCCCGTTTAATCGCTTCGATGTTGTCAAATCGCATCAGGACTCGCTGACGGACTCCTATTTCCTTGAGTCCATTGCTGATCCGCCGCGAAATAGAGAGTCCCCGGTCAAAACCGACAAAAGGCAGGTTATCGAGCTGGGCGGGTAAAATCTCATGGGCTTGCGCCAGCTCGTGACGTGCTGAACAGACGATGACCAGTTCCTCTTCACCGCAGGAAATAGCCTTGAGCTCACGGCGGCCTGGCGGAAATGATACTATACCGAGATCAAGGTCATCATCGAGGACTCGCTCAACGATGATTTCGGGATGAAGATATTCGACATGCAGCTCATCAGCACTGTTGCCATTATTAAAAGCCTCGGTACATTGAACCATGTAGCAGAAACCGACCGAATAGATGCTGCCGATACGCAGTTTCCTCTGTTTCTTGCCCTGGGATCCGCTGATCTCCCGCTCGAGACGATCATAGGAATGCAGTACATTGCGGCAGAAATCATAGCAGCGGCGGCCGTTTTCAGTGATTTTCCAGGGACGAACGGAGCGGTTGATAAGTTCGGCACCCAACTGTTTTTCCAGGCGATGCACAGACTGGCTTGCCGTTGACTGAGTAATATTATTTATCTCAGCGGCTTGCGAGAAACTGTGATGAGCGACAACATCGCAAAATATTTTCAAGGCCTTCAGCTGCATGACCACATCCTTTTTTCTGTTGAGGAACACGCAGATTTATAAGGTAAATAATTTAATGTCAAGTCCTTTTAGTATTAATAAATTTAATGCAAGGCGGGGTGAAATTTCAGCACTGGGTGTTATTCGCGGGATGGATGATACGTTTAGAAATTATGGACTGACTCTGTTCGGGGAGGCGTGAGGGCCAGAGTCGAGACGGCTGACAGGTCAGGAAAGAGCGGGGTAACAGGCACTTCCGCGTTCCGGGGGAAGCCGGAATCGGCAGCTGGAAAAACTACTGTTTTACTTGATAATGTTGCGGAGGTTTTTTACCTTGTCCACTTGTTCCTTAACTTCTGCAACTTCCTTGACACCGGGGATGTCGTTGAGAAGATTCGTGCCTCCGTCTTCAACGTCGCTGACCCCCTTTTTAAATGAAGAAATTGCTTTGCCAAGTCCTGAACCGATCTCGGGCAGCTTCTTGCCGCCGAAAACCAGGAAAGCAATGCCGAGAATGACAATCAACTCCGGTGTACCAAGTCCGAACATGGGGGCTCCTGATGAGAGTAAAATGATTTATTTCAGGTTGTTGTGTCGTTTTTGTCTGTCTCTTTTTCTTCGTCGATTTTCTTGGCGTCTTCTTTGGATGTGGCATCTTTAAAATTCTTGATGCCCTTGCCGATTCCAGAGCCGATCTCTGGTAATTTGCCCGCGCCAAAAATAATCACGATTATAACCAGTATTACTATCAGCTCAGGCATTCCAAGTCCGAACATATCCTACCTCTATTGAAATCTGTATCTATAACGTCACCGGTCCAGATGTGTGACAATGCTATCTGTTTCAAGGCTGAATGTAGAGTAGTCTGGCGAGAAAGTCAAGCTGGCAAGTGAGCAGGGTGAAAGATCATTTCAGCGGCTGAAAACCCCCCAGGCAGGGCAGAATCTGCTATACTCTGTGTTCCGCTTCCCGCATGGCGATTATTTCTCTACTGATCTCCTGCATCCGCAATATGACAGTATCCTCGTTGATTGTTTTCAGTATGCGGTTTTTCATTACGACCCTGCCGTTGATGATGGAGTGAATGACATCTGCACCCCGGGCGGCATAGACAAGGTGTGACGGGATGTTGTAAAGCGGGGTGAGGTGAGGCTGGTTCAGGTCTAAAACAATGCAGTCGGCTTTTTTGCCGGGAACAAGGGTGCCGATCCTCTTCTCCGCATGCAGTGCACGCGCACCGCCAAGGGTTGCGGCATAGAGTGTTGTTTCGGCATCCATCGTGGTGGGATCAGAGGCAATTGCCTTATGAATCTTGGCGACACTGCTCATTTCAGAAAACATGTCGACATCGTTGTTGCTGGCGCTGCCGTCGGTGCCTATTGATACAGGAACACCCTGCCTGAGGAGTTCCGGAATTGGCGCAATACCGGAGGCAAGCTTCATGTTGGATTCGATGCAATGACTGACACGCACCTGTTTTTCTGAGAGCAGGAGGATTTCTTCCTGGTCAAGCTTCACGCAGTGAGCAGCAAGCGTCTGATCATCGAGCACACCGAGTCTGTCAAGATGGCGGACCGGGCTGGTGCCGTATTGTTCCCGGCAGTTGTGCACTTCTTCATCGCTTTCAGAAAGATGGATGACAAAGAGGCTCCCGTGTTTTTCGGCGAGCTGCCGGCAGCGGGTCAGCAATGATGGTGAGCAGGTGTATACGCTGTGGGGATCAACCGTTACCGACAGCAGGGGATGATTCCTGTAGTTCGAGAACATCTCTTCGACACGCCTGATTCCATTGTCCAGCGGGCCATACGATGGTGAGGGAAAATCATACAAAACTTCCCCGATCCAGCCTCTGATGCCGGATTTGTCAGCTGCGCGGGCGACTTCTTCTGCAAACAGGTACATATCGCAGAAGCTCGTCGTTCCTGATTTGATCATTTCAACGATTGACAGCAGGGTTGAATCGTAGACGATTTCGCCGGTCAGGCGCGCCTCAATCGGGAAAATATGTTCCTGAAGCCAGGTCATCAAAGGAAGATCATCGGCCAAACCTCGGAAACATGCCATTGGTGCATGGGTATGGGTATTTACCAGACCCGGCATGATCAGCCCGTGCGCTTCATGGATCTCACTGGCACGGGGATAGCGGGCACAGAGATCGCGGCGACGGCCTGTTTCGACAATCGTATCTCCGGCAATGGCCAGCGCACCATCACTGATGACATCCTCCTGGCGCCATGTCGGCATCAGGTAGCGGCCGGAGATAATGAGTTCTGCAGAATCAGTCAATGTGGTCACGGTAATCTGCCCATCCTCATCTCATCCTGCTGACGATTTCAGCGATGAGCTGTTCAAGCTGCGGCCTTGTCGCTTCCGCGTTTTCAATGATCTCCTGGAGGCTGATCGGCTGCATATTCTCAGGATCGTTGACATTTGCAATAACGGAAAGACCAAGAACCTGCATGCCGGCATGAACGGCAACAAGCACCTCCGGCACGGAGGACATGCCGACCGCGTCGCCGCCACTGTCCCTGAGCCAGCGGGTTTCTGCCGGAGTTTCCAGGCTGGGGCCGGGAATGCAGGCATAGATACCGGTTACAACCTTGCTGATTTTACAGCTATCAGCGCAGTCAAGAGTCGACCTGATCAGAGCGGGGTCATAGGGGTGAGATAAATCAGGAAAGCGGGGACCCCAGGCATCCACGTTTGGACCTCTGAGAGGGTTTTCTCCAAGAAAATTGAGATGATCCCGCATCACCATGATGGTACCGGGTAGAAACAGCGGATTGAGTCCTCCAGCGGCGTTCGTCAGGATGAGAACCTCAGCTCCCAGAGCGCGAAGCACCCTGATTGGAAAGGTTACCTGTTTCGTATCGTATCCCTCATAATAGTGGAACCTGCCGGAGAGGATGAGGACCGGAACATCCCTGAGCACACCAACGATCAGTCTGCCCTGGTGACTTGACACCGTAGAACGCGGGAAAAATGGTATGTCGGCGTAGTCTATTGACTGTGCTGTTGTGACCTGTTCCGTTAGACCACCAAGGCCGGTGCCAAGCTGAATTGCAATTTTTGGCGGGGTGGAAACGAATCCCTGTAGAAATGAAACAGCCTGGTTGACCTGATCAACATAGGCTGAAATGTCACTCGTCATGAGATACTGATAGCGTGTTCTTCTATAAAGGCCATGATCTTTGGGGTACTGGCTTCCATCAACTCACAGTGCGATTCCCTGGTCATTATTTCGCTTAGCGCCGCGGGGAGTTGAACAGGACTCTTGATTGCCTTTTCAACGGTTTCCCCGAATTTAGCCGGGTGAGCTGTTGCCAGGCAGACAACCGGAACGCCCTGTTTGCGAACGTTCAGTGCCGCCCGCACCCCGACTGCCGTGTGAGGATCGAGCGTATAGGCGTGCTTGCTGAAATAGTGGGAGATGGTTTCAATGACTTCTTTTTCTGAAACTGCCGCAGCAAGGAAATCTCTTCGAATATGCTCAAGGTAGCCGTCAAGCTCGAGACGTCCTTCCCGCTGGAATTTTTTCATCGCTTCTTTTACCCGGGAAGGTTCCTCGTCATAGAGGTAGTAGAGGTACCGTTCAAAATTTGAGGCCGCCTGAATATCCATGGACGGGCTCGAGGTTTTTCTGACCTCGCCGAGCGAGTAGTCACCGTTCTTAACGAAACGGAAGAGAATGTCATTCTCGTTGGTAGCCAGGATCAGCTTGTTGATCACGCCTTCCGGCAGCATCTTCTTGGCTATGTAGCCTGCAAAGATGTCCCCGAAGTTCCCTGTAGGCACCGAGAATGCACAGGAGCGGACATTTTCATGGGCGGTGAGATGCAGGCAACTGTAAATATAGTAGACGACCTGGGCCAATACCCGGGCCCAGTTGATCGAGTTGATAGCTCCGAGCCGCAACCTTGATTTGAAGGCCGTGTCGCCGAAAATGCTTTTTATGATCGCCTGGGCGTCATCAAAGGTTCCGTTTATGGCGATGTTATAGACATTGGCATCCGTCACGGTGGTCATCTGCTTTTCCTGAACAGGGCTGATGCGCTTGTGGGGGTGAAGGATGAATATGTTCATCCGCTGTCGACCCCGAACCCCGTAAATTGCAGCACTGCCGGTATCGCCAGAGGTTGCACCGATAATATTCATGACGCCGTCATTGCGCTCGAGCAGGTACTCGAAAAGATTGCCCAGGAACTGCAGAGCAATATCCTTGAATGCCAGTGTCGGACCGTGAAAGAGTTCTAAAATGTGCAGATCATCAAGGTGAACAAGGGGGGTGATGGCCTGGTGACTGAATGTCGAGTAACTTTTCTGTATGAGGGTCTTGAGATCAGCAGCAGGAATATCGTCGATGAATCTGGACATGACTTCGAAGGCGAGATCCTGATATGAAAGTTCACGCCATGATTCAAAGGTTTCCGTATCGATACGGGGAATGGCACGCGGCAGCAGTAAACCGCCATCTTCGGCAAGGCCCATCATTATCGCTTCTGTAAAACCTATGGAGGAGACTCCTCCTCGAGTGCTGAGATATTGCATAGCTGTGTCTGGATTAGTGTATGATCTGGTTATCGATCCAAAAGCGGTTCAGCTTAGGCCGTTTTCCGTCTTTCTTGCCCGATTCAGCTTAAAGCGCTTCAACGCGGGGGGCATCGTGCCAGAGCCCTTCAAGATCATAAAAGTCCCTCTGCTCGCTGTAGAACACATGGACGATGACATCACCGAAGTCCAGCAGTACCCATTTCCCTTCCTGTAAACCTTCTGCACGGGCTGTCTTTATACGTTTTGAGCGCAGTTCATTTTCAAGCCCTTCTGCAAGCGCCTGCACATGCCTGGTGGAACGGCCGCTCATAATTACAAAAAAGTCGGTAAAAGAGGACATGTTCCGGACATCGAGCACGACAACATCTTCTGCTTTATTGTCTCCTGCAATGCGGGAACAGCTACGGGCGAGTTCCATACTTTCTAGGTTCAGGTACTCTTCTTTCAATTGTTTCATACTCTCTTTGTGCCGTTTTATAACGTAAGTGTCAATTCTTTTTGTTGTTCTTCCGAGACTTTCGCGGGGGAAACTCGAAACTGATTTTGCCCGTTTTTTCAAGGATGAGATAGGCGTCAAACGGTCGTTTTTTCTTGGAGATAAAGCCTTTGATCAGTGATGTTTTTCCCTGGCTAAGCATCTGCCTGATATGCTCCGGAGATATTTCCTTTGCAAGTATTAATTTACTGATTTTGAGTCCTTTTTTCCCATCATTTTCAAGAGCAGAGGATGACATATAGCCCGTCGCTGTTTCATAGACCTCGGTCTGGTCGATTGGTGATTTGCCAAGTGAGCCGGACTTTTTAATGGAATCAATGTCAAGGTCGGCTGTTGAGTCGGCAAAGAGGAAATCGACTTTGTTGCTCTTGAGCCTGACGGAGGCGTTAAACGGTTTACCTTTTTTTGAGCGGAAGTCGGGAAAAGGGCCGATCGTCTCCCCTTTTATCAGGGCAACGATTTCGGCTGTTTTCATCACTCTTCCGCCCAGTATTTTACGAATGCTGATGGTCTCGTCCTCGCTGATGTAGGCGCTCGGAGTTTCGTAGAAAATTGTGCCGTTGACCGGGCTGAATATCGCTTCTTTTCGCTCCTTTGTGTCATCGAATTTTTTTATCCGCTCGGTTATCTGTTCGGTCAGGTTCCTGATTTCCTTCATAAACCGGTTTCTGGTTAAGGAACCTTTGAGGATCAGGTTGAGTTTGTATTCCCACTCACCGGTCATCTCGGGTGAGGCAAGAACGTCAATGTTCATAGCCTTCAGAAGGCTCAGCAGTTCAAATGCCTTTCCGGTTGGAGCGAGTTCCTTGCCTTCCCTGACCAGGTATTTTTCATTTATCAGCTTTTCTATAATGGCAGCCCGCGTTGCCGGCGTACCAAGTCCCCGCTCTTTCATGGCCTCTGCAAGTTCTTCGTCATCGAGCAGTTTTCCCGAATGTTCCATGGCAGAGAGCAGCGTCGCTTCAGAATAGCGGGGAGGCGGTTTCGTTTCCAGTTTCTCCTGCTTGACGGCCGTGCAGTTGACCTTGCTTGCCGCAGGTATCGGTTTGAGCATCCCTGATCCGGTTTCGCTGTTTTCCTGGAGGTAAACAGCCTTCCAGCCGGCTTCCTTGAGAATCTTGCCCTCGGTCAGAAATGTCTCTTTTTCAACCGTCGAAATTCTTCTGGTATTCAGGTAACGGGCGGGTGGAAAAAAGATGGCCAGAAAACGCTGGACAACCATCCGGTAAATTTTCATTTCAGCGTCGCTGAGATGCGCTGGTATAATATTGGTAGGAATAATCGCATGGTGATCGGAGACCTTGGCATTGTTGAATACACGCTTATCCGCCCTGATGTACTTCTTGTCAAGAATGATCTGGGCGTAAGAACCGTACTGCCATGATTTCTGGGTCGAGACCGCAGATATGACGGTCTTCTGATAATCCTCGGGCAGGTGTCGCGAGTCAGTTCTCGGGTAGGTAAGCGCCTTGTGCCGCTCGTACAGAGCCTGAGCAATGGTGAGGGTATTCTTGGCAGAAAAGCCAAACCGGGAATTTGCCTCCCTCTGCAGAGATGTCAGATCATAGAGCTGCGGGGCAATCTGGCTGGTCTCCTTGCTGGTGTCCTTAACCTTCGCAGGCTTGTTCAGGCAGCGCCTGACGATTTCCTCGGCCTTTTCAGGCTCCCAGATCCTGTCAGCTTTTTTTTCAGGATTATCGGTATCTTTTTTAAAACCGGAGTCAATCCATTTGCCGGTGTACTCGTCACGGTCAAACGAGAAGGTGGCAAGAAGACTCGTGTAGGGCTGCGGTTCAAAGCTTAAGCGCTGCTGTTCCCTGCTTACCAGCAGAGACAGGGTTGGTGTCTGGACCCGGCCGCAGGGGGTCAGGAAAAAGCCGCCAAAGCGTGAATTGTAGGCAGTCAGCGCCCGGGTTGCATTTATACCGATGAGCCAGTCGGATTCAGAACGGCACAGCGCCGCATCTTCAAGTGTCAACATTTCGGAATTTTCCCGGAGCGATGAAAATCCGTTTCTGATCGCCTCGTCGGTCATCGACTGCAGCCATAATCTCTTGACCTGCTTGGCGGCAACTGATTTGTTTCCGGCATAATTGAGAATGTACTTGAAGATGAGTTCGCCTTCACGGCCGGCATCACAGGCGTTGATGATCAGAGAGACATCTTTGCGCCTGATCAGTTTCTGCAGCGCGTTGAGCTGTGTTTTGGTGGAGTCGAGCCCTTTGAGAGGGAAGTTTTCCGGCAATATCGGCAGGTCCGCCATATTCCATTTTTGAAAACGTGAATCAATTTCCTCCGGATAGCAGATAGATACAAGGTGACCAATGGCATAGGAAACGATGTAGTCGCTGCCTTCATAGTGAGTCCTGCTCTTTTTGAATGATCCGGGAAGAACTTTTGCCAGATCACCGGCTACGCTCGGTTTTTCAGCAATTATCAAGGTTTTTGTGCTCATATGATGGCCACTGTAGTGATCGTTTATACCGGGGACTCACAAAACACGGCAAGGTAAAAAATAATGCATGCTGCCTGTCTGAAACAGTGCAGATATGATGCAAAACTACAAACAATGACGGTTATGAAGATATCCGGCCGGGTGGGTGTTTTCAGTTAAATTTGACAGACGTTGTATTAATCATGGCTTCATTTGTCAATCTTAATTAAGGGATCGATTGTTGGAAAGGCCCATTTAGATACCAGGTAACAACATGATATAAAACCTGCTTTTTCTCACCATTCCCTACCTGGATAGGTTTCTGCATCAGTTTTGACCGTCAGCGGGACTGCTCTGGCAGTTCACCGGTATATAGTTCCCGGTGCTGCCTGGCGATTGCTGCTCAACCACGAGTGGTTCTGTTAGCACTACTGGTTCTTGACAAGATTGGAATAGTGTGTTTTATTGGCACGGTTCTGGATGGATAAAATGGATTGACGCGGGTATAGCTCAGTTGGCAGAGCGCAAGCTTCCCAAGCTTGAGGTCGCGAGTTCGACCCTCGTTGCCCGCTCCATTGACGGTTGCGAGGTGTTCCGGTCGCTTCCTCTGCAATCATCCGGAGAGGTTATACCTGGAGTACATCGCGTACAGACAGGCGATTGAAAGTGGGCTCTGCCCGCTTTTTTTTATGGTTAAACGACTATTGTCCATAGAGTTTTGCAGGGCCGGGCTCCTCTGGACGAAGAGATTATGACTGAATTAGTAACAGAGAGAATCAGGGAATTTGCCGCAATGCTTTTACCCTCCATGGGGCTGGAACTCTATGACGTTCAATTCCGGAGAGAAGGGCACGGCTGGGTTGTGCGGCTGATCATTGACAGCGCTAGTGGTGTCCGCCTCGATGATTGTTCGCGGGTCAGTCGGGAGACGAGCGACTTTCTTGATGTTGAGAATCTCATTGACCATGCCTATCATCTTGAGGTGTCGTCACCCGGTGCGGAACGGACCTTGCGTAATCCTGCAGAATGCGAGCGTTTTGTGGGAGAGAAAATACGCCTGAAAACAAAGGAAGAGATTGAAGGGCAGCGTGTGTTTATCGGAACGCTCGAAGCAGCCGCGGAGAAAAGACTTGTAATTGTGACAGAAGACGGGGAAAAATACGATTTCCCCTGGGAGCACATAAAAAAAGCTCGTTTGACGCTGTAAAGGAACACGGACACAGCTCAGACAGGAGAAATGCAGGACCGTAAATGGGACCGGAAGCGCATATTTCGAGGTAATACAAATGATATCGGATTTAAAGCGTATCATCGATCAGATTAGCAGGGATCGAGGGTTTGACAAAAATCTTCTTGTTGAAGCTATCGAGGAGGCAGTTGCCTCGGCAGCACGGAAAAAACTCGGCAGCAGGCGGGATATTGAAGTCCGCTACAATGAGGAATTTGGCGAAGTTGAGGTGTTTCAATTCCGCAGTGTCGTCGAGAATGCTGAAGATGAGCAGACCGAAATCGGTATTGAAGCAGCCAAACTGCTTGATCCTGAGGTTCAGCTTGGCGATGAGCTTGGCGAAAAGATGGAGAACATAACCGACCTGGGGCGGATTGCTGCCCAGTCAGCCAAGCAGGTTATTATCCACCGGATGAAGGATGCCGAGCGCGAAGTGATCTTTGGTATGTTTAAAGATCGTCAAGGTGAGGTTGTCAGCGGAATCGTGCAGCGATTTGAGCGGGGCAACATGATTATCAATCTTGGCCGTACCGACGCTGTTTTACCGAAAGATCACCAGATTCCAAAGCGTTCATTCAAACAGGGCGACCGGATACGGGCCTACCTGCTGGAAGTGCGTCAGAACAGCAGGGATTCTCAGCTTCTTCTGTCTCGAACCGCTGACGAGTTCCTGGCCAAACTCTTTCAGATGGAAGTTCCAGAGATTGCCGAGGGTATTGTCAGGATAATGGGCGTCAGCAGGGAGCCGGGATTCAGGGCAAAGATCGCTGTCAGTTCCAGTGAATCAGACGTCGATCCGGTAGGTGCCTGTGTGGGGATGAAGGGATCCCGGGTGCAGAATGTTGTCCAGGAGCTTCAGGGTGAGCGGATTGATATTGTCACCTGGAGCCCTGATCCGGCAAAATACGTCTATAACGCACTGGCTCCGGCTCATGTGAGTATGGTCAGGGTCGATGAGGATGCCAATTCGCTGCTGGTTGTTGTTCCCAACGATCAATTATCTCTGGCAATTGGCCGGCAGGGCCAGAATGTCCGTCTTGCCTCACGCCTTATGGGCTGGCGCATCGACGTAAAGAGTGAACAGCGCTATGCCAATCTGGAGGATGCCGGATACCAGAGTCTGTTGAAAATTGCCGGTATTGATGAATCACTTGCCGACCAGTTATTTGCAAAAGAGATAAAATCTGCTGCCGATTTATCCAAGACTGCGGTGGAAGATTTAATTATAATCAGGGCCATTGATGATGATTTCGCTCAGCAGTTAATAGATGCCGCCGCCAGGGTTGCCGCCGAGGAGCCAGCGGAGGCTGACCAGACGGAAGAGTCCGGTGGTGCAGAAACAGATGGTGCCACCGAGGAGCCGGCGGAGGCTGACCAGACGGAAGAGTCCGGTGGTGCAGAAACAGATGGTGGGATTGAACATTTGGATAAAGCAATCAGCCTGGAAGGTGATGGTGATTCCGAAACGGACAGCGGCGCTGAAAAGAAGTGAAAAGAGGTACGAAACGTCAGCCTGTAAGGACATGCATCGTTTGTCATGGTAAACATATCAAGAAAGATCTGGTTCGGCATGTGTGGAAAGATTCCGGTCTTCTTGTTGACAACGGGCAGGTAATGGCGGGACGCGGCGGCTATTGCTGTAACAGGGACACGTGCCTGTCGCAGGTTGCTCTTTCAAAAAGAAGATTGAAACGAGCATTTCGCCTGGATTATGTGAGTTATTGAGGCAATAAATTGCAGACGGGTACGCTGTTTTCTGGTACCGGTTGTGGATAACAGAAAGATGGTTTTTCAGGAGTAAGGGATGAGCAGGGTTAGGATTTATGAGTTGGCAAAAGAAGCAGGGATGAGCAGTAAAGCACTTGCGGATAAATTGATCGCCGGCGGCTACGACATCAAAGGTCACAGTTCCACGGTCGATGAAGAAACTGCTGATCAGATCCGCAACACGATGCTTCAGGATACGAAAACCGAACTGGTGGAAAAAAGAATTGATGCTGCTAAAGGTTCGCCTACGGTAATCAGGCGACGGGCAACGATCATACGGCGGAGGCCAAAAGCCGAGGACAGCGTTGATGATGGAACCGCCATTGAGGAGCCGGCTGTCGATGCTGATGCACTGGATACTGCAGAAGCTGAGGCTTCAGAGCTGGATAGCCCCGCCGATGGTGCAGTGCTTGATGCGGCTGAGAAACGTGAGCTGGAATCAGAAGAGGTTGAACCTGAACCTTCTGTTGAAAGAGACGATGCTTCCCTACCTGAAACTGACGAAGCGCTTGACGAACTGAGCGAACCGGCGGTTGATTCCGAGACTGTTTCTTCAGCCCCTGATGCAGAGGAAAAAAGTGAGGAAGAGCTGAAGGCTGTCAGTAAAGAGAAAAAGAAGGGGAAAAAGCCGCCTAAGGTCGAACGCAAAGCCGTCGCCCGTGTTGTCGGAACGATCGAATTGCCGATAGAGGAAGAGAAAGAAAAAGAAACACGGCCCCGCTCCAAAAAAGGCGGAAAATCAACCGCCTCAAGATCCACAAGACCTAATATCAGTGCCACCATTCCCGATGCTGCCATTGGAGAAAGTGCAGAACGCGGCAGGAAAAAAGGCAAACGGGGTCTCCCTGACGATGATGACCGTGACCGGCGAGGGAAAGCTGTACGCAAAGGCAAGAAGAGCGTCAAATTCACTCATTTTGACAGCGATTATCAGCGCGCTGGAAAGCGGGGGAAACGCGGCAGGGGACGGCCCGATAAAAAAGTATCGCCGTCGACCATCGAGATGAAGGCCAGCAAGAAGAAAATAACCATTTACGACACCATAACCGTCGGCGACCTTGCCGCGAAAATGAAGCTCAAGGCCAACGAGATTATCGGAAAGTTGATGGGTCTTGGTGTGATGGCCACGATGAATCAGGCGGTTGATTTCGATACGGCGACCTTGATCGCCAATGACTTTGGTTATGAGATCGAGCAGGGAATGACCGAAGAGATTGGTGTGCAAATGCTCGAAGCCCAGGAAGAAGGGGGGGATACGAAACCCAGATCCCCGGTAGTAACGGTTATGGGACATGTCGATCACGGTAAAACCTCTATCCTGGACGCCATCAGGAAGACCGATGTTGCCGAGGGAGAAGCAGGCGGAATCACCCAGCATATCGGTGCCTATCACGTCCGCTCCAAGGCAGGGGATGTGACCTTTGTCGACACGCCCGGGCATGCGGCATTTACCCAGATGCGTTCCCGCGGTGCCCAGATTACCGACCTCGTCATCCTGGTTGTAGCCGCGGATGACGGAGTCATGGACCAGACGAGAGAGGCGATCAACCACGCCCAGGCAGCCGGTGTTCCAATTATTGTTGCGGTCAACAAGATCGACAAGGAAAACGCCGATCCTGACCGAGTCAAACGTGAACTCGCTGAGCTTGATCTGGCGCCGGAAGACTGGGGCGGCCAGACCATTTATTGCGAAACATCGGCAAAAAAGAATATCGGCATTGACGAGTTGCTGGAAAGCATCCAGCTGCTGGCTGAAATGCTCGAGCTTCGGGCAGATGCGACACGTAAAGCCAAGGGCCGCGTTCTTGAGGCAAAACTCGACAAGGGACGCGGGCCGGTTTCTACCGTGCTTGTTCAAGAAGGAACACTTCAGATCGGAGACAGTTTTGTTGTCGGTCATCACAGCGGCAAGGTTCGCGCCATGTTCGATGACAAGGGGCGGCCCATCAAAAGCGCCGGTCCCACGATTCCTGTCGAGGTTCAGGGGCTCTCCGGGGTACCGCTTGCCGGTGATGAATTCGTGGTTGTTACCGACGACAGGATGGCCAAAAGTGTGAGCCAGGTGCGGTCCATTAAAGCCCGGGAATCTGAATTGGCAGCGGGCAGCAAGATCTCCCTTGACAAGTTGTTTGAGAAGATGAGCGAAGGGGATGTCCAGGAGCTGAGGGTAATTATCCGTTCCGACGTGCAGGGCACCCTTGAAGCGTTTGCCAAGGCCGCCGAGGATCTTTCGACTGCCGAAATCAAGGTGCGGGTGCTTCATGAAGGGACCGGCACGATTACCGAGTCAGATATTCTGCTGGCCTCGGCTTCGGAGGCAATCATCATCGGCTTCAATGTCCGACCATCCGTCAAGGTGAAAGAGCTTGCTCATCAGGAAAATGTTGATGTCAGATCTTACGATGTTATCTATCATGCACTTGATGATATCAGGAAGGCGATGGTTGGAATGCTTGACCCGACCTTTGAAGAAGAGGTTATCGGCACTGCCGAAATCAGGGAAACGTTCAATGTTCCAAAGATCGGAACCATCGCCGGCTGCTTTGTTTCTGACGGTAAAATCCAGCGGAACGCCCGGGTCCGCGTTTTGCGGGATGGCGTTGTTGTCTACACCGGAAAAATCAGCTCCCTGAAGCGTTTCAAGGATGACGCAAAAGAAGTTGCCTCCGGCTATGAATGCGGTATCGGTGTGGAGAACTTCAATGATCTCAAGGTCGGTGATAACCTTGAAGCTTTTATCATGCAGGAAGTTGAAGCGACCCTCGATTGACGGTAATGGTTATGATGGCAGAATGGCATCCAAAACAGGAGCTTGAATCGATAGGTATCGGCAGAGATCAGGTTCAGAAAAGATCTGTGCGTGTCGCCGATGTTATCAAAAATGAGTTGTCGACCCTCGTCATTCAACGGGTAAGGGATCCCAAGCTCAGGGATATCAGCATCAGCCGCGTCGAGCTCTCCGACGACCTGCGTCACGCAAAGATATACTACAGGTCGCTTCATGGCAGTTCTGATTCGGAGGCAGTAAAAAGAAGACTCGTCAAAGCAGCCGGATTTATGCGCAGTCACCTGGCTAAAGTGCTTAACCTGCGTTTTACACCGGAACTTCATTTCTGGTATGATGAAACGATCGAAAAGGTTGAGAAGATGGAGCGGTTGCTTGCGGATATAGCAAGGGAAAGAAATGAGCGAGAAAACAATACCAGATGAAATTCTGCGGATCATAGGAGAGAAGGATAATTTTGTCTTGCTGACCCATGTTCACCCCGATGGTGATGCGCTCGGATCCTTGCTTGGTCTTGCAGATATCCTCGATGGTCTCGGCAAACGCGTTTTTGCCTATCTTGATGAAGCGGTTTCCCATATCTATGATTTTCTGCCCGGCTGTTCCCGCGTCAGCAATAGCCAAGCTGAACTTCGTCAATTTCTCGACGAGGCCGGTCCGGATATCTCCGCAATTGCCCTTGACTGCGGTGAGGCGGACAGGCTTGGGGAAACAAAAAACCAACTCTTGAAAATCAAGCCGTTCATTGCCGTCGATCACCATCTTTCACACCGTAATTACGGTGATTATCGATGGATCGAGCCGAGCCGGAGCTCTACCGGCGAGATGGTCTATGAACTCTGCGAAGCACTCGGACATACACCCTCATACAACTGTGCATTTGCGCTTTATGTTGCCATCGTAACCGATACCGGGTCTTTCAAATACGAATGTACACGCTCCCGTACACTTGAGATTGCCGGGAAATTAGTGGGAAGAGGCATTAGGCCTGAAAAGGTTGCCGGCTATCTCTATGACAACTTTACCCCCCAGCGTCTCAAGCTCATGGAACTGGTGCTTGGAACCCTTGAGCTGCATGAGAAAGACACAATCGCACTGATTCATGTCAGCCGCGATATGTTTGAAAAAAGCGGTGCGGTCGTGCAGGATGTGGAAGGATTTGTGGACTATCCCCGTTCTTTGCAGTCAGTCAAGTTTGCTATCTTTCTGAAAGAGGGAAAAGATGATGTCGTCTCGGTGAGCCTCAGGAGCAAGGGCGATTGTGATGTGGCGGCAATTGCCAAGCATTTTGGCGGTGGTGGTCACCGGAATGCCGCCGGCTGCCGCTTTGTCGGGGTTTCGATAGCAGATGTGCGGAAAGAGATGCTTCAATATTGTCATTCTCTTGCTGCGTCGTCCTGACCGATTATTGTCGCGACAGTGGAATTATTTTATGCTAGACAATGTTGAAGCGGGGGTGCTGCTGGTCGATAAACCTGCAGGAGCAACATCTTTTGCAATGGTCCGCGCCGTTCGAAAAATCTTCGGGATCAAGAAAGTAGGTCATGCCGGAACACTCGATCCGTTTGCGACCGGTTTGCTGATTATCTGTATTGGCCGACCTGCGACAAAAATGATTTCTCTGTTTATGAACGGTGAAAAGGAGTATCTGGCGACACTCAGGCTGGGCGCCCGCTCGTCAACCCAGGACCCGGAGGGCGAGATAATCCCGGGAGTGTGGGATGAACAATACAGCGGCGAGACAATAGCAGGGGTCCTGGCTCATTTTACCGGGGAACTCCTGCAGACTCCACCTGCGTTTTCGGCTCTAAAGTACAAGGGAAAACCGCTCTATCACTATGCCCGAAAAGGTGTGTCAATTAAAAAAGAGCCCCGAAAAATCCATATTCACTCCCTGCAGTGGGAAGATCAAAGAGTTTTTGTGGACAGGGACAATCCGTTTATAACGATCCGGGTGGTGTCGAGTAAAGGGACCTATATCAGAACGCTTGCGGCAGATATAGGAGAAGCGCTAGGCTGCGGGGCGTACCTGACTTCGCTGCGAAGAACACAAAGCGGTTGTTTTTCGGTTAAGGATTCTTTTGATGGGGCAGTTTTTTCCACACCCGGCGCTTCGGAAAGAATAAGGAATTACCTTCTATCTGTCGAAGATGTACAGAATTTGTTGCAATAGTCGGAGGGAATGGCTAATATATCTTGTTTTCAATACGACACTGCGTGGTGGAAATAGTTTTTAAATGTATAAATCTTTTTATCAGCAGGTGATAGAGGTAATAAGATCATACGATAAATGACGTTGTATAAGGATAGTGGAGGTTAGTTGTGGCACAGACGGCTGTAAAGAAAAATGAGATAATCGAAAAATTCAAGACCCATGGTTCCGATACCGGATCTTCAGAAGTTCAGATTGCACTTCTAACTGATAGAATCCGATACCTGACTGAGCATTTCAAGACCCATACCAAAGACCATCATTCCCGGCAGGGATTGCTTAAGCTGGTTGGACAGCGCAGAAGCCTGCTTGATTATCTTAAGAACAAAGATATCGGTAAGTACCGGACACTGATCGAGGAGCTGGGTATACGCAAGTAATCCTGCCTGACAGCTGCCTCATTTCCTGTAAGATACCATTCATCCGAATCCACAGAGCGGATAATATGTCTGAGGGAGACAGATCTCATTTGTCCGGGTGGTGAATTGTATTGCATGGATTGCAGCAAGCTGCCCGGATCCGCTTCTTCCAACGCCACAGGTTGGTGTCATCTTTTATGCAACTGTTACGCTATAAGTCGTAACAGTTGCTGAATTTTTAAATAATACCATTTGTATATCAGCAAAGCAGACCGGTGGATAATCCGGTCAAAAAATCAACGGAACTGCTGAGCAGAACCGTAACTGGAGAAATTATGATGAAAAACGTAGAAGTCGCTATCGGTGGCAGAACCATTACCATTGAGACAGGCAAGCTTGCCAAACAAGCTTCCGGTTCAGTGGTTGTCAGGAGTGGAGATACCGTCGTTCTGGTAACGGCTGTCGGAGACAAGACCAATAAGCCCGAGTTGGGCTTTTTACCGCTGACCATTGAATATCAAGAAAAACTTGCCTCGGTAGGCAGAATCCCCGGCAACTATTTTCGCAGGGAAATCGGCAGGCCCAGTGAGAGCGAAGTCCTTACCTGCAGAATTATTGATCGGCCCCTCAGGCCGCTTTTTGCTGATGGCTACAGCGCCGAAACCCAGGTTATCGCTTCAGTGCTCTCTGCTGATCAGGATAATGCCCCTGATGTCCTGGCGCTCACCGGCGCGAGTTGCGCACTGATGCTGTCCGACATTCCATTTGACGGTCCGGTGGCCGGCGGCAGGATCGGCTATATTGACGGTCAGTATGTGATGAACCCGAGCGCCTCCGAGCTGGAAAATTCGGCGATGGACATTGTTGTTGCCTGTACTGAAAAAGCAGTGGTCATGGTTGAGGGAAAGGCGGATACGCTTCCCGAAGCTACTGTGCTTGAGGCAATTTTTCACGCCTTTGAACAGCTTCAGCCCCTCATCAGTGTTCAAAAGGATCTGCAGGCTTCACACGGCAAGGAGAAACGGACCGTTGAACCACCCCGCATCGATGAAGAACTTTACCAGCAAATTTCAGAGATCGCAGCAGCTGATATGGCCGAGGTGATTTCAACATCCGACAAGCTCGAACGTGGAAAAAAATATGATGTGCTGAAGAGCCGGATTAAAGAAGAGCTTGACAGCGACGGTGAGCGAAGTGATGAAATCTCCGGGCTGCTTTCAAAGTATCGCAAGATTCAGATGCGCAGTAAAATTGTCAACGAGTCCTGCCGCATTGACGGGCGGGCCTTTGACCAGGTGCGTGAAATCACCTGCGAAGCCGGCTATCTGCCGCGGACCCATGGTTCTGCCCTGTTCACCCGGGGTGAGACTCAGGCCCTGGTAACGGCAACGCTTGGCAGTGAGCGCGATATGCAGCGGATAGAAACCCTTTCGGGTGAAGAGAACAAGCGATTTATGCTGCACTACAATTTTCCACCGTTCTGTGTCGGGGAAGTGCGCAGGCTGAGCGGACCGTCCCGCCGTGATATCGGTCATGGTACCCTGGCTATGCGCGGACTCGAGGCCGTCCTGCCTGCAGATACGGACTTTCCCTATTCACTCAGGGTCGTTTCCGAGGTGCTTGAATCAAACGGATCCTCCTCGATGGCGACGGTATGCGGCGGCAGCATGGCCCTGATGGATGCTGGTGTGCCGATTAAGACGCCGGTGTCCGGTATCGCCATGGGCTTGATCAAGGAAAATGATAAAGTCGTCGTGCTTTCCGATATCCTCGGTGACGAGGATCATCTCGGGGATATGGATTTCAAGGTTGTCGGAACGGCTGAAGGCATCACCTCCCTGCAGATGGATATCAAGATAGACGGAGTCGATCGGGCCATCATGAGCCAGGCGCTCGAGCAGGCAAAAGCAGGCAGGATTCATATTCTCAACGAAATGTTCAAGGGAATTTCCGAAACGCGGACAGAGATGTCCGAGTACGCGCCGAAATATTATGTCCACCATATTAACCCCGACAAGATCAGGGATATTATCGGCCCCGGCGGCAAGGTTATCAAGGAATTGTCCTCCGAGTATGATGCCAAAATAGAGGTTGATGACAGCGGTACCGTCAAAGTCTTTACTTCCAACGGTACCAACCTTGATGAACTGATCGACCGGATCAAGGCAATCACCGCCGAACCCGAAATCGGTGCAGTCTACAAAGGCACGGTCAAGACCATCAAGGATTTCGGCGCATTTGTCGAGATCCTGCCGGGGACTGACGGGCTCGTTCATATCTCGGAACTTGATACCTCGCGTGTCGCCAAGGTTACCGATGTCGTCAAGGAAGGTGACGTGATCGAGGTGAAAGTACTGGAGATCGATAACCGGGGGCGCATCCGTTTGAGTCGAAAGGCGCTTCTTTCATAAAGCAGGGTGTCTCAAGGATAGAAAGGCCGGCTGAGAGATCAGGCCGGCCTTTCTTCTTTGCAGCGGTAGGAAGCTATGTCGGGGCAAAATCAGGCTGAGGCTGTCATCAATTTCAAGTGGTTGAGCGGGGAGGCGAGCAGGGATATGAACATCCCTGCATACGGGAGTGCAGAGGCTTCGGGAATGGATGTCTGCGCCGCACTTGTTGAAGAAACGATCGTCCAGCCCGGTGATATCGTTCTGGTACCGACCGGCCTTGCAATTGAAATTCCTGCCGGCTATGAGGTACAGGTGAGGCCGCGCAGCGGACTGGCCATAAATCATGGTATTACCGTCGTAAATGCGCCGGGAACCATTGATTCCGATTACCGGGGGGAGGTCAAGATCGGTTTGATTAATGTGAGCAGGAAAGCCTTTACCATCCGCCGCGGGGATCGCATTGCCCAACTGGTCGTCGCCCCGATCGTCAGAGCAGAGCTGAAAGAAGTTGATGAGTTGAGCCCGAGTACACGGGATACCGGCGGGTTCGGGCATACCGGTGTACGCTGATGCGGTTTTCTGTTCTGGGAAGCGGCAGCAGGGGAAACTGCGTTTTTATTGAAAGCGGCGAAACGGCCATTCTGATTGACGGCGGTTTTTCCGGCAAAGAGATTGCCCGCAGGCTCGCCGTGATTAAAAGGACGATTGACTGTCTGCACGGTATCTTTGTGACTCATGAACATCACGATCATATCGACGGTGTCGGGGTCATGTCGCGAAGGTGCTCACTGCCGGTTTTTGCCAACGAAGGAACGTTTTGCGGAGCGGAAAAACGCTTGAAAAAACTTTTCAGGCGTAATGAGTTCACTACCGGCGATACCCTGGATTTCAGGGATCTGCAGGTGCGATCTTTCGGCGTGTCCCATGACACAAATGATCCGGTCGGATTTGTCGTCAGCGACAGCCGCCATTCTCTTGGTTACTGCACAGACACCGGGATTGTCTCAACCCTCGTCACCGGCAGGCTGCAGGGTCTTGACAGCCTTGTCCTGGAATTCAACCACGATCCCGACATGCTGCGAAACGGCCCCTACCCACCATCACTGCAGCAGCGGGTCCGCTCAAACCAGGGGCATCTGGCCAATAGCACCTCGGCGAAACTGCTCAAGAAAATCGTGCATGAAAAACTGCAGCATGTGATACTTGCCCACCTGAGTGAGACCAACAACTCACCTGAAATTGCCTACCAGGAAGCGGCCGCCGCCCTCCCTGAATCAGTGTCCCAGGCCATGCTTAAAGTTTCAGCGCAGGACCAGCCAACCCCGCTGTTCACAATAACCTGATCAGTGCAAAAAAAAAGGGTCAGGTACCGGGATATAACATTTATGCCGCTATCGGCAGCACCGCAGAGTTGATGCTTTGATTTCAGCCTTGCGCACTTCTGCTTACTGAATATAAGTATAGCAGAGCAGGTATGACGCGTACTGTCTGGATTATGGATGGTGGACCTGCTCCTTAATGGGAATGGCGGGAGCAGCAGTCACGGAAAAAAGAAGATGATTTAACCCGTCGTAAAGATCAGTCTGCAGGGACAATGCAATCACTGCTCATCGCTTTCGGCATAACCGGTTTCTGGCTGTTTTCTCCTGAAGCTCTTGTGCTGATAGGAAATGGCGGAGGAATCGGAGGCGGGGCAGGTATAGCAGTGCTGCTGATGTTTTCTGTCGTCATCTTTTTTGGAACCTCATGCCTGGAAGATGACAACGCTTTGCCGGGTGTAAACGCCGCCGGGAGCCTGCAGAGAAAACTCAACTTCAAAGACTTTTTGGGTGCGGCAGGCATGATCAGCACGACGATATTTGCTTCCACTGGAATAATGGTGACGGCGGGTTTTACCTTCAATGAGGTTTTTTTCTATCGTTTTCCAAATTTTGCTTTTGCTTATATTTTGTTGACCATTGTTCTGGCCCTGCAATTTTTTCCGAGAGGACTCAGGAATTCTGTTCTGGCAGCAACAGTAATCTGCTCGTTATCCGGTCTGGCGGCGCTCATCCTTTATGCACTTGGGTCAGGCGCGCCGGTTCCGATCCGGTTCGCAAATGAAACTACTTCAATCCAGGGTTTGCTGCCCCTGCTGCTGCTATTTGCCGGAACGGATCGGGCGCGTCTGTTGCTGAGAGAGGAGCCGAAACGTTTCAGCATCGCCTTCCTGTTCTCTGTTATACTGCTGGCAGGCTGGATGGCGGCATCTGCAGGATTTGTCGATTCGCTGCGGCTCGGCTCTTCAACAATTCCCTACATGACTGCAGCCGGGAAAATAGCTGGAGATGCAGGGCGGTTGGCAATGGGGCTGGTTATTATATCCGGGAGTTTCTGGGCTGTCCACGGGCTGTTGAATATCGGCGGGTTTACCGTAATAAGAGTAACGAAATACCCGCACGGAGGGCATGTTCACAAAGTAATGATTATTCTACTGGCAGCAGCCGTTGGAATCATGATGGCTGCAGGGGTAGCGGGCAGCAACAGGCTGGAGCTTTATATTCGCTCGTCACTCCTGCTCTGGCTGTTACACACGGCTCTGTCAGTTATTTCAGGCGCTCTGGGCGCGCGCGCTGACAAGCCCTTTCAGGCCGGAGTCGGGCTCGTCGCCGGCATCATTATTCTGGGATGCAGCCTGTCGTTGTTCGTAATCCAGGAGGATGTGCTAGCGGCAGCATTTTTCGTTGTTTTCATGATAGCCGTCACGGCGTTGCTGGTGATTGTTCCCAACTTCATCGGCAGTTATCATGGATCAGATGATGGGACTAAATCAAAAATCACGGAGGTAGGAAAATGAGAGTTTTGATCACAGCACTTTTTTTTATTCTTTTCTCAAGTGTGACATCGGCTTTTGCGCAAGATGTCGCTACCATCGATGTAGATGAACTGCAGGCGATGCTCGGCTCTGAAGATCTTGTTGTCCTCGATGTTCGAGCAGGCAGAGACTGGAGTTCCAGCGAGTTTAAGATACAGGGGGCATTCCGGGAAGAGCCGGGTGATGTCGAGGGTTGGGCTGGAAAGTATGAAAAGGATAAAACCGTCGTACTCTACTGCGCTTGACCGAATGAGTTTACCAGTGCCGGTGTGGCACGGAAGCTTATCTCCCAGGGATTCACAAAGGTATATGCTCTGAAAGGCGGCTGGCAGGAATGGTTCCGCAACAAGTATCCGACTGAAGAACGATCCTGATGCAACAAGCAGCCTCAGACCAATGGCTCTCTGCCGGCGGTCTGAGGCTGCGCTATCGGGGTATCTGAATCTGCTCTTCCTTTTTTCTTTTGGGATTTTTTCGATAGAGAAGAAGTGTTTTGCCGATGAGCTGCACCAGTGAGCTGCCACTCTTCTGCGGCAGCAGTTCAGCCGCATCACCTTTGTGCACAGAACTGGTGTTGATGATCTTTACCTTGATAAGCTCATGGGAGAGAAGCGCGATTTCAAGGGCGTCATAGACATTGTCGGTAAGTCCTTCCTTCCCTATATAGACAAGCGGCGTCAGCTGATGGCCGAGTCCCCTGAGATATTTTTTCTGGGTGTTGGTCAATGGCGCCGGTCTGTTCTGTTTTTTATCAGTCATGGTAATCTGTGAGTAAATTTTTTTGCTCAGCTCATGAGCGTTTTTATAATTTCATAGCCACCGATGTAGGTGCCGATCGCAGACCCGATACCGGTCAGAAAAAAGACCAGAAAAACTCTGAGCAGCTTGTTGCGCCACCAGCCGGTGAAAGAGGAAATGTCCTCTCCGACGGTTTCAAATTCGCGAACAACCGGAGGGCTGGTCATCACCTGGACAAATGCGGTGACGTATCCGGCACCGATGACGGGCGTCAGGCTCGTGATCGGTGCGGCAACGAACGCACTT
>CBDUGK010000010.1:0-61488 GCA_965366875.1 uncultured Desulfobulbaceae bacterium | reverse complement strand
CAGCTTGTCGGAGGTATTCAGGTAGGCTTTACTGGTATACCCGAAGTGATGGAGCACTTTGCCAAGGCAGATCAGCAGAAATATGGGAAAAAGAGCGTTCAGGGTGATCACGTCGCATTACCTGGTTTTGAAAATGATATCGTCTCAGCAAACATTGCTGGTCGGGGATCCGGCACGACAACCTCCTTCCCGCCGTCACTATTTTTTTGTATTTCGCCCGGGAAAAAGATAACCTTAACGCACGGAATAAACGCAGCTGTTTCTGATTCCAAGAATAGTGAATAACAGTATAAGAGAGAGAAACGCAATGAACAAACATGCCATTACCAGTAATTTTGCCCTTATCCTTCTTGTTTCACTACTGACAGCTGGCACAAGCGCCAACGCCGCCGACACCCAGGCATCCGGGAATAACTTTGTCGGAACCTGGGTAAGCCTCATCAATGAAGAATTTGTCAGGCTCACTCCGACAAGCTACTACCGCATCTACGTGCATGAAGACGACCGCGTTGAACTTTACGGCGAAATCCTCTCTGCAGATGAAGCGTCCAGTCATCTTGTCTACCGGCTGTCGCGAAAAGTTACAAATGGGCAGGAAGTTGAAGTCGACAGCGAAAAGCGCTATGTGACGTACGAAGTTCGCGAGCCTATATTCAGGCATGACTCCAGCAAAACAGGGTTTCCTGCCGGGAAACTGTCATCACCCGTTTATTATTTCAGGGCAGATGCCTTTCTTGATATCCCCCCGGAAGCAGCTGCCGAAGGCACCACGCCTGGCTGGGATTTAAGCTATCGATCGCTGCTGCAGCGCTACAACGTTGGCCTTGAGGAATGGTTCTCCAGGTGGTTGATGCATGCGACGGTCGATCAGAGAATTAATGCCATGCGCTATTACGAATCACCGGTAAGCAGCCTGTTGGAAAACTGGGACGGAGAGGAGATAATATCCTCGGTTCTGCTCGAGATGCCGGCACTGCACGCAGCCGAGGTCCTGACGATCTGGCTGGTCAGAACTGAATCAGAGCTGTTTTTATGGGAATTTACCGAAGGAAAGCCCGACACGGAAAAAAAGATACTTGACCACAGTAATTATGATGGTGCGCTTACGGGTCTCCTGTCCCTTAACGCCTCCGAGAAATTACCCCGAAACGATAATCTTTCGCAGCCTCCCGGCTACTTCGGAGTCTTAAGCCTGTATGACCGGGGAACATCCAGACAAATTCCGATAAATTTTAACGATATAATCGCGTGCAAAACAGAGGAATGCACGGGATACAAGCCCGGAGAGCTTTTTACGACCATCTATTCTATTGCCGAAAAGAAACTGTATCCTGAGCCGTAATACCCCAAAAGCTGGAACATTATTCCCCTTTGCCTACTCGCCCTCCAGGCTTGCGGCGGAAACAAATATCTTTTTTGCATATGTTTCCACGATCCAGGTAACCCGTGTTCCTTTCGGCACGACAAAGGCATCTCCGGCATTGAATACATGGGTTATGCCGCACTCCTCCTCGACGATCTTCACACTGCCTTCAACGATATAGCAGAACTCGAGTTTCGGGTGATTGTGCTCCCAGCTACCAGCAGTGCAATCCCAGATACCTGATTTAAAATCTCCTGAAGGGTGATTGAAGTAGGTCCAGTTACTGGCGTGCGGTTTACCCGATTTAGGATCTATCTTGGGGCCTGATGTATGTTTTAGAACGCTGGATTTTCCGATGGCTACAATTTGTCCTTCGGGCATGACCTATCTCCTTTCTCTGTATCCTGAACATCTTCGAATCAGGTTTAATTAACTGGTTTTATTTGTTTTTTCAAAACGATCCGGGCGGAAATCATCAAGCGGAAGCTGCGGTTTTTTTCCAAGGACAATCTGGGACATGACCCGCCCCATTATCGGAGCAAGCTGAAAGCCATGAGCTGAAAATCCGCAGACATGAAAGAGGCCTGAAACCTTTGTCGATGCTCCAGCGATCGGCACTTTGTCCTTTATACTGCCCTCGAAGGCAGTCCAGCAGCGGATCATCTGAGCATCACGCAGACGAGGCACGATTTCAACCATGATCCTTGCCGCTTTCGCCATCTCCATCGGGTCAACCCATATTTTCTCCCTTTCAAGATCAAGCGGTGAACGATATCCGCCGCCGACCACGATTGAACCGTTCTCTGCAGCCATCAGCCCCAGCAGGCGTCCGGTCAGGCCCAGAGAGGTGCCATTCATCATCCCGGGCAGCCGGTCTGTCACCATCATTGTCGGTGCCGTTGCAACAACAGGCAGAGGATCGCCGAGCATTTCGGAAAATCGTCCAGCCCAGGCTCCCGTTGCATTGACCAGCAGTTCACCCTCGTACTCTTTACCGGTGCCGGTTCTGACGACAAAACCGCGGGATGTCGTTCTGGCCTCTATCACCCTCGTCCCGGAAAAAATCGTCACCCCTTCCCGCACGGCTGTCGCCGCATATGCCTTGGAGGTAAGCATCGGGTTGGCCAGGCCGTCAGTATAGCATGCCAGCCCGCCAACCACGTGTTCCGCAACATGGGGCGACATCCGGAATACTTCATCACGATCAACGATCACCTCGTGGTCATAACCGAGGCCGTTGAGTTTTTTCTGCCTTTTAACCAGTATCTCCATCTCACCATCGCTCTCTGCAAGGCGCAGCCGGGGTGAAACATAAAAACCGCAGTCGGAACCGACCGTCTCAGGATGGTGGTCCCACATTTTTCGAGACTCCAGGGCAAAGGCTATTTCACGGAGATCACGCCCCTGGGCACGAACACCTCCGGAATTATTGCCGGAGGCGTGCCTTCCCGGGATATCTTTTTCAAAAATAATTACCGATCTGCCTTTGCGTGCCAGTTCAATACCGGTGGCACATCCCATAATGCCGCCGCCGACGATCAAGACATCAGCTTTCATCGTGCTCCCCCAGTTGTGCATTGGCCAGCTCCTGAAGGCTCACCGGTTTAATCGGCGGCCTCAGGCGGTGCTGTCTCGTTTTTGCAGGATCGACTCCGGAAACCTCGGAGATCAGTTCCAGAACAGCTGAGCTGCACATGCGTCCCTGACAAGGTCCCATGCCGCAGCGGATGATCGCTTTGATCTCATTGTGATCAATCAAGCCCTCCCTGACCAGTTCACGAACACGGCCGGCGGTAACACCTTCGCAACGGCAGACGACCGTTTCATCATCGATGGAAAAGAGATCCCTGCGCGGGGCATACAGCGCATCAATAAATGGCCGTGGAACAAGCTCACGGGCAAGCTCCCTGCGAACCGGTGCGGCCTGTTCTTCATATTGAGGCGTGCTTATTCGCCGCATTTCCCTGGCAATAGCAAGGGCGGTAAGCCGTCCTTTGTATTGCGCTGATTTAGCCCCGTGAACAAAACCGCCGTCACCGGCGATATACACTGAAGAAAGGTTGGTTTGACCTTCGCTCTGCACCTTCGGATGCCAGAATCGCTGAACCGGATTCCAGGCATGGGCACAACCGACCTGGCGGAACAACGAGGTGTTTGGGATAATACCTTCTGAAACGAGCAGTGTGTTCACTTCAAACAAACGCTGTTTATTCCCGCTGACCGCACTGACCCGCTCAAGCCTTTTTGATCCCTGTGCCCGTATATCCTTGACATTCCGGTAGATCGGTACATTTTTCTTTCGTGCTGCAAGATGGACATCGGCAATCAGGCGCACCCCTTTCATCATGAAATCGAGTCTTTTTACGGCTCCGGCAACCTGTTTCAGCGCCGGGAAAATCTGCTTGAGTGGCGCCGTATCAAGAATTGCGGCAATCGGCGCGTCCAGGGCCAGCAGATGTTCGGAAACGAGCCAGACGAATGGGCCGCTCCCGGCAATGACGATGGGTTCAGAGGGAATCAGTCCTGAATCCTTGTAGAGATTCGACATCCCGCCGCAGGTCATGACTCCCGGCAGTGTCCACCCCGGAAACGGAACCGGCCGCTCCATCGCACCGGTACATATCACCAGGTTGGGCGCACTGAGTTTCCAGGAAGCACCGTTGCGGGAAAAATAGACCGCCCCATTTTCGGCGGCCTGCCAGACCCGGCTTTGAGGAAAATAATCAAGAGATGCTCTGTTGAAAGCCTGCACCAGGTCACGTCCCTCGGTGTAGTCGCTTCCTAAGATGCGCTGCTGTGCAGCAGACGTTCCGGTTATGTTGCGATAGATCTGTCCGCCCGGACCAGCCTGTTCATCGACAACGGCAACCTCAAGCCCTTTGTCGGCAAGTCCAACAGCGCAAGCAAGACCCGCAGGGCCTGCACCGATAACGATGCCATCATAGGTTTTCTTCATTCTATTCTTCCACCAATACCTGCTGCCTTTTGACAGACATGCCTTCATAAACGGGCTCAAGACATGCCTGCCTGTTTTTCAGGCCGTCGATTTCGACCAGGCACTCAAAACACACTCCCATCAGGCAGTAGGGAGCGCGCTCCTCGCCAGCCGCCGCAGATCTGCAAAAATGGTCATCGTCATGTCCCAGTAAGGCGGCTGCAACGGTAATTCCTGCCGGTACCGTTAGCGACTCCCCATCAAAACTGACCGTTACCGTCCCTTTTGATGCCTGCCCCTCACTCCAGCTGAATTTACTTTTCTCCTGGCTCATAAATAGCTCTACTGTTACCCTCTCATCAATGACTGGTGATCTTTCCCGGGACTTTCCGGGTGTTCTGCCTTGCTGCAATCAGATAGTGTACGGCTGCTCCCACATCACCAGATCCTGCCCGAGTCCCATTTTAACGGCATTTTCATACATCGTCGTTGCCCAGGCAATATCCTGTAATATCATTCCGTTGGAGACAAAATACTTTTTCCGCTCACTGTTTTTATCAACCGTTGCACGGCCGGCTGCAAGCTGGCCAAGGTCGTGAATGTCAGCCTCTTTAATCTCGCCACTGTCAACCATGTCATGCAACTGGATATGGGGTATAGCCCGCTCATTTTCGGGGAGCATGAGCCCCTCGATCTTATATGTCTTCTGCATCTCCCAGCAGTCTGGAACGATATAGGCATCACGCAGATAGTGATTTTCGACATTAGCCCGTCCCGGAAGCGTCAGCAGCGAGCCCTCTTTCAGCCATTTGTCCTCAAACAGTGGTGTATGATCACCGGAGATCGCAGAAGTCACGATATCCTGTCCCTTGACGGCATCTTCAAACTTTGAAACCCTGGAGACATCGATATTCAACTGCTCACTCATCTGGACGCAAAACCGCTCGGCTGCTTCCTCGTTGATATCAAAAACGACAACTTTTTTCAGTGACGGCAGCGCTTTGACAATTCCCTGCGTGCTGTATTTACTTATCGGTCCGGCTGCGATTACACCAAGGGTCTGGCTGTCGTCGCGAGCGAGATATCTGGCGCTCAAGCCGACAACAGCGCCTGTTCGCATACCGCTCAGGACATTACACTCCATGATCGCAAGCGGTCGCGCCGTTTCAGCGTCATTGATGGTCATCAGCAGAATCGAGCGGGGGAGGCCATGTTTTTTGGGATTGTTGACGTTGGATCCATACCACTTGTTACCACAAACCTTGAAGCGGCCGCCAAGATACCCCGGCAATGACATGAACCGCTGGTCCGGCCCGCCCTTCGGCATACCTTCAAACTTTGGCTGCGGTGGGAACCAGACCCTCTGGCCATGGGAATTTCTGGTCGATCCTCCCATCACGTAGTCACCTATCCCGGCCAGGTAGAACACCTCATTCATGGATTCTATGCACCCTTCCATGTCAGTAACCCCGGCGGCTATCATGTCTTGCTGAGACAAAAACTTCATCACGAGTCTTGATGACGACATACGCACCTCCTTTCGGCAGTTTGATATGATTGAGGAAAGAATTTACCCACTGATATCTGATATATCAGATATCTAAAATGTGTCAAGCTTTTCTGTGGGCCGATCTTTGCTCGAGGCTACTCGGTCAAAGACCGGCATCAGCCAGAAATCTGGTGCCTTATGCAGGTGCAGCATAAGGCTGGTAGTCTGTATACCCCTGCGCGCCCGGCGTGTACCAATAAGTCATATCTTCACTGGGGTTGAGCGGCCAGCCATTCTTGAAACGCTCGACGAGGTCGGGGTTGGAAATATATGGCCTGCCGTAGGCAACCAGGTCGGCAAGCCCCTTCTCCACCCGTTTCATACCGTCTTCCTGGGTGTAACCGCAATTTCCCATGATCAGGCCGTCGTATATCGAGCGGAACTCCGCCAGGTCCATGGGCTCTCCCTGTTCATGGAAACCGAACCCCAGCCCGTCCATTATGTGCAGATACCCAAGATTGAAACCATTGAGTTCTCCGGCAACGTAGCGATAGGTTTCTCTGAAATCGGGGCTGCCCATATCATTGAAAACACCGTTTGGGGAAAGACGAACAGCAACACGCATTGATGGCCACACTGTTAATACAGCTTCCAGGACTTCCTTCAGGAAACGAAACCTGTTTTCCAAACTCCCCCCATACCTGTCGGTACGAAGATTGGTGCTGGAGTCAAGGAACTGGTTGATCAGATAGCCGTTCGCTCCATGCACTTCAACACCTGAGAAACCGGCCTCTCTGGCATTTTCAGCCGCCCTGCGGTAATCGTCTACCGTTGCGGAAATTTCTTCTTCCGTTAATGGCCGGGGCACCTCGTATTGTTTTTTCCCCAATGGTGTATGAATCCCATCACCATTAAGCTTTACCGCAGAGGCGGAAACAGGAAGGCTCCCATTGTGAAAATCGCTGTGCGATGCCCTGCCGCAATGCCAGAGCTGAAGGAATATCGATGTCCCCGCCGAGGAAACTTTTTCGGTTACTCTCTTCCAGCCTTCCACCATCGCTTCATTGTAAATTCCAGGAGAACCGACCCAGCCGTTACCCTGTTCAGAGATGACCGTTGCCTCCGTCACCAGTAACCCGGCAGAGGCCCGCTGAAAGTAGTATTGTTCCAGCAAATCATTGGGGACGCGACTGTCGCCGGCGCGCCCTCTGGTCATCGGAGCCATTGCGATTCTATTTTTCAACACCAGATCACCTATTGTCAGCGGGTCGAAGATGGTTGTCATTACCTATCACCTCTCTGTTTAATTTTTTTCCGGAGCATGCCCATAATCTGACAGTATGGTCATTCAAGAAACAAAAACAAGCTAATCGCAGCCGCTTTCAGCGGGACGTTATGAAGACGGGGTACTCACGAGCAGCGCCTCCGGCTGCTCAGCACACGAGTAATCCTTTTCCGGGAAGAATTTTCACCGGTAGTAATAAAGCTTGAGATCTTGTTAACCTACTATGCGATTTGCAAAATTACTGTTGACTTTCCCCGGGTGACCGAATAAATAAAATCCCTATATCTTACATAGCGCAAAAAGTCCGAGATCATGTGGATTTTTGTAAATTTGTCAGTTCTGCCAAGAACATAACGTAACCAAGAATACGACTATGAAGTTTGTCGGCGGCTATGACATCCCACTTGTGGGTAAACCCTCTGCTGAAACGGCCAAGCTTCCGGACCCAGAGGTGCTCTACCTTCCCCTTTTCTCGCGCAGTTTTGATTTCACTGCGTTACAGGTCGAAAATGGCGATTCAGTGACGGAGGGGCAGATTCTTGCCACAGATCCTGAAAACTATTTCGTCCCCCTCCTGGCGCCAATGAACGGCACCGTTAATCTTGATGCCGTCGAGAACCACATCACGCTGGAAGGCTTATCAGCCACAGCTCCAGGTTCTTCCGCCGCAGAGCAGGCGGAATCCGGCAATGATTCGCAGAAGCTTCTGCGGCTCGGTGTCTGGTCTTTTCTAACGGAACTGGGCAGAGGCATGACCCCGGATCCCTCGGCAATGCCGGAGGACCTGATCATCACGCCTGCTCGCCAGGAGCCGTTTTACCCGGATCCGGAGGTGTTCCTGGCGGGAAAAATGGAATCGTTTCATGCCGGCATCAGGCAGCTCCACCTGCTCTTCGACGCCGTAACCATCCATATTGTCCTGCCCCGGGCCAGTTCTGGTCTGAAAGCACAACTGGCGGCAACAGACAAGGGGCACACGGACCGGATACATCTGATCGACGTGGAAGACAGGTATCCGAGCGAGCATCCGGCGCTCGTGGCAAGAATGCTCGGGCTTGACCTCGATACCACTTGGACAATCGAACCGCAGGCAGTGGCTGCGGTGGATCAGGCCTTGAGTAACAATAAAGCCCATCTGACTCGCAGCGTCGCCGTCGGCGGTCCGGTGATTGACAAGCCGTGCCATTTCCAGGTACCGATCGGCTATCCGCTTTCATCCCTGGTCGTATCGACTGCTGCCGACATAACGCTGAGAGTTCTTGACGGCGGCGTGTTGACAGGCAGGATCATCGGGCCGGAGCAGAAAGGCCTCGATATGGAGAGTGTGGCGCTCACCTGTCTGGAGGAGAACACCAAGCGTGAAGTGCTGGCTTTTGCCCAGGTCGGGCTTGACAAGCACTCCTACACAAGCACCTTTGCCAGTGTGTTCAAGCCCCTGTTCCGGGAGAAATATACAACGGCACTGCGCGGTGAGGCGCGTCCCTGCATATCCTGCGGTTACTGTGAAGATGTCTGCCCGGCTGAACTGATGCCCCATCTCATTTACCGTTATCTGGGCAAGGATAGACTCGAGGATGCCTGTCGGGTTGGCCTTGAAAAGTGTGTTGAATGCGGGTTGTGCTCATTCGTGTGTCTTTCCAAAATTGAGCATCTTAAAGTATTCAGGGAAGAAAGGAGAAAATGTGAGGATGAAAAGGACTCGAGGGAATAGAAATGAAATGGCTTCATAATATATTTGACTCGTTCCGGCCAAATTTTGAGGGGAGAGGCAGATTTGCACCGTTGAAACCCCTCTTCGAGGCCATTGAATTTATCTTTCTGCTTCCCTCAACCAAAACGGCAAACGCGCCTCATGTGCGCGACCCGATGGATCTGAAGCGCTATATGACCATCGTCATAGTTGCCCTTTTGCCAAGCATTATCTCAGCCGTCTACTTTTTCGGTCCCAGAGTTTTGCTGATGATTCTGGTATCGTATGCCGTGGGCGGAATTGTCGAAGTAATTTTTGCGGTTATCAGAAAAACGGACGTGCACGAAGGTTTTTTTGTTACCGGCATGCTCTTTCCCCTCATTCTTCCTCCCGCAACCCCGCTCTGGGTTGTGGCCGTTGGTATCGCTTTTGGCGTTTTCTTTGGTAAAGAGGTTTTTGGCGGCACAGGTCATAATATTTTCAACCCTGCCCTGGTCGGTAGACTGTTCGTAACAATCTGCTTTCCGACGATTCTTACAAGCGGCTGGACTGTTCCCGGTGCATGGCGCGGTGCGGCTGATGCCGTCAGCCAGGCAACCCCGATGGCAATGGCGAAAACCCAGGGAATCCTGACATCTTCCGGGGATTTGCTGATGGGAACGTTTTCAGGAAGTGTCGGCGAAACCTTTCACCTTGGAATTATTTTTGGTGGCGTTTTTCTGATGCTCACAAGAGTTAGTAACTGGCGGGTTCCTGTCTCACTGCTCAGTTCGGTCTTTGTGTTTGCCTTTGTGGGGACGATCATTGGCGGCTTGTTTGGTGCAGGCGAGGAAGCAAAAGCATTTGGTGGGCTGATTTCCCAGGCGTGGAGTTTCAGTATTTTCCATTTGTTAGCCGGCAGTCTTCTCTTTGGTGCCATGTATATGGTGACTGACCCGGTTACATCACCGGTAACCAATGAAGGTAAGTGGATATTTGGCATCCTCTGCGGTCTGCTCACTCTGATGATTCGCGTATTTTCAGGGTATGTTGAAGGTGTCATGTTCGCCATTGTCATCATGAATTCAGTCACACCTATGATTGACCATGTTGTTTTATCGTTCAAGTTTAAAAAAGCTGAGGCCTGATGAGGAGGTTTTCGATCATCGTTAACACCTTCTATGGAGAAACAGTGTGATAGATAAATTAAAGATGATTGGCTTTGTCCTCGTGTTCGGTGTTTTCTGGGCCACAGCACTTGTGGCCGTCGATACCTGGACCTCTCCGAGAATAGAGAAGTACCTGCTCGAGAAAAGACAGAAAAAAGTCCTCGAGGCGCTCGTTATTCCATACGAAACTGACACCCTCGAGCAGATTTTTGCCAGCAATGTCAGCTCAAAAGAGATTGATGGAAAAACAATCTACAAAGCCGAGGACGGCAGTGTTGCCTTTGAATTCACCGGGGCAGGGTCTCAGGGACCGCTCAGGGGAGTAATGGCGCTTTCAGCTGATCTGCAGGCCATCAAGGGGCTTGCCATTATTCAGCAGAGTGAAACGCCGGGACTCGGCAGCCGGGTTCTGGAAGCAGAGAACCTCGCCAACTTCCAGAATAAAAAGATCGTTCCGAAATTGCTTATCGTACCTTCCGGTACAGCTGCACAGGACAATGAGGTGGATGCCATTACCGGGGCAACGCTGACATGTGTTGCACTTGAGAGAATTATCAACAATAACGCTAAACAAGCCACGGCACTGATTGGTCAATAGAAAATGAATCTCAAGACACTATTCGGGAAAAAGGGCGCAAAAACGATCAAGAACGCCGTCTGGCGTGAGCATCCCATATCTTCAGCCACGCTCGGCATCTGTTCTGCCCTTGCCATATCGAACAAGGTTGAGAACGCTCTGGCGATGAGCGCCGGTGTTATTTTTGTGCTGCTGCTGACGGCAATCATTATCTCCACCCTGAGAAAGCTTATTCCATCCAGGGTGCGCATCATCATCTACATGATCACGATTGCGGCAGGCGTCACGATTGTCGATCTTGCTCTTCTGGCGTTTTTCCCCACGATCAGTGAGGCAATGGGCCCCTACGTCCCCTTGATTATCACCAACTGCATCATCATGGGCAGAGCTGAGGCTTTTTTTGTTCAGAACCCTCCGAAGCTGGCGGTGATCGACGCTCTGGCGAACGGTCTCGCCTACACGTACACGCTTATGGCCATAGCGATCTTCAGGGAGGTCTTTGGGTTCGGAACGATTCTGGGGATTCGTGTTACCCCGGCCGACTGGGTCGACTGGGTGGTGCTTGCCGCTCCGGCCGGAGCTTTTTTTGTTCTCGGTGTATTCCTGTGGATAGTCAGGACCTGGGCGGGAGTTGAGCCGCCGAAGAGCAGCTGATGGCAGCATCGGCAAAATTAAAATCTCGATTCGAGGAAAGGCAATACCATGGGTGAGACTTCACTATTGTCGATATTTTTCAGCGCACTTCTGATCCAGAACGTCGCACTTTACTATCTCCTTGGCATGTGTCCTTTCGTGGCGCTGTCGCGCAGCCTGAAGACAGCGGTCGGCATGGGAGCGGCGGTCATCTTTGTCGTAACACTGACCTCATCGGCAAACTGGGCCATGTACCAGCTGCTCGAGAAGACCGGCAGCCAGATTATCCAGTACATCGTTTTTATTATCGTCATAGCCGCCTGTGTTCAGCTGGTGGAGATGATCATGGAACGATTCTTCCCCGCCCTCCAGGCCTCTTTTGGAATTTTCCTGCCCCTGATCACGGTCAACTGTACTGTCCTTTTCATTTCTCTCAAGGTGACGACTGTCGAGGGGCTATCATACATTCAGACCGTGGTCTACTCGGTTTCCGCAGCGATAGGATTCTGGCTGGCAATGGTGCTGGTCGCGGCCATCTATGAGAAGCTGGAACTGATAGGCAATGTCCCGAAAGGTTTGCAGGGACCTGGAATAATAATGATAATTACCGGAATCATGGCCCTGGCGTTCATGGGTTTCAGCGGCATGGTGTAAGGTACACAGAGTGGTTATAATGAAGACGTTGGCTTACAGAATCTCAAAACTAATAAAACCCATGGGAGCCCCTGCGCGATGACATTAGAGACGCTTCTTCCTATCGGGATCATTAGCGCAATACTATTGACCCTCACCATAGTCCTTTTAATTGCCGACAAGTTTCTCGTCTCATACGGGGAGTGCAAGGTCTCGGTCGAAAAAGAAGACGGCAAGGATGAATTTGTCGTTCAAGGCGGCAGCACGCTGCTTTCAATTCTGATTGACCAGGGTATGGAAATCCCCGCATCATGCGGCGGCAGGGGCAGCTGCGGGTTTTGCAAGCTGAATGTCAAGAGCGGCGGTGGAGATATTCTGCCTACCGAGGAGATGTTTATCAGCAAGGAGGAGAAAAAGGTCGGAACCCGCCTTGCCTGCCAGGTCAAGGTCAAAAATGACATTGAACTATTTGTTCCTGATCTGCTCAGCACGGTAAAGGGAATGGCCGATTCCAAAAGCTTTGACACCCGGTCGAAATGGACCTTTGCCGTCGATGGCATCGTGCAGGTCGAAGAAGAAAAGAAAAAAGCCAAACTCGATCGTGAGAGCAGGAAGAAGGTTCTGGACATCATCGATGAGAACAGGGATACACCTGGACCGGTCATGCCGATACTTCATGGCATCAATGGAGCCTTCAACTACCTGCCGGAGGCCGCACTGCGTGAAATATCCAAGGAACTCGATATCCCGCTGAGCACAATTTTCAGGATTGCCACTTTTTATAATGCATTCAGTCTCACGCCTGTTGGCAAGCACAAGATTACAATCTGTACCGGAACAGCGTGTCACGTGAAAGGTGCTGGAGGAATTCTCGAAACGTTTGAGCCCGAGCTGAAGATCAAGAGTGGCGAAACCACCCCGGATGGTCTGTTTACCATCGAGGAGGTCAGGTGCATAGGCTGTTGCGGCCTGGCACCGGTGCTGACCGTTAATGAAGACGTACATGGACTGATGACCAGAAAGAAAGTCCCTGAGCTGATTAAACATTACAGGGGATAATCGCATCCCGGGGAACCGCATAGACGACAGGACTCATGAAGCAGGATAACATAATAAACAAACAGAAACTCAACATCGAAGACCTTGAGACAATAACCCGGAGAGTAAAAAAATCTTCTCTGCTGAGTGAAGGTGCGGGTAAGGCCAAGGTTACCGTCCATATGGGCACCTGCGGTATAGCTGCCGGCGCAGCCAAGGTACTGAAGACCCTGAAGGAGGATTTCGAAAAGAATAACCTCAAGGATGTTATTCTGACTACCTCTGGTTGTGCAGGCATGTGCTGCCTTGAACCGATGATGACGGTTGAGCTGAAGGGTGAGGCTCCGGTGAAGTACGTCAGCTTAAACGATGAGAAGGCCCTGCAGATTTTAAGCGAGCATGTTCTGGAAGGCAACGTCGTTGCCGAGTTTTCCCTGGGCAGAGGCTACGAGAGAGTCAATGGTGAGGAAATTCGCGTACAAGCCCCTGTCGAAAAGGATTCAGAAGAAGAACAGATTATTCCTGACCTGCTGGATGTCGGTTTTTTTGGGCACCAGACCCTGATCGCCCTTAAAAACAGGGGCATGATCGATCCCGAGAAAATAGACGAATATATTGCCAGAGGTGGTTACTCCGCTCTCGCCAAGGCATTGACGAAGATGACTCCCGAGGATATCGTCAATGAGGTTACTGTTTCAGGGTTGCGGGGACGCGGCGGCGGCGGTTTTCCAACGGGCAGAAAATGGGCATCGGCAGCAAAGGCCACGGGCTACCCGAAGTACATAATCTGTAATGCTGATGAAGGAGATCCCGGTGCCTATATGGACAGGAGTATCATTGAGTCTGACCCTCACTCGGTACTCGAAGGTATGGCACTGGCCGGCCTGGGTGTTGGCTCTACAGAAGGATACGTCTATATCAGGGCGGAATACCCGCTCGCCACCTCAATTCTCAGAACGGCAATTAAGCAAGCCCGCGAGTACGGCCTGCTGGGCGAAAACATATTCGGAACTGATTTCACCTTTGATATATTCATCAAGCAGGGTGCCGGCGCTTTTGTCTGTGGAGAATCAAGTGCCTTGCGGGCTTCGATCGAAGGTCTGCCCGGAGAACCAACAGTCAAATATGATCACGCTACCGACAAGGGGTTGTGGGAAAAGCCGACGGTCCTCAACAATGTTGAGACCTTTGCCAATGTACCTCCAATCATAGACAAAGGCGGGAGCTGGTATGCTTCCATGGGTACCGAAACCAGCAAGGGTACGAAGGTTTTCTCTCTTGTTGGTAACATCGTCAATACCGGCCTGATTGAAGTCGAGATGGGCACCACCCTCAGACGGATTATTTACGATATCGGCGGCGGAATCCCGGATGGCAAAAAATTCAAGGCCGTGCAAACCGGGGGCCCCTCCGGCGGATGTTTGCCAGCTGATAAGCTTGATATGCCGGTTGATTTTGATCAGTTGAAAGAAGCAGGGTCCATCATGGGTTCCGGCGGCATGATCGTCATGGATGAAGGAACATGCATCGTCAATGTTGCCAAATACTTCATTGAATTCTGCAACGATGAATCATGCGGCAAGTGCGTATCATGTCGTGACGGGTCCGCTGCCCTTCTTGAAATCCTTGAACGTATAAGTGATGGGAATGGCAGAGAGGATGATATCCAGCTGATGAAAGATCTCTGCGATGCCATTACGGACGCCTCCTTATGTGGACTTGGCACCTCGTTAGCAAACCCCGTTCTGAGTACGCTTCAGTATTTTGAGGACGAATACCTTGCCCATATCAAGGATAAAAATTGTCCGGCTAAAGTCTGCAAGCCGCTGTTTCAGTACAAGGTTAACACTGAAAACTGCAAGATGTGCGGCCTGTGCTTTAAAAATTGCCCCGCTGATGCGATTATATGGAAAAAGAAGGAAGTGGCGGAGATCATACAGGACAAGTGTATCAAATGCGGTATTTGCAAGGAAGTATGTAAATTCGATTCCGTAGACTAATTTGGGAAGGATAGTTACATGATAAAGTTCACGCTTAACGGCACCGAATACGAGGTAAATAAAGGCACAACCATTCTCCAGGTCGCTCGTAAAGCGGGGATTAATATTCCGACACTGTGCCATCATGATGACCTTTCTCCCTACGGTGCCTGTCGCTTGTGCCTGGTCGAAGTGGTGAAACGCGGCTGGCCTTCTCTCCAGCCGGCATGTCTGTACCCGGCGCAGGAAGGGATCGAGGTCACTACCGATACCGAGCGGGTGGTAAAAACCCGTAAGATCCTGCTGGAGCTCTATCTTGCCCGTTCGCCCGGTTCGTACCCGATCATTGAACTCGCCCGTGAATACGGGGTGAAAACCACCCGCTTCAAGCTTAAAGAGAAAAGCGACTGCATTCTTTGCGGCTTGTGCGTCCGTGCCTGCGAGGAAATATCTCAAAGAAACGCGATCAGCTTCGCCCAGAGAGGCAGCAAGAGAATGATCCAGACGCCCTTTATCGAGCTTTCTGAGACCTGTGTCGGCTGCAAGGCATGCATGGCTGTCTGCCCGACAAACACGATTATCATTGACGAAGCCGACTGATCTCGGCAACGAGCATGGCCCGCCTCCCTGATTGTTGGGACAGACGAGCAACACAGATACCACTGATCGGCCGCTGCTATTGAGCCAGGGCGGCCTGCCTTCAAAAAAAATTCGTTAACCAGTCCCCGCCGATAGTGCCGTCTTCCGTTTGTCACCAGCGGTCCTGCATGAACTGTTTCACCAATGTATCATCATTTTGCCTGTTTCCGGTTTATCTCTAAAAAGATCGTTCTACTTTGTGATATAATGCAGGTGTCCTGAAATTACATGCAGACTCGCCCTAGCTAAAAGTATTCAAGATGACACCCTCGACAAAAACAAAAACCATAGCGGTGGCTATCCTCCTGTCCATTCTTCTGGTCGGCTGCACTGCACACAGAGAACCAGTTCAGCTGCGCTCAACAGGTCCTGTTTCCCCCGGCAGTAAAAGCATGGAAAATACCTACTGGTGGAGATGCAATTTTCAGATTGTCTGGCCCGATGATGAAGAGATCAACTGGGCAATGGATCTGCTGCTCGCCCATGCCGTTGCTTTCCCTGCCCTTGAGAAACAGATAGAGGATATCAGCTATTGGCGTTTTCACCGGCGAGCGGCACGCGATAATTCAGGGCATCAGTTCTCGCTCCTGTTCTACAGCACGCCTGATACGGCCTCTCTTGTCATCTCGGACATTACTGAGAGCAACGTGCTGCAGGCTGCCTACGACGCAAACCTTATTACAAAAGTAATCATAGATGACCCGTTAGAACCTCAGCTGCCAGGTATCGGCGATACCAGTGATCCACACTGGTCACCAGGCCTGCAGAAAAACTGGCCAGCATTTATTATGGGAACAAGTGCGTTGTGGCTCGGGCTCATCGCTGAATTCATGCAGGAATCTCCTGCAGAATACACAGATATTCATCTGCTGCTTGAAAAATATCGCGAAGTTGATGACAGGATTACGGAGACCTGGAGAACCGAGGGGCAGCATGCGCTGCTCCACCACTTAAATGCAGTTTTCGGCTACCAACCCCTGAGCATTAGAAAGTTTCTCTCATTCTGATTTTTGAAACACGTTGCTATGCAAGCAGATTCAAGAAAAACAGACGCACCGTCCACCGCCAGGCCCACGGCCTCTTCGAACGTATTAAATTCGTTCTCGTGATCGACCGATAACAGACAAATGAAAAACATTTCCAAAAAGGACCGCCGCTCAGGGCTGGAACGCAGACAAGACCATATTCCATTTTTTAAATTTTTGTTCTCCAGCGGTAAACGAAAAAAACTCCGCCGGACTGAAGACAGCCGGAAAATCACTGTTTTTGACGTCTACCACCCCAACTTGCTGTTTTCAATTTTGACCGTGCTGGTTCTGAGCCTGTTGGATGCCACTTTGACACTGATACTGATTGAGAGAGGGGCAGTGGAACTCAACCCGGTCATGAAGTATTATTTAACGCTTGGTCCGACTACTTTCGTGATGGTCAAATACGGTATCACGGCCCTTGCCCTGCTGATAATACTGCTGATTCACGCGATCATTTCCACCAGATACCGCATCGGAGCACTCATGCTCCCATTCTGCGGAATGGTATTTGGATCTGTCGTCATCTGGGAGCTTTACCTGCTTGCCGGCTAGTGGTTCTTGCGAGGACTGGAAAACGAGCTGAGGAGCTGAAGAAATTCTTCACATTTCATAACGGTTGCCTGCCTTGGAAACACTTTTTTCACCAGAACATGATGCACTTCTTCATCGGCATCGGCACAGGCGTCATCTAAAACAGTTATCTGATAATCGATGTCCGCCGCCCAGCGCACTACCGACAGAACGACGCCACCGGTTGAAATACCCATCAAGACCAGATGCTCAATGCGCAATTCCTCAAGCACATTTGAGATATTTGTTGTAGAGAATGGCCCGATTCTTCTTTTTGTAACTACTATTTCATTTTCTCCCGGTAAAACTTCAGGATGAATTTCAAATAGTTCTTCTCGCTCTCCAAGTTCCTCCTGACCGCTCATTTGCCTTCGCTCTTTATCCCACGGTTTGAATTCAGGTGGACCCTTTCGTGATCTCACCTCAACATAAATAACTGGCAATCCCAGCTTACGCGAAGCGGATAGGACTTTCCCGGCATTTTCCAGTAATTCTTTTCTTTTTTCTTCTGTTTGGCCAAAGAGCTGTTTTTTCTGGTAATCCATAATTAACACTGCTGTCTTACCAAGATCTAAGTTCAGTTCCTGAGTCATGTTACTTTTCTCCTGATCCGTAATAGATAAAAACGAGTGCAATCCACTGAGGAATCGCGAATTGGCGTGAATTTATTGTAAACTAATTTTTTTTATACTTCTCACGCAGAGTATTCAAGAGTCCACCCTTCAACATTACGCTTCGCTCTCTGTCATTAAATTGAGTTATGCCGACAAAACTGTATTCCTCTGATGCATTCAGAACCGTGACCGACCCTTCATAAAGCTGCTGGGAAAAGTGAACAATCTGCAGCTCATCCTCCACTCCAACAAGATCATAGTCAGCAGTGTTTTGAAAAATCAGAGGGACTACTCCAAAATTGATCAGGTTCTGACGATAGATTCTAGAAAAAGATTTTGCGATAACCAATCGAAGACCGGCATACATCGGAACCATGACCGCATGTTCCCTTGCTGATCCCTGGCCGTAATTGTCGCCGGCAACCACAAGCCACGCCGGGCCATATTGATCTATTCGGTGGACAAATTCAGTGTCGATATGGTTAAAAATAAAAGGAACAGAGGCTGGGACGTTAGACCGTAAAGACAGCATTTTTGCACCGCCCGGAAGAATATCATCGGTTGTAATATCGTCGCCTAATTTTAGAGCAACTTTTGCCTGAAAACGATCTTCTGGCGGCTTAGCCACAGGAATCGGTTTAATGTTCGGTCCTTTCACGACCGTGATCGTTTCAGGATCATCCGATGGGGGAAGAAAGAGATCGGGTAAGTCCGCTACAATCCTGGGAGATTTAATCACCAGCGGTTTACCGAAGTCCCTGGGATCAGTAATGACACCGGTCAGAGCGGAAACAGAAGCAACTTCGACACTGCTGAGGTAGGAACGTGCTCCTATTGTGCCGCATCTTCCCCGAAAATTACGATTGTGAGAACGCAGCGTATTGGAATTCGATTCAGGGGACTGCCCAATTCCATTGCAGGGACCACAGGAGGGCTCCAGTATTCGAGCGCCAGATTTTATCAGTGACTGCAAGTCTTTGCTTTCAGCAATAGAAGCCAAGGTACGACGTGATCCTGGGGAAATGACCAGTACAGTGTCCGGGTGCACCGCCTTGTTCTTCAATAGTCGGGCTGCGACAGCCAGATCTTTGAATGAAGAGTTGGTGCAGCTGCCAATGCATATCTGCTGAACGGGGATACCTTTGACCCGGCTCACCGGCTTAACGTTATCAGGGCTGTCAGGAAGCGCCACCATTGGTTCCAGTTCCGACAAATGTATCTCGATCGTTTTTTGGTAAGAATCACCGTTATCGGATTTCCATTGAGAATAGTCTTTTTCTCGACCGAATCGTTTCAAAAACTTCAGGGTACGTTCGTCTGAAGGAAATAGAGAACTGGTGGCTCCAGTCTCTGCTCCCATATTGCAGATTGTCGCCCGATCGTCTACAGAAAGATGCCCAACTCCGGGACCGAAATATTCCAGGATACAGCCGACGCCACCTTTTACCGAAATCTCCCCTAACAGATGGAGAATCACATCCTTACCGGATGTCCAGGGCGGCAAAGATCCGGTCAGATACACACCAGTTACTCTTGGACGCGGCAAGTAATAGGGTTCACCTGCCAGTACTGAGGCAACATCCAGCCCTCCGGCTCCTAGTCCGAGACAGGCAAGGCCGCCAGCGGTAGAGGTATGGCTGTCTGAACCAAGCAGTATCTGGCCCGGTTTGGTAAAATTTTCCAGATGGACCTGGTGACAGATGCCATTTCCCGGTCTGGAATATATTGCGCCCTGCTTCGCCGCCATAGTTTTCAGATATTTGTGATCGTCTGGGTTAGAATATCCGACCTGCAGTGTATTGTGATCGATATATACAACGGTAAATGGCTTGATCCGTGCAATATCCATGGCCTCTAGCTGAAGGAACACTGACGTAGCGGTTCCATCATGAGTGAGCACCTGATCAGGATGAACAACCAATGTGTCTGCGTCACTATCGAGGCCATGTGCCTGACAGATCTTGTCAAAAAGATTCATAGCTATTCCGGACTCCTGCAGTAATCAATGCGCGACTTCCGATTTTTTCTCTTGCAGCTGACAGATTCGTTTTTTCCTCTAAAATTGAACTGGATCGGGTATTCTGATCATTTCAATTTTTCGACACTTTTACCTGCCAGAACGAGATCAGGGAGCCAGTCCCAATGATGTTTATAGAGGAAAGTATTAGATAATACAGACAACCTATAATATCCTTATTATCCCGCCAGCTTTTCTATTAAGCGGTAATCACCTCGTTTATTTCCAATCTGTTCACATACCTCCAACAGGTGATCACCGTTTTCAACACCTCCAAATGCTGCATTTAAACGAAATTTTTCATCTATTTCCTCCCTTGAGAGCGGGGCGTCCTTCCCCCCCCTGACAAATCCTTGTTCTTCCTCTTCAACGTGCCCATCCTTGTAGACTAACCGGACATGTCCGGTAAAGATGTCTGGGTAAGGATCATCAGGATCAATTTCAAAATTAACCAATCCAGCAATATTCAGTAATTCCTTATTTTTAACAGATTCTTCGCTGAAGTCGTTGAGACCCGCATGACCTCGCACAAGACCGAGCGCTACTCCGAATGGAGTTGAAAACTTGGCGGCATAAGCATTTGGGGGATGGCGCTTAAGATCCAGTGGCTCCCACAAGCGATGCACAATCCCTTCTGCGGTCTTGCAGACCACAGAAGAGAGACCTTCAAGACTCACTCCACGATTTCGGAGCTGAACGGCACAATCTATGTATGGCTGTATCATGCTGCCACAGGGATAGGGTTTAAGTGCTATTGTTTCACTTACCCATACATCACCCAGGTTTCTGAATAACTGATCGCTGCGGGGCTCAATGGATGGTGCAAACGTCCTGAACGCGCCATGAGTGCCTTCAAACACAGCTCTGGGTCCTACAAAACCCGCCCTGGCCATGTTGAAAGCTCGCAGTGCAGACTGTGCGGCCCAGCCCGGGTGCATACGTTTTGTCCAACTGCCATCACCTAGATATTCGATAATTCCCGAGGCCATGCTGCCCACAATGCCAAGAGCATTGGCGGTCACTTGCTCGCCTGCATTACAGGCAGTGCAAACTCCCAGAGTGGCCGCAAAAGCACCCAGTACGGCCGTTGGGTGAAAACCGGCCTTATGGACTGCTTTCGGCAGAGTCAGAGCGAGTCGACATAATGCTTCCGCTCCGACCACCAAGCCCAGAACAACCCGTTCATTCGACAATTGGTGACTTTGAGCTGCCGCCAGCAGGGCGGGGACCATAACAGCTCCTGAATGAACAGGACCGCCTTCGAAGGTGTCATCAAAATCTTCACCATGGGCGGCCGTTCCATTGACAAGCGCGGCGCTTGATGGTGCCCCCCTGTCGGTATGCCCGATGATGACATGATCGCCTGGTTCGACTGCCGCTTTGGTCGCCAGCACATAATCCTGATGCCGTGCCGCAAAGCACAAACCGACAACATCAACAAGAATATCCCGATTTTTCTCAACGATCGCCTGCGGCAATTCCGAGGGCTTGATTGATACAGCCCAGCGGGATAATTGCTGCGAGACCGTTATCTCCTCAATTTCATTAATCATTATTTTTCCTCTGTGACAACTGATTCTGCAGGTTGTTTTTCCTTGGTGATAAAGTTGTAGAATCGGCGCCCGAGAGAGCCTGCGATGAACAGAAAAGCAACAGATAACAGGGCAAGCGATATCCGGTCATCGATAAATATTCCGAGGTCATCTCCTGAAAGCACCAGAGAACGACGGAAATTGCTCTCTACGAGATACCCAAGAACCAGACCCAGAACTGCAGGCAGAAATGGAAAGCGAAACATCCTCATGAAATAACCGATCACGCCGGCAGTTACCATTACACCAAGGTCAAAGAGACTGTTGTGAATCGAATAGATTCCAGAAAGAATCAATGCATAGATAAAGGCGCTGAGGTAGTAACGGGGGCGATTGACCAGCCAAATACAGAGCGGTAATAAGGCCATGCCGATGAACAGCAGGGCAACTGCCGCAATAAACAGGCCGGCGTAAAGGCTGTAAACGACATCGGCAGAACGTTGGAACAGCATAGGTCCTGGTCGTATACCGTGGATGAGGAAACCACCGAGCAAAATGGCTGTCGAATTGGACCCCGGTATTCCAAAGGACAGCAGAGGTATCAGAGCTGTTTCAGCTACCGCATTGTTGGCACTTTCAGGAGCCGCAATACCTTCAGGCGACCCCTCGCCGAATTCTTCAGGACGGCGTGACCAGCGACGAGCTTCATTGTATGACATGAAAGACGCAACCGTGCCGCCGGCACCCGGCATCGCTCCCTCGAACGTGCCGATAATGCAGCCCAACAACTGGGGAAAAGCGATTCGTCTTGCCAATTTGAGACCGGGGAATTGCAGTTTGGTCCGGGAGGCTGCTTTTTCCACTGAGCTTTTGCTTCCCGCCTGCACGAGAAGTTCACTCATGGCAAAAAGGCCAACCATGATCATCACGGGTGCTATGCCCGACAGTAATTCGGGGCTGCCGAACGTAAAGCGATTGGAGCCTGCAACGGGGTCGGTGCCAATAGTCGCCACCATCAACCCCAGCAGCGCAGCAATAAAGCCCTTAACCAATGATTCTCCGGACAAGGTAGCAATAACACTCAATCCGAGAATTCCAAGGGCAAAATAAGCTGGCGGGGTGAATGCTAAAGCCACGCTGGCAAGGGGTCCGGAAAGAAGGATCAGCATCGTTAGGCCAAACAAACTGCCAATCACACCAGAATAAAGGGATATGCCCAGGGCGAGCCCGGGCTTGCCTTTCCGGTTCATTTCATACCCATCGAGGACAGCGGCAGCGGCGGCATTTGTGCCTGGCGTTCGGATCAGTATCGCGGGGACCGAACCTCCATACTCGGCACCAACGTAGGTCGATGCCAGGAGAACGATTGCAGCTCCTGGTTCCAGGGCATAGGTGAACGGTAGCAGGAGCGCCATGGTAATAGAGGGTGATATACCGGGCAGTGCTCCTCCAATAATTCCCCAGGCAACTCCGGCAAGCGCCGCAATTATAAGCTTGACTTCAATGAGATATGCGGCAGATGCAATAAGTGTTTCCATTGATTGACTCCTTTGAGATCAAACCGGTAGATAATCTGCCTGCTGCCTAGATGCCAAACATTTTCAAGATGCCTGGAGGCATGTGAACGCCTAACACAACCGCAAAAATAAGCCAGAGAGCAATTGCACCGCCAAGCCCTGTTATCAGCAATCGCACTCCCATCGGGGCGCCCCGGTAAAGTGCAACCCCGATCAAAAGCAGCGCTATGGAAAGCAAATACCCTAACCAATCAACGATGTTCAGGTATACAATCCCGAAACACAAGAGACCGGCCGCCTTGAGGGTCTTCAGCCCCTCGCCTTTCCACTCCGAAGTCATTAATTTTCGTTCAGGGCTTCGCCAATACTCCCATAGCGACTGGCAGATGAGAAGGACGCTTAACCCCACCATCAGCCAGCCATAGACACGAGGTACCCCTCCGGCACCCATCGTATCAGCGAGTGCGCTCGGCTGGATGCCATAGGCAAAGAACAAGTAAACGCTTCCAAGCAGCAGGGTGAGAATTCCCCCCGCCATACTGCGTGTAATCATCGTTTTTCCTTGTTGAGTTAAAAGTTTATGAAACAAGACAAGGGGCAGATGTGCTCCTCATGGCCCTGCCCCTTTTGCGTTATTTGATCACGCCGGTTTCCCGAAGGAAATTCCCGGTTTTATCGGCAAAATCCTGTATAAACTGGATATATTCGGCATGAGGAATGAATTCTGCGCGTAAGTTTACTTCCTGGTAAGAGGCCTTGTACTCCGGATTTGCAAGGACTTCCTGGACGGCCTTTTCCCACATGGCAACCACATCAGCGGGTATGCCTTTTGGCCCCGCCAGACCACGGAATTTCTGTACGACCACGTCATATCCCAGTTCCTTGACAGTCGGGACGTCCGGAAAATTTTCCAATCGCTGGCCGCTGAAGGTCGCAAGAAGTCTCACCTGCCCCGCCTCCAGCTGGGACAGTAATTCCTGGACCTCGCCGACACCGATCTGCAAGGTTTCGTTCATTACATTGATCATCAGATCGCCACCACCTTCGTGAGTTACAATGGCCGCATTGACCTGCGCTGCAGATTTCAACTGTTCCAGGGCCTGACGCTCCAGGGAAGCAGGATTGGCCGCTCCCCACTGACCACGGTCATCGCTGGCCTTTTTGATTACATCATCAAGTGTCTTGTATGGGCTCTTCGAAGCCGTGTATATTACTTCCGGATCTATAAACATATTGAGCAACGGCTCCAGGTCAGAATACTTGAATTCCGGACTGGAAAGCAGAGAAGTGTAAATAAATGTTGGAGTCGTGGCATAGAAGGTGGAGCCGTCTGCCGGGGCTTGTGCCAGATACGCCATGGCTTTGGCACCAGAACCGCCGCGAACGTTTTCAACCACCACGTTTACACCAAGTGCAGGTCCAATGTAATTCGCCAACTGTCGAAGAAACACATCACTGCCGCCACCCGGGCTGGAATGGGTTATCAAGGTAACTGTTTCGTGGGGGTACTTTTCCGCGGCAAATGAAGAGGTTACATTAAGTCCAACCGTGATAATTGCGGCGAATACCAGCATAGTGCACATTGTTCTTTTCATTGTTTCCTCCTGTGTTTTTAGTTATGTCTGGAGGAGATTGTTACACCTGCATAATCGTTGTTACACCTGCATAATCGGCATCCACAGATGTGACCAGTTCGCTCAAGAGAGCATCTGCTCTTTTTTCAGTGCTCATGCGCATGTGAACAACCTCGCAGCCTGCTGCAGAACGATATTGTAAAGAACAAATCCTGAAAATATCGTCATATGAAACCGCCTGATTTTATGTTCGGCCTACTGTTCCCTCCTTCTAGAAAATGTTCTGACTCTCATCTGATCGTTCCCTGCAGCACGGGACTGAGTCGGTATATTTGGGGTCAACCCTCATTCTGTACTTCCGGTCGTTTCTCCATTAGTTCCTGACATCGAGAGGTGTTGAAGATACCGCAGGAACAGGGCCGTGTCAGCTCCAAGGCTCCTTCTTTGGGAGACATTTTCCCGCCCTCTACCCTCTTCAGAACCGAACGGACAAGCCCGGGTCCGACAAGAGAGTGTCCGCACATAGTCACAATTTCAAGGATATCATCTTCCGGCAACAGACTTTTTTTACCGTAGATACCAAGAGACAGAAGTGCCGTATGAGGATGCAGGCTGGCCTCCTCAGCAATACTTTTAACTTCGTCTATCAGACCGCTTACAACGACTGAAATGCCCAGATTCTCTCTTTTCATTTTCGTCAACACATCAAGAACTGCCTTACGATCGGCAAACGTGGCAATTATCCCATACGAATTATCGAGCGATTTACCATATTCTTCGAGATCAAGGCCGGCGAGGTAACATTTGCCAGAATGGCTCGATCCAAAATTCACTACGTCACTTGAAAGATAAATTTCGAGAATACGCCGTAATTTTTGACCACAGTTCTCCCGATTGACGCCCCTGGCAGCACGGGAATATATGCAAAAATCGTTTTTCAGGTTTGTGACTGATCCGAAACGGTGTAGCGAGTGACTCATTGTGTTACTGCCTCCTATTTGATGAGCGGGCACCCAAGACCGACATTTATTTTGGCATTGGGCCGCACTGGAACGTTGAGAGCCTGCAGTTCCATGATAACAGGAAGGTCCCCTTCGTCATCGAATCGGGTAACCAGTCCCACAGAAACAACCGTGTCAACATCGTCGAGCTCTGGCAGGATTTTTTCTACGACCTCTGCGAGTCTGTCCGCATCGAATCGTATCTCCAGTATTATCGACAGCACCTTTTCGTTCAGAAAATCCTTTTTGATAAGCCCGGTCTGTTTATTTTCAAGAAGCCCGAAGACAGGGTTTTCCTCAAGAATTTCGAGCCCCAGAGCGCATACCGCCGTGGTTATCTTCTGTACTTCGGTCAGCCTTGTACCTGTTACCGGCCTTCCGAACTCAAACAGCATACCGTATTCCCCATGCCCGAACTTGCCGGTTACATCGTTGGTTTTCGCCTCTTCCGTGCCCCGTCCCCAAGCTTTGAAAGCCGGGTGTTCGGCGCTGGGATCGCTCATCTGCATTCTTATGGCACGGGGATATTCCAGGGTTTCCTCGGGACGGTAAATCGCTTCGACCGGACAGATTTCGGTATTCAGGCAGACGCCGCATTCCACACATTCATCCTGATCGATATATACCTCATCATCTCCTTCTATGATGCAGAGCATTGGGCAAATATCGATACATTCAAGACAAGAGATGCAATCATCAGTTTTTATATTCAATGCTTTCCCCCTCGCTTTCAAACTTTTGCTTCAAATATTTGATGTTCCCCAAAATTGATTCCTTTCTTATTTTCTCAGCATCTTCGGCATTGCCGTTTTCCAGTGATCTAATCAGTTTCTCGTGTCTCTTGAGTGACGCTTCAATCTGGCCGGGTATTGAGAGAACTTCTTTTCTGTAGCGTGCGGTCTTTTTATCAAAGACGCTCAGCATCTGGATGAGTTGATCATTTTCACAATTTGCAATCAACGTTTGGTGAAATTGTTTGTTGAGGCGGAAATATTTCTTTGCTTTCTTTTGAGATGAGGCCTGCTCCAATTTTTCATTTATCCTTTTCAGTTTTTCTACGAGGCCGGCTTTATTATTCTTAACCGCCAGGTAAGTCGCCAGACTCTCAAGATTCGCTCTTATCCTATAAGCATCCACGGCCTCTTTCTGAGTGACCATGGCCACACGCACGCCTTTTCTCGCCTGCCTTACCAGAAAACCCTGATTTTCCAAAACAATGAGAGCTTCACGCACAGGAGACCTGCTGACACCTAATTCCTCACAAAGCTCCTGCTCAATGATCCTCTCTCCAGGCTTTAAAGCTCCACTGAGAATCTTCTCCTCAACACTTTCGACAATCGTAGTAACGAGACTTTTATGCTTTATAGCCATTGACTAAAACTTATATATTTCAGATGGTTATCAATGAACATTTCTGGCCAACACATACTGTGCATTGTCTATTGTATACCAAAAAATGATAAAATCAAGGGTTTTAACATGATAGGCAGTTCCATAGAGAATTTCAGCCTTATTTTATACGAATGAATGAACCATGATAAAGAGGCTGTTCCGGCGACCAATCCTAAACAGAAAAAACATTGCTGATCTCGGCGGTAATTTCTGCAACAAACGGCTTGAATCTATATTCAAGCTAATTTTAATATGGTAATATGCACATAATTGTTACTGTGACTTCGTGCTGTCTCTTTAAAATCATATTGGGAGGGAATTATGAAATGGATGCAGTTTTTCACCCCGGTCTCATCAATTAACTGGGAGGAGGCACATCGTCTGGTGTCCGCCAATCCGAAGGGCGATGTTGTTTTTCTCGACGTACGCCAGCCTAAAGAATACGATAACGCGCACCTTCCCGGTGCAAAATTGATCCCTGTGGGTGAACTCGACAAGAGGCTGGATGAGATCCAAAAAGATAAACATCTTGTCATTTACTGAGCTACCGGCGGGCGGAGCCGTGGTGCTGCGCAATTGCTGTCAGGAAGAGGTTTTGAGAAAATATACAATTTATCCGGTGGCATCAAGGCCTGGGACAAAGAGGTTGCAGTTGGGCCCGAAGATTCCGGGATGTATCTTTTCAGCGCTGAAGCGACACCCGAAGATGCCATCGTGACCGGATTCGGTCTTGAGATGGGACTCAGGGATTTCTACCTGTCGATGAAGTCCAGCGTTTCTTCCCAAAAAGCCCAGGATATTTTCGAAAAACTCGCAGATGTTGAAATCCTCCATCAAAAGCAATTAGTTGAACTCTATACAACCATGACCGGCAAGGCCATCACCCTCGAAGAATTTCAGAAAAAAATTGCCGATCCTGCCATGGAGGGAGGCATGACGACAGAACAATATCTGCAGCGCTACAATCTCGATACTGAAAGTGAGCTGGAAGTTTTTTCACTGGCAATGTCCATTGAGGTTCAGGCTCTCGATCTGTATCTGCGTGCGGCCGATAACAGTAAAGAGGCTGCCACGCGCGACACCTTTTTCAAGATTGCAGAAGAAGAGCGCAGCCATATTGCCAGACTCGGACAACACATCGATCAACAGCAGGAGCTGGTATGAAACATCTTGTTTTAATCGGGGGTGGTCATGCGCATATGATCACCCTCAGCAAACTTGATATCTTTGTATCCAAGGGGTACCGGGTGACGGTAATCCAGCCATCGGACTTCCACTACTACAGCGGAATGGGACCCGGGATGCTGGGTGGCACCTACGAACCTGATGATATCCGTTTTGCAACGAAAAAATTGGTGGAAAACAAGGGTGGGCGATTCGTAAAGGCGCATGCCAGTCATTTTGACCCGGGGCTGCAGGTTGTCTATCTGGCAGAGTCGCAGGAACACATTCACTACGATGTTCTCTCCTGCAATGCAGGCTCATTTGTACCCAAAGACATTGTTGAAGGTGATGGCGCGCCTGTTTTTACTTCCAAGCCTATCGAAGAACTCTATCGAGCCCAAAAGACGATCCTTGAAAGATCTACCCAGGAAGCCGTGTCAATAGCAGTGATCGGAAGCGGCCCGGCCGCTATTGAAATTGCTGGCAATATTCATCAGTTGTGCAAAAGACGAGCCTCACATCAGCCCCGGATAGAGCTGTTCTGCGGACAGTCGCTGATGCGTGGAAGGCCTGCCAGAGTAAAGAAACTGGTTCGCAGGCTGCTCGTGCGTAAAGGTATCGAGATACGAGAAGAGGGTTATGTACGAAAAGTGGCAGGCCGTGAAATCACCCTGGAAAATGATCGACGTTACAGTGCCGATATTATCTTTCCAGCCATAGGTGTGCAGCCATCTGAAATATTTTCAAAATCGGGGGTTGATACAGGTCCAGATGGCGGCTTGAATGTCAACGCATTTCTACAGTCAACAAGCCATCCGAATATTTTTGGCGGCGGAGACTGCATCTATTTTGCCGATAAACCACTCGACAAGGTCGGGGTCTATGCGGTTCGTCAGAATAAAATTCTTTATGAAAATCTGCTGGCATCTCTTGAGCAAAAACCTCTGCAGAAGTTCGCACCTGGCGGGGATTATCTGCTGATTTATAACCTGGGGGATGGTGAGGGTGTCCTGTCTAAATGGGCAATAACACTCTCAGGGAAAATTGCCTTTCGCCTGAAGGATTATATTGACAGAAAATTTATACAAACCTTCCGGAATATGTGAAGCGCAGCTCACTTTCTTCAGCAAGACAGACCTGCTGAGCGTTTATCAAGAGCGTTCCCGGTAAAATTTTTCGGGAACCAGCACGACCTTTCCCAACGCCTGCCGTTCTTCCAGCAGCTGATGGGCGTGCGGTGCGTCCTCCAGCCGAAAGCATCTATTGACAAATACCTCGATTTTCTTGTGAGTGAGCAGGTCAATGACCGCAGCCATTGTGTTCCGCACAAGATCCGGCCTGAAGCGCCGGTAGTGCCCGAAGCTGCAGCCCAGAATGGACTTGTTGGTTGTATACAGGCCATCCGGCGGTATATGTGCCGGTTCACCATGCATTTCACCGAAGATTACCAATCGTCCAAACGGTGCCAGACACTGCAAATCCGTCTCGATGGTGGCCCCACCAAGAGGACTCATGATCACATCGACACCCCTTCCGTCAGTCATTGCCTTGATATCTTCCGCATAGGTTTTTGACGAATAATCGACGACGCCATCCGCACCCGCTGCTCTCACGTGGTCCTCTTTCCAGGGACTGCCGGTAGAGCCGAAAACCGGTGAGACAGCAAACGCCCTTGCCACCTGCAGAGCGGTTGTTCCAACCCCGCCTGCGGCGGCATGAACGAGCAGGCTCTCGTGCTCCTGTATATGAGCAATATGTTTCAGCATATGTGTCACGGTCCCGGTGACCAGGGCAGCCGCGGCCGCGTCGACAAAATCGAGTGATTCGGGAATTACAAAACAGAGATCCTGGCTGGCAACCGACTTTTCTGCATAGGACCCGGATACCGGGAAGGCGATGACATGGTCTCCCTGTTTTATGTCCGTCACCTCACTGCCCACCTCGGCCACGACCCCGGCAACATCGAGTCCAGGAATAAAGGGAGGCTTTCTGGCCAGATGATATCCGCCTGAACGGGCTTTTGTATCGGCGAAATTCACGCTCGCCCCCCTCACTTCGATAAGGACCTGATGTGACTCCAGCACGGGGTCAGGAAGATCTTTATATTCCAGGACCTCAGGCTTCCCAAGTCTGGTTACCAGAATACCTTTCATTTCTTCACCTCCATTGGGGATATCAGATATTATTTAACACCAACTCCTGTCATGTTAACTGTTGTCCTGAGAAGTACCAGGTGACTGATCTATAGTAGCGAAGATTATACTGTTTTAAAACCCGCACGTATTAGACTGCAGCTATTACTGTTCTTAACGCTCCTCACTTGTCAAAAAAGGAACTAAAATACTAATATCAGGCACTTCTTCCAGGGCGTTTACATGTGTGATGAGGCTTTCCGTCTTCTCGATTCCCAGCACCGGTTCCATCAAATGCCGTGCCTTTTTGTTCACCTGCTCTGTATTCATCGGGTTTTCCTTCGTACCTGGAGCATGGCTGGTAAAGTGGCTGACAGTTCTTCCATCGCTAAGTTCAACCTCAACATGACCGCTTCTCGGAGCAGCCGGATCCTTGAGCCCCGGGTCGGCTATCAGCTCAATACGCTCACGCACAGAAAGTACGTCCGACTCGGTCATCCGGGCATAGGAGTGGCTGTCCTCGAACGTAACCGTACCCTCGACCAAGGCAAGTGCAATAATGTGCTGGCAGCAGATATCCGGCATTGAACGATTATTAACTACGCGAGCACCGTCCTCCGGGAGTCTCAAGGTGATCTTCTTCACGTTGTCGAGATTCAGGCCATGCTCGCGATGGAGCGCGAGGAAGGCATCAAGTGGTGCTTGAATCGGGTAGCCAACGGAGAATGGCTTTATAGCAGTTTCAGTCACGAAATAAAGGCTTCCCAATCCCGCTACCATCTCTTCGGGTTTTGGATCTGCAGATAATGCAACAAACGCATTGTGTTCTCCATCGAATACATCCCAGACCCCGCTGAAATCCATTTGTGCCATAATTGCGGCCGTGACGCCGTTGCGAGCCCCCATGCCGGAAAAATCAAAGGCTTTTTCAACATGCTCCGCATCACGCACCCAACTCCACACCCCGGAAACCTGCTGGGCGGCGTAGGAGAGCGCGTAGCGCATCCGAGCCTCATCCAGTCGGGCCAGGGAAGCTGCAGCGCCTACGCTGCCCATGGTGGAGCTGGTACCTTCGGCGCTTCTGTGAGAAGCCCGTACGAGATCTGCTCCAAGGGCGATAAGAAAGCGGCAGCACAGATCATAACCAAGCGCAACGGCGTTCAGCATCTCAAGTCCTGAACGTCCCTCACGCTCAGCCATCGCCAGGGCAGCCGGCACTACCGAGCAACCGGGATGAGCTTTTGTCAACGGGTGGAAATCATCCGTTTCATCAGCGTGGCCGAACATTGCGTTGGCAAGAGCAGCGTTTACGGCAGTAGTCCTGATATTGGTTGCGATAACCGATGCTTCATGGACCCCGCCCTGGGCCCGCGTGTACTGGATGGCCTTTTTGCCCGGCTTGAGGCGCGCTCCCGACACCATCGCTGCCAGGGAATCCAGAATACGATGTTTAGCGGCCAACGCCACCTGCGGGGGCAGGGTTTGTTCCCGCGCTTCGACCATATAGCGTGCCAGACTACCGGTAATATCAGAATCAGACATATCGAACCTCTTTATGAATTTCGTTTTATGGGTATAGACACCATCTGCTCTATCCACCTGGTATCGATACACTACAATAGATCATGAAACATTTTTTTTCAGGCCCGAGCCGCTTATCCTCGTTTTACCTGAGATCGCCGCAAAAACCTGCTTACAAAAGGAGCCACTAGAGCCGTAACTGTCGCGAGAATCAGAATCAAAGATACCGGTTTAGACAACAAAAACATCAAACTGCCTCCCCCAAGCTCAAGGCTCCTGAGGAGGTTCTCTTCTATGATGCTGCCCAGAACAACACCGATTACAGCCGGAATAACGGGAAATCCGTAGCGTTGCATTGCAAAACCGAGAACCCCCGCACCACCCATGACGGCAAGGTCAAACCAGCTGAACTTGAGGCTGAAAATTCCAAGAATGGAGAGCGTCAGAACCAACGGGATGATCAAATTCTTGTCGATTGTCGTGATCTTTCCCAGGGTCTTAACAGTTGAGAGCCCGAAGGTAATAATCATGATTTCGGAGACAATAAGCCCCAAAAACAGGGAGAGGGTAATGACATACCCCTCCCCCTGAAACATGCTCAGGCCCGGACGAAGTCCGTGCAGCAGCATCGCAGCCAGGAGAATAGCCGTTGTAGCACTTCCGGGAATACCGAAAAGCAGCGTCGGCAGCAGAGCACCCTTAATACAGGCGTTATTGGAGGATTCGGTTGCCACAAGCCCTTTTGGATTGCCTTTGCCAAATGTAACCTTTTCAGCATCATCTGATGAACGGACGGCCTCGCCATAGGCCACAAAGGTGGCCACGGTACCTCCCGTCCCGGGAATGCTGCCTATGATGAATCCGAAAACAGAACTTTTGAGTATCGTGAGCCAATGTTTCAAGGATGTTTTAACGCCATCAAGCCGAGTTCCGCCCAGTGTCTCCAGTTCTGATATCTGGGCTTTTGCTTCTCCGGCCAGTTGGGCCATGGTTGCAACCCCGAAAAGACCAAGGAGAACGGGAAGAAAAGATATTCCATCATACAGGGCAAGAAGCCCGAAAGAGTACCTCACTTCGGCACTTGACCCGGGAGCAATGCCGATTGTCGTGATGGCAAGTCCAAGCATGCCGGAAATCAGTGCTTTATAATAGGATCCTTTGGAGACCAGTGACACAAGGACAATGCCCAGGATGCCGAGAAGAAAATATTCAGGAGTTCCGAAAAGCATCAGAAAGCTGAGCATGAAAACCGAGAAAGTCACGGCAATGACGGACCCGCAGAAGCCGCCAATAGCGGAGGATGTGGCCGATATGGCCAGCGCCGTCACGGCCTTGCCCTGCTTCGCCATGGGAAACCCTTCTATTGTTGAGGCTGCGGCGGGCCCATCACCCGGGGTGTTTATGAGTATCGAGGGTATGCTTCCTCCATACATCGCCCCATCATAGAGGCAAACCATGAAAAGAAGGGCCTGAAGGGGTTCCAGATACACCGTGAAAGGGAGGGCAAGGGCACATCCAAGGGCTGGCCCTATTCCGGGAATGGCACCGACAATGATGCCGGCAACCGTTCCTGCGAATATCCACAAGAGATTGTCAAAAGCGGTTACAACCTGTAAGGCCTGCCAGAGCGTGTCTAAGAACATTTTGATCCACGTGATGAGGAAATTTGGGCCGGAATAGAGCGCCTATGGCACAGAAAGCAACAGACCTCTGTTAAAATGATAGCCGAAGGCCGTATCAAAAACATACACTGTAGCAAGCAGAAACAGTATCAAGACAATATTGCCCTTGAATGTTTGTGCATTGAAAGTACGGTTAACATAGAGATACAGCGACAGGGAAAGCAGTATCGAAAGATAAAATCCCACCAAAAAAGCAGTAAGCATAAAAGCATAGGTAAAGCCAAACAGCATATAGGCCTTTGAAGCGGAGAACTGTTCTTCGGCTCCCCGCTTCTTATCCGCTGCGCGGCCGCTGGTTGAACTTGCCGAACGCTCAAGAAAGCCATCAGAGCCTGCCATGAGACTAACCGTTCCTGGAGACAGCCATCCCCGGAAAATATAGAGTACCGTCAGCACAAAACCCGGTACGCAGAGAAACAGTGGGAAAAACTGCGCCGAAGGGGCAAAATTCAGTGCTCCGATAATCATACTCAGGAAAAAGATTGCAAGCGAGAGGCAGAGGATGAATTCATCAATTTTATATTTTGATTTTGCAACTTCCATCATATCAGTTACCCACGGCTGGGGAGACATGGTTACCATACAGCGTCCAATATGGAAACCTGGTGATCCTGTTCAAGGAACTGGGTGGTGCTGCCAATCACGCGGCAGCATGAGGGGCAGCACGCTTTATTTGCACTCTGCTCCTGCCACAAAATGGTGGAAGAAGCACGATGGCGCCTGGTCCGCTATTTTTTGTCTTTTACAATTGACCTGAGGTCGATCTCTTCAGCAACCTTGATTGAATCCTTAATCGCCTGCTCGGCTTCAAGTCCCGAGCCGTGAGCCGGCTTCAAACCGAGTGATTCGTATCTCGCCATAACAATCGGATCATCCTGGGCCTTGAGAAATGCGTCCTCAAGAATTTTCTGGATATTTTCCGGTGTTCCTGGAGGAGCATAAAATGATCTCAGGAAAAGCGTCTCTTTCAGCGGGTCTTTTCCCAGTTCCTTCAGCGTCGGCGCATCAGGGAACGTACCTAATCTCTCTTCCAAGCCCAGGACCGCAAGTATGCGAAGTCTGCCTTCGGCAACGCCATCTACAGCGGATGCAGCAGTAATGACGCCAACATCAACCTCATTCCGATACAGCGCGGCAACGACATCGGCTGTTCCCTTGTAGGATACATATTGCTGCCAGTTTAAATTAAAGCGCTTTTTCATCAGGAGGCTTGCGACATGCCAGCCGGTACCGATGCCAAGAGAAGCAATGATCTTCAATTTCTGTTCTGTGTATGCATCGAAAACGCTCTGGAAATCGGGATATGGTGAGTTCGCATTGACGGCAACGACTCCAGGCTCTCTGGCAAAAACACTGAGACCGACAAACTTTTCAATATCAAAGTCAGGCTGGTGAATATACCAGGCCCATGGAGTAGAGGGTGGATTGAAAGCAACGAGCGTATAGCCATCAGGCTTTGCGGAGAACGCTGTTCCGACACCTCTGAGAGAGGCCGCACCAGGAAGGTTATTTACGTTTACAGGAACCTGGAGACTGCCTTTTGAGGCAAGGGCTACCGAAAACGTTCTCACCCAGATATCTGTCCCGCCACCGACTGAAAACGGGGTAATGATGTCGATGGGCCCGGAAGGATACTTATCCTCTGCGGCAAAAACCAGCCCTTGAGGAAAACCTACAGCGAGTGCCCCTAATCCAAATGAAGTCACCTTGATGAAGTCTCTTCTAGTCCCCTCTGATTGAGTCTTGTTACGATCTGTCATTTTTAGCCTCCAGCCCCTTAAAGGGTACATGTAATTGTAATAAAAAACGGATCAAGCCATATTCAGCGTCTCAACGCTGCAGATGATCCCGCCAGGACCCCGCCCCTGCTGTAAAAAACATCAAAGCTAAAAGCTTCTGAAGGTCTCAGACTGCCTCGATTGCCCGGCAGATGGCAGCACCCATTTCCTCGGTCGAGGCGCTGCCCTTTATATCCGGGGTCACGGTCTCCATGTCTGAAAGTACTCGAGCAATTCCCTTTTCGATGTTTTTTGCTGCCTGGATTGCAGATTGATCCTTTTTCTTTTTCCCCAGCCACATCAACAGCATCTGCCCGGAAACAATCATCGCATATGGATTGGCAATGTGCTTCCCTGCTATATCAGGTGCAGAGCCATGGGTGGCCTGTGCCATGGCATATTCGGGTCCGACACTGAGCCCCGGCGCCATCCCCAGTCCGCCAACGAGACCCGCTGCTTCATCCGTCAGGATATCGCCGAACATATTGGTGCTGACAATGACATCAAAGTCCTGGGGAGTCATAACCAGGTTCATCGCGAAGGTATCAACCACCCGCGTTTCAAAGTGTATATCCGGGTAGTCCCTGGCAACATGGCTGCAGGCCTCAATGAACAGGCCGCAGCCAAGCTTGAACACGGTGTTTTTATGAATTGCCGTGACTTTCTTCCTGCCGCTTCTCTGCCGGGCCAGCTCAAACCCCGTGCGCGCCACGAAATCTGAATTTCGACGCGTAATCACCCTTAAAGAAAGCGCCATATCCGGTGTCGGCATAAACTCCGCCTTACCCTGGAACATGTTGCGGTCAGGCTGAAATCCTTCATTATTCTCTCGCACGATTACAATATCAACGTCCTGGTGGAGCGAAGGGATCGAGGGATACGACTTCGTCGGCCGGATATTGCTGACCAGGTCGAAATTCCGGCGAATGATCGGGTGAGGATTAACCGCTTTGGGATCATCCTTCGGGTATGCCATGTGCCCGATCGGTCCAAGCATCCAGCCATCAAGCTCGTAGAGTGTGTCGAGCGTTTTTTCCGGCAGCGTCTCACCCGACTGCTGATATGAGGGAGCGCCAACGGGCAGCTCGACCCAGTCAATGACGACATCCGGGAACCTTTTCACTGCCGACTGCAGCACCGACACGGCAACCGGTACGATCTCAAGGCCGATATCATCTCCCGGCAAAATTCCAATACGATATTCAGACATCACTTATCTCCATTCCCGAAATAGAGGATCACGCGTTCCTCCTGCAAGACCGGTGAGAATGTAACGTTTTTCAAAGATGCACAGAAGGCGCCTCTCAGGTGCGCTTCCAGATTTTGCTGATCAGTGGCCAGGTCAGGCTCAACACGGTCAAGATCAGGAAAAAATCGACAATCGGGCTCTCGAAAAACCGAAGCCAGTTGTTGTCGAAAATGATCATCGCCCGAGACAGATTTTCCTCGACCAGCTTCCCCAATATCAGACCCATCACCAGTGGAGCGGGACCGAAACCGTGCCGCTTCATCAGAAAACCGATTACTCCGGCAACGAGCATGGTCCAGACATCGAACAGAGACGAAGCAAAAGCATATGACCCCACCAGGGAGAAAACAAAGACAGCCGGCCAGAGAAACTGGCGGGGAATAAGGGTAATCCTTGAGAATACCTTCGCACCAGTCAAACCGATGACCAGGAACATGATGTTGGCCAGGATCATCGCACCAAAAATTGCATAAACGATATGCGGCGTTTCCCGAACAAGATAGGGTCCCGGGCGAAAACCGTGCATTATAAGAGCAGCAAGGATAAGTGCCGTGGTTGCACTTCCCGGAATGCCAAGGGCCAGGGTCGGCACCATTGCGCCGCCGGTGGCGGCGTTGTTGGCAGCCTCAGGGCCGACGATGCCTTCAGGCGCTCCCTTGCCGAATTCTTCCTTGTTTTTGGAAAAGCGTTTGGCTTCGTTATATCCCATCAGTGCAGCAACTGTAGCACCTTCCGCCGGTAAAATGCCGATAAAGGTGCCGAGACAGCTTGATCGTAGAATCGTTCCCTTCATTTTCAGGAGCTCTTTTATCGAAGGAAGCTTCACCACCACCGAAGTTATCCGCTCCATGACCTTGTTGAGGCCCTGGGATTGATGGAGTAATTCCCCGACGGCAAAAAGACCGATCAGCACGGGTATGAAACTTATCCCCTCCGTAAGTTCCGGGAAATTGAAGGTGAATCGTTCAACTCCGGTCGTTATGTGGACACCAACGGTTCCTATCAGGACTCCAAACGCTCCTGAGATCAGGTTACGGATTGAGGAAGTGCCGCTGATAGAGGCCAGCATGGAAAGGGCAAAAACCGCCAGGGCAAAATATTCCTGGGGGCGGAACTTAAGCGCGACGTTTGCAAGGACCGGGGCCAGGAAGAGAAATATTACCAGACTGAAAATTCCGCCAAAAACGCTGCTGATCGCAGCCAGCCCCAAGGCCCGACCAGCCTCACCCCGCTTGGCCATGGGATAGCCGTCAAAGGCCGTGGCTACAGCGGGGGGAGCTCCCGGCGCATTGATCAGAATTGCGGTGATCGACCCCCCGAATGTGCCGGCACAGTAGAGGGCGGACATCATGGCAATGGCTGGTATCGGCTCAAGGGAAAGACTGAAGGGAAGCAACAGGGCAACGGCCATCGGCGAACTCAGACCAGGCAGCGCACCAACACAGACACCGATCAACACCCCGACGAATATAAGGAAAATGTTGAAAGGATCTATGAGAAGTACGAATCCTTGTATTACTGCATCCATGAATATCCCCTTTTAGAAGAACTTTGACCAGATACCGGCTTCAAAATAGACGCGCAAGACCTTGGTAAACAATAACGTTACCAAACCAGGAAAAACAATGGCGAAAGGCAGCAGGACTTTCAGCCGCCTCTCGCCCCAGAGCAGGGGTAGGAAGATACAAACACACACCATCGTCAGAAATGTACCCAGCCAGGGCATCAGAAATATGATAACGCAGAGCAGAGACGCCGAACCAATGGCGATCGGCTTGACCTTGGCCTGTCTGTCCTTGGCGAGCAGTTTCTTGCCCTTGAACAGATGTTCAAAGGGGATGATCAGGGTCAGGATCATGATGAACATCAGGAGCAGTTGAGGAAACCATTCGGGGGGAATATTCTGCGACATCTGCTCCGATGCTCCTTCAAACCGGGACGAGATATAGTAAAGAATTCCGCAGACCGAGAGAATAATGATCGCCAGGATTAAATCAGTCCCGTCAACGAGGGAGCGGGAAGGCTGCTTTTCCTTCCCCTCCCTCGATCCAGAACGCTCAGGGATTACGTTCTTCAATGTGGGGTCCTATCAGTGATTTTATCGGTTGGGTATCTCTTCAGCCTATTTGAAGCCGAGTTTTTCTACCGCCTCGACAGCCTTGGCATATTCCCTCCTCATCTGGGCATCCCACACCTCCTGGCCGGCCACGCTCTCCTCGACCGTAAGCCCGGCGGAGGCGAGATAGTTGGCGAAGACCTCGCTGCTCATTCCCTTGACGAGACCATCCGAGAGGATCTTGACCCGCTCCGGAGGAGTTCCCTTCAAGACGGCATATCCACGTGTTGTGGAGCAATCAACTTCATAGCCTTTCTCATAGGTCGAAGGGATATCGGGATAACCGGACAGCCTTTCAGGCGCCATGACGACCAGGGCCTTGAGCGTACCATCCAGTATCTGCTGACGCGCCTCGCTGACATTGGCAAGCGTTGCCTCAATCGCCCCGGACATCAGGGCGTTCACCATCTGCCCGCCGCTTTCAAACGGGACTGCCTTGTAGTCAAACCCGGCCTTTTCTGCAAATTGAGCCAGGCCAATATGCTCGGTGCTGCCAAGGACCGAAACACCCCAGTTCAGCGGCTTTTCCTTTGAAGCGGCGACAAGGTCTTCAATCGTGTTGAAATTGCCCTTGGCGTTCACCGTAATGAACGTCGGATCGTCCATGGCCCGGGCAACGCCAACGAGATCATCAATTGTCAGCACTGATTTGCCCCGGGCAATCGTGTAGAGATGGCTTTGCGTCAGGGCGAGCATGGTATAGCCGTCCTTCGGCTGGGACTGCGCATACTCGTGGGCCCTGGCACCGGAGCCACCGTTTTTTGACAATACCTGCATATCGACGTCGAGTTCCCGGCGGGTGCGCATTGTCATCATACGGGCGGTGATATCGGTACCTCCGCCATAGGTCGTGTGAATTACCACCTTGATTGTTTCTGAGGGGAATTTTTCATCTGCCGCCAGGCACGTCATGCTGCTCAGGCTGAGGATTACTGCAGTAAAAATCAGTACTTTTAGACGGTAACATTGTGATAACGCACTCATGAAACACCTCCCTTTGAATTGCGGATTAGAGTTATTGAGCAGTCAAAGAAAACAATCCGGCTTTTTCCTGCTAGACCAGAAGTCGGGAAAATCAGGAAAGCCTCCTGTTCCCAGAACCACCGGCGGCGCCGACATGGGCTCTTTTCTGACTACTCATGCCCCAGGCAACGTCGCCTGAACCAGTTCGGTGATATCGTCAAGATTCTCTAAATGTTGTGTTATCTTAAATACTTTTTCACGTGCTGTTTGATCGAGCATTCGCTCGGTGCAATCGGTAAACTTGTCCTGCAGTTCCTGATCCGTCAGCGGGTTATCCGGCCCTCCCCGGTAATTCTCATCAGCTTCCTTGACAATCCTGCGGCCATCCTGCAGCAGGACTTCAACCCTGGAACGGATTTTATCCCAGCCTCTGGCTTCGATGTCTGCGTCGTATTCAGTGCGAATTTTACGCATCAGCCGCTGGGTGTCATCAGCGTTGACAAATTCATCGGTAAACTCGTGCGCTCCGGCCTTTCTGGAGAGTATGATTGCAGCGAGAAGGAACGGCATGCAGAATTTTGCTTCCAGCTCATCGTGGGCAATTTCATATCTGATGGGCTTCAAGATGTTCGATCCGGCAAAAAGCACGACCTCCTGGATATCTTCCGCCCTGATATCGTGCTCGGTTGCGATGGTGAGCATGGCATCCATGGAGGGGTGAGTCAAAACGCCACAGGGGTAGGGTTTAATGCTCACACCGGGATCAACGATTGTGTGCGGATTGCCGATACAACCGGCAATACAGTCGACATCGAAGCCTCTGCCGAAGACACTGAAGAAACCCCACTCCCCGTCGAGCGCTTCCATATTCGCCTCGAAGCCGCTTTGTGCAAGCATGGCGGCGGTTACGCCATTGCTTGCAGCCCTGCCGACATGCAGCGGCTTGGTCATCGTGCCGAAATTGGTGCGAATCCCAGAAGTCATGCTTGAAGTGATCCCCAGGGTATGGAGGATTTCATCAGTACTGAGGTCCAGCAGTTTTGCAGCCGCCATCGCCGCGCCAAATGTGCCCACTGTCCCGCTCGTATGAAATCCCTTTTTATAATGATCGGGATTAATCGCTTCGGCAATTTTACACTCAACTTCAAAGCCGGCGAGAAATGCTGTCAGGAAGGTTTTCCCATCAATAGAACCGAGCTCTTCGGACACTGCCAGCGAGGCTGCGAGCGGCGGTATGGTGGGGTGTGTCAGGAGCCCGTACATGCGGCCCGGCGAAACAGACAATTGGCTGTCGTCCCAGTCCATCGCATGGCCGGCAGTGCCATTGGCCAATGCCGCAAACGGCGCAGTTACGGTAACCGGATTAACACCGAGAATGGTTGATCCCTTTGACTGGCTGACCCGCGAGCTGAAACGACTTACGATCCGGGTGCATTCTTCATAGGAACCCGCAACCATCAGGCCAAGCCCGTCAAGTATGCAGCGCTTACCAATCCTGACGGCTTCGGCAGGAAGTGATTCAAAAGAGAGTTTTTTGACGAAATCCGCCGATTCCTTCGTTACCCGTGTAATCTCTGCCTGGTTCATCTCTCCTCCACTCTGCATGTACCGCTGGTACATGTTTTCCATGATTATGATTAGCGAATGTTCTTTTCAGCCCTGCAGCAGCATTTACCCTTTTCCTTTACCTGAAAACCCGTCGATCTCTATCCTCCTCCTGACCATCTCCACCAAGATCTGATCTGTCCAGGGAACCCAGCAGCGCATCACGGGCATCCAGTATGTGGTGTTTCATCTGCGTGGACGCTTCCATCTGATTTCCCGCTTTTATGGCCTTGTAAATATCTTTGTGCTGCCGGTAGGAAATTGTCATTCTGTCCAGAACAGACAGGTTCGTTTTACGGCACAGCGATGCCTTGTTGTAAATACCCTCAATCAGGGAATCGAGATTTCGGTTTCCCGAGATCAGAACAATCTTGCGGTGAAAGACGACGTTCGCTTTAAAATATTTCATCGCCTCATCGGCCTCTACGGCGTCTTGCATTTGGCTGAGAACGCGCTGAAGTTCTTCGAGATCCTCGGGCGTTGCCTGCGCTGCTGCTTTCTCGGCGGCCAGTGTTTCCAGAGCAGCACGGATATCGTATAATTCCCTGACCTCACTCACCTCGATCTTGGTGACAAACGTTCCCCGGCGGGTAACAATCTCGACCATGCCGTGCTTTTCAAGCTGGCGACAGGCCTCCCTGATAGGGGCACGACTGACCTGCAGTGCGGTTGAGAGCCTGCTTTCGTTAATACGCTCTCCAGGCTTTATCATGCCCGACAGGATCATGTGTTCGAGCTGGCTGTAAATCACGCCGGTGAGCGATTGCGCCTGCACTTTTTTGATAATATTGGTGTTGAATTGGTTCATCACTACTCTTCGATCAAACGATGTTTTGTGCTATTGCTCCTTATGTCAACCGTCAACTGTCGACAGTTTAGTGTGCGGCATGTGGTCTGTCAATCACAAAAGTGCAGCATGATTTCGAGAAAGATTCTTGTCAGCCTACATGGTTACCATTACCCTTGCTTTCCAGGCAGGCAGTAATCCATTTACAACAATTGCAGCCCATACCAAAAAAACAAGATAAACATTTGCCAACTCTATTCCGGGATATCATGGTATACATAGCATGGTAAAAGTACGGTTCTTATAAAACCCTGACCAGAGAGAAATCCTCATGGAGAACAGATCCACGCCGCAGGATGCCGCCGACCTGATTGAAGCCTATTACCAGAAAGGCTGGACAGACGGTTTCCCGATTGTCCCTCCCAGCGAACAGTCAGTTTCTGCAATGCTCTCTGCCGTCGGGCTGCGGCGGGATCAGGTGATTGCAGACATCCCCACCCGCAACGTCGTGATCACCGCCGACAAGGTTGCGATAAATAGTGTTATGGCCGGCTGTTTACCCGAGTACATGCCGATTATCATTTCGGCCGTCAAGGGAATCTGTCATCCAGATTTCAATTACCATGGCATGGCCACCAGCACTGGCGGCGCTGCACTGGCTATTTTGGTCAATGGGCCGATCGCTGCTCAAGTCGGGATCAATTCCGGGGAAAACCTTTTCGGGCCCGGTTGCCGTGCCAATATGACCATCGGCCGGGCCCTGCGGCTGCTGATGATGAACAGCCTCAATACCAGACCGGGAGGGCTCGATCGCTCAACTATTGGCCACCCGGGAAAGATATCGTTCTGTTTTGCTGAAAACGAGCTTCACAGCCCCTGGGAACCGTTCCATACTGAACGCGGATTTGACCGAGACGAGAGTACCACAACCGTTTTTGCTTCCGAGGATATTATCCAGGTCTACAACCAGCTGGCCCAGACGCCTGAACCCCTGCTCAGAGCAATAGCGGACGCCATCGCAAACACGGGGTCGATGAATATCATCAATCAACAGGATCTCGTGATCGTGCTGGCCGGGGAACATCTGCAGGTCATGGTTAAAGCCGGCTGGGGAAAGCAGCAGGTGAAGCAGTACCTGTTTGACCATGCCAGACGTTCAGTGGCTGAGCTGAAACGTGTCAAGCGACTCTCCGGTACCCTGGAGCCGGGGGATGAAACAACCTGGAGACATGTGGTCCCCGGACCGGATGATATTAAAATTGTCTGTGCGGGAGGGGCCGTCGGCACCTTCTCCGCCTGCCTGCTCAGCTGGGGCGGGTCACGAAGTGCTACCGGTATGATAACAACCAAAATTTAGCTACAAAGAGGAAACAATATGGACTTCACTCTGTTCGATCCGACCATTCCAGCCGAGTCGTCAGCTATCAATTACGCGCCTCGACCGAAACAATTGAATAACCTGAAAGTAGCACTGGTGGAAAACACAAAATATAATTCTAGAACCATACTGCAGAAGTTGTATGAACAACTCGACAAGAAATATCACCTGCAACTGGCCGGAATCATAACAAAACAGTCGGCTGGTCATCCAATTGCTTCAGCTGATGTAGAGAAATGTGTGAAAACCGCGGATATTGCCATAGCCGGCATCGGTGACTGAGGCTCTTGCAGCTCGGGTAGTGTACTCGACGGAATTCTTCTTGAAAAAGCTGGTATCCCAACCGTATCAATAGTAACAGAACCTTTTCGAGCCACCGGAACAGAGATGGCGGCGCAGTGGGGAGTCGCCAATTTCAGATTTCTTGAAATACCCCACCCGATAGCCAACCTGACCGACGCCGAGTTAGACCAGCGGGTTGACAGTCTTGTCGAGGAAGTTCTACAACTGTTTTTGGAAGGACAGTCATGACATGCATCTAACGGCTGCCCGTCCAGGTCGGTTTGAAATTCAATCCAAATAGCGCTGATTGATCGTCACACCCAAAACCACACCGGCTAAACTTCCAGCAAAGCTCAACAGATATGCGGTCATAATTCCAAATGAATCGCCAAGCCTCCAGCCAAGCCAGCCGCACAACGTGATGGTAAATAACAAAATGATTTTTTTCATGTCGTTAGACGATTCAGCATCCTCTATAAAACAATAACAAATGAGAGCAGATAGGATCAAAATCCTATTTTATAATATATCTTGGTGAAAGTCGAATTGTTTGCCGGAACAAATTACATTGTTTGATTACAATGGCTTATGTGTAGATAAAAACAGAGTACCGACGGTGAATTGCGCCTGAATTCTGTGAGATGAAACGCTTCCAGTTATCAGAGCGTTCCCTGAACCGTCTTACATTCTGGGCCTTCCAACACGACAAAGGAATTCAACACGATTAACAGGCTCCTCTGAAAACCCCCGAGTCACCCAAGCATGGCTCGAGGGTCAGGTTATCAGGAAGGCGGAGACCGCTTTTCACGGCGTCTTGCTGGGATCCGCAGAGGTCTTTTTATCAAATGATTTCAACAAATCAATCGGCAGAGGAAAAACGATTGTATTGGAATTCTTGTTTGTGGAAATATCAATCAGGGTTTGCAGATAACGCAGTTGCAGTGCCTGGGAATTTTGAGAGATGACATCTGCAGCGGCAAGCAATTTTTCCGAGGCTTGAAATTCACCTTCTGCATGTATGATTTTGGCCCGTCTCTCCCGCTCAGCCTCTGCCTGCCGGGCAATGGCCCTGATCATGGAGTCATTGAGGTCTATGTGTTTTATCTCCACGTTGATCACCTTGATTCCCCAGGCATCAGCACGCTTGTCAATAATTTTCTGAATATTGTCATTCAATTTTTCCCGCTCGGAGAGCATCTCGTCGAGTTCATGCTGACCAAGAACCGAACGCAGGGTGGTTTGTGCCAGCTGGTTTGTTGCATTCAAAAAATTCTCAACCTGAATGATTGCTCTTTCCGGGTCAACAACCCTGAAATAGAGGACCGCATTGACCCGAACCGTGACGTTATCCTTTGAGATGACGTCCTGTGGTGGAATATCCAGGGTAATAACCCGGAGATCTACCCGGAATGCCCGCTGTATTCCAGGGATGATGATCCGCAGACCGGGCTGTTTGACAACCTGAAAACGCCCCAGAAACAAAACCACGAGCCGCTCATATTCGGCAACAATTTTAAAGGAAATTGCCACCAGACCAAAAACAAGTATTACCGGAACGATGTACTGAACGATGTCTGTAGATATCATCTTACGGTTCCTCCTTTACTCTCTCTACATCGAGTTCCAAGCCCGTTCGAGACGTCACCTTGAGTTTATCTCCAACGCCGATTGTCTCCGGGCTTTTTGCAATCCATGATTCACCCAGCAGCCACATTCTCCCCTCACCCCTGAAATCCTCCGAGGCTTCCCCGATCATGCCGATAAGCGCTTCTTCACCGGTACGGATCTTTTGCTTCCTGATCATGATAACCCGACCGACAAGCAAGATGAGAAGAAGTGCTGAGAAAGCAGTGGTCGAGGCGATGAGTGAAAGAGATATTCTCAGGCTATCATCATCCATCAAAATCAGTGAACCGACGGCAAAGGCGACAATACCGCCAATCCCAAGCGATCCAAAACTCGGGAGAAAGGCCTCGCTCACCATGAAGAGCAGGCCAAGGATCATCAGGGCAAAACCGCTGTAATTGATCGGCAAAATCTGAAAGGCATAGAGAGCCAGCAGCAGGGATATGCCGCCGGCCACTCCCGGCAGAAGGACACCAGGATTGGCGAGTTCATAAATGAGTCCATAAAACCCAAGCAGAAGCAGCAGATACGCGACATTGGGATCACTGATCACCGACAGCAATCGATAACGCCATGTGAGCGGTATGGCGGTAACAACCGCATTCTGTGACGTAATGACATGGGTTCCGGAGTCCATCATTACCTGGTGACCATCTATTTGAGCGAGCAGATCAGCCACATCCCCTGCGATAAAATCGATAACGCCGAGATCAAGCGCTTCCCGGGCACTGAGACTCACCGCGCTGCGTACAGCCTCTTCGGCCCAGTCGGCATTTCGACCATGCCGTTCGGCCAGCGACCTGATATAGGCGGTGGCATCATTGATGACTTTGCGTTTCAGGGTGGCGGCATCGCTGGTTGGCAGTTGACCTTGGTCCTTGTCTTTCTGTTCAGCGGGTGGATCCGAGGAGCCGGGCATTCCACCGATACTTATGGGGGTGGCTGCCCCAAGATTCGTTGCCGGAGACATCGCCGCCACATGGCTGGCATAGAGGATATAGGTCCCGGCACTTGCTGCCCTGGCGCCCTCTGGAGCGACAAAGGTAATAACTGGAATTGGCGAGGCAAGAATGTTTTTGATGATATCCCGCATTGAACTGTCGAGTCCACCGGGGGTATCCATCTGCAGAATAATGAGGTCGGCATTACCTTCTCTGGCCTTTTCAAAGCCCTTTGCCAGGTAATCATTGACCGCCGGGCTGATCGCGCCTTTTATCTCAAAGAGCATGACCTGGGTGCTCACCTCTGTACCCGCGCTGTTCGCTGAACGGCTGAACATGGTGACGATGCAGAAACAGAGGACAATGAGACAAGCGCTGTTTAACCGTGCTGCCCCCTGAATCAACCCAATCCCTGAACCGGACATCCCAGGCCCCCTTCAAATCGTATGGAACGAGCAAATGCGGGTTTCAAACGAGGCTATCTGTTTCTCCCACATCCTGCATAGACAATAACCACTATCGTTTGTTATGTCAGTTCTCCCGGTTCCGGGCGGGTTGTCAGGCAGGCTGCCTTGACAAAATGCTTCCAAGGAAGATTTATGAATCTGCGCTCATGAAGGGGTGACCTTCATCCAGCAGCTATGCCTGCTGACATGAGAGTGATCCCTGTCATCTTTTTCTTGATAAAATCGCAGAATAATACCACAATGTGACGTTGCAGATGTAGGTTATTTGTAGTAGTAGAGAGCACCCAATAACGGGGAAGAAAACGTCATCCTCGAGGAGGCTGTGATGAAAGACAGAGATTCCGATAAAACGGCTCGCTGGGAGAAAGAGATCTGGGATGCCCATCCGTTAATGGAACGATCCAATATCAACCGTGATACATACCTGAACTGCTGGTGCCCCAGCTGCGGTGAGGGACTCAACAAGGATGGAAAGGCCGTTTTCCATATTGTAAACAAGAAGGGGGAAAAAGGGGTCAGCCGTGTGTCTCCTTACCTCAACATCCTGGATAGGGAAAGCACCATTCAGGTAGACGATGACGAGGAACTGGCCGATGTGTACTGCCCGCACTGCAATATCTCGCTCATCGAACCAAAACAGATCTGCAAACAGGACCAGTGCAAGATGGTGAAATTCAATATTTCGGTGCAGGATTCGATCAAACTCTCAATTATAATCTGTGTACGGCGCAGCTGCCGCTGGTACACGATGAGTGCAGAGGACAACGAACGACTTATTTTAAGGGAGAGTCATGAGTGGTAGAAAACAGGATCGCCGAAACTGGACCCTTTCGATGACGGTCGCCGTGCTTGCCGCCGTGGCAGCGGCTGTCTTCTCCAGTATGGCCGGTGATAAACCAGTATCAACAGACCGGTATTACTTGACCAGTACCGCGGGTTCCGTGCTTTTCGACCACGGTAAACACAATGAAGGTGCTGATTCATGTGCTACCTGCCATCACGATCTGTACGGTTCCAGGCAGGCGGCATCCTGCGAGAAATGCCATGGTGACGAGGTTGATCCTGTCGATTTCAAACATTGGGAACTGAAGGAATTCCATGTCCGGGAATGTTCAACCTGTCATGAGCAGACAGCTGACGATGACCAGGCCGCCTCGTGTCGGAGCTGTCACCCCGGTACACAGGAAAACGAAGCACGCACGCTCGACTGTACCCAGTGTCATGATGACGGTTATGATCCGGGGATGATGGGACACGATGAATTCCTTGAAATTGAGGATCATTCCTGTCTTGGCTGTCATACACCAGGTTCGGTTTCCGAGGCCTACCACACAAACTGTACCGGCTGCCACCTCCAGGCAGTCCCCGAGAGATTCACCAATGACGATGAAACGGTGAAGTGCAGTGGCTGCCATTTACGATGAGGACGTTTCTTTTATGCAACAATTTTTAAATTTTATCAAAAAATCAGCATTGCCTCACTTGAGCGGATATGATCCTGTCATCCGGGAAGCCGATGATCCGGATCATGTGGTGCTGCCGCTCGAGTACCCCGGCCAGGTGCACTATTTCCCGACCGTCAGAGCCGGAGACACTGTCCGCAGAGGACAGCCTGTCGCCAAGTCGAGGAATGGAAACTCGGTAATAGCCTCAATCAGCGGGAAGGTTCGGGAGATCAAATCCGTCTGGACGGCCCAGTCCGTTCATTCACCCGCTATCATCATCGATAATGACGGCGGCCAGCCGATGACGCCGGAAGAGATGTTCGACGGTCCCGTGCCTGCCGGTAATCTTGAAGAGGCGATGATGCGTATGCGGGCTGCCGGTGTTGCGCCTCCCTGGACCCTGTCCGGTCGAGAATGGCGGGAAGGCGAAATGGCGGAACTTCCCAAAATCAAGACCGCTATTATTACCGGTATACGGCAGGAGACGACCATACTCACCTCCCAGCTCCTGCTGGACCAGCAGCGGGAGAAGGTCGCAAAAGGACTCGAACGGGTCGGCAGCCTGCTGCCCAGTTCCAGAATCTGTCTGACGTTGCCGGAATCGTTCAGGTCATGGGCAGAATCCTTTTTCGGCAATCCCGTCGAGCTGCATTTCCTCTCAGAATCATACTTCGACCGCATCGAGCGGGAAGTTGTCGCAAAGATTCTGGGCTACAGGATCCCCAACAGGGAGAGTTTCCGCACTAACGGCATTGCGGTTCTTGACCTGGAATACCTGCTTGCCATCGTTGATGCGCTGGACGGCAAGGCTTCGCTCACCCATAAGTGCATCACTATCAGTGGTTCCGATATGGCTCAGGCGGTGACCGTCCGTTTTCCGCTCGGCAGTTCACTGAGACATATACTTGCCAGTCAGGGACTTGAAATTTCGGCCTACACCCGACCGGTTGTCGGCGGCCCCATGATGGGTGTTGCCCAGTTCACGGACAAGACACCGATGACTTACTATAACGGCATACACCTGATTGCCGGTGAAACTGCCCCGTTCGACTCCATTGCTCCGTGCATAAACTGCGGCAGATGTACCCGGGTCTGCCCGGTCAATATCCAGGTGCATCTGATTAACCGGATGGTTGAATTCGGCCAGATTGATTCGGCAATGAGCCTGAACCCTGAAGCCTGTCATGAATGCGGCCTGTGCGCCTTTGTCTGCCCAGCCCAGCGTCCCATTGTGCAGCTTGTTAACTTCTGTAATCATGACATGATACACGGGGAGAGATTCACCTGGGCCGCCGGAGGTATTTCATGAAAGAGCTCAAAATGTTCAACCGGACGCAACCGGCTGACACCGACATGTTCGATGTTGCCGTCGGCCCGCACTATCGTATCGGTACAGGCCTGGCGGAAATCTATCAGCGCTGGGTCATGGCCCTCGTCCCTGCGATGGCGGCAAGCCTGTATCTCTTCGGACCTGCAGTTCTGCGTATATACGGACTTTGCGTCTGTTTTTCCGTACTGTTTGACTTCATATCTGAGAAATTTGCCCCCTCACGGGACTTGACCTCCAACTGGAGCAGCGTCAGCCTGGCCCTGTTGCTGGCCTTCATGTTGCCGCTGAATGCACCCTGGTGGCTGATCATGATCGGCTGTTTCGTGATGGTGATTTTTGGCAAGAAACTGTTTGGCGGCGTCGGGGCGTATCCGGTCCAACCGGCAGTACTCGCCATTGCCGTATTGCAGCTTTCATGGCCTGCACGCATGGATTACACGGCGGCCCTGAAGGACATCGACTGGTCGGTGACGATGATTGAGCCGCTGAGGCTGGTTAAATCTATTGGAGCAGCGGGGGCGGATCATTATAACTGGTATCACCTGCTGTTTGGGCAGCAGGTGGCGGGGACAGCTAACGGCATGGTATTCTTCATCCTGTTTGGCGGACTGCTCCTGCTGTTGATGCGGGAGATACAGTGGCAGGCTCCTGTCGGTTTTCTGCTTGGCATAATGGCAACTGCCGGCTTACTGCACAGCACCGATCCGGCGGCCTTTGCCTCGCCGATATTTTACCTGCTGAGTGGCGGTACACTGTTCATGGGACTGTTCCTGATCACCGATCACACCAACTCGCCGGTGAACAAGACTCCGCTGTTTCTCTACGGACTGCTGGCCGGTGTACTGCTGATCCTGATCAGGGGATACTCCAAACATGTTGACGGCATTGCCTATGCCGTACTTCTGGTCAACCTCTGTGCGCCGTTGCTGGACATGATAAAACCGAAGACGAAGGGAGCTGGAAATGCATGAGCTTACACGCATGGTTGTCGTGCTTTCTCTGATTGCAGCAGTGTGCTCCGCGGCACTTACCTCTGCCAACTACCTGCTTGACCCGTATGTGAATAAACAGACCGATTACTACGTTCGTGGACCGGCCCTTGGCAGGCTTTTTAACCAACCCGCCGAGGAAGTGCTGGGCAATAAGATTGTTGTGCCTGCCGAGAACGGGGATGTTTCCATATTCTTTCTCAGGGACGGCGATTCCGTTTCCAGGCTTGCTGTGGAAGCGATCGGCAAAGGTGGATACGGAGGTGATCTGAAGATCATGGTGGGTATTGACCTGGTCAACAACAGGTTGACGGGAATGGAAGCGGTGAGTCACAGCGAAACACCCGGCCTGGGGGCTCGAATCGAGGAGCCTGGGTTCCGTCGCCAGTGGAAGGGGCTGCCCATAGACCAGCCGCTGGGCATAACTGCCGATGGCGGGGTCATCGACGCGATCAGCGGCGCATCCACCACGTCCCGGGCAGCCGTCAATGGGACCAACGAGGTACTGGCCTTTGTTAATGATAACAGAGATGAGATTATCAAGAAGATAGCAGCGCTCTGAGAGGAATGAACACCATGGCAAATACATACATTGATACACTGACAGCCGGCCTGTGGAAGCGCATTCCGCCGTTCCGCCTGGTACTCGGACTCTGCCCCTCCCTTGCGGTAACCATGTCTGCGGAAAACGGTCTCGGAATGGGAGTGGCCACGGCTTTTGTCCTAATCCTTTCCAACGGTGCCATCTCCTCTCTGAGGAATGTGATTCCCAGCAAGGTTCGGATCGCTGCCTATATCGTCATTATTGCAACGCTTGTCTCCATAGTCGAAATTCTCATGAAAGCCTTCTTTTTCCAGCTTTCACAGCAACTGGGTATCTATATTCCCCTCATCGTCGTCAACTGCATCATCCTCGGTCGAGCCGAAGGTTTTGCAGCCAGGAATCCACCGCTGCTCTCGATGATCGACGGCTTCAGCGTTGGTACCGGCTATGCGTTATCACTCCTGCTCATCGGCTCGATTCGCGAGATTTTCGGAGCAGGTGCATGGTTTGGCATACCGGTATTCGGAGAGACCTTTGAACCCATGACGTTTCTTGTCTCAGCTCCGGGGGCATTTGTCACCATCGGCGCCATGCTCGCGCTTCAAAACCTCTTCTCCCGCTGGCGTGGTGAGAAATTCATTCAGGGATAAAGGCACACCGTATGGATCTTTTCTTTTTAGCTATTTCAGCCACCTTTGTTAATAATATTCTGCTGGCGCAGTATCTTGGGAACTGTCCGTTCCTCGGTGTCTCCAAGAAACTGGAAACGGCCCTGGGTATGGCCATGGCGGTTGTTTTTGTTACCGTCATGGCAGCGATCTTTACCTGGACTGTGTTCACCTATGTACTCAAACCATACGGCCTGGAGTTCCTCCAGACGCTGAGCTTTATCCTGATCATCGCCTCGCTCGTCCAGCTGGTGGAGATCATCCTGAAAAAGCAGAGCCGGGTGCTGTACAATGCCCTCGGTGTTTACCTGCCGCTTATCACCACAAACTGTGCGGTAATGGGTGTTGCTCTGCTGGTTGCCAAAAAAGAGTATAATTTTTTAGAAATGCTGGTTTTTTCCTCAACGAGCGCCGTCGGCTACGGCCTGGCCCTGATCCTGTTTGCCGGTATTCGAGAGCGACTGATGATTTCTGCAGTGCCGAAATCCCTGCAGGGAACATCAATAGCACTGATCACCGCCGGCATTATGGCCCTAGCATTCATAGGTTTCCAGGGAATGGCATAACGGCAGGATTACAACGAGTAAAGCAAGAAGGAGACCTATCGTGTTTACACCAATATTCCTGCTCGTCGGCATCGCTTTTGTCTCAGCGATCATCCTCGGAGTAGCCGCGAGAATTTTTCATGTTGAAGAAGATCCCCGAATTGAAGCGGTTCTCGCCCTGCTGCCGGGCGCGAACTGCGGCGGATGTGGCCAGGCTGGCTGCAGTTCTGCGGCAGAAGCGATGGTGAAAGGGAAGATAGAGGTCAACTCCTGTGTGGTCGGCGGCACCGAGACTGCAGAAGCCATCGGGACCTACCTCGGGTACGACGTGAGCGGTGCCGAACCGACTCTCGCCTGCTCCAGTTGTGAAGGCGGTTACCGGGCTGCAGTTAAATTCGACTATTCCGGCCTGGCGGATTGCCGGGCTGCCCTTCAGCTCTATCATGGTTTTATCCGCTGTGAGAACGGCTGTCTCGGCCTCGGGTCGTGTATGAGGGCCTGCAAGTTCTCGGCCATCACCATGAGCTCCGAGACCGGCCTGCCGATTTTCGATCCGGAGCGCTGTGTTGGCTGTGGCAAATGTGTAGAAATGTGCCCGAAAGGCATCGTTAAGCTCGTCGGGGAAACAACGAAGATCCTTCACTGGAATCAATACACCCAGTGTTTGTCGCCCTGTCGCCAGCGCTGCCCCGCCCAGATCGACATTCCCAGATACCTGGGTCATGCGCGACGCGGCGAGTTTTCTGCAGCACTGAGAACCATCAAGGACAAAAATCCGCTGATTACCGCCACTGGCCGTGTCTGCCCGGAGCTTTGTGCAACTGAGTGCCGGCGCACCATCAATGACGATCCTCTTGCCATTAACAGCATCAAACGCTTTCTGTCCGACTGGGAGCGTGACTCGGGCAACCGGGGTGAAATTCAGGTTGCGGCAGACACGGGCAAGAAAGTCGCGGTTGTCGGCGGTGGGCCTTCAGGACTGACGGCTGCCTATTATCTGCGTCGCCTCGGTCACCAGGTCGACATCTTCGAGCAGATGGAGAAACTTGGCGGTATGCCCCTGTACGGTATCCCTGACTATCGTCTCTCCGAAGAGCAGTATCAATGGGATATTGACGGGGTGCTCGAACTTGGCGTGACGCCTCATACCGGTGTTGCGCTGGGCAAAGACTTCACGATCCGTTCCCTCAAGGCCATGGGTTTTGATGCGGTGTACCTGGCACTCGGCTGCTGGCTTGGGAGGATGTTGCCCTTTGAAGGTAAGGAACTTGAAGGAATTTACAGTGGTATCGATTACCTGCGTCGCTTCCACACCGACGAGGAGATTATCATGGGTAAGCACTATATTGTCATCGGCGCCGGGAACGTGGCCATGGACTGTGCCCGCTCTGCATTGCGCACCGGGGCCGAAAGCGTCAACCTGCTGTTTAGATTTTCTCGCGATCTGATGGAGGCCAATGCCCATGAAATCGTTGACGCTGAAACTGAAGGTGTGGCGATGCATTGTCTTGTGTCACCGATGAAGTTCATAGGTGAGAACGGCAAACTGACCGGCATCCAGGTGCAGGATGTCACCCTGAAGCATAATTCTGGCGGGATGCCGGACTGTATTCCGGTCGAGGGAACAGTGCGGGTTATCCCGTGCGATATCGTCATCCAGGCCGTTGGTCAAGGCGCTGATCTCGACGCGATCGTAGAGGCAGACGGACTTGAGAAGACCAGATTCAGTACAGTTGATGCCGATGAAGAGACCCTCGAAACCAACATTAGCGGCGTCTTTGCAGGTGGCGACTGCTATTCCGGGCCGCGTCTGATGATCGAGGCCATCGCTGCCGGCAGGTATGCCGCACGCTCCATCCACTATTATGTAACGACCGGGGAAATACCCCCAATCGAGGATCGTCAGCGTGACATGATAGCCCCGTCCCTGGTGGAATCTTTAGACAATGTATCCCCCGTCTCAAAGCGTGCCACAAAACCGGTCATCCCGGTCGAAGAGCGCATGGGAACCTTCATGGAAGTAGAGGGGACTATCAGCGAAGTGCAATGCCGCACTGAATCCGAGCGTTGTCTGAACTGCGGCATTTACTGTTATGACCAGGATAATCTTCCTGAGGGTGATGTACAGGTTTCCAGGTCCTGCCCCAATGAACCACATATTGCCCAAAAAAGGAAAGAGACCGTTGCTGCCTGATCCCCAGGTAAACAGAGTCTGCTCTTCAAGTAATTGGTGCTTTTCTGGGGGAATCATCAAAAGGGTCTGGATTTCCCCGGGTCTGATTTAAATTCCTACAATTTAAAAGGCCGCGGGCGAACCCATATCCAGCTTGCAATAACCACAGCCCCGAATGCGGTATAGCAAACAACAAAAACCCAGGCCGGCGCTCTGTAATAGATGATCTGTTCGAGCAGGTGAGACATGAAAGAACCGGCATAAACGGTGTCGCCGGCACGCCGTCGCAGAATATTCTCCATGGTCGTAAGCGGACATATCATGCCAGCCCAGGACTGCAGCGTTACCACCGCAATAGCTGCAGCATGAGCCAGTCTGAACCAGGGGTTGCAGACCCAGTACCAGCCCCGATATTTGCCGAGGAATATGAGCAACAACCCGCCAACCACAAAGGCGACAAACAACAGATGCAGTAACAGAACTGCATCCGCCGCTACCTGATAGGCCGCTGTTGTCAACGCACATCCTCTCTAGTTCTCTGGAGCAACGGACGACACCCCGTATTCAATGATATCATTGTATCTCTCGATTCCCCCAGCTTGCCCCAGGCTGGGTATTTTAAAAATGCCTGAACCATGATTGTAGCATGCGCTCATTGATGCCATGGGTCTCGGCAGCGATGTTCTCAATCGTCTTTCAACTGGAAAACCATGCTGCACTTCTCTGAACATGCAAGGGAAAAGAGCAGTTCCGGCAGCGTTTCATGCGAGCCAATAACCAGGTATCCACCAGGAGTCAGGGTGCTCAGTATCGCATTGAGTGCAGCGGACTTCAGTGGATCGTTGTAATAGGTGAGGAGATTGTTTCGCAGGAAAATAATATGAAACGTTTCGTCCGGCGGGGGCGAGAGGAAATTGTGCTGCTGCCAGACGATGTTTTCCTTGATTTGAGGCCGGACAGCATAGCCGTTTTGATCCAGGGATCGAAAAAAATAGCGTGAGACGCTATCTTCAGAAATTTCTCTTAGACTGGTTTTCTGGTAGATACCAGCCTGCGCCCGCTCCAAACACTTTGCATTTGCGTCAGTGGCGAGGATACGTATTGCAGGGTAGGCTGAAAAATGCCTGTGCCACACTATCTTGAGACTGTATACCTCCTCGCCGCAGCTGCACCCGGCTGACCATATCCTGAGTCTGTCTGACTGTTGCAGCAGACAGGGAAAGGTATGCTCCGCCAGGTAATCCCAGAGATATCTGTCTCGATTGAACCGTGATATTGTTATCCTGAGATGGGACTGCAGTATTTCCTCTGCGGCCGGGTATCTCTTCAAAATGTCAATATACTCTGATATCGAACTGCAGTGAAGCGAAGCCATATGGCCCCGTATACGCTTCAGCACCCCCTTTCGGACTTTTCTAAAGCCCCGCCAGGGCCTGTCGTAGTGATCCAGTAGTTTCCTGAAGTCGGCATCCGTGAGCATTTTGGGGCCAGCAGTCTTCTTGACGAGCAGCAGCAGATTTGGCGGGACCGTCCAACCGGGTCCCTCCCCTGATTAGGCCTTGACTGGAAGAAACTCAAAGGACAGGTCCGATTCACTGCGCAAATTGCCGTCGCATCTGAGAAATGCAGGAGAATATCCTGTGACGCTTTGACGCTATTATCAGGTTCAGTTGTGAATGAGGGGTATCCGTCGATCTCGGCTTGTTTTATGATATTGTCTCTTATAGGAGGTTCCAGTCTCGGGATAGCCCCTCTATGAGTATACTATAATACACCTCACATAGTTTGGCGAAAATTCTCATCGTCCCAGAAAAATATAGTGCCAGACCGGGGCACCACTCTAGTCTGAATGAAACATATTGAATATGCCTATCTGGTTATCAACCTTTGTAATCCCCTCTATGTTCATTAAGGCTTTCTCACATTCTTCTTTTGCCTCGAGCGACTTCGCCATTCCTAGCAAAGACGCCACTCCCTTTTTTACAGACAAATTTGCCATCTCCACATCCCTGAATTCCAGCAGGACTGCCAACCCCTTCCGGGTAAGCGCGAGATCATATAATTTTTCATGTACTTGTGAGCTTTTCTTGAACTCATCAGTGCTGACTGCACGCGTAATCATTTCAACGCCACTGTTCATTGTTATTGCCCGGGTATTTATGACCAGGTCATAGAGATACTTATCGTCCAGGTCAGCGTCAAAATATGTACTGATATATCCGGATGAATCGCGATCGTTCTGGTGGACGATCCGCCGCGCATTTTTCTCCTCACACCCCAACTGCTTCATTACTCGACGCACCCTGTCTGCATAGGGCGCGATTATCCTGACATGCAGGGTCCGGGGAATATCTTTTAATATGATCTGCGCCCCTCGACCGACAATCAAAACATTGTCTTTGGCGGCAAGCTCATAGACAACAGCTTCAATCAAATAGGCAAATATATTTTTCTTCGTGGTAAGGGTGTGCCATATAGAAGGCTTTCTTTCGTCATATTCATCAACCTCAGATTCTGTAAATCCGTGCCTGGACAAGACCTCGCCTATCTGTGATTTTTTAATCTGTTCGTACCCGAGTTTATCGGCTACTGCTTTGGCAATAGCATCACCAAGGCTCCCTATCTGCCTGGAAATTGTGATTATGGCCATCGTTTTGCCCTCCACCTTGGATTCCAGCATTTTTTTCGTTTTTCGTGACTCAAAATCGCCGCTTCTGGTCACTCATTGTTCTCAGTGTGACGAGATCCGCAGAAAAAACTATAAGCACTAAACCTATCAACAAAATGACACGTTGTGGTTGTCGGTTGTTGAAAGCTTCTGCATCCTCAAGAGCTCGCTTCCGGGGAATAACAGAGATAAAGACACATCCGTCGATCTATCGTGAAAATATCTCTTTTATAGGGGTGATCCTGGACATAGTCAGGATGGAGGCTGGATAATAAACGGTCTGTTGCGGCAGAGCAGCCACAATACACAACAAACCATACCTGTACCAAGCTGGATATGACCGAGATTCGCAACAAGGTTCCCGGGCCAAAGCGTGACCAGCTGCATCCCCATGCTTCCCATGAACATTGCGAAAAAATTAATAAGCGCTGAGGCGGACCCTGAATCCTCCTCCTGCTGTTCCAGCATCAGATGGGTCCCTGGAACCCGCACGGTGATTACTGCCATCGTTACCGGTCCGACCGACAAGGCAAGCAGCCAGGGAGATATATGACCAAAGACGGAGACAACTGCTCCACAGACAGCTATCAGCGTAAAACACCCGGTAATAATCAATTTCGGTTCGATATGTCTCCTCATCCGCATATAGATCGTAGGGCCGACCATGGCACATGTGGCGTTAAATGCAAAAAAAAGACTAAACTGTCCTTCTGTAAGGCCAAACCCCTCTATATAGATATAGGATGCAGAAGCCAGAAAAGCCATGAGAGCGATCGGGGCAAGGGAGAAGATCAGCAACAGGAATGAAAATCCTGGATTCTTTAAGACCACAAGAAGTCTGCACCAGGAACCGATTACCGAACCTGTAAATTTCCCGGACAGGGTTTCTTGAAAAAGCATCCCTCTCAGCAGTGCTATCGCTCCGATCGCTGCCAACATAACAAAGATGGTCCGCCAGGAAGTGTACTTCAACAGGAGTGCACCAAGAACCGGTGCAACCATTGGGGCAATAATCACCATGGACATGATGGTAGCCATAATTTTCTCCCGTTCGCGACCACTATAAAGATCCTTCACTATGGCTGTAGCCACTACTGTTCCGGCACTCCCTCCCAATGCCTGGATGATGCGGCCAGCGATAAGCTGTTCCACCTGCTGGCTGAATGCACAAAACAGGCTCGCAAATACATATATCGTCAACCCCGCTAGCAGAATGGGCTTTCTGCCGAATTTTTCACTCAGTGGTCCCCAGAACAACAACCCCACTGAGAAAAACAAAAAAAACATGCTCAGCGTCAGGTTTACACGAGCCTTGGTGGTATCAAGCGCCTCTACCATCTGTGGCAGTGCCGGAAGGTAGAGCACGGTAGAGAGAGGCGGAAATGCACTGATCAAAGCAAGAAAGGCCAGCGCTCCTTTTTCCCTCGGCATGTTCTGATTATCAGTCAATGTTATGTTCCCTTTTTTATTTACGACACCAAAAGGCCGGCAATCAGCCTATTCCATTTTTAAGATAAGTCAATCACCCAATTTATAAGTGTTCCAGGGGCCTGTCGTCCGGTTAATCATCCAGCACGGCTTCGATAAAATCTCAACGGTGAATCAGCGTCCCAAATTGCCTCCCTGCCAGACTGAACAGACTGTATCACCTCCCATTAAAAACCTAATCATAGTGGTGACTAGAGTTTTTTTAAGGAGAAATGATCGCTGGTTTTGATGGGCCAGTTCTGGACGCTGAAAGAGGGTCATTATTGCACGCTTGCTTAATTTGAACTATAATTCATGGCCGGTTCGCTGCACCTTAGGCTGTTCCAGGTCGTGCGGTTACGTAATAAAACGGTTCGCAAACAATCGAACTCGTCAGCTGTCCCCGATTTCTTACCAATCGATAGTACAGGGGACGTAACTTACAGCGTATTCATCCTTTGGAGAATGTAAGAATCTATCTGTAAAAGGAGGAACAGACGATGACCAGTCAACACCACAATGCTTTGAGTGAATTTTTAAACATTCTTGGACTGAACGAAGAGCCTGTTGGTGTTTTTTACACCGACGAAAAGCCGGCAGACGGTTCATCACCCAAAGCGATGCCCCTTCCTACCCGTGAAAAAGAAATGGAAAATAATATCGACTGGCGGGCGACCTTCGCGCAGTTCTCCTGCGTCATGGGGCACGTTTTGCAAGCCAGGAGATTGAAAAAAACTGCCTACTTCAGTGCGGAGCAATTCGGTTGCCCCGGATGTGCTTTCTGGCTCGGTTTTATGAAGCCCCAGAGCGAAACAATCATCCATTATGTCTCAACGGGATTCCCTGGCCAGATGGAAGGTGAGCTCTACTGCGATTCACCAGGTGCGCTCAGACGTATTCAGACCGATATCGATCCTGAACCGGCCTCCGGCACATTTTGTGTCGTCAAACCCCTGAGTCTTTTTACTGGTAACGAAAAGCCGGACCATGTTGTTTTTTTCGCCAGACCCGAGACCTTGTGCGGCCTCCATCAGTTAGCAACATTTGTAACGAATGATCCTGAAGTTGTAGCTTCTCCGTGGGGAGCTGCCTGCACAAACATGATTACCTGGCCGTATAAATATCAAGCCAGGGGTGACACCAGGGCAGTTCTGGGTGGCTGGGATCCCACAGCACGCAAGTTTTTCGGCACAGACGAACTGACATTTACCGTTCCCTACGATATGTTCACACAGATGTACGAGCGTTTTCCAGAATCCTTTTTGAAAACGAAAACCTGGGCTACGGTCCAGAAAAAAATTAAACGGAGCAACAACGTCTGGGCGCCAAAAAAGAGTAGTTAATCCAGATTATTACTGAATTATTATAAGCAAATTTCAGATAGTAAAGAAATCAGGATATCTGTATCAAATTGAGTTTGTCGGAAAATGCACTAGTTGGCATGATATAAAATGAGGGCCAAACATCTTTAACGAAAGGGCCTGAAGAAAGCTCGTATTTCCTCAACCAGCGAGACTGGTTGCTCGAGCGCTGCGAAGTGGCCGCCTTTCGACATCACCGTCCATCGCCGAATATCGGTATATAAGCGCTCGGCCACTGAGCGCGGCGGACGCAGGATCTCTTTAGGGAACTCTACATAGCCCATAGGCACGTCGACTGTCGAGCCTTGTGGAATTGGCCACGGCCCGTGCATTCGGGCATAGTAAGGCCAGAATGATGAACCGATGGCACCTGTGACCCAATACAGCATAATGTTGGTGACTATCTCGTCCCTGGTGAGCGCGGCTTCGGGATCTCCATCGCAGTCGGTCCAGGTTTGAAATTTCTCCACCAGCCACGCTGCAAGTCCAGCAGGCGAATCAGTAAGCGCAAAAGAAAGCGTAGTCGGCTTCGTGCCTTGGATCCACTGATAGCCGGTCTCCTCCTTGAGGAAATGGTTAAGCTGCTCCAGAAAAGCCTTCTCTTCAGCCGTAGGATTGACCAGCATCTTTGGCTCGCGCTGCACCGCAAGAAAATTGAGGTGAATGCCGATAAGGTGCTCAGGGAATGCGAAGCCTAGTCGAGAGGTGATAAAAGCACCCCAATCGCCTCCTTGAGCGCCGAAGCGCGGGTATCCCAGCACATCAATCATAAGCGTGGCAAACACTTCGGAGATATCCTCGACGCTGAAGCGCTTCTGTCCCGGCTTGAAGGAGAACACATAGCCTGGCAGCGAAGGAGCGACTACAGTAAACGCATCAGTGGGATCACCTCCGAAACGAGCCGGGTCGGTGAGCATGGGAAGCACTTTATAAAACTCCAGCACCGACCCCGGCCAACCGTGAGAAAGCAGAAGCGGCATCGGGTTAGCGCCCTTGCCCTCCTCATGAATGAAATGCAGATCGATCCCTGCAAGCTGCACTGTAAACTGGCGGATGGCATTAAGCCTCGCTTCTTGTTCTCGCCAGTCGTAACCATCACGCCAGTAGTCCAGCAGCTGCTTTAGGTAGCCAACACACGTTCCTGTTGACCAGGGCGCCAGCGGCGGTTCGTCCGGGAGTCGGGAGCACAACAAGCGCTGCCGCAGGTCGTCTAAGACCGATTCTGGCACTGAAAGCTGGAAGGGTTGCAAGTCTCTGCCTGGCATGGCGTGGCCTCGTTTCGAGTGTGCGGTTGTACTTTTTCAGGCAACGGTTTCTTCTACCACACAACATTTATAATTCAAATTTTTACCCCATAAGGAAATTTTTATCACTATCGAGCCTCTTGAAAAATGATGATTTTCGTACAAAATCAAGGCATGCAAAAAATTTTACCGCAGGCATATAATTGATATTCCGAGGATAAAATTTTTAAGCATAACGCGGAGGTTGAGCGAAAAGGGCATTTTGCAAAAGGCTCATAAGTCAATATTTTATCTGAATAATAACTGTTTAATGTGATACCAGCTCAACAATTGGGACCTCCCAGGCATCACCGAAACAGTTTTGCCTAAATTCCTCATCCTTGATATCTGATTTATAGCGGAGGACCATGGCAACCACACGTCCTTCATCTATATCAGCGAGCCTGTTCTCCCACCTCGACATTGCCTTCTTCGACAATCTGGCAACAGATTCACCATCCTTATTCATAAGCTCGAGGTGATTGTTTCTACTTATTACGGTTACCTTATCCTCGACTTTTAATTTCCCAAGTGCCGCTCGAACTGCATGGTTCTCTTTCCGGACTCCAGCGAAATCTATAAATAAATCCTCCATGCCAAGGAGGGTATAATTTCTTCTCTTAAATGTTCGACTCTTTTTCTGACTGCCCTTTCTGATATGCAGGAA
>CBDUGK010000009.1:0-61808 GCA_965366875.1 uncultured Desulfobulbaceae bacterium | reverse complement strand
TATCGGCAAAAACTACCTGCAGAAAGGCCCGACGTTCTCAAAAAAGGTCATAACGGACATATGCCTCCGGAACAAGGTGATCATGATTGACGATATCCTGTCAAACCCTCGCGTCCAGTATCCAAAAGAAGCTGAGGCAGAGGGTATCCGGTTCATCGTCGACGTCCCGCTCAGCATCGCAAACGATGTTTTTGGCCTTTTGAGAATTTATTTCACCGAAACCAGGGATTTTTCCGAAGACGAACTCAATTTTATTGTTGCTATCGCCGAACAGTGCTCATGTGCGCTGGGAAAGGCGCGGCTGATCGAAAACCAGGAGCTGAAATATCATCAGCTCGCACTCCAGACAGAGAAACTTTCAGCACTCGGCAGAATGGCAGCAGGTATTGCCCACGAGATCAACAATCCCCTGGCAGGAATCCTTCTCTACAGCTCCAACCTGGCCAAGAAGGTGTCGGAGGATACGCCGCTGAAAGAAGGTCTTGATATCATTATCCATGAAACCATCAGATGCCGCAGGATCATCCAGGAACTCCTCGATTTTTCCAGGGAGCGCGAACTCCAGAAAATCCCCACCAATATCAACAATATCATCGAAAAAACACTGAATATATTGGAGAATGAATTCAAACTCAACAGGGTAAAGCTCAAGAAAAACCTGGCCGAGGACATGCCGGAAACCATGCTGGACGGCAACCAGATAGAGCAGGTATTCGTTAACCTGATCATTAACAGCCTGCAGGCACTGCCGGAGGGAGGTATCGTTTCGGTAACCAGCAGCATAAACCCGGCCAAGGAGATGGTCACCGTTGAAATTGCCGATAACGGTTACGGCATCGAGAAAGAAGCACTGAATAAAATATTCGAACCATTTTATTCGACTAAACCCAAAGGAACCGGACTGGGCCTTTCGGTAAGCTACGGCATCATACGCAAACACCAGGGCCATATTGAAGTCGACAGTGAACAGGGCAAAGGCACCAGGTTCCTGATAGAAATCCCCCTGACCGATAACAATAGCTGAGAGAAGAGGATTTCGATGACTCCCATGAAAATCTTGGTTGTTGACGATGAAGCGCTCATCTGCAACGGCTGCCGAATGATCCTTGAAGATCGAGGACACACCGTCGAGACCTGCTCAACCTGCAGTGACGGCATTGAAGCCATAGAGAAGAATCATTATGACCTTGTTCTCCTCGATATGAAGCTGCCTGACCAGGAGGGTAGCGAACTTTTAAGAGCGGTTCAGAAGAACGGCGGAAACCGTATCATTGTCATGAGCGGATATGCAACAGTACAAAGTGCCATCAACTCCATGAAACTCGGCGCTATTGACTATCTCCCGAAGCCATTCACCGACGATGAACTTCTGAGCGTGGTGAAGAAGGCGAGAGGCGCCGATTGATGGTTCCCGTTCAGCACAGCATCCTGATCATTGACGACGAACCCTCAATTCGCAAGGGGTGCCGCCTGTCTCTTTCCGAAAACGGCTATCAGGTAAGTTCAAGCTCCACGGGCCAGAGAGGTCTGCAGGATGGACTTGAAGGAGCGTTTGACCTGGTGCTCCTGGACATGAAACTGCCGGACCTCGATGGCATGAGTATCCTTAAACACCTTCATGAAAGCAGGCCCGACATACCGGTAATCATCATGACAGGTTATTCCACGGTCGACAACGCAGTTGAGGCGATGAAAAGCGGTGCCTTCGACTACCTGGCCAAACCGTTCTCCGCTGACGAACTTCTTCTTGCCGTTGAAAAAGCGATCAGTAACAAACAGCTGAAGGAAGAGAATGTCTTTTTGCGCAAGCAGCTCTTCGAGCGGTTTGACTTCAACAACATCGTCGGCGAGAACAGTGTTGTTCTGGACATCTTCAACCGTATCAAAAAAGCCGCTCCAACTGACAGCACCATCCTGATTACCGGTGAAAGCGGAACAGGCAAGGAGCTTTTTGCCGGGGCAATCCATACCCACAGCCCGCGCGCCGCGAAACAGTTCATAACACTTGACTGTTCCACCCTGTCTCCAAGCCTTTTGGAAAGCGAGCTGTTCGGTCATTTGAAAGGATCTTTTACCGGAGCGATCCAGGACAAGAAGGGGATTTTTGAAATCGCCGATCAGGGAACACTGTTTCTCGATGAAGTATCCAACCTCACTGTGGAAACCCAGAGCAAACTGCTCAGGGTAATGGAAACCGGCGAATACAAGCCGGTTGGCGCGAGCCGCTCTAAAAAATGCGACGTGCGGGTCATCGCGGCCACCAACAAGGATTTGTCAATAATGGTGGCAGACGGGCTGTTTCGGGAAGATCTCTTCTACCGGCTGAATGTCTTTCCGCTCCAATTGCCGCCTCTTAGACAGCGCAAAGATGATATCCCACGGCTTGCCTATCATTTTCTGCGCTTTTTCTGCCGGAAAATGGGAAAAAAAATCCAAGGCTTCAGCGATGAAGCGCTCGCCATAATGATAGACCATCCCTGGCCGGGAAACATACGCCAGCTGAAAAACACGGTTGAACGGTTGGTAATCCTTGCTGAGCATGACTGCCTTGGCAGAGAAAACCTCCAGGACCTCCAGGGCACAGGCCGACCAGATGAGGAGAGAATTCCGGAAACAATGGAAGCCTTGAAATCGATTAAAAAAGATTTTCTCGAAAACCGTTATGCAAACATTGAGAAAGCCTTTCTCATCGCCGCCCTGGGAAAATCCAGCGGCAACATTGCCCAGGCAGCCGAGCAGGTCGGCATGCAGCGATCCAATTTTTCCACTCTCATGAAAAAGCACCACATATCGGCCCATGCTCCCATCAAACAGGATAACCAGCACCATAATCATTAGATAATTATCCTGATTTTTTCCCTATACGCTTGCGTATAGTCTTTTATACGTCTCTAACTATCTGATAATTTGTCTACTATTGAGTCGTTCTGGATTTCCGTATATCTTTTTATACAGCGCTTCTGATCACCAGCCCGGAACAGAATCTCATGCCTTGGCTAACCGTATGTTTTAACTGTATATATTGTTTTACCTCAGACAAATATCCTGATTTTATTTTGGCATGGAACTTGCTTCTACATAATCAGTCAGAGACAGAACGTATTGATTACCAATACGGCGATCGAAAAACAGACTGTGTGGAGGTACTCAAATGACAACATTACAGGCAGTTGCTCCGGAAATAGCCACTATCCCACCGAACATTCTCGTGATGGAGGATGAAAAGATCATTGCAAAAGGACTTGAGATGGTATTGGCGGAGGAAGGATATGATGTCGGTCTCGCCTATACCGGGGCAGAGGCGCTGAAACAATTTTCCGCCAGGCCCATTGACCTCCTGATTGCAGACCTGCGTCTTCCAGACATCGACGGCATGGAAGTCATCAGGACGGTAAAAGCCAGAAAACCCGAAACCGAGGTAGTCGTTATTACCGGCTATTCTTCGGTGACTTCAGCAGTTGATGCAATGAAAATAGGAGTTTTCGATTACCTGACCAAGCCGTTTACAGAAAGTGAGATCAAATTCGCCGTCGACGGCGCCCTGAAAAAGCTCAAGGAAGCGGGCTCGTCAAGAATCGAAGATCGCGTCAACGCCGAAGAATTCAAACTGATCCAGAAACGAGAATTAATCAACGTGCTGAATCGGACCGCCGATGATGACGATTTCTGGCAGGACCTCATGGAAAACGGATCCGCAGCGCTGAAGAATTATCACCTCTCTGCAGACGCAAAGGCAGCCGTCGCCTCTGGAGATCTGGGATGGATTAACCACAACATTGGCGAACTGACACAAAAACAACTGATGTTCATTTATTCCAGGCTCGAACGCGAAGCCTGGTAAACAAGATAAACACGCTCCGGCACCAGAACGAGGACCATTGGAACCGCACGAACCAATGTTCGATAACCCTGCCGGACAAACGGAGGCCATCCATGAGAAATGGTGATACCGTATCAGGAATAGAAGGTGCCGTTGCCGTAATAGGCGGCGGCATTGCCGGGATGCAGGCCGCACTGGACATGGCCGAGGCCGGTTTTTTTGTCTATATCATCGAAAAATCGCCTGCAATCGGGGGGGCAATGGCACAGTTGGACAAGACCTTTCCAACCAATGACTGTGCGATGTGAATTATTTCGCCAAAACTGGTCGAGGTCGGCCGGCACATCAATATTGAACTGCTCACATTGTCCGAGGTATCAGAGATTTCCGGAACAGAAGGAAACTTCACCGTCACGGTAATTCAGCATCCCCGGTACGTGGATACGGCCAAATGCATTGCCTGCGGAATCTGCGCTGAAAAATGTCCAAAGAAAGTAGATGACGCCTACAACGAGGGGTTGATGAAACGAAAAGCCATCTACGTCCCCTATGCACAGGCTGTACCCCTGAAATATACGATTGATCCGGACAACTGTATTTATCTGCAAAAGGGCAAATGCGGGGCCTGTGAAAAATTCTGCCCGTCCGGGGCAATTAATTTCGCGGACAAAGAAAGCACGCGTTCGCTTCATGTCGGCTCACTCATTCTTGCAACCGGTTTCAAGTCGTATGACCCCCGTTTATTGGATAACTACTGCTATAGCCAATACCCCGATGTGATCACCTCAATGGAGTTTGAGCGAATGTTGTCAGCCACCGGACCGTCCGGCGGACACCTGATTCGCCCATCCTCCAGGCAACAGAAAAACCTGCCGGAAACACATCCAAAAAAAATCGCCTGGCTGCAGTGTGTCGGTTCACGGGAGATAAACCGCAACAAAAATGAATACTGCTCATCGGTATGCTGCATGTATGCGGTCAAGCAGGCAATTATCTCCAAAGATCACGACAAATCCCTGGACTGTACAATTTTCTACATGGATATGCGCACTCAGGGGAAAAACTTCGATCACTATCTGGAAAGTGCCCGGGAACAGGGAGTTCACTTCATACCTTCGAGAATACACTCCATTGAAAAAAGTGCTCATTCAGATGAATTGCGACTGCGTTACGTTGAAGATGACGGAAAACCGAAAGAGGCGTTTTTCGATCTGGTCATTCTCTCGACCGGCCTGGAAATCTCTTCCGACTCGGCACGGCTCTCAGAAAAACTCGGGGTTAAAACCGACAAACATTCCTTCATTTCCACCGATTCATTCCACCCGGTTTCCACATCTGTTCCAGGTATTTATGCCTGCGGAGCGCTGACCGGGCCAAAAGATATCCCCCAGTCCGTAATGGAGGCCAGCGCTGCAGCCTGCGCCGCAACCGAAAAACTGGCCACAGCTCGAAACATCCGGACCCGGAGCATAGAACCGGTCGCTCAGAGAAACATTGCCCGGCAGGAGCCGCGGATCGGCGTCTTTGTCTGTAATTGCGGAACCAATATCGGCGCTGTGGTCAGGGTTCCAGAAGTGGCAGCTTTCGCAAAAACACTTCCCTGCGTTGTCTATGTTGAGGAGAACCTCTTCACCTGCTCCCAGGATACCCAGGATAAACTCGCGGAGGTTATCAGGGAACAGGATCTGAATCGCGTGGTAATAGCAGCATGCACGCCGATCACCCATGAATCGCTCTTCCAGGAGACCTTAATCAATGCAGGACTGAACAAGTATTTGGTTGAAATGGCAAATATCCGCAACCATGATTCATGGATACACGCAGATCATCCGGACGCAGCTACTGAAAAAGCAAAAGACCTCGTGTGTATGGCCGTAGCCAAATCGGCACTGCTCGAACCGCTGCAGCAGAAAGACCTGCCGGTTACGCGGTCGGCACTCGTCATCGGCGGGGGGATCGCCGGAATGACGGCGGCCCTGGCTCTTTCCAGCCAGGGATATCCTGTCACGCTGGTGGAAAAATCAGAAATAATGGGCGGCCATGCCAGGAACATCTACCATACCAGTAAAAATAATGATGTCAGGTCGTTTGTCACCGATCTGGTCGAGCAGGTAAACTGTGATGATCGTATAACCGTCTATACAGGCAGTACGGTTTCAGGTGTCAAGGGATTCATCGGAAATTTTGAAACAGACATTATCCAGGACGAAGCGATAGAAAAAGTAAAGCATGGGGTTGCCGTTATCGCTACCGGTGCAGAAGAGTACAGGCCGGATGAATACCTCTACGGCTCACATGCTGCCGTACTCACCCACCTGGAAATGGATGCGCTGCTGAGAAATGATGATCAAAAGCTCGCTTCAGCCGGGGTTGCGGTATTCATTCAGTGTGTCGGCTCACGAGAACCATCACACCCCTACTGTTCAAAAGTCTGCTGCACCCATACCATGGTAAGCGCTCTTGAGCTCAAAAAGAGAAATCCGGACATGGTCATCATCGTCCTTTACCGAGACATCAGGACCTACGGCACTCGCGAGGCTCTTTACCGGGAAGCACGTGAGAAGGGAATCCTTTTCTGCCGCTACACACCGGAAAACAAACCCGTCGTATCTCCGGCAGGAGATCAGGTGAACGTGGAATTTGACGATCCGCTTCTCGGGCGCCATTGTATCGCAGAAGCTGATATTCTCTGCCTGGCAACGGCCATAGAGCCGAGAAAAAACGAAGCACTGACCAGATTGTTCAAGATTCCCTGCGATGAAGACGGATGGCTTCTCGAGGCTCACCAGAAGCTCAGACCCGTGGAGTTTGCCACCGAAGGTGTCTTTCTCTGCGGCATGTCTCACTATCCCAAGCCGATAGACGAAAGTATCGTACAGGCCAAGGCTGCAGCGTCACGGGCATTGTGCGTATTGGCACGAGACAGGATAAAAGTGGGCGGCATGGTACCGACGATAGACGAGCGACTGTGCTCGGGATGCAAAGGATGCATCAATGTCTGTTCCTATGGGGCCGTCTCTTTCAACGAACCAAAACAGGTGGCGGAAATCAACGAGGCCCTGTGCAAAGGATGCGGAGCCTGTGCGGCGGCGTGCCCGTCAGAAGCACTGGTACTGAAGGGATTCAGCCACAAACAGATATATGCGCAAATAGAAGGTGCACTGCATTTTGAGACAACAGAATAATCTGGAATATCCAAGAGGAGATCACACGTGAAACCAGATCTATACGAACCCAGGATCATTGCTTTTCTTTGCAGCTGGTGTGCCTATGGCGCGGCAGACCTGGCAGGAGTAAGCCGGATGCAGCAGCCGGCCAATGTTCTTAATGTACGGACCATGTGCTCGGCGACCGTAAGTCCCCATTATATTCTCAGGGCACTGCAGAGCGGTGCCGACGGTGTACTCGTCGGCGGCTGACACGTTGGCGACTGCCATTACCTGTACGGTAATTACATGACCATCAAACGCATCACCTTTCTCCAGGAACTGCTCGCTTTTATCGGGCTGGAAGGCCGGCTTCACCTGTCCTGGATATCTTCAGCTGAAGCAGGTAAATTTGTAAATGTTATCAGTGAGTTCACTGAAAAGATCAGGTCCATGGGGCCCAATCCGCTGAAAGGCTATGACCTGAGCCCCTGGCTGGATGCGATACATCCTGGCGGAAACCTGGAAAAAGACAACCAGCGGCTCGTCCCGACTGAAGACCTGGAAACGGTCTGACAAAGGTGGAAAACACATGGAAAGCACTAAAACCGTCAAGCAGTGGCTGGAAACAGGCGTTGTCGATATTTTTCTTGGCTATCGCCTGGTTGAAGGCCATCCGGTACCACATGGATATACCAGGGAAAACCTCACTGAAGTCGACGAGATGGTCACTTCCGAGATCCGCTATTCACTTGAGCAGCTGGCAACACATCTCAGCAATCGCCACCCGGAAGCAAAAATAGGCATGTTTGCCCGGGACTGCAGCCGGCGAGCGCTCAATGTCCTGGTTATATGGAACCAGCTGGACGCTGATAAAATAAAAACAATTGATCTCAGCTGCTGTCCCTCACCGCTAAAAAAACATGCGGAGTGCTCATATCTTGAACCTGAGCAGCCGGGAAGCTATAAGCTCCTGGTCGGCATCGCCCAGAACGCAGAAATCAAAGAGACTGAAACCTGCGGACAGGATGAACGACTGTCACGGTGGATGTACGAACTGCAGAAGTGCATCAAGTGCTATGGTTGCCGGAATATATGCCCCGTCTGCTTTTGCAGGGAGTGCAGCCTGGAGCACCCGGAACTGGTCAAACCCGGTCGCCTGCCGCCCGAGGTACCGATTTTTCATCTCGTCCGGGCCACACACATGGCGGGAAGATGCATTGACTGCGGATTGTGCGAAGAAGCATGCCCGATGGATATACCACTGAGGCTGCTCTACCGGAAAGTCAATCAGATCGTCAGCGATATTTTTGACTACGATACCGGAACCTCACCGGAGCAGTCACCGTTCAGTATACTGGGTGAAAAAGTGACACTGACCCCGAAAACGCTGGAAACATGATAAAAGCACTGGAGAAAGAAATGGACTGCAAACTTGTTCCTTCCGTCTGTTCCTACTGCGGAACCGGCTGCGGTATTTTATTTGAAGTGATCGACGGAGCACTTGTCTCGACACTGCCCTTGAAAACCCATCCGGTCAACCAGGGGAAACTGTGCATCAAGGGCTGGAACCTGCATGAACATATCAACAGTTACATGCGGCTGAAAACGCCGCTTGTCCGGGAGAACGGGAAACTCAGAAAAACCGACTGGGATGAGGCGATCGGTAAAACCGCCGAGGCATTCTCCAGAACGGTGGCCCGTCATGGCCCCGACAGCGTCGGAGTACTGGTCTCAGCAAAAATTACCAACGAAGAAAACTATCTGGCCCAGAAATTCACCAGAGCGGTCATCGGCACCAACAACATCGACCACTGCGCCAGGCTCTGACACTCCTCGACGGTGGCCGGGCTGGCCGCCGCATTCGGAAGCGGTGCAATGACAAATTCCATCGCCGAAATAGAGGATGCGGGCTGCATCATGGTAATCGGCTCCAATACCACCGCCTGCCACCCGCTGATCGCCAGACGTATTTTCCGGGCCAAAGAAAAAGGAGCCCGGCTCATTGTCGCCGACCCCCGAGAAATCCAGCTTTCACGCTATGCAGATAGAGCCGTTAAACAGAGGTTGGGAACCGATGTCGCACTGCTTAACGGGATGATGCATGTCATCATCAGTAACCGCTGGCATGATCTAGACTATATCAGTCAGCGAACCGAGGACTTCGATATCCTGGAGAAAGCTGTGGCCGGCTACGACCCTGAGACCGTCCAGGCTATCACCGGCGTACCGGCTGATGACATCGTGCAGATGGCTGAACTCTACAGCCGCAACCCGCCTGCGTCCCTGCTTTATGCAATGGGCATCACCCAGCACACCACCGGCGTGGACAACGTGAAAAGCTGCTGCAACCTGGCCATGCTCACCGGCAATGTCGGCGTTCACGGAGGCGGAGTCAACCCGCTCAGGGGACAGAACAACGTCCAGGGAGCCTGTGACATGGGCGGCCTTCCCAACGTATTGCCCGGCTATCAGCCAGTAACCGATATATCTGCCGTTCAGAAATTTTCCGCCGCCTGGGACCGGCAGATTCCCGGCCAGCCCGGGCTTACCATCACCGACATGGTAAAGTCCATGCTCGAAGGAAAACTCAAAGCGCTGTATGTCATTGGGGAAAACCCGAAGCTCAGCGATCCCGACTGGAATCACTTCAGCCACGCCTTAAAGTCGCTCGATTTTCTCGCCGTGCAGGATATTTTTCTCTCCGAAACAGCACAGGTCGCCGATGTGGTGTTCGCCGCCTCATCCCTGGCAGAAAAAGACGGAACATTCACCAACACGGAGCGCCGCTGTACGAGGATCAACAAGGCCGTCGAGCCCCTTGGCGATTCATTGCCGGACTGGGAGATCATCTCTCGCCTTTCATCGGCTATGGGATACAGGATGGATTATGAAAGCCCGGAACAGATTTTTGACGAAATGGCCCGGCTTACAGAAAAGAGCTATGGCGGTATGAACTATCAGCGGCTCGGCATCAATGGACTTCAATGGCCATGCCCGGAAGGCGACCATCCCGGGACACCGTATCTGCACAAAGACCATTTTGCCCGCGGTCTGGGTAAATTTCATGCTATTTCATTCAGGAAACCGGCAGAGGAAGCCAGTGAGAACTACCCGTTCCTGCTCACGACAGGCAGAATGTTTGCCCATTACCATTTTGGAACAATGACCCGCATTTCCCCGCATCTGGATGTGGAGCAGAAGACCGGTTATGTGGAAATTCATCCCGACGATGCGCTACGGCTGGACATAAAGGAGAACGATGTTCTTATAATCTCATCCAGACGGGGAGAGATGACCGTACCGGCCAGAATTTCATATACCGTGCAGCCAGGCAACCTGTTTCTGCCCATTCACTTTGGAGAGAATCCGCCCAACATTCTCACCAGTTCAGATGCGTTCGATCCCGTTGCAAAAATACCGGAGTTCAAGGTAAGTGCGGTGCGCATCCAACCGCTGGCCAATTCCGGCGAAGAGCTGAACAGTGGTGAAAAAGTGGATCAATCGTCAGCGACGACCTGCAAATGAAATGTGCATCAGGCTACTGGATAGTGACAACGTCCCGCACCCTGATTTTTGAAAAGCTGCTGATCGGCTGCCCACCGCTGTAGCCCTCGTAGTGGACGAGAACGCGCTTCACATAATTAACCGTCTCGGGAATCCGCGGAATTCTCTTTACCCGTTTGACCAGTGTCGGACCGGCATTGTAGGCGGCCAGGGTCAGGGTAAGATTGCCGTTAAAGGTATCCATCAGCGTGCGAAGGTAGCGCGTTCCTCCCTCGATATTCTGGTGAGGATCAAACGGGTCCACCACATCCATTTCTTTTGCGGTTTCAGGCATCAGCTGCATGAGCCCCTGCGCACCCACCCTGGAGACGGCCAGGCGGTTAAAACTCGATTCCGTCCTGATAACGGCCCTGATCAGGTTGGGATCCACCCGGTAGCGGACTCCGATCGTATTGATCTGTGAATGATAGGGAACCTTTCCGCTGTAATTTACCCTCTGGCCGCTGTCATTCCAGGTCGATTTCCTGCTCGAGCCCGAAAAGGAAGCACCCCGGTTCATTCGAAAAACAGTGCAGTCAGCTGAGGTCGGGGTGTTGGTGAAGTGCGTTCCGCCATTGCTTCCCTTACAGACATACACCGACCCGCATGATCCCGCTGCTGGCAGTCCCAGAACCGAAGCAACTGCCAGGCCCACAGCCAGAAGGGTAAATATGGTCGCTTTTGAGATGTATTCACTCACCATTATCACTCTTATTACTTGGTACGTTTTTCCCAGTCGGCAAGAAACTGCTTCATACCGGAGTCGGTCAACGGATGCTTGGCTAATTGACTTATGACCTTCAGAGGGATCGTGGCGATGTCGGCACCCACGAGGGCCGCATCCATAACATGCAGCGGACTGCGCACGCTGGCAACGATCACTTCGCTCTGGTAGCCGTAGTTCCGATAAATCGTCATGATATCGCTGACAAGATCCATACCCTGGAAGCTTATGTCATCGAGTCTGCCGACAAACGGACTGACAAATGTCGCCCCAGCCTTTGCGGCAAGCAGTGCCTGGGTTGCTGAAAACACCAGGGTTACGTTTGTTTTAATGCCCTCGGCAGTCAACCGTTTAACCGCCTTGATGCCTTCGATGATCATCGGTACTTTGACGACGATATTATCGCTTATTGCCGCGAGCTCTTTTGCCTCTTTGATCATGCCATCCACTTCAAGACTGACGACTTCTGCGCTCACCGGTCCTTCGACGATTTTGCAGATCTCCTTGAGGATTTCCCTGAACGGCTTGTCTTCCCTGGCAACGAGTGACGGGTTTGTGGTAACGCCGTCCACCATTCCCATTTCAAGCCCCTGTTTAATTTCTTCAACATTGGCGGTATCGATAAAAAACTTCATACAGTATCTCCTTTTTCAGATGCATATATATTGCAACATTCCTGGCTGCAAAAATAGTGAATTTCTCCGTTTTTCTCAAACTTGACGGCCTGTTCTTTAGGGACCAGTGTCTTGCAGACCGGATCCTCCACCAGGACATCCGTGAGCCTTTCATTCGGGCCTGGGCTCTTGCCGGCCGCCTGCTCCGAGTCATCTGGTTTAACAAAGGCGTTTCTGAGCAACCGGTAACCGATGTAAACCAGCGCAGCCAGAATTACTATCCTGAGTGGACCCACGTTATCTCCTGGTCATCCTTAATATTCCCTTACGGCCGTTAGCTGAAAAATGACCGCAACTTATTTATTATAATCTACCGGCTGGAAATGTCTAAGTATTCTTACCCTGTCCAGGTCGAAAAATTCTACCCGGCTCAATCATCTTCCCAGTCGCTTTCCTGAATCTGCTGGTTTGCTGTCACCCCCTGGTCAATCCTGTCTGCAAGCTGATCATGCAGAGACAGAACTGATTCCTGCTTCACGGGATCTGTAAAATCGGGGGCAATAGAGGCCAGTGGCGCTAAAACAAACAGTCTGTCATAGAGATGCGGATGGGGAAGGGTCAGGCGAGCGTCAGCATGGGTCAGCGTCCCGTAGTAGAGCAGGTCGAGATCAACAACCCGGTCCTGATAACCCGCATCGTCTCCACGGCGGACTCTTCCCAGGGATTTTTCCGTCTCAAGGAGAATGTCGAGCAGACGGTGAGCGGAATGGCAGGTCTTCAGCCAGCCGGCGGCATTGACGAACCAGTTGCTGCTGGACATGCCGACCGGAGCGGACACATACGGTCCGGATATTTTTACCAGCTCGACACCTTCCCTGGCACCAAGCATCTGCCAGGCCTTGAGCAGCGTATGGCTGCGATCACCAAGGTTGGAGCCCAATCCGACAAAAGCATCTATTCGTTCCAACGGGGCTCTCTCCAGTGCAGAGGCGCTTTCATGGCCCTCAGGTGCGGGCTGACAGATAACATCATCAGGACCAGTACCCGGCAAAGGCTAGAGGTCCTGCAGACCGAGGACATCGAACATCGTGTACATGCCGTTTGCTTTTCCCTGCAGCCAGGCAGCCGCTACGGTCGCTCCACGGGCAAAATGATCCCGTGTCTGAGCCCTGTGCGATAACTCCAGCCGTTCGCCCTGCCCTGCAAAATAAACCGTATGCTCGCCGACAATATCAGCTGCTCTAATACTCTGGATGCCGATCTCATGCTGCTTCCTCTCCCCGACAATACCTGAGCGTTCGTAGACACCGACATCCTCGAGTCGCCTTCCAAGCCCCTCGGCAGCAAGCTCTCCGAGTTTGAGCGCAGTACCGCTGGGAGCATCTTTTTTCTTGTTATGGTGAGCCTCCAGGATTTCAATATCAAAATCATCGCCGAGAATCGCAGCCGTTTTCTTGACAAGCTTGAACAGGACGTTGACACAGACCGACATATTCGGCGCCTGCACGCAGGGGAAATGTGCCGAGAGCTCGCTCAATTCAGCAAGCTCTTCAGCGCTGAGGCCGGTGGTGCCGATGACCATGGCCCTATTATGCTGCGCGGCAATCCGGGCAAATTCAAGCGTCGCCTTATGGAAGGTGAAGTCAATGATAACATCTCCCTGGTCAATAACCGGCGCCAGACCTTCACGGATGATCACACCATTTTTCCCAAGACCGCTAATTTCACCACCATCCTTTCCAATGGCACTGCTTCCGGAAGCCTCAAAGCCCGCACTATATGTCAGATCAGGGTGCCTGCTGACCATTGAGGCGATTTTCTGTCCCATCCTGCCGGCGGCACCGGCTATGATTACCCGTGTCATATGCTCAGTCTCTTCTGTTTTTACCTGGTCTGCAGCAGGATGTCTTATAACATCCCAAGGCGGCCAAGCTCTTCCTGCAGGGCTCTGGTGGTCGCCTCATCTGCTCCGGTCATCGGCAGGCGCGGAGTTGAGTCATTCATGCGGCCAAGCATCTGCAGCGCTTTTTTGGGAGCGGCAGGACTTGGATACATGAACATCAGTTTCATCAGCGGAAAGAGTCGATAGTGTTCCTCTTTTGCAGTTTTTACATCACCGCTGAGCGCAGCCTCCATAATCCGGGCCATACCCGCCGGATCGACATTTGAGACCACTGAAATGACACCCTTGCCGCCGACGAATACGGTCGGCATAGAGGTGAAATCGTCTCCTGAAACGAGGATGAAATCGTCGGGGCAGAACCTGATCACATCACTGATCTGCTCGAGGCTGGCGCAGGCTTCCTTGATACCGATGATATTGGGAATTTCGGCAAGCCGGGCGACCGTCTGCGGCAGGATGTGAACGACGGTCCTTCCCGGTACATTATAGAGGAACAGCGGAATATCGACGGCATCCGTTATCGCCTTGAAATGCTGATAGAGACCTTCCTGGCTCGGTTTGTTGTAGTATGGGGCAACGGACAGGACTGCATCTGCGCCGCTGTCTTTGGCGCTCTCGGTCAGCTCTATGGCCTCGGAGGTGCTGTTTGCGCCGGTACCTGCAATGACCGGGACACGGCCGGCCACGGTTTTGACCGTGAGGTCGATGACCCGTTTATGCTCGGAGAAACCAAGTGTTGCGGATTCACCGGTCGTCCCGCAGGGGACGATTCCATGAATACCACCCTCAATCTGAAATTCAATCAGCTCAACCAATCCCTGCTCATCAAGCTCTCCATCAATGAACGGAGTGACCAATGCCGTCATCGCACCGTGAAATCGCTGCATGTTTTTCCTCTTTTCTCTATCTTGATTTTATCGTCGTTACGGTTTTCATCCTACAGGAGTGCCTCAGCCAGCAGGTTTCCTTCGAAAACGATCCTGGCGGCACCCTGCAGGTACACATCTGAAAAAGCGCCCTCGTCCATTTCAAACTGGACGACAAGCTGCTCTCCCCCTCCTGTTGTCACGTAGGCGGGAGAAGAGACCAATCCCTGGTCTGCAGCAATTAACGCCGAAGCCACCGCACCTGTGCCGCAGGCCAGTGTTTCACCCTCCACACCCCGTTCATAGGTCCTGACATGCAGATCATCTTCAGCCGTTACCCGGACAAAGTTGACATTGGTGCCCGCAGGCTCAAACTGCCGATGATAACGGATCGAGCGTCCCCATTCAACAACAGGTGCGTTGCCGGATTCGACAAAAATCACCACATGCGGCACACCGGTGTTGATCGAGTAGATCACAAAACGTTCATCTCCGAGCAGAATGGGATCAAGGACTTCAAGATCGCTGGGATCCGTCATCCTGATACTGACATGCTCCTGCTCTCCCAGGATTTCTGCTTCTATAACGCCGGCAATGGTCTGAAATGTCATCTGCGTGCCGGCTATACCATGCCGGTAGGCATAGCGTGCCGCACAACGGGCACCGTTGCCGCACATCTCGGCAACGGAGCCGTCACTGTTGTAAAAACGCCAGCTGAAATCTTCTTCTTCACTGTCTTCTATCAGTATCAGGCCATCTGAACCAACAGAGAAACTGCGCCTGCAGACCGCCTGGGCAAACTGGGCATGTAAACGCTCAGGGATGAACTGCTGACGGTGGTCAATAATGACAAAGTCGTTTCCTGCGCCGTTCATTTTTGTTATCGGTATCGGAAACTCTATTTCCATCGCAGGTCCTGTCTCTGTGCCTTTTACCCTGTTTACCTGATTGTTGCTTCCCGCGAAAAATCTGATTCGTTCGCCATCTTGTTCTGGTCAATCGCGGTAACCGAGTAGTACACCCGCACACCTTCAGGCGGCTGGCTGTCGACAAATAAGGTAAAAGCAGCTTTCACCTCACCAATTAATTCCGGCTTCTTTTTGTCCGCCGGCCGGCGATATACCCGGTAACCCGAAACTGCCGGATCACTTGAGGGATCCCAGAAAACTTTTATAGCGGAACCGGTGTGAACCGCCCGCACGCCGGCTGGAGGAGGCGGCGGCGTTTTATCAACCGGGGAAGCGCTGACCATCTCGCTCACTCCGCCATTGACAAGATTACCCTCAAAACTCAGCTGGCTCTGGATTTTATAAAAATATTTCTGGCCGTTGACCACCTGGCTGTCGATAAATGCCGGCTGGGAAACAGACGATTGCACTGTTTCAAACTCCTTTCCGCCCTGGCTGCGCAACACCTGGTAGGAAATTTTTCCATCAACGGCCGAGCCGTCTATCAGGGTCGCTACCGGCTTCCAGGACAGGGAAATACGTGAATCGTCTGCAACCACCTCCAGATTTTCAGGTGCGGCTGCCGGGATGTGCCAGAGGAAGGAGACGATGTTTGAATCAGCACTGTCGGCCCACCAGCTGTTTCGTGATCTCACCTTGAAAAAATATTTGTGACCCGAACGCAGCAGTGAGGTCCGGTATTCCGCAGGTCGTACCCTGCCTTCCTCAGAGGTCATGCCCCCCGGGATCTGGATTGGTTCTCCAAAAGGGATCGGACAACTCGTGCAGATATCGGCCAAGGGGATGACTGCCCGATAAATGTCAAACGAAGAAACATCTACGAGATCGCTTCCCTTGATAGTTTTTGTCGGATATGACCATGAGAGGCGAACGCCCGATTCATCAATACTGTATCTCAAATCGTCGATTGCCCTTGGCACAACACTTTCCGGAGGAACCGGATCGCTCTTGTAACCACACCCTCCTGCTGTCAGCAGCGCTGTCAACAAGAAAACCGCACCAGCAGCCCGTGCACCATATCCGATTTTCATTAGCCCATCCCCATTTGTTTTTCAGCAACAGCAAGCGCCTCTTCTACACGCACCGTGCTTGTGCCGCCGACTGATATGCGGCTGTCCACCGAGCCTTCCACGCTCAATATTTCGAACACATCTTTCTCGATTACCGGCGAGAAAAGATGCATCTCATCCACTGTCAGGTCCCCTAATTCGCATTTCTTTTCAAGACAATACGCAACTGCCCTGCCAACTATACCATGTGCCTCCCGGAATGGTACATCTTTCAATACCAGATAATCAGCCAGGTCGGTGGCGGTAATAAAGCCGCTCTGTGTCGCTTGATACAGGTTGTCTGTTTTAAACGCAAGGTTTGCCAGGAGCTCCGCCATGATCGACAGGGATGCGGAAACAGTATCGATTGCATCAAATACCTGTTCTTTATCTTCCTGGAGATCACGATTATAGGTAAGCGGCAACCCCTTGACAAGCACGAGCAGGGACATGAGGCTGCCGACAACCCGGCCGCTCTTGCCCCTGATCAGTTCGGGGATATCCGGATTCTTTTTCTGCGGCATGATCGAAGACCCGGTGCAGAATTCATCGGCGATATCGACGAAATCAAACTCGCTGCCGGCCCAGAGAACAAGCTCTTCTGAAAAACGGGAGAGGTGCAGCTGGGCAAAGGTGCAGCAGCTGACAAACTCAATGACGAAATCCCGGTCTCCGGAACTGTCCATGGAATTGGCGGTCACCCCGTCAAAGCCAAGCGTCTCGGCCACCTGCTCCCGGTCAATCGGCAAGCCGGTGCCGGCCATGGCGGCGCAGCCAAGCGGGCTCAGATTGAGCCGCTTGCGGCAATCACGAAACCGGTCACTGTCACGGCGAAACATTTCGTAATAGGCCAGCAGATGGTGGGAGAGCAGGACCGGCTGGGCGCGCTGCATATGGGTGTATCCGGGCATTACGGCGCCAAGATAGGTCCGTGCCAGCAGCACAAAAGCCTTCTGCAGCTGCTCGAGCAGCATGATCAGGCGGTCACTCTGGTCCCGCAGGTAGAGCTTGAGATCAAGGGCAATCTGGTCGTTCCTGCTCCGTGCCGAATGAAGCTTGGCTCCGGCCGGACCGATCCTGTCGACCAGCGCTTTTTCAATATTCATGTGAATATCTTCAAGCTCGCGGCGAAAGGTGAAGGTTCCGTTGTCAATCTCAGCTTCGATTGATGTCAGGCCGTCAATGATGGCACTCAGCTCCTCGCGCGACAGGATACCGTTGTCGGCAAGCATCGCCGCATGGGCCTTGCTGCCGGCGATATCGTATTTATAGAGTCTTGAATCATAATGAATTGAGGCGCTGAACGCTTCAACCGACCGGGCTGTAGCCGCTTCGAAACGTCCTCCCCACAATTTATCCGAACCGCCGCTCTTCTGCGTTGCCATGATTATTTACCCTGTAGTGCCTGAATCCTTAGGCGCAAGCCGTTAAGGCGGATAAAACCGGTTGCATCGCCCTGGTTGTAAACCGCATCCTCCTCGAAGGTGGCAAAGCTTTCCTGGTAGAGAGAGTGCTGAGACTTTCTGCCGACCGGGGTGCAGTTCCCCTTGTAGAGTTTCAAGCGGACGGTGCCGTTGACTGTCTTCTGGGTCTCGTCCATGGTCTTCTGCAACAGTTCCCGCTCCGGTGAAAACCAGAAACCGTTGTAGACCAGTTCGGCATATCTTGAGATCAGCGAATCCCTGATCTTCATGACTTCCCGGTCAAGCGTGATGGTTTCAAGATCGCGATGGGCCGCGCGCAATATCGTCCCACCCGGGGTCTCGTAGACTCCGCGGGACTTCATGCCGACATAGCGGTTCTCCACCATGTCAAGACGCCCGATGCCATTGGCACCGCCTAATGCATTGAGCTTTGAGAACAGCGGCAGCGGTTCCATTTTCTGCCCGTCAATCGCAACGGGGTTCCCGCCTTCAAACTCCAGTTCGATATAACTCGGCGTATCAGGAGCGTTTTCCGGTGAAACCGTCAGCGTGAACATCGCCTCATCCGGTTCAGTCCACGGATCCTCAAGAATTCCGCCCTCAAAGCTGATATGCAGCAGATTCTCATCCGAACTGTAGGGCTTTTCTTTCGTCACCGGTACCGGAATATTGTGCTTCTGAGCATACTCGACAAGTGTCCGGCGGGAGTTGAGGTCCCAGATCCTCCACGGGGCGATTATCTTCAGGGCCGGGTCAAGTCCGATATAGCCAAGCTCGAAACGAACCTGGTCGTTGCCTTTCCCGGTAGCTCCATGGCTCACCGCATCAGCGCCTTCCTGGTGAGCGATACGGACCTGCTCCTTGGCGATAATCGGCCTGGCAAGGGACGTCCCGAGCAGGTACGACCCTTCATAAATGGCATTAGCCCGAAACGCCGGGAAGATGTAATCCCTGACAAACGCTTCTTTCATGTCCGATATAATGACTTTCTCCGCCCCGGTGGCCATACCTTTGGCAGTCACCGCGTCCCAGTCTTCCACCTGGCCGATGTCGGCAGAGTAGGCAATAACCGGGCACTCATACTGCTCCGCCAGCCATTTCAGAATAACAGAAGTATCAAGCCCACCAGAGTAGGCCAGTACAATTTTATTGACATCCATAGTACTCCTCGATAGTAAAACCGAACCGTTATCATCCGCCGTCTGCAGGGGAGAATCCAGTTCCGGATGTTGCCCAGGCAGCGTTACGTGAATAAGCCCGAGTTCCTGGTTCGTTGCCTCACGGCAAAGAAAACACGTATAGTTACATAAAACCGCAGCTCTTTGCAAAAGGTTTCAGCCAGGTAGCCCGGTGATCCAGCCATTTTCTCCACAAATCAGCTGAAAAACTCAGCGAGAACATCGTTCAACACACCGACAAGCTCATCAATTTCATCACGGCTGACGATCAACGGCGGGGCGAAGCGCAGCGCCTCATTACCTGCAAAATTAATGAGATACCCGCGCTCAAACATGGCCTTGACGATATCGCTTCCCCGTTCTGCTCCGGCCGCACTCAGGACCAGTCCCCTGAGCAGCCCGAGCCCCCGCACTCCTGCTACAAAATCCGGAAAGCGCTCGACCAGCAGGCGAAGAGCTCTGCTCAGATACTCCCCTTTCTCCCGGACCGAGGTCATGAAGCCATCTGCAAGCATTACCTTCATGACTGCCACCGCCGCCGCTGCCGCGACAGGATTGCCCCCAAATGTTGTGCCGTGAGTTCCCGGAACAAAGCAATCGGCAAGTTTATTGGTGGTCACCATGGCTCCGATGGGCAGGCCGTTGCCGAGCGCTTTTGCCAGTGTCATGATATCAGGCACGACCCCCGACTGCTGGTAGGCAAACAGGGAGCCCGTCCGCCCCATTCCGGTCTGGACTTCATCGAAGATCAGCAGGAGATCATGCCGGTCGCACAGCGCTCTTATTTTCTGCAGATAATCTGGGGCAAGCGGCCGCACCCCGCTTTCTCCCTGGAGCGGTTCACACATGATTGCGCAGGTAATTGGCGATATGCTTTTCTCGAGGGCTTCCGGGTCAGCAAAGGCTATATGCCGAAAGCCCTGGGGCAGCGGTTCGAATCCTCGGTGAAATTTCGGCTGGCCCGTTGCCGCCAGCGTCGCCAGGGTCCTGCCGTGAAAGGAACCGTCAAGCGTCAGGATCTCGTAACGCTCCCCGGGCGATGCGATTCGCGCCAGTTTAATCGCCGCCTCATTGGCCTCGGCTCCGCTGTTGGCCATAAAGACCTTGTCACCGAAGCTGTTGGCAACGAGAAGCTCGGCAAGCGCTGTCTGCGGTTCCATGTAGTAAAGGTTTGAAACATGGACAAGTGTTTCAGCCTGGTTTTTTATCGCTTCGCTCACTGCCGGGTGGCAATGGCCAAGGCTGCAGACCGCAATGCCCGACAAAAAATCCAGATAGGCTTTGCCGTCGGCATCTCTGAGAACACAGCCGCTGCCGGAGACCATTGCAGCCGGATAGCGGAGATAGGTGCCGATAAAGACATCGTCCGCCCGTTTCTTGAGTTCGTCGTTTAACCGGCCCATTATATTATCTCCGTGCCCACACCCTCGTGGGTAAACATCTCGAGCAGAATGGCGTGCTCCAGCCTGCCGTCGACGATATAGGTTTTGCGTGTACCCTTTTTCAAGGCCTCCCGGCAGCAGTTTACCTTCGGGATCATGCCGCCGGCAATAACGCCCTCGGCGATCAAGCTGTCGAGTTCTTCGTGATGCAGCGACCTGATCAATATTCCGTTCTTGTCTTTTACTCCTTCAACATCAGTCAGCAGAATCAGCTTCTCGGCGTTTAAAGCGCCGGCGATTGCCCCGGCCTCCAGGTCGGCATTGATGTTGTAAGCCTGCCCGTCTTCACCGACTCCGACCGGAGCGATAACCGGAATAAAATCCTCACGCTCGAGTGTGGTCAGAACGTCTGCATTGATTCTGGTTACCTCGCCGACCCTGCCAAGATCGATGATTTCAGGCGGCACGTTTTCAGGGCGCGCTTTTTCCGGACTGATGCTGACATGCATTTTTTGAGCACAGACCAGATCACCATCCCGCCCGGAAAGCCCGACGGCTCTTCCACCGTTGTGATTGATGAGCCCGACGATTTCCTTGTTCACTCTTCCGACCAGTACCATCTCCACGACATTCATGGTCTCACCATCGGTAATTCGCATCCCCTGGACATAACTGGGTTTTATGTTCAGCCGGTCGAGCAGATCGTTTATCTGGGGACCCCCGCCATGGACGATGACGACATTGACTCCGATATGATTGAGAAGGATGACATCAAGGGCAAACTGCCGTTTGAGGTTCTCATCAACCATGGCATGGCCGCCATATTTGATAACAACCGTCTTGTGCCGGAACTCCTGTATATAGGGAAGCGATTCCACCAGGACTTTGGCACGCTCTATACTTTCTTTCATCTCTGCTGTCCCTCATGCGGCAGCCGTTTCAAATCAGCTGCGCAGTATCTGTTTTTTATCTTTTATATCAGCCAGGTACCTGTCTGAACAACTATTTAATCCTGTTCATTTTAATGACTCGCTTCTGGTAAGTAAAGCACTCTTTGAGTGCTCCTAATATACCTTTGCTTTACTTTCATTACATGGTAGGCTATAACAGGCTCGGTATTTGCAGAGGCAACCGGTTGCCAGGAGATTCAGATTTCGGAGATTTTCATGGGTACTTTTAAAATAATAATTAATTTTAATATTTTACTGACTTTCTGCTGCATCACGTTTTTGCCCCTCCAGGTGCTCGGCGATGATGCTCCCATTTTCATTGAAGCAGATCGCATGAGCTCGACTGGAAAAAATAATGCCGTTCTTTTTACCGGAGATGTCGATGCCAAACAGGGAGACCTGCGAATCCGCTCCGACAAGATGACCGTATACTACAAGCAGGATGAGAAAAAACCAGCTGACACCACGCAGCAGGTCGAAAAACTGATCTGCGAAGGAAACGTGGAAATAACCAGAACTGACTGGCTCGGGACTTCAGACACGATGATCTACCTCTCGGAAAAACAGCAGGTCGTCCTGACCGGAAATGCAAAAGCCTGGCAGGATCAAAATATGGTTAGCGGCGACAAAATCATCTATTACATGGATGAAGGACGCTCCGAGGTCGTCGGCGGAACGTCGGTAACGGTTGGCGGCGAGAAGAAGGAAGAGAAAAAATCACGGGTACAAATGAGGATTCTCCAGCAGTAAGGATGCTTCGGCGAAAGCCGTAGCGCCATGCAGCCGGGTATTCATATGTCACTGCTTGAAACGAAAAATATTGTCAAAAAATATGGCAGCCGAACGGTGGTTGACGGGGTCAGTCTGCAGGTCAATACCGGCGTTGTCGTCGGACTCCTGGGGCCAAATGGGGCCGGCAAAACAACATCATTTTACTCGATTGCCGGTTTCATACGACCCAACCGGGGAAATATCCTGCTTGACGGCGAGGTCATAACCAACCTGCCGATCCACAAGCGTGCCTTGAAAGGAATTTCCTACCTTGCCCAGGAACCGTCTGTATTTAAAAAACTGACCGTTGAGCAAAATCTACGCATTGTTCTCGAACCACTCGGGCTTTCCAACAACGAGATCAGCAACCGCATAGATGAACTGCTTGATGATCTGCAGATTGAACACCTCAGGGACAACAAGGGTCATGCCCTGTCCGGCGGGGAGCGGCGCAGGGTCGAGATCATGAGGGCGCTTGCCACCAGGCCGCGATTCATTCTTCTGGATGAACCATTTGCCGGAATTGACCCGCTGGCCGTCGGGGAGCTGCAGAAGATCATCCGTTCGTTAAAGGGCCGGGGTATTGGCATTCTCATTTCAGATCACAATGTCCGTGAGACGCTGCAGGTCTGTGACTTTGCCTATATCATGAACAACGGGGCAATATTAACAAGCGGTGTCGCCAATGATATTATCGAGAGCGAGGTTGCTCGCAAAATGTACCTTGGCGAAAATTTCCACATGTAAATCAGGCTTCTATGGCACTTGAACTCAGGCAACAATTAAAACTGACGCAAAAACTGGTAATGACACCCCAGTTGCGCCAGGCCATCAAGCTTCTCCAGCTCAACCGGCTGGAACTCACCGATGCCCTGCAGGCAGAGATTGAGCAGAACCCCGCCCTGGAGATCGAGTTATCCCCGATCACCGGCGAGGACGAGAAAAATTACGGTCTTTCTACGACCGTAGACCCAGACAGCAACAACTCCCAGGAACAGGACGTGACCGCCAAGGTTGCCACGTCAGACAACATGAACGAGATCAACTGGGAGGAGTACGCCAATAATTTCGACTCCAATTTCTCTTTTGCCCGGGAAATCCCGCCTGCTGACGCCCCGAGCCAGTTCGACTTTATTTCTGAAAAACCAGGCCTCTCCGCCTATCTTCAATGGCAGCTTGCCCACTCTGAGCTGGAGAGTGAAGAGCGGGATATCGCCCTTTTCATCGTCGGCAACCTCAATCGCTACGGATTTCTGGAAACGACTCTTGAGGAAATCGTTGAAAAAACCGGCTGTGCCTATGACGATGCCGACTATATCCTGGAAGTGATTCAGGAACTTGACCCTCCCGGAATCGCCGCCAGAAATGTCAGTGAATCATTGAAACTCCAGCTCGAACGGCTGGGGATGGCTGATTCACTTGCCGCCGAAATCGTCTCCATCCATCTGGGTCTGCTGGAGACCAGAAACTACAAATCTCTGGTCAGAAAGACCGGGAAAAAGCGCGCTGAGGTTATCAAGGCAATCGAATTCATCACCTCCAACCTGACCCCGTTCCCGGGACTGCCATACGCCGAAGAAGCGACCAACTATGTCGTTCCGGACGTCTATGTCAGGAAAATTGATGGTGAATATGTCATACGGCTCAACGACGATGACCTGCCGCGTCTGAAATTGTCCAGCTATTACCAGGAATTAATGCAGGACAGCAGCCTCGATACCCCAAAAGCCTCGAAAAGCTACATTGCTGAAAAACTGAAAAGCGCCGAGTGGTTCATCAAGTCAATCCACCAGCGCCAGCGCACCATATACCGGGTGATGGAGAGCATCCTCAGGTTTCAGTATGACTTTTTCGAGCGCGGTGCGGCCTACCTCAAACCCCTGATATTACGAGATGTGGCTGAGGATATCGGCATGCACGAATCAACGATCAGCAGGGTCACTTCAAACAAGTACACACACACGCCGCAGGGCATCTATGAACTGAAGTTCTTCTTTTCCACCGCGATTCCACGTGAAGGCGGCGAAGCCCTTGCTTCAGAGTCGATCAAGACCCGTATCCGGCAGATGGTTCAGGATGAAGACAAGAGCAAACCGCTCAGTGACAACGCCATCGCCTCCAAGCTGGCCGACACCAATATCCAGATTGCCCGCCGTACCGTAGCCAAATACCGGGAGCAGATGAAAATACCTCCGGTCAAACATCGACGCCAGGCCCGCTGATCTTCTGGCATGAGTCTTCTGGAGCGCATCTATTTTTTCCACGATGAATTGCTGCGCGACCGCTTTCCAAACTCCCGCACGCTGATGCGGGAATTTGAAATTTCCCTCCCCACCGCCAAGCGTGACATCGCCTACCTGCGCGACCGGCTGCTGGCGCCGCTGGAGTTTAACCCGGCTAAAAACGGCTTTTACTACTCGGACAGCTCATTTAACTTGCCGTTTGCAAACACTCCCCGGATCGTTTTTCTGCTTGGAATCCTTAACAGGCTGGCAGAAGAGACCGGACTCAGCAGTCTCCCCGAGATCAGGCAGCTGGAGGATAAACTCATCAGCATGATCCCCCAGGGCAGCAGCCTTATCACCGAGAATATCCAGTGTGAATGGATCGAGGTTGAATACCCTGATCCAGCAATATTTGATTGTATCATCGAGGCGATCGTCAAGAGATACCAGCTGGAGATTACCTACCAGTCTCTTCAGATGCAAAAAACGGCACGGGTTGTTGAAGCGCTCAGGCTGATCAATTACCAGGGACGCTGGTATCTCCTGGCCTGGTGCACACTCCGTAAGGATTACCGTATTTTTCACCTGGCGCGCATCCTGGAGGCAAGGCCTGGAGAGAAAGGCACCATCACCGACAGGACTGTTCCAGAAGAGCTCGACCACTCGTTTGGCATCTTCAAGGGCCGCCCCCTCTATGATGCTGAAATACTGTTTACCGGATATGCCGCCCAGCTGATAAAAAACCAGTTCTGGCACAAGGATCAGGTCATCGAGCAGAAGAAGGAGGGAATTCTGTTGAAGCTGCCGGTCCGCGATGACCGTGAGATAATCATGAAAATCCTGCAGTACGGTTCACAGGCTCAGGTGCTCCAACCGCCCCACCTCAGGAGAAAAATAGCTGAGGAAGTACAAAAAATGTGCTCCAGGATCGGATAACTCCAACAACATCAGCCAGCAACCTGTCAGCCTCAGTCACTCTGCCAGTTATACTCCATCTGCCGGGCAGTTTTTTCCGCGTGATCTTTTCCAGCCAGCCGGGCAACAAGATGAAGGCTCATGTCAATTCCTGCCGAGATTCCAGCTGAAGTGACAATATGGCCGTTATCGATCCAGCGCACATTTTCCTTGACGGTGAGCCCGGGAAAGGATTGCCGCAGCTCGGCAATATCTTCCCAGTGGGTGGTCACCTCCATACCGTCGAGAAGGCCGGCCCTGGCCAGCAAAAAAGCGCCGGTACAGACCGAGGCCGTAATATCTGCCCGCTCGGCTGTTGAACTGAGCCAGGAAAGCACCTGCTGCTTATTCATCTCCGCCGTCACCACACCGCCCGGGACAATGAGCACATCGAGGTGGGGGTGATATTCAATCGAATATGAGGGTAATACCTGTAGGCCGCTCTGGGCAACTACCTTTGTTTTTTCCTCTGCAATTGTTACAACATTGAACAATTTATTATTCGGGTTGTCACTCATCATTGCCTGGAGACGCTGGGCTGTTGCGAAAACCTCAAAAGGACCTGTAAAATCAAGAACTTCAACGTTGCTAAAAAGATAAATACCGATCGTTTTCATTACGGTCCATGTCCTTTAAGATTGTTTTGAAGCCTTCGCCTGTTCTTTGCAATAGCATCTTAGCGTTTTCTTTCTGAGCTTCTTGCAAAACTCGAAAAGAAAAAATGGTTTCGAATTACAAAAAAGCCATAAAAAACTTAATATTCTGAAATTACTCACTTTTATGGTCTTTGCTATTCTGGTTTATTTCCCAACAAAATAACAAAGGAGAGGCAATATAAGCTCAAGGAATAGATACCATGGTTGATTGGAAGGCTACAACGAACTTTATTTTCACGCCTGCAAAGATATTGTATCACCCCTCTGACTGAACCAGAAAAACATCTGGTAAAGGTTCCTGAACTTATCGAAATCGGGAAACATATTCTAAAGAAGAAACGATTGTTTATCACCTTTTAAGCTACTTTTTACACATATATGTTCTTATAGATGAAAGCAAATTAACGGCAATTTCCCTTTCCTCTCTTTTAAAACCAAAAGTGATAATTGTAGTGCCATAAACAGACAAAAATACGATTATGCCTAGAAGCGTCTGGAGCCATAGCGTTTCCAAAAAGATGAGTTTGGAAATGGTCCAGATCACAACAAGCGCAATGCAACATCCAGTGATTGGCTTAAAATATTCATACGTGAAAGGATGAATGTTGAACAAGTTAAATACCTGGTAAACAGCTATAATACTGACCACTGACATCGCGATGAGAAAAGAAAGTGCTGCTCCTGTCAGCCCCCACAAAGGAATAAAGTACCAGTCAAGACCAAACATTATGATATAAAGTAAACATGTGTTAATGAGTTTCAGGTTAGCATTACCTGTCATGGAAATGAAAACGGGTGAGAGGCCTATAGTTAGATTTATCAGCCCTGCGATTGCCATAATTTTTAAGGCGGGTGTTCCAGCTAGAAAACCCACACCGAAAATCATAAGTAATGGTTTTGTCCAAATAATAATAATTAAAAATACGGGGAGATTAACTATCATTATCCATTTAGACAAAATTTTATAGAAGTCCTCTAATTGTTGTCTGTGACCCTGATAATGCAACTCTGCAACTTTTGGGGATGCCGCAATTATGATGGAATTATAGACAAGTGCGGCCATCAATGATATTTCGTATATAGGAGTGTAGATACCAACCTCAACTGAAGTAGCCAGTAATCCAATCAAGAGCAGTTTTACATTCGGCCCAATAAACATCAGAAGATTTGAGATATAAATGGGAATCGCAAATTGGCCGATGTTTCGAATGTCATAACGAATCTCACCACCTCTCAACAGACCTAATTTTACCAGCCAGTAAAACATTAGAAAGGCGACACAGAGAGCTGATATACCAAGAGAATATAAAGCTGTCAGCGGGGTTAATAAAGCCGACAGAACAAACAGAACGATCAGGATAAGGCGAACTGACGGCTGGCATATTTTTTTTGCTAAGACAAAGTAATTCATCTTCTGGTGTCCCTGAATAATACCTTCTGCAACTGAGACAAGGACCCAAACAGGAACAATAAGCGAGGCAGCTCTAAACAAAGGAATTAGATTTCGTTCTCCGTAAACAACGATCGCCAAGGTAGGGGCAAATATGAAGAGTGCTGTACCCAAAAGGATAGAAATAATGAGTGGTAAAATGATCCCCATCCTGACTACCCCCAAGAGTCCGCTCAGATCACCACTGCTGATGTAAACAGGAATAAAACGAATAAGGCTCATGCGGAATCCCAAAATAGAAATACCCGCAAGAACCATTACTGTGCTGACGGTAATCTGGTAAAATCCCAGTTTCTCGGGCCCGAGAAAACGAGCCAAAAGGATTCCTACAGGCAAGCGGAGTATATTCTCGATCATGACGCCAACAAGAATGATAACACCGCCCTTGGCAACTATAAGCAAATCGGGTTTACTACTCATAAGCTTGTAGGGTTGATTACCTCCTGGTTTTCTTAAACTGTTTCAGTCATACAAGATGATAACAGTTTTGCTACATGAACGGTAATCACTGGTTTGAAGAGTAGATTATTAGAAAGAGCATTGATCTGCGATGACTTTACCAAATTTTCTTATTACTGGCGCCATGAAAGCCGGTACAACATCGCTTTACAACTACTTAAATCAGCATCCTGCAATTTTTATGAGTCCAAACAAGGAACCTGGATACATGTCATTTGGAGATACTGTAAACTGTAAAGAAACCAAAAAACTATTCCCGAACAGGGTCTGTTCCTACAGAGACTATGAATTGCTTTTTCAACAAGTAAGAGATGAGAAAGCAATCGGTGAAGCAACAACGTCATACCTGGACTGCCTTAGAGCACCGGCAAGGATAAAGGAGTTGCTTCCCAATGTAAAATTAATTGCTATTCTCCGTGACCCGGCGGAACGGGCCTACTCCCATTTCCTCTACAATAAAAAGATGTTCGTTGAGGAATTGCCGACATTGGAAATAGCACTGAAAGAAGAGCGCAATCGCGTGATAGACAAATTCGGATACCGCTACAAATATCTCGGGAAAGGCTTTTATTTCAAACAATTGAGCTATTATCTAAAGTTTTTCAAAGAAGGCCAATTCAAAATTCTATTATTTGACGATCTAAAGAATGAACCGATTAAACTGCTTCAAGAAATATTCACCTTTCTAGAAGTTGATGAAACCTTTGAGCCTGACATCTCAATAAAATACAATACCTCAGGTGTATGGCGCAATGATGCGATAAAATCATTTTTAAAACAGTGGCATACCCTGCGTCTACTTGTAGAAAAAAGAGTATCCCCTAGAATTGTAAGTTATTTAGGCAGGATCATAATGAAACCTCAGAATTGTAATCCATCTCTTCGGAGAGAAATGATACGTCAATATCGCCCGGATATTCTTCAATTACAACATCTCATTCAAAGGGACCTCTCAACCTGGCTGCAATAATCTTCCTGTCAACCTTATGAGGAACGAAATATTCAAAGTTCTCAGGGCACTGAGTTCAAAGACCATCGATTTTAACATTGATTTGGTTCCCTTCACTTGTCAAAACGTAAAATACAAGACAATTCTAAATTGGATAAAAACTGAAAGTTCCGTTCTAGTGAAACCCTCCAGACCATGGGGATATCCAACCATTATTCAAGTTGAACCTACCAATCGCTGCAATCTAAATTGCCCAGCCTGCCCAGTGTCGAAAGGTTTAGACAGAAGTATTGGAGATATGGATTTTAGCCTCTTTGAAAAGCTCATACATGATCTAGACCCTTATCTTCTCGCGATGCTTTTCTGGGACTGGGGCGAGCCCTTTCTTCATCCACGAGCCTATGACATGATCAGGCTAGCGACGGACAGGGGTATTAAAGTTTTGGCAAGTACCAATGGTCACCTCTTCGCGAACGGGGAGCATGCAGCTAATGCCGTGAGATCAAATCTGGATGGACTTGTTTTCTCAATTGACGGGTTGGAGCAAAAGACATACGAGCAATTTCGCAAATCCGGGACGCTGGAAATTGCTCTCAAAGGAATACGCAATGTCCTCCAAGAAAGAGAGAGACAGGAGAAATTGCTCCCACAGATTAATCTCAGATTTATTGTAAATAAGTTTAATGAACATGAAATTCCTCTGACAATTGAGTTTGCAAAGGAATTGGGCGTGGACATCCTTACCCTGAGAAAATTCCATTCAGTTTCTGATTTTGATACTATAACAGAGCCTGATAACTGCTTTATCCCAGATGAAAAACTGTTCCAATTGCCAATACGCAACAATCGTAACCAGTTAATGCGTGTACAGAAAAATCCTTGTAAAAACTTATGGAATTGCCCTACTGTCCACTGGGACGGCAAAGTTTGCTCTTGTTTTATGGATTATAAGGCGCAACGTCCATTGGGGGATTTGAAACAGGAATCCATAAAAAGCATCTGGAGGGGAACAGCGTATAAAAATTTAAGACAGGGGTTCAAAAGAGACTGGCTAACTACCAAAATTTGTAATCAGTGCAGCAATGGATTTGTTGGTGGCAATGTCGGTCTTGATGCAAATGCGCAAGCATTTTATTTTAACAAGACTTCTGACAGATAACTTTTTTCTCTCGGGCAGAAGACGGACTCTAAACAAATATTTAAGAATAATCTATGGTTGACCCAACCCCTCAGATATCTGTCGTTATAAAAGTTTCCAGGATATCCAAAAGCCTCCGCCTGGTGTTTAAGTCACTTCGAAGGCAGACTATCGTTTCACAAATTGAACTCATTCTGGTGTCTTGCTTACCGGGTTTAAATGATATCGGAAAAGAGGAATTCGCAGGTCTGTTTGATTATAAAATTATACCAATCGATGAAAACCTAAATGAAGGAGAACATAAAGCAGTAGGTATATCCCACTCGTCCGCTCCTTTTGTAATGTTCTTAGAGGACCACTCGTACCCGGCTGTGGACTGCCTGGAAAACATTTTATTAATTCACAAAAGTGGAAAACATCCAGTCGTCGGCCCGATTGTTCTTAACGCAAATCCGGTTTCACATGTCAGTTGGGGGGGATATCTTGTATTTTATGGACAGTGGGGTTTTGCAAGGGCTGAGGACTGCAATGAACATCTGCCTGCCAATCAGTCCTGCTATTCAAAAAAAATCCTCTCTGCTCATCAAGAGTCACTTTCTGAGAAATTGAAAGCGGAGAGTGTTTTCCACTGGGAGCTGATATCTAAGGGTTACAAACTCAGACTTCTTGAATCAGCAAGGATTTATCATTTGGGGCCATCACGACTATCAATTCTTCTGCAAGAATATTTTTTGAATTCAAGGCTCTTTGCTGCCTGCCGGTTTAAACGAGAGCAACGAGCCAAAAGAATTGTTTACACGCTTGGTTCACCATTGATACCTTTTATCCGCTTTTGGAGGATCATGAGTTTATGCAGACACGTTAAGCTGCCAATCAAGACAAGGGCTTTTGCCTTGCCACCAATGTGTCTATGCCTCTGTTCAGGAGCGCTTGGAGAAATGGTCGGTTACTTCATCGGTAAAGGAAATGCTGACCACCAGCTTCACCAACTCATGGTCAACCCTGATTTGCTGGTTTACCATAATGATATTGATTACATAAAAAAGACTCTTTGCCATTGAGCCTTTGATCTCATGGTACAATTTACAATAATAATTCCCACTTATAACAGAGAGAAGCAAATTACATCACTCCTTGCCAGCATTGACAAGCTATGTAAAGACTCTCCATCATTTGAAGTTATCGTTGTGGATGACGGTTCTATGCAACCAGTCAAGGCAGAAAACAATAAATATAATTATCGCTTAACGGTTCTGCGCCAGGATAAAAATTGCGGACCAGCTCAAGCTCGAAACGAAGGAGCCAGATTGGCATCTGGGGAATTCCTTGTCTTCATTGATGACGACTGTTTACCGGATACTCGCTGGTTAATACATTATCAAAAATTAACCATAAAGTATCCCGAGTCTCTGTTAGGTGGATGCACTATAAATGGACTGAAAAACAACCCATATTCAGAAGCGACCCAGATGTTAATTGATTATCTGTTGGAAAACTATAGTCCTCAATGTCATCTCGGTGGTTTTTTTCCAACCAATAATATGCTTGTTCCCAGAACGAAGTTTCTTGAGCTTGGTGGCTTTAACCCATCTTTATACTTTGGCGAAGATCGAGAGTTCTGCTGTCGCTGGGCTCTAGAAAAGTCAACATTCGTTGAAGCTAAAACAGCCAGAGTTTCTCACTTTCACTACCTCAATTTTCTTTCTTTTTTGAAACTCCATTTCATGTATGGATCCGGCACGTTTCACTTTCGTCGGCTTACCCTGAAAAACTTAAAGAACCATATCTCTTACTCAATGCCCAACTTTTACCTCAGACTCATATCATCTCCCTTTGAGCACTACCAAAATCTAAAAGCTGTAAAATATACGCTCTTGCTCCTTTGTTCTCAACTTGCCAATGTATCTGGTTTCTTTGCGGCGTGGTTTAGTAACTCCGTATTTCCTCTGAATCCCTTAGGAAAAAATGAAAATGGTATTAAAAAAATTCACTAAAGCTGTATCAGCTCTTATCACTCGGAAAATTTCATTTGAATGTGACAGCATACCGTACCATTTTAACAACCTTTCTTATAAAAAGATCATTAATTGGATTTTGCTCGAAACTTCCATCACTTTAAAACGAAAAAAACCATGGGGATTACCAACCCATTTCCTTATTGAACCTACCACATTTTGTAACCTGCGCTGTGCTCTCTGCCCAGTCACCGAGGGAATGGACAGGCCATCCGGACATATGGAATACAATCTCTTCAAAAAACTCATCGATGAAATCAAGGACTATGCGCTTTTGGTCTTAATGTGGGATTGGGGTGAACCATTCCTGAACCCCAACATTTATAAAATGATATCTTATGCACGGGATAATGGAATAAAAGTTGTTTCAAGCTCTAACGGACATCTTTTCACTGATCGGGAAAATGCCAATAAACTCGTTGAATCAGGTATCAATTCGCTAATCATTGCAGTCGATGGAATAACTCAACAGACTTATGAACAATATCGAAAATCAGGCAACCTAGAACAGGCCTTACAGGGTATTGCAAATATACAGACTGCAAAGAGAGATCATAATTCTGACCTACCGCTCATCAATTTCCGTTTCATCGCAATGAAGCATAACGAACATGAAATCCCCGCACTCAAGGATTTTGCTCGTTCAATGAATCTGGATGTTTTGAGTATCAAAACCCTGAATCCATATTCCAATGATACCTATCATGAGAATCGGTCTTCTAAGCAGAATCAATACGATGCCTATATACCTGAGAACGAAAAATATAGACGTTTCAAGTACAATATTCATGATGGTCGACCCGAAAGAGTAAGACGGACACCAACGTGCAAAAATTTGTGGAATTCGCCGGCTGTCCATTGGGATGGCGGTATTTTCCCCTGTACGTACGACTATAATGACCGCTACTCTTTTGGGAGCTTACAAAAACAGTCTTTCAAAGCTATTTGGTTTGGAGAAAGCTACCAAAAGCTCCGTGACACCTTTCGAAATGATTGGCAAGGGATCACGCTTTGCGCAAATTGTGGCTATGCGTTTGAGGGTGGCAACTGCTGGAATGAGACCATTGCAGAGGTTTTGTTTAACCCAACGTATGCTAAACTGTTTGCCAACCCCGAAAATCCTTCAAAAGTCAAACCGTATGGTTCTGCGTTAGAATCCGGGTGATATATGCCAGCAAACCCTGATGTATCCATTATTATTGCAGCACGAAACGCCCGTCCCACAATTACAGCTTGCCTAGAATCATTAAAATCGCAAGCAACTGATATTCCATTTGAAATCATAGTCGTGGATAGCTCAACTGATGGAACGGCCGAATTGATACAAACCGAATTTCCTGAAGTAAAGCTATTTGCCTACAACACTAGAAAATATTGCGGAGATGCAAGAAATATAGCAATTGCCCAATCCAAGGCCGATGTGGTTGCCTTCATTGATGCTGATTGCCTTGCAGCAGAAAATTGGCTAGCTGAAATCATCAAGGCTCACCAGACTTCGCACCCCGCGATTGGCGGTGCCATCGGAAATGCTAACCCTGAAAGCTATGTGGGTTGGGCGGCTTATTTCACGGAATTCAGTCAGTGGAAACCGGCGAGCAAAAGTCGGCAGATGCTTGACATAGCTGGAGCAAGTATGACCTACAAAAAAGAGATATTTCAGACATATGGTACCTTTATCGAAGGAACTTATTGCTCCGACACAGAGTTTCATTGGCGCATAAATGAAAAAGGGCACAAGCTGCTTTTTGCTCCATCCATCCTCATTTATCATAAAAACATAACAGCGCTCTCGAAATTCTTACTCCATGAATTCGATCATGGACGTTCCTTTGCCAGAGTGCGGGTTAAAAGTAGAAATTTTAACATTATTAAAACGTTGACCTATATTACACTATCACCAGCATTGGCTTTAAAGATATTGACCAAAAATATTTATATTAACATTCGCAACAGAAAATATTTTAGGGAATATTTGAAAGCCTTTCCTTTGACGATGCTGGGTATCATGAGTTGGACATTAGGTGAGTGTAGCGGCTATATAGAACACTCATTTTCTCAGAAAATGTAAATGGGCTCAAATAGTAGAATTGTGATTTTTTCATTTAAGCAGTTTGTTTGATGCTTTTGCTTTATTCTAAACGTAAGCAAGATAGTGACTAAACATACCTACGAGTATACAAAGTATATAAATCTGCTACTATCAGACCGGAAAACATGACCGAGGTTAACCACAATACTGTTTCCATAGTTATCCCAGTGTTTAATGGCGGGGACAAATTCAAATTGTGCCTCGACTCTCTGGAAAAGTGTTCTCCTGCCCCGCTTGAAATTATTGTTGTTGCTGATGGCCAGTCAGACGCCTCATGGCGTTTGGCTCAAGAAAAAGGTTTTACTACTATTGTTCTGGAGGACACTGGCGGTCCAGCCCGTGCTCGTAACATAGGAGCTGAATCTGCCTGTGGCGAGATTCTCCTTTTCATTGATGCTGATGTACTAGTACAACCAGACATCATAAAAATGATTGGGAAGATTTTTGACCGATCTCCCAATGTGGCAGCAGCTATAGGTTCTTACGATAATAAGCCAACAGAAAAAAGTTTCATTTCACAGTATCGAAACCTTCTCCACCACTTTACTCACCAGACTGCCCGCAAAGATGCCTCAACTTTTTGGGGAGCCTGTGGAGCAGTCAGACGCGTGATTTTTCTTGAAGCAAACGGATTTGATGAACGTTACAAACAACCTTCAATTGAAGATATCGACCTTGGTTATCGGTTGAAAGCGCGAGGATACAGGATAACGCTTGAAAAGCAGATTCAGGTCACCCATATGAAGAGATGGGATCTCTTATCTATGCTGAAAACCGATATTTTTTCTCGAGCAATCCCCTGGTCAAAACTGCTACTTGAGAAAAACCAGATAATTAACGACTTAAACCTATCTCTTTCAAGTAGATTCAGCACAGCACTGGTTTTTCTTAGTTTTCTGTCTCCTCTGCTCTGGATAGTATCTTCTTATACCTGGATTCTTACGATCTGCAGTTTTCTTCTGTTGTTGGCAATCAACAGAAGGTTTTACACCTTTTTGCAAAAGACCCATGGAGTGGTTTTTATGCTCAAGGCGTTACCATTACACTGGCTGTATTTCTTCTACAGTGGCATGTCATTCCTGTATGTTCTTATCAGTAAGATCATCACTGGACAATTGAGTCAATGTAAATCCTGTGTGTATGAATCCCAATGACCCCAAAAAGACTGTCCACATAGTAGGCGCCGGGCCATCGGGTTTGGCAGCCGCTATTGAATTGGCAGAACACAAGGAATTTGAAATTTATGTTCTGGAAAAAGACAATAAAATAGGGGGAATATCTCGGACTGAACAGTACAAAGGATATCATTTCGATATCGGCGGACATCGTTTTTATACAAAGAATACGACAATCAATACGATGTGGGAAAAATATCTCGGTCCGGATTTTTTGAACGTTCGCAGGATTTCTCGTATTTTTTACAAAAACCGTTTCCTTCAATACCCATTGCGATTCTGGAATACGATCCTGCATCTTGGCCCTATTGAAAGTTTCCGGATATGTGGCAGCTATCTCAACGTACTCTTTTTTCCATCACCTGAAGAAAAAACTTTCGAGCAATGGGTCTCAAACCGCTTTGGCAAGCGACTCTATACGCTCTTTTTCAAATCATACACAGAAAAAATCTGGGGAATCCCATGTAATGAAATCCAAGCTGACTGGGCAGCCCAACGTATTAAAGGACTATCTTTTAAAACTGCAATTACCAATACCTTTTCCAACCATAACCGTTCAAAAAGCCTGATTGACACATTTCACTATCCTCGACTTGGACCAGGGATGATGTGGGAAAGGTTTCGCGAGTCATTAGAGAATAAAGCTAAGAAGATAGAGCTTAACACGACTGTTATTGCCCTAAATCACAGCCAGGGATACATCCGCAGTATTACCTATGAAAAAAACGATGAACGAATAGAAAAAGAAACTGACTATGTAATATCAAGTACCCTCTTGAGCCAGTTGGTACATCTTCTGGTCCCCGCTGCGCCTAATCATGTGATTAGAGCGGCAGACAGCCTCTCATACAGGTCATTTCTAATTGTTGTTTTGATTTTTGACCAGAAAGAGATTTTTAAGGATCAGTGGATCTATATTCATAGTCCAGCAGTATCGGTTGGACGAATCCAGAACTTCAAAAACTGGTCCAGGGAAATGGTGCCGGACGCGGATACAACAAGCCTTGGCATGGAATATTTCTGTAATGAAGGCGAATCCCTCTGGAATCTGCCTGATGATGAACTTATAAAAATCGCCTCAAAAGAAATACAAATTCTTGGGATCACTAAAGAAAAACATGTAATCGACAGCTTTGTCATCCGACAGTCTGGAGCATACCCTGTCTATAACAAGGAATACAAGCGTCATGTTTCCATAATAAAAGACTATTTGGATTCATTCTCAAACCTCCAGACTATCGGAAGAGGTGGTATGCATCGCTATAACAATATGGACCACTCCATGATGACAGGCATATTGGCCGCAAAAAACATTGCAGGAGCAAAACATGATATCTGGAAAATTAATGAAGACACAGATTATTTGGAAGAAACAGAGCAAAAACGAGCACTGTGAGTCCCGCTGCAGGATGTCAAACTGTATTAGTTTCTACCGATGATAATCAGTTTTTCTATACTTTATTTTTTACTACTCTATGCTGTTATTTTTATCGCTTACGTTGGATGGGGAAAAATATTCTCATCGTTTGTCAACATAAGGTTGGGAAAGAATGATATCTGCTTTTCGAATGCATGGCTGGGTTGGGCGTTATCTCTCGTTATTTTTCACTCCATTCATCTTTTTTATCCACTAACCCCTGCAGTTTCCGGTCTCTTTTTCTTGACGGGGATCTACTTTTATTTAGGAAAAAAAGGCCATGCTCAACAGCCTTCCTCAATAGTCATTGTCGCATCGCTCACATACACAAGAAAATAAAAAAGGGAAGACCCTATTACTATGTCCGGGAAACCGCTCGGGTCAACGGCAAACCGAAGGTCATCAACCAGGTGTATTTTGGAAGCCCTGAGCGTATTATGGAGCTGGCTGCGGGCAAAGGCGGGGAAGTCAAAAAGCTGCAAGTTCAGGAATACGGCTCTTTGCTGATCGGGGACCTGATCGAAAAAGAAGTCGGCTTTGCAGCTATTGTCGATGATGTCGTAGGGGAGAAAGACTGCCAGAATGGTCTCAGTGTTGGCGATTACTTTTTCTATGCAATCCTCAACAGAATGATTGACGCCCGGTCCAAACGGGCGTTGCCCGAGTGGTACAAATCTACGGCGATCCAGCATATCCGGCCGGTGCGCCTGGAAGCGCTTTCCTCCAGGCACTATTGGCGTGCGTGGGAAAAGGTCAGCGAGGACCATATCAAGGAAATAGCTGAGCGGTTCTTTACCAAACTCGTTGCTCAGGAGAATGTGTCTTCAGACTGTTTTCTTTTCGACACAACCAATTACTACACCTATATGGCCAGCACAACAGAGTCCGATCTTGCCAGGCGGGGCAAAAACAAAGAAGGAAAGAATTGGCTGCGGCAAGTTGGTCTAGCACTGCTGGTGTCAAGTGATGAACAGCTTCCTCTTTACTACCATGAGTACGAAGAAAACCGCCATGACTCCAACGTATTGTCGGAACTGCTCGGAGATGTCGTTACAGCAATGCAGAAAAGAGTCGGCCCCCAAACCAGCTTGACCATTGCCTTTGACAAAGGAATGAACTCCGTAGACAATCTGGCCATTTTGGATGGGTACGATGATATTCATTTTATTACCAGCTACTCAACGGCCTATGCAGAAGATCTGGTCAAAATAAAAACAGATCAGTTTGTCGCCGTCGATACTGCAAAAAATCGGATGCTGTCAGCGAAAGGTAAAGAAGCTGACCAGCTGCTGGCATGGCGCACAACAGGAGAATACTGGGGGCTAAGCGAACGGTCGTGGTAACGTACAACCCTCGGACAGCAACCAAGCAGCGATACACCGTCGAGAAGAAGCTGTTGAAACTCCAGCAACAACTGTTTGAAATGCAGAGCAATGTGCAGGCGAACAGTCCTCACTGGCGTGACAAAAACCAGGTAATGAGGTGGTATGAGGAGCTCTGCGGTAAACTTCATATCCCCAAGGACCTCTATACTGTTGAGCTCTACAAGAAAGACCGTAAGCTCAGGATGAACTTTCGAAAGAATCATCACCGATTGAAAACCTATATAGCTCGCTTTGGTAAAAATATCCTGATTACCGACCGGCATGATTGGTCGACCGATGATATCGTCAAGTTCAGTCTTGACAGATATAAGGTTGAGAAAGCCTTCCGGAAGACCAAGGATGACGATCTGGTAAGCCTGATGCCACTCTACCATTGGACAGACAGCAAGATACGCTGCCATATCCTCTGCTGTGTAGTTGCTCTTGCTTATTTACGCTTGATTGAGAGGAAGCTGCTTAAAACAAGTCTTAACATATCGGCAAAGATTGCAATGGAGACAATGCACACGCTTCATTCCTGCCTCGTGTATCATCCCCGCAAGAGAAATCCCCACCGTCTCATCGAAGACTCAACCAAATCTCAAGCGCAGATTCTCAAGGCTTTCGGGCTGAAGATTAGTAATGGGGTCCTACAGGATTGCTAGCTCTTATTGTCTTGATATTATAGGATATTAATTGAAAAACAGTGGCCGACCGGGGAAACTCCTGTCACAGCCATTGTTCCGCATCGCATCCAGCTGTCAGAGCGTTCCACCGATGTTATTTCGGTAGTATTTTTCCGGATCAGCCACAGATTCAACGGCATAGGCATAGGCAGCGAAGTGGATTACTGCAGCAGGAGCATACTTGCGAAACACAGCTTCGACAATCTCAGAGTTGTTAATATCCCCTTCTTCGAAAGGTCCCCATTTCACAAACTCTTTATGGCCATAGACGAGATTATCCAACACAACGGGCGTATAACCTTGTTGAGACAGAATCTTATAGGTATGGCTTCCTGTATACCCAGCTCCTCCAGTTACCAGGATTGACTTCATTGTTGGGAATCCTGGTCCTCATACTCTACCAGGATGTCGCTTTTCAGTTTTTCAATGCGTTCGTGTGCATCTCTCAGAGACTCACGCCTGGTGAGTTCTGAGATATTTTGTTCCATTTTTTCGATAGCTGAAAGTAATTTAAAAATGATCAGAAATACAAACAGAAAACCGGTAACCATCACCGCAGTGATATTGTCCTCAATCCCCACAAACTTAGAAAAGTAGTAGGTAGAATCAGGGTAGACAGCAATAAGGGCCATGCCGCCCCAAACAACGAGCCGCACTGCCAGCTTCAGCACCGTCTGGCCAGCCTCTCTCTTTACAAATTCTTTGATACCCTGAAACAACATCACCGAAGAAATTGCAACGACAACAACCTGGTACAAGTGGATATTCTCTAACATCATGTTCACCCTATGCAATCATCTTCCATATCATACGAAAGAGCGTGATAAAACCATTGATCAGCCCCTGTTTTTGCTTCTTTCCTTCAGAATATTCAGTATACCGGGTATGGACAGGTACTTCAGTAAATCTCAGGCGGAAGCTCTTGATCTCTCGTATTACCTTACTGTCATATTCGTATTTATCTGCTTTTGTATCAATGATCAAAGCTGCATATTTTGAATAAGCTCGTAATCCGGACTGGCTGTCTGAAACCATGATACCATAAAACAGCCAGGTGATGACATTCCCGATAAAATTGGCGGTAACCTTAAACCATGGCATCTCGTCTTTGTCCAGTGTGCGAACCCCAAGAACAACATCGTTTTCCCCATTGATAATGGGGTCAACAAGAGCCGGGATATCTGCAGGATCATGCTGCCCATCCCCATCCATTGTCACGACAATATCAGCTTCAAGCAGGTTGGCGGCCATGATTCCGGTTTTGACAGCGGCGCCCTTTCCCCGGTTAATTTTATGGCGCAACGCCAGGGCTCCGTAGGCTGAAGCCTGTACAAAACTATCATCTCTACTCCCATCATCAACGACGATAAGGATAAAGTCTCCGTGAGACCTGATTTCCTCCAATACCTGTCCGATAACCTGCGATTCGTTAAATATTGGGATGACTATGGCAATTCTTGGGAACATTACCTTAATTTTCCCCGCTTCTCTTAGGTACTACCACAAACGCATCCAGGTTGGCTGCCAGAGACACCCGTTTAACCCCCCACTCTGATTCTGGAAGCCCTTCTATATATTCCATCAATTTGTTGTTCGCCTTATAGAATAAATTCCGCTGCTTCAAGGCAGCATTGACAATTGAAGGTGTTACCATGGCAAAAGCGTTTACCACATCCAGGCTACGTAATTTCTTTTTCTTATCCACCAAGACAATATATTGATTGTCAGGGTGAAATATTTCACCGGTACTGAGATTATTGACGGTAACAACATGTACCGAGCTCTTACGCGGTAATACAATTGGAACAATTTCACCCTGATTTGTCCATCCCGTAAAACGTCGGGTCACAATCGTCAATGGTACACTATCTGACAATAACATATTCATGTCACAAGCCGTGCTGGTAGTATTCGCACAGAGGTCTGAACGCTCCGAAGCTGATTGCCCCAAAAAACGAACAGCGCGTATTACCGCTCCCTCTGCACTCGATAGTATCTTTGGATGGTGAGGAGGATTTAAAATAGACACGCTGAAAGATATCAGGATAATAGTAATAACAGAAATCCTAAAAATAGTATATTTTTGGCCAAACCCGAAAATACGGTCTGATAACACCCCACTCAAACAGCACACCGCAATCAACAGACTCCAGCCTTCACGCTGGTAGGAAGAAAATTGCAGGAATCCTGTCGACGCTTGAATCGAAGTCACGAGCCCCCACAAACCAAGGACCAGGTAACCTGTCTTGATTTTTACCAACCCATAGAAAAAAATCGCTCCGAATAGTATTATCAAAGATATGCTTAATCCGTCTAAGACATTGTTTCCAAATCCTTTTCTCTTTATTGAAGCATAGTCTAAAATTAATTTAAAATAGGGGCTGGTCGTAATAAGCGTTAGTATTCCAGGACTGGGCTGATACCATTTATCTACCGCTACTTTTTCTCTCTCATATTTCAGCTGCGAGGGTTTCTGGTTTCCGTACCCCATCATGATATTTGCTGTCTGAAAACGTTGGGCCGGCCCGACATGACCAATATGATAGACAAACAGACTTATCGCTGGAACGATAATCAGGAGAACTCTCAGGGTTTTAGTGAACCAGCCCCCCGAGCGTCGGAACAACATCAATAAGCGCTCAGCCCCAAAGAGCAAAAATACATGCAGCAGCATCATTGTCACTGCGGCAGCCAGCCCGCACAGAGAAAGCAGCAACATCATGCCGGTGGCAAATCTTCTTTTCCCCACCGAAATGTTCCTTATGTAAAAATATAAAATAACGGGCAGAAGAAACAGTCCAAGCTGATTGGCAAATGTCCCAACCCCGGTTTTCATCAACAGCGTCATCGGAGGAAAACATGCTGCACATATGCTGCCAAAAAGCGCTGCACGTCTGGTAAAAACATGCTCCAGCAGGACATATATGGCCAGGACCAGACCAACCCCAAAGACGACTCCGCCAAAACGTGCAACCAGATAGGGGTCAATTGAAAATATCAACACCGGCAGTGCCAGAAGCCAATGGTATCCTGGAGGATAGGTGGGATTGATCAAATATCCCTGATCAACAATATTGTGGAGATAATGCAGGTGTGTATAGGCATCTGACTGCCCAAGATAAGCCGCTTCTACGGGATGAATTGAGCGCACCAGGAACGCAGCCGCCAACACCAGAAACAAAACAAAATGATGTTGTTTCTGGTACGGCTCAACCAAGGGGAGATGCTCCGCTTTAACCCTGCCCCGGGACCACCAGACCGTAACGAGACTTACTATCGCCAAAACTGCGATCTCTCCATACGGCCAGCCGCTGACAAGGTGGGACCAAAGCATCCCCAGAACAGCCTGGAAACTACAACCAAGGACAAGGGATACCAACGTGATTGTTGGCCACTGCTCACCATAAAATAGGGTGCGGGCTAACGGATAGAATGGCAGAGCAAGCAGAACAAAGAGACTTGAACTGATGAATATTATTTGTACTATTTCTATACCCATCAAAGATACTTCTGAATATAGAGGCGGAGGGATTTTGGTATGAGATTGAATACCGATACCGGCATTTTCTGCTTGATTCGCTCCAGTCGCTTCGTCCTGTATAGATAGGGTTTGTTGTAACCTTGCTCCCACCAGCCATCGGCCAGGGGATCAAAAAGTCGACTCTCGGTCCGTTCAAAAAACATGGTTTTACCTACCACGTCCAGACAATGGAACATGTCGTCGCTCTTGATAATCTGAACCATCCTCTTTATACTTGGAATATTAATATCATCTACAATCAATAAACCGCCCGTTGATATATGGGGGTAAAAATAATAATATTCCAGGTCCGGGAACGGGTAACCGTGCGGGCCATCGATCAAAACGATATCAAATTTATTATTAAATGGATATGCCGGGACCGTTGTTTGTGTCGGCCCCTCAACAAACTCTACCCTTCCATCCCGCAACAAATCACTCTGTTTAACTTTTGTCAGGCTCTTGCCAATATCGATGGCAAATACCGTATGGTGCATCGAAATCTGGGAAAAAAACAGTGTTGATTTTCCGGCACCGGTCTCTACGCTATGTGCTATCGTCCCATAGCCTTTACAAAACTGGGCAATCCTTTGCAACACACTCTCATCCAAAGGTCCGGAAGCGTGCCAGTCCTGAGGCAGGTTTTTCAGGTTTCCCAGAATCTTATTATAATCAATCATCTATCCCTTCTTACAAATCTTTTCTTATTTATACACATATGATTATACCCGCAGAGATACACATATGATTATACCCGCAGAGATTTTTTTCTTGAAGAATCCGACAACCCAATAAAAAAACATAAAAAAAGCAATACTTTCCACATTATCGGGTAATCCTTTTCCGTGTTATAATCTTTTTGGCGCAACCAGTTCCAAAACACTATTGCCGGAGGCGTAGAGCAGCTCCAGGCAAGTACCTTGCGAATAAAAGCCCGTAACCAGCTGCCTTCGTCATTAACTTTCTGCCAGAATAATGCTGCGGAGTACCCCATCAGATAAACTCTCCTTGCTATTCCCTGTACAGAGAGCATATGCCAATGATATCCTTTCGCTTCCGGGTCATAGATCAACTTCATGCCCTGATCCGCCAAGCGATAGCCCAGTTCCAGGTCTTCATGGGATGCATACGGAAAAGACTCATCAAACCAGCCACTTTTTTCCAATAGAGATTGCTTTACTGAAACATTACAGGTGTAAAAAAAAATCGGATCCACCTGGTCCATGGGTTTTAAATCGCTGTAATTGAAGAAAAACTTTCTCCCCCCATGTTCGAGCCACCTCATAAAGGCATTGGGTTTCAACCCTCTGGGGAAGGACACGTGACCCAGCAGTGCATATGTTTCATCATCGTTCTGCTGATGGAATAAGAGATGCTTTTCAAGCAGCAGGCTCCCTGGCTCTATGTCATCTCCGATTATCAAAACGACGGCCCCCCGGCACATGCCAAGACCCACATTCCTTGCCTTTGCGGGCCCACCGTTTACACGCAATACGGCATAAGAAAAACGAGTGCCTGTCTCTTCAGAAAACTCTTGCAACAGTTCTTCGGTATTGTCCCCTGAACCATCATCAACAACGATTATTTCAAACCGGTCAGGCTCTATTGACTGCTTCTCAAGACCTGACAAGGTGCGCCGCAGATCTTCGGGTCGCTTATACGTCGGCAGCATTACCGAAATCTCCGGGATATCAGTGCCCGTGAACTGTCGACTCTGGTTCACGACTTTGATCACTTGATTACCACGCTTCTTCATGTTGATTACAATTCCAGTTTTCGCCAGCTGTATTTCACAAAAGCCCCCAGCCAGCCAAACACATACGACAGATAGATCCGACTCTGAATTTTCTGGTTTTCGGACACAAATAACCCAAATGACTTCAATCCATTTAACAAGAGCCTCTGAGTTGTTGATCCGTTCACCTGTTCTTGACCAATATGTTCATACGAAATATTTTTCAAGGTTCGGGACATAATATAGTCTGTTACCCCACCCCAGTAGTATCTTTTGTAAAAAAAGCCGGGTCGAACCCTTTCTTTCGAGACAAAGTGATAGATCTTAATACCCGGATGATAAAAAAGCTGTCCACCCATTGATTTTAATCTGTGCTGAAATTGTGTTTCTTCACCGGAAAGAAGCAAGGTTTTCTTCCTTCCGAGGCGGGTATCAAACCCATGCATATTTTCCAATACCGACTTCAGGTAAAAACTGTTTCCTCCCCCTAAACGCTCACCAGGGCCATTAAGGTGTCTTTCGGCATTCCCCCAGTCAACCCATCCAAGGGTCACTCGAAGTTCATCATTAATCCAGTCAGGCGACGCAACTTCCCACTCGAGATCTATAGGGCCGCCAACCCACTCTGGTGCCGGTCTGATATTTTCAAAGCTCCATAATGCTTTTTCGAACCATGTCCTTTCAGCAGTTGCATCATCATCAAGGTAACCAACATAAAGACCGCGCGCGCTTTTCCACCCCTTATTCCGTGCAACCGACAACCCAAGGACCGGTTCATACTCATAACGAAAACAGGGTACCTTATCAAATTTGGCACAGATCTCTCTCGTCCTGTCAGTGGACCCGTTATCTACTACCAATATTTCGTAAACAGACTGATCCAGAGTCTGATCGCACAGGCTCAAAATACATCGTTCCAGGAAACGGTCACGATTATGCGTGCAGATAACCCCGGTTATTTTCGGCTCATGCATCATGAACTAACTTTTCTGCTAGGGGAAAGTAGCTTTTTAAAGATCGATATAAGCAGAACCATACTGCGTTTCCTTCCTTCTGTATCGTGTATCGTCAAACTGCTGCGGGTGAATTTCTTTAAGACGCTGAACCCATGACCCGAGTTATTTATACAGAGGCGAAACCAGACGAGTGCCAATGTTTCCTCAAGCGCCTGCTGGTCATATTTTTTTCTAACGATGTTTGTTGCTGACAATTTCTGCAGCCATTTTTCCGCTTTTTCAAAGAGTTCAAAATCATGAAACTGAAAACTTCTGCCCCTGCCGATATTACGATGCAGCTGAAGCTCCTGTTCCCTGTAGTCGATACCCAGGCTGTCCAGCGACTTCTGGATGATTCTTGTCGCCTGTTTGTCCATCTGGCCCCAATCAGAACCGGTCATGCTGCTGCTATGAACCCTGTATTTGAGCAATACATGACTAAGATTGGCCGTTGGAAATTTAGCCAGCGCTCGAGTCCAAAGTTCATAATCCTCAGTTGGGTAATAACTGCCGTCATATAGTAGTGCATGCTCATGAAAAACACGTTTTCGCAACATCGTTGACGGGTGACAAAACGGGCTGTCGAAAAGTGCATACGCCTCTATTTTTTCTGCCGATGCCGGATATACATCAGTCCGTCCTGTCTGGTCCTCACCAAATATCTCAATCGCTGAACCACACATGCCAACATGCTGATTCACCTCCATGAAGTCCAGCTGCTTTTGTAAACGCTGCGGGTGGGAAATATCGTCTGCGTCCATCCGGGCAATATATTCACCCCCAGCCTCTTTGAACCCCCGGTTGAGCGCACCTGCCAGTTTAAGCCTTTTCGGGTTTTGCAAGAATCGTATTCTTTTATCCCCAAAACTATTAATGATAGCCCTCGAGTTATCGGTCGAGCCATCATCGATAATAAGAAACTCAAAATCCGTGAAACTCTGCTGCAGTATACTCTCTAGAGTTTCACGCAGATATTTTTCTCCATTGTATACGGGTAAGACTACGGTAATTTTCGGCATAACAAAGGCAGCTCTATGAGAGGCGGGCCCGAAGGTTCGAGAGCCATGATTTTATTCCGCCAGGGAGACTTTGAAAAATACCATTCATTGTGGCCTCAACAAACGTGTCATACGTGGATATATCCCCTGTAACATATCGATAAGGAGTCGTCAGAAAGACACGTGCCTCCTTTGCGTGGTTTAGCCGCGAAGCCACTCTGTCGATACGCGCATGTCTTCCATGGATAATCTTCACGGAACAGTGCTTCCCTGCAAAACCGGGACAAATTGTCCTGAAGTTATACTCAGGCGGCAAGACAAAAAACTGCACCTTAGAATGGAATAACGAGTACCGTAAAGAATGCTGATCCCTATGGGAATCTGAATCCAGCTCCAGCAGGCGGAGAAACGTGTTTTCCCATTGATTGAACAATTCCATAACCTGGGAGCTTTTCCTAAAGGCAATTACTCCCGAATTCAATTCCGTAAAACAGTCGGGTACCTCGCTTAAATGGTACTGATACCTATCCGGTGCCTGGGCCAGGGCAATATCAAAACGATTCAGCATTTCAAAGATATCGTATACCGGCTCACAAAGATACGTGTCAGTATCTAGAAAAAGCGTTTTCTCATAAGGCGAATTCGAAAGCGGATTAATTTTGTCCCGGCAGGACCTGGTGACTTCAGGCAATAACCTGACAGATTCCACACCATCAGGTCTTGAAGTGATGTACTCTTCCAGGTCAGTGAATAAAGTGACAGGAATATCAGGCATATGAGTTTTTACCGAAGCAATTGAAATCAGAGCTTCATCAACAAATTTTTTGCCTGTAGCGACATAAACAACGCCTCTTGATTCCAAATTATTACCCTCTTTGCTCATCCATCTGTTTCTGAAAGTCACAAAGCTCTATCTGCTCGCTATTGATCTTACCGAGGACATCCCGCTCCAGGTCCCCAATATTTTCAGGATCTGCAATACTTTTTTTCGTCTCCTTTGATTCGTTTACTTTTACCCTGGTACCGCGCAAAAATCGAAGATGAGTTAACATGGTCGGATATTTGACTTTCACGCCAAGATCGATAAAACACTTTTTTAAACCACTGAAGGTTTTTAAGCCAACAAGTGTTGTTTCCGTCACTCGTGCCCCTTTTCCCAGGAAGAGCTGTTTATAATATTGTGCTCTTCTCTCAATTTCAATGCAATACCAGTAACATAGCTGGTAATCATCCAACGTTTGCCAACCTTCAATCTCTAATACCCCGGGATCATCCGGCGAGAGATAAAAGCGCAACCCCTTGTCACTCCTACCGGGGATTGTACCCATTTTGAACATACTCATCGCCACATCGCGGGCTGATCGACGATGGATAATCAGATCTGGAGTAACACCTAACGCAAGCATTGGTTCCAGGAAACCTTTACAGGTCAGGTGGCTGGTTTCGACATACACTTTTGCAGGTATTTCCAGAATGGCAGGGAATTTTTTCTCGATTAAAAAAGTGCGTGCCACGTCCGGCTGGTGCTGAACAGTCCGTAATACATCCGCAAACTCAGGTGCAGGTTCATGTACAGCGTGAATATCTTGCCCAAAGCCAAAAACACTTGCCAGATACGCTGTTCCACTTCGGCCCGTTGTAACAGAGAAAATCAATCGTTTACCACGGACCTGGTCTAGAATCTTTTCGTATTGCATGTTTCTCTCTATCGAATTACCCACTAAAAATCACTGCAGTAATTGTTTAAAGATAACGCCATGTCTTTTAAGCCAAGGTTGAACATCAAATTTCTCCACCGCCCTTCGACGTGCCGCTTTGGAGTAAAAAGGTAAATCCCCGATCACTTTCTCAGCTGCACGCGTTAAACCTGAAACTTCAGGGGGGTGATCTCTTTCCCAATCCAAGGGACCATCTACCCCGACACCGGCGTCTTTCCCCACGAGCTCAGTTACTCCGCCGGTCGCTGAGTAAACGACAGGAAGCCCGCAAGCCATAGCTTCGACAACTAAACGTGGGCACGGATCATTATATTTCGTATGCAACAGAATCGAACATTGATTGAATAAAGCCGGAGCCTGATCCTGGGTGTATACTCCTGTAATGTCGACATACCCCTCAATGCCTAACCTCTTGATACAGCTGCAAACGTCTTTGAGCGCATCCTGTTCGTCACTCTGCCAGCAAAACCGTCCGGCAATGCGCAGATGCACATGATCATATTTCTTCCTGACCTGCTGCAACGTTTCCAATGCTGTGGTTACCCGGTATAACGACCAATGACTTCCAGCGAGAAGCAAATAGATCCGGTGATCCAGGTTGGTCGTTTGAACAGCAGGTCGGAATATCGTTGTATCGACCGGATTATACAAAATCTCACATTGAGCGTTCCCAGGTACCCCGAGAAATTTATCAGCCGAGATTTTACAGAAGTTACTCTGGTAGAAAATATGATCGGCCATGTCAAGCAAATTTATCATATCTTGGTTGGCGCGATCCCATCCTTCACCATACCATCCAGGGTAGGCTACACCGTTCTGGTTTATAACCAATTTTGCGCCTGATCGTTTTGCACGACGTGCCATACGAACTGGAAAATAGGGGAGGGCACTGCTTACCAGGTACAGAATGTTTGGGTTTTTTAATTGATTTGAGAATGTACTTTGAAGATCCTGTATTTTTACAATCCCGCCAAAAGCATCAGAATCAGAGTCAGGAATATGTTCATGACCATAGAAAACATTAATTTCATGCGGAGAAGATTGTACACTTCCCCAGCGTGAAAAATCAGAAATAGCTGCTTTCACCCAGATATAACCTAAATTAATTCGATCTGCTAATGACCATTGACGTGTACTCAAAATTAATTCTCCACCTGAAATAATAGGTGATGATAAACAATATGTTTTTCTCTGATAAGAATAACCGTGAGTTACTCGTAAAGGAAGTAAACAACTCGTATGAAGACTTCTTGTATCAATTTTTTAAGAGGTTTCTCAATCTGGCAGGAATATCATTGAACGTAAGCCACACTCTATTTTCCTGATATATACGCGAACATTGCGCACAAGGTTTGTATGGTGTGTAGTGTTTTTTAAATACATCATTTTTAAATTCCGTATACTTAGCACTCTTCCATACATCCATCAGCAAATCTCTTGTGGCGTTTCCAAAATTGATCTCGTCATTTCCACTTACTTCCGGAATTACACAGCAGGGCAGAATATCTCCATTATGCAATACGTGCAGGTAATTGCTTACATGATTACATGATGTCTTCGCCCTCCATGATAGATATCTTCTCCCGCCTTCTTTGCCAAACCCGAACTGACTGAATTTCAAAACTTCAGTTATTCCAGCCCAATTAATAGGTTCTTTTGGAGAGAGATCTATCCCAACTCTTTCCGCCAGTGGTCCCCAGAATTGAATGAAATCCTCATAATTATTTATGCCAGGAAGTGGTAAAAACCATAGGTTCAATTCGATCTGTTTTCCCGATTTTTCCCACTGCTCCAGGAAATACGTGATATTTGAAACCACCTCATCAAAACACTTGCTGCCTGTATATTCCTCATGTTCAGCCACAGTCGAACTATAGATGCTGACATTAAATCTATCAATTTTATGCTCAATCATCTGATCGGAAATATCTTTTGTCAACAAACTGCAATTACTCGTTGTAGAAACCCATAAATTCTTCATCTTAGCGTATTTTAAGAAATCAACAAAACGCTTATGAAGTAATGGCTCTCCAACCGCACCCAAAGACAATTTTTCAATATTATTGTCAGCACATTGATTAACGATATGGTAAAATAATTGTTCATCTAACATACCTTTGGGATCTTTGAGAGAAGACATGTAGCACATGACACATCTATAGTTGCAGATATTCGTGAGGCTCAATTTGATACTTGCAGGTTTTTCTCGAAAAAAATCTTCTCTATTCATATGGTACCCCGTTATGCTGTCGGAACTATTTTTGTATAATCAATTGAAATTTTACATGCATGCCCTAAATATAACCATACCGGTAATGAAAGAATCTATCGACGATACATCGTTGGATTCCTTATTCGGCTCAAGCCAACTGAAGTTTGAGCTGTTCACTACTTAAAATTACATTTTAAAATGCCCGTCTAAATAAACAGGATAAGAAATTATCAATCAGAGCATCTTACCGACCTGACAGCATACATCTTTACACGAGCAATATTTTCATAAAATAACTAATATATTGATTTTTCGATTGTTTTCTCCACGGATCAAAAATGATATACCTCTGCCAGACCAACATCAGGGACCAAACTATCCAGTAGCAAGTGCGTATCAATACTCATCTCCTGTAATAATTCCTCTGACCATGCTCGATAAAATGAAAAAATACGATGAATATCTTTGTAAACATTCTTCGTTCGATAGATGCTGAGAAGCCTCTTCCCCTTAAATGTGTCCGGCCTGAAACAGAATTGCCGAAGAGCGTGATAAAACCGGAAATTCACACGATACTGTAACTCCTCCGCGGATGCGCACAAGCTGAGAACAGTAATATTGGCCCGGTTATGCATGACTTCGGGCAGATACCTGAGATCAGATTGAATTGAGGATTAATATAAGAAATCGTAGTGAAGAGTAGCCTTGTCATCAGGCGATTCTGCTTGCTCAAGCAACCCCTTCCCCTGGCAACAGCAATAGTGTGAAGAAACATCCATGCCCAGCTGAACACCAAGATCCGGCAGACTCCCCTGAGTCAGTTTCTTAATCAGGCTACTCTTTCCTACACCACTCACCCCTGCTATGATAATCAGGGATTTCGCTGACATTCAAATAGATAGTTCTGAATCTGACCATCCCCCTCTTGAGCATCGAACTTACAATCGACCGGCTTATTGGTTGGGCGTACCGTTAATTCCTTTATGATATTGTAAATTCGATTAATTTGCTTTTTCACCGTCACATCCAGTGTTGAGATTATCCCCACAATTCTTCTTTTTCAAAGATGATATTCTCTCATTAATTGGAATTCCTGATAGTTCTTTATAAATTTCATATCCTGGGGCTGCAGAAGTCCATTTTCCCTCCTGGGATTTGTGCCACAAGTGAATAAAGGGCAAAAAGTCAAAAGGGTACTCCTTCAAGGTCCCAGCTCTATCGGAAAACTCAATATCCTCATACCCCCAGCCAACAAACCGCTCATCAAACCCTCCTATATCAAAATATGCTGATCTGGTTATGGCAAAACTTGCTCCGCCAACCAGGTTCTGGACTATCGCATCAAAACTTGGTGTTAGATTTACCAAACTGTTCTGGTCCACTATTGATTCACTGCTCTCCTGGTCTAAATAAAATATAAATCTTTTCAGGTTGATAAACTCAAAACCATCTCTAAAGCGATCATATACCTCCTGCGCATAGTCATGAGGGACCAGAATATCGCCATCATGGAAAATAAGCAGATCAGATCGTGCCGTCTTCGCACCGACATTAAATGCCCTGCCTCGTGAGAAAGCAGTTTCCCTATCCTCCAGTGGAGCATGAACATACCTGACCCAACCGGGAAGAAATTGTTTGATTTTAGATTCAAGATCCTGCTCAACGACAACACACTCAATCCTTCGTCCACTCTGGGAGGCAATACTCTTCAGGGTGGCAATCAGTAAAGGTAAACGCTCAAGTCCCCTGTGACCAATGATGAAGCTGACCTCCGGCGCATCATTCGCGGTACACCGGCAGTCATCTTCAAGCCTGATTGGAAAATCATGAAATGCACGTCTGAAAAGCCACCGCCCACATGGCGGGATGACCTTTGGAAGATAGAGATCTGACCCCCCTTTCCAGTCACATTTGACCCCTCTACTGTCCTTACTGCGTACAAGCACCTCACCCCTGTTATGCAGCCAGGTCCATGGAAAACGGCCTGAAGCCGAATCCGATGATTGCAGAGCCGGAACCATAATGACCGGCAGATCATACAGACAAACACCAAGATATCTTCTGAGCATCAAGAATGTACCTCTTTAAATTCCTCTTAACACGTATCACACTCTGCAATCAGATCCAACAATCTGCCACCGCTGATACCTGAAGAATAACTACCTGAATTATTGTAGGTTAATACTGCTTGCACCATTGTTACTGAGCACCTCTTTGCATGATTCGTAAGCTTCTCGACATTTACGCAGCATTGATTCCGGTATCTCAATATCCGTATGTTGTGTCGTTGTTGTTATTTTTCCAAGCCCGATATTTGCCGAAGGATCACCATGCCCTGATTTACCGGTATTCTTGAAAATTGAATACTCTTGCGATAACGGAGACTCCAGCCCAAGCCATGACGATAGGCCGGATAAAACAGGTTCTGTACTCTGCACCAGGTCGTCAGACTCTAAATAGAAAAAACGATTCGACAGCTTCAGAGCATAATCACTCATCGCTCCAAGCCGTCTGGTATAGTATTTCAACACAAGATCCGGGTCATTCTGCCAGCTGATCCCCGTACGGCTGCCCATATCAAATATACTCTTCAGCGTCGCTTCAGGCTCTCTCAATAAGAAAATAAAATAGGTGCAATTCATTCTCAGAATCTTTTCAGACACAAAAAATGGATTGTGAAGTATTTTATCAAGCACATATTTCCCCTGTATTTGCTGTTTTGTCTCGAGGTAGACTCGTGCCCTGAGAATATACAGCTCTTTAATCCCAACATATTTTCTGTGTAATTCGCTATGTCCAACAATCCCCGGGTTGCTTCCAAGAATATGGGACAGCAGGCTTGACCTGCTTCTCATGTGACTGATAACAAAGAGGTACTTACAGCGTGAAAGATATACCTGAGGGCTTGCAAGAACCGAGAGCATTTTAGAAAATTTGTGATAATCCATTACAGTTTGTCAATTTCCGTTTTGACAGGCACAATTACTCCAAAGGGTAATTCCCGAAAATTTATTTCAGCCAGTCTGAACAATCCCATGCCAGTAATGACTCGAGTTCACGGATGTCCTGCTGGTAGATTTCCCTCAGATACTCTTTGTCCGTATCAGACATAGCCGCTGTGTACGGTCTTGAATGTACTTCCCTGGCTTGAATGCTGCCGAACATTTCAACATCGAGGAATTCAGAAACAGCACCAAGAGCTTCAGACGGTTCATTCCTTAGTTGCTCGTTTTTTAACGCCAGGAGTTGATTTCTGGGGAAAAATTGCAGAATGCGTTTTAGTTGTTTTGCGTAAAATCCCCGGTCGACATATGAGTAAACCCGAGGTTGAAGAGGCTTGGCCTCTTCTCTGCGCTCTGGTTCAAGCCGGATGGCATCCCCGAAAGGCAGATGCTCATTTTTATTCATCCTTTCCATATTCCACTGAGAGTACGACCGCTCAATGGGGTTACGCAGAATGACTATGAATTTCATTGCGGAGTTGTATTCCCAGATCCTTTGAGCTGAACTCTGCCAATACATGTATATTGGCGTGCTCTCGCCAAAAATTTTTTGCCCGGCATGGGGGTGAAAATAAGAATGGTAAAAGAAATAATTGATCCTTCTAATGGGCCAAAAAGTTTCTCTGTCAAAAAAATGGACCTCCTTCTGCTGTGCCATACAGATTTGAGGGTGCTGTCTTAAATAAAACGTTAGTGCCGATGTCCCTCCTTTCTGCGTGCCTGCAATCAAAAAGTTCACAGTGAGGTCACGGTATGCACCAATTACTATTTTCTTTAAAACAGCGGGCCAATGTCTGAGGGTAAAAGATCTACCTTTCTGCATTATAAAGTGTTGTATGTTTTGGATTGTTCTAATATTTCCGCCACTATTCTCAAATCATACGTCTCTGCAAGGCCAACCTTGGTACCTGAACAATCCAAAATCAAGTGAGTATCAACTCTCATCTCCTGTAATACTCCCTCTGACCATGAGTGATATAATGACAGAGTACGATGCGTATTTTTATAAATATTCATGGTTTTGTATAACCTGATAAGCCTCTTTCCTCTGTATGTGTCAGGCCTGAAAGAAAATTGCCGAAGAGCACGACAAAATCGAAGATATATACGACGCTGTAACTCATCCACCGATGCACACAGGGTGAGTACAGTGATATCTGTTTGGGTGTTCACAGCATCAGGTAAACAATTAATGTCAGATTGAATTGACGCTATATATAAGAAATCGTAATGAAGAATAGCCTGAGCATCAAGGGTTTTTGCCTGCCCATTCAATTGCTCACCCTGCCAACAGGAATACAAGGAGGGGGAAAGTATCCCGAGTTGCACACTCAGGTCTGGCAATTCACCCTGCTTAATTCGCTCAATTAGAGTACTCTTTCCTACACCACTTACACCTGCAATAATGATAAGGGATTTCACTGACATTAAAATGAAGTCCTTGTGGGGAGGTTCATCCAATGACTGCCTGTTATCAAAGACAGATTTCCCCGCGTCGCCGTAGATATTTGACGGCAGGTAAACAGGTGGGAGACACAGAAAAAGATTCCGGTAATGGTAGAGGATATAATAGTGCAGGACATCATCACTTTAACTGAGATCATCAACGATTTTGGAGAGATACAGATGCTCATCAAGCCAGCCTTTCTCCCGAGCCTGTTTAAGACGCTCCACTGAAACTTTGTATTCTCCCGTAGAAACTGATTGTTTAAGAAATTTCTGCACTCTGTGTAATTCAAAGCCAATGGCTGGCACATTGTCCTTACAAGCCAATACTGTTAATTCGTCACTACACAACCCCCGTAAAAAAGGGACATGCTGAAATATCTTGCAACCATGAAAAAACCAAGCGAAGAAAGAGGCGAGCTGTTTGCGGTTTCTCAATGCCCGTAGCATCGAATCCTGCGGTAGAGCAAAAAACTTTCTGCCATCCTCAATTACCGAAAAACCGTTAAGAAACAAATTGGTGCGCAGAAAACGATAATCCCAGAAACGAATATGATGCCCTTCGCCTACAGGCCGATTCCCTGCAAAGATTGAATAAATTCGATTACCAATAAAAGCAATATTCGGCGTGTTTACCAACAGCAACCCTCCTGGCTTAAGGACTGTGTGAGCGACACGCAGAAGATTGTCGGAATCAAAGACATGCTCTATGGCTGCCATATTAACAACAAGATCAAATTGTCCTTCATACTGGGCCGCAATTTCGTCAACATTCCCGCTATCTGCATCAATATCTATATGAACTGTATCAAACCCCAGCTTTTCAATTCGTTCCAGATGATAAGGAATATAGTCGGCACAAACCACTTGCATATTATGCCGATCCCTCAGAATCTGAGAAAAATCGCCAGTCCCGCAGCACAAGTCAAAACATTTCACATTGCTGATATTACATTTCGACAGTAAATCAGAACTGGATTTATACCATGGTTTATCCAGACAATTAGCAATTTCCGTTCTATGAATTGCAGCTCCTGTATCATGTTCTATCTTACTCACAATAAACCAGCTCCATAATCCCAACAATCCAGTTTGTTATTCAAAAGTTTTGAAATTCTTTCTTTTCGCGGAAGATAAACAGATCTTAAATATTCTATGTCTTCAGCTGTAATGGCATAGTTTCTTAAAAAATCAGCGCTATCTAAATAAGTCCCAATTTTAGAGTTTATTCCCTTTTTAGATATTTTTTCACATAATAATTAAAAAATATTCAAGCCCAACCCCAAATTTTATAAATCTTGGTTGTTTTATTTTGAGGTTTAAAGAAAGGATCTAATCTTAAAAAAGAAGACATATCGTGTATCGTTTTGTCATAATTATTTATCACCTGATCTTCATACAAGAGAACATGCATATGATTTTCCGGTAAATACCATTTCCATAAATTGAGATATTTTCATAAAATCCATATTCAACGATACAATATTTCGTATGGCTCTTTATAACATTCTCGAATTTCGTCATCGGGGAAATATTTTTCCCCTCATGATATGCATATAAGCTGATAACACACGATGTACTGGGTCTCGCAGGAGGATGATACTTTTTGCCTCTGGAAATATCTGGGATATCATCTCGGGAATAAGAGGAAATGATTCATCTATTTTTAGCATGGGAGAAGGGCTCCAGAGATACGATACACGATCATAAAAATATGTTGTGCTCGCCTCGCCAGTAATTTTCCCCGGCTCAGTGTTTTTAAAAATATCAAAATACCAGGCCTCTTTTCTTGCGAGATATCCGGAATATGAAAATCAGTGCGGTTCTTTTCTGGATGGAAGTGAGGTCCCGGATGCTAGTTCACTGGTTCAGCATGTCCCATAGCCAGCATGTTGCACATTTTTGTGCCCCAATAATATAAAAACCAGGTTTAATCATCACTTATTTCAAAATGTATAGAACGGTGATCATCGACGAATCAGCACTCACCACGAGATAACGTTTAATCTTACCGCATCTACTTTTCCAGAGATTTCACCGACATTAACATAATTTCCTTATGAAGATGTTACGCCTTGCTCGCCGTACGACTCGGGAAACAGATCCGCACCTCATGAAGGACTACCCTGATCAACAGTACGCAAATTCCGGTCCTTAATCCAGGCGATCTCTCCTAACCTACCTGATTCCGAGCAATTTCTTAAACTATAGCCAAACGTATTGGCTTTTTTTTCAAGCCCTATGGAAACTGCCAGAGAGAGACGGTTGATCAATTTCTTTTTATCAACATGCCACATCTCAAAATACTTTTCATTTATATCGCTACGAACTTCTTTTTCTGTCTGAATAGATTCAACGCCCAGAAAACGGTAAATACGGTCCAGACATTTTTGAGGATCAAGGACAAAATCCTCATAATGTACGATAAAAACCGACTTCAGTAACGGCACATCTTTTCTGAATATATCGTATGCCAGCAGTGTATGTTTGAGTACTGAAAGGGGTGAGGTATTGCTCCACTTTATTGTTGCATAAGCAACGGGAAGAGGATGTCTCAATATCGCAATGAATTTACTGTCGGGGTAGAGCTTCTGCAAAAATCGTGTTCGAATAATATTTGGCGGTGATTTTTCAACTAAATTGCTGCATGACATGTCCCAATAACTGCTCCACTGACTTAAAATTTTCTCTGCATTTTCATCTGTAGCCAAAGGGTGCGATTCATCCATATACGATCTGGCATCAAAGGCAAATTTCCCGGCACCCCCATAGCTGTTTGCAGGTAAATAAACAGACTGGAGATGCTGTCCTTCGTCTTCTGGTAAACCGGTTCCTGAAAATCCACTAATCAATGGATGTTCACGAATTATCTCATGCAAAAGTGACGTTCCACTACGATGCAGTCCGGCTAAAAAGATGAACGTTTTCCCTTCCATTCGCGTCCCTGCTGAAGATTCCGCCACCCCCAAGCCAGCGCTATTCAATTGTCGCAGGAAGGTGTTACGATATCTCATAGACCAGATCTCTCTGGTTTTATTTCACAAGTCCCATTTTATCTTGAGGCAACTACTCAGAAAACAATGTTTATAACCTGTTTGGCAATTTCAAAAAATATTATATGAAAAATAATTAAGTTCTTCTGATAGTTGAGTTTCAAAAATTTGTTTTTGCTTTTTATTAAATGTAACTCTCCATTGCTCACTCTTACCAACTCTCATGAATGATGCCTTCCCTGGATATCCCCGTTTGGCAAACATATTTTTTTTCTTTGAAAATGACTGGTTCTCAATAGATTGCCTGACGTGATACGTATCACGTTTAAGCCCAAGATGATTTAATATCCTGCAACATTCGTTGAAAGGATCAATCAACATATTTTCATACTTCACAAAAAGTACCCCAGACCCCGAGAATTGTTTACAATGCTGCCACCACGAGATTTCACACCAGGATACGTTCTTATTACCATTTATTACAACGTCTATCATCTGTGAGATTCGATAACTTTCACTTGACAGAAGAGGATACACATATTTGCTGTAAATAGATTTAAGACCATTTTTTTGACATAATTCAAAAATTCTCTTGTACCGGTGGAATAAGAAAAAATGCGCACCTGAAACAGCAATATCCCGTGGATCTCTGAGAACATATATTATAGATACATTTTTTTGTCTTATCAGGTCAGCTAATACCCCATAGCCATTGTGAGATTTATAACACAAGTATTCTGAATTTCGCCTCTCACCCTCCTGGGCTATCTCCTTTCTATCCTCTTCACCCCAGAATCCTGCTACAGGACAATTTACCAATTCTGCTGTTAATCGAGTAACCCAGGTATTGCCGCTTTTAGGGTAACCAGTAATAATTATGTTTCTTGAATTCAAATGTATCACTCAAGATTTATAATTTATACCAATCGAGAGCATAATGCCTCGAGTCTGTTAGAAAATGCATCAATGTTTCCATGATTAATCGCGTAACTTCTCCCACCTTCTCCAAGGGTCTTTTTTATGGTATTATCTGCCAATATTCTCTCAACAGCATCAACGATTTCGTCTTCATTTTCGGGGTTGATGAGAACTATATTTCCCCAATCACAAAGATTTTTAGTGCTCCACAATCCTCTCGTTTTGGTAAGTACAACCGGTTTACCACACGCCATCGCTTGCAAAACTACACTTTGACCGGATGGCTGAAACGTTTCCTTCAGGGGGACGACAACAATACTCGCTTTACGATATAATTCTCTTAAGTCAGCATCACTTAGTTCTTCAGACTTCCACGAACCATCGATCATCTCAACATTGGCTGGTATATCATCAGAAATTTTTCTTTTTGTGAGAATCTTAACGTGATGACTGAGCTTATTAGCTGCTCGTATCAAGGTGCTGAAATCACGATTTGAATCGTTACCTACTGACAAAACATAACCGTTGTCATTCTGAGCCTCACCTTGATTCCAAAAATCTATATCAACGCCGAAATAATTTGTTTCGATCGGGATGCCAACACCATAAACCCTCTTTATTTCATCTAGTTCACCATCGCCAAACAATTGCACAACCATATTTTTCAGCAATAATTTGGTCACTTGCTTTCTGAAGAAAGACGCAGGAAAATTAAGTAACCCACACTGAATTGAGATAAGCGGTGGCGACAATGCGCCTATTAATTTATACAAACCTAGAGAAAATGAAATTCCTATCGTCGTAGCAACAACGACATCATATGTATTGAGATTTTTGATCAAAGAGCCAACGCCCTCTATTATCGGCACAGAAGTTTTTACAGGTAACCAGCGGGGTTTTATTGTTTTTTCTGCAATTTGCCAAATTATTTTTCGCCCCTCACGTTCAGGAATTTCAAATATCTCAACGTCATGTCCTTTAGAGCTCAGTTCAAAAGCTCCTAAAAAAAATTCAGACGGTCTGTAGTTATTAGATTTGTTAATTTTTTCACAATGATCTTTAGCGCACTGACCCGAAATACGAGATAGCCTGCCGTCCAAAAATACCATCGCTATTTTCACATTGATAACCTAACAGTTTTGTTTACAACGACACAGAGTGAACTGATATTCAACTTTGAATGCGGTCTGGACTGATTGTACCAGGCGGGATACTGCATAATTGATGACCTCGCCTCACTCATTGAGTCATAAGCATATAACCTTCATATTTCACTGTTTTCCATAAACGTTCTACAAAAATATTACCTCGCCAGGCCCCACGACCATGGTCAAGGATCAGATCCGTCCTGAGTAAAATACAGACCACTTAGTTCGAGACTCCGGGGCACACTTTTTTTCAATTAAATGAGCTGCCGAAGGGAACCAAAACCATACTGGATACACTCGAAATCTTGTTTCTTCGCAGGGTTACAGGCATAAAACACACTCTCAAAAAGGTTGCAATAGTGTAAGCACACGCGGGAAATCGGAACCTTCGGCAAGTCCTGCTGTTAAATGCATTGCGCGGGGTGTCATTTTGGGACCGAAAACCCAAGTTTAATCCTAAAGGTGAAAGTCTTAAGACAGAAATCTCTATTCCAACTCCTTATTTAAAACATATACACTTTGGTATTTTCCAGTAAAAGATAGATCTAGACCATTGAGCATAGAATGATCAGTGTTATTATCTACAATTACCAGTGCAGGTCTTGTGTGGAAATAATCTGCGAGTTTATCAGCTATGATTTGGCCCTTGACAGGACGAATTATGACTTCTTGGGGATAGATCTCTTGAATGAGAAGGCCTGCGGTTGCGCTCGAGCTGTAAAATCTTCTAAAATCCCTGAGAGCATAGGACATTGTCATGGATGAGTTTACCGACAAAAGAGGGCTCAGCGGATAAAAGTGTTGTATATGTTTTTCTATCTCCAGACCACTATCTCTAAAATCCTTGCGCCATGTTGCCCATTTATAAGCCATTGGGCCCTGATATATCAATAAGAGAAGGATGCCTAAGACTCCTATTCTAAGAGCTGTATGCCTGGAATGTTCGGCGTTGTGCCACCGAACCCACGCGAGATACATTGCCAGTACCAGCATAAGAGAACCTGGCAGCAGGTAGTACTGACGGAATTGCTTTGCAACAACAAGCCACTGCCCCAAGGCGGCCATACATATAGCCAGTGTTATCAAGTTTGCGGTGTTGTTTGTCAGCCTGCTCCAGCTTTTGAAAATATTGAAGCTCATTGTTTTAAGTAGAATTCCAATGAGTGCTATCAAAAAAAGAATGTAAAGTGGATCACTCTTTTTCACCCTGAGTGCATAATCATTAAAGCTCCCGAAATCCCAACCAACATTACCTGCTCCGTAGTAGTCACTTCTTGTTATCGTGCGCCAGATGAATTTCCAAAACCTCTGTGGTTCGTCCACAAAACCATGCAAAAGAGTGAAGGCGATGAGTGACATGAAAACAAAATAATATAATCTTGATTTCCAGGAAGGAAGAATAATAACCGGAATGATTACAAGAGGTAATACGGTAAGCTTCGTCATGACCATAGTGCCCAGCAACAGGCCAAACAGCAGTGGCCATTGAGCCTGTTGCTGCTCGATTTGAGACTTGTCTGAATACAGAATAATTAATGACATCAATACCATGGTAAGGCCGAGAAGCATCGCTGTGGCGGTAACACCGACGAGACGATAGAGCATGAAGCGAGATACAAGCACACAGCCCACCTGAAGCATTAGTGCCCCAACCAGAGAGCCATGGACATTTAACGCTGTAAATCCCAACAGACATAGAGAGGATGAAACAAGACCGAGGAGGACCCACGCAACAACGGATAGATACATTTCAGGGTTGGCGAGTACATCTTTAACAAGAGCGTCGTGTGTTCCCTGGAGAGCATACGTGGCTTTGACCAACAGGGCGCCGATAATCTGGAGTGGAACTCCAGGGTGGTCGCCAAAATAGGTTTTACTGGTTGACGCCATGTCCACAAAACCTGGTAGATACCTGTATGCCGGATCTTGGTCTCCAATATAAAATGGCATTCTCAAACTTAAGAACCAGGCCATTGCAAGTGCACAAATAATTGTGCAGGATATTATTACTATTTTTTTCAAGCGAGCTTAGTGCAGATAGAGATGTTTTCCTGGGGCATTATTTCTGCAATCTTTTGTGCTTTCATAAGATCGGATATGTTATTGAATCTGAAATTTTCCATATCTGCTTGTTTACAAGTGTGTGTTATTCATTTTGTGGTTGGGAGTAAGGAATTTGCCTTCAGGGCAATGCAGCACATCATG
>CBDUGK010000008.1:0-69362 GCA_965366875.1 uncultured Desulfobulbaceae bacterium | reverse complement strand
CGCTCAACCTCTACGTTATGCTAAAACATTTTATCCTCGGAATATCAATTATATGCCTGCGGTAAAATTTTTCGCATGCCTTGCTTTTGAACGAAAATCATCATTTTGCAAGAGGCTCCATAGTTTTAACTTCCGCAAAACATCCTGGCTTCACACTACAGGTTATATACAGCCACATGGTCATATCTGACCTCAGACAGATGGCTATGAAATACTGTCGAGTCGCTGTCTTTCAAACGATTTTCTCCAATAAAGCAGAGGGATAGGACACCTGTGTTCAAGAAAGTGGTATCTGGCGCCTTACTTGCAATGGATAGTGTGGAGCCGGTTGCAGCTCAGGAGTTGTGGTGTCCAAGCCCAACAACGAAAATAATAATTTAAAAGCATTCACCCACAATGAGGATCGTTATGAAACCAAGACATCTGCTTATAAACCTTATTCTTGTCATCCTGCTGGCTACTTTTTTGGGGTGCGCATCGACGGCGAAGCGTGAGGGGACCGGGGAGTATCTCGACAATTCCGTTATTACCACTAAAGTCAAGGCGGCAATTTTCGGAGACGAGTCCCTGAAATCAAGCGAGATCAACGTTGAAACGTTCAAGGGCGTCGTCCAGTTGAGCGGCTTCGTCAGCTCCCAAGCCGATATCAACAGAGCGGTCGAAGTTGCGCGCACCGTCAAGGGGGTGACCTCGGTCAAGAATGACATGCGGGTCAAATAAGCAAATACGCTCCAGAATTTGAGGGATAGGAAGATACCTTCAAAGCCACGAGGCGCAGCTCACAATTCACGTCAATTTTACTTGTTATCTATGGAGGATGATATGTTGTGGACAATCACCATCATATTGCTCGTTCTCTGGATGCTCGGACTGGTCAGCAGTTATACCATGGGCGGATTTATTCATATTCTGCTGGTGCTGGCCTTCATTGTCATACTGGTTAACATCATCCAGGGCCGAAAGATTTTGTAGCCTGAGAATGGAGAACTCAACTACCTTCTCGCTCGTATTAAACCGGGTTGGCTAAACCCCCTCCCGGTTTCTACCAATGTGGTTCATCCGGATAACGCCTACCTGAAACAGCAATGCGGCTGGATGTCCCCCCGTTTGGTGCCGGTGAGCAGCGGAGCTGGTGGCGGAATCAGACGCAAAACCTGTCTGCCAGGCGGCGAGCAAATGGCATCGGATGGACAACTGAGTGATGATTATGGCAAATAGGTAATCGTTTAACGGACGAGCCACCAGCGTGACCCCGAGGGGTCATACCACCGAATGGTTACAGAGAGCCCTGTCATGTCGCCTGTTTCTTATAGCTGCTGCGCTGATTTTCTAAGTTTGTTGCTGAATATCAGTATGATGAGCATCAGGCATCGATGTGCAAAGCATCGGGTACAAAGGTTGCTTTAATAAATACCTGGAAGGTTCGGAAGCAAGGGGACGCAATCCTCTGCCACCTTCCCGCAGATCCACTGCAAACGTTTCATTATTCAGGAGGTTTCCCATGCAATTAACACTTGAAGAACTCAAAGCAGCAATTTTAAAAAAAGCTGAAACATCACCCAAGCCCCAGCTCTATATTAAAGATTTCTACGCTTGTGATCCTGATACGAAGCCGCGTGTCTTGAAGAATGCAGCAAATGATCTCGTCAAGGAAGGCAAGCTCATGTTCTGGTCTTCCGGATCAACAACCATGTATGCCCTGAAAAATCGAATTAAAAACGAGGAGACGCTCGGAGGCATTTAACCTGCGCTGGCAGAAGAGAAAATTGAGGCAATAAACGACAAGCTGAGCGCGTTCGAGATAAGCGGCGAACGTTCGTGGGAAGATGTACAAGACGATGTCGAAAATAGCTGGCAAGAGCTGCAGACAAAACTTCGAAATGCTATCGAAACATTCAAGACAGAACCTGGCATGGCAGATGCCCGCGAGGGAGATGACGGCCCCTTTCCCTGCGGTGAGGGCTTGAGCGGACGCTCTGCCGGTAAAGAATAAATTAAAACAGGAGCGTGTATCATGGGAGACAAAGGCGGCAAAAAAGACAAGGTCAAGAGTCAAAGACAGAGCCAGGAAAAGCAGGAACAAAAACAGGGGAAAAAGGTTGAAAAACAGCCGAAGGTGAGTCCAATCCCCGATACAAATCGGTAACCCGGACCTTCAGGAAAAAGAGTGAAAAACGTTTTGACTGATCGCGGGGAATCTCATGAGGCTGAAATTCAAATTGAATTAAGCGATGCTTTTTATGGCACCACGAGAACCCTGACATTCCAGGTTCTCAAACCACAGGCTGATGGGCAGCTGAGGCCTCGTGAAGAAACCCTCCAGGTGAAAATACCAAAAGGCGTGACGAATGGTTCTGTAATTCAGCTTGACGGTCAGGGGGGTAAAGGTCTCGGCGGTTCTCTGGACGGTGATCTGCTGCTCAGGGTGACAATTCTGCCGGATCCCCGCTTTCAGGTGGTTGGACATAACCTGCATACATCGATCGGTGTCTCCCCTTGGGAGGTTATCCTTGGTGCTGAAATTCCGGTAAAGACGGTCGATGGAACGGTAAATCTCACCATACCTGCGTATTCTCAGAACGGTCAGCGGTTCCGCTTGAAAGGCATGGGCATACCCAAAAAAGAGAAATCTGCCGGAGACATCATCATTGAAATTGATATCCGAGTTCCTCACTCACTGAGCGAGAAGGAAAAAGGGCTTGTTAAGGAGTTATCCAGAATATCCCGCTTCAACCCGAGAGATAAGAAGAAGGAACCTAAACCTTATACAAAGATATGATCAGGTCATCTATGGGCAGGGTCTGGGTGAGCGCTTGATAACCATTTAACGTTTAACGGCCGCAATTGTTGCATGAGATCATTAGTAAACCAGGCTGCTTTGGCATGGATTCCAGGCCATTTCCACCTTTGCAGGCAAACTTTAAGCTGTCCGGTCAATTTGTTGACTGACCGAAAAGCACGGGACTGAACGTTATGATTATTGTCCAAATAATTCTCAGCACCCTTCCAGAGAAGCAAAAAGAGGTTATGCAAACCCTTCTCTCCATGATTGAGCCCCCGGCAAACGGCAATGGACCACTCAGTTACGGTATCTATCACGACCTCGAAGATATCACTGTTTTCAAATTGATGTCAGAATGGGAAAGCCGTAGACATCTGAACGTCCATCTGAACTCGGACAGGTTCGGTGTGCTGCTCGGCACTAAAAGCCTGCTCAGTAGACCAATTGATATAAAGATTTTAACCGTTACCCATGTGGAAGGAATGAATGCGGTGAAAAAAGCACGGGGAAAATCAGAAAAGTAATACCTTGGCTCTGCTGGGACTAGCCATAAGAATGCTTCCCGACCGGGATAATTTGCTCTGTCGGTAGCGCCTTCGCCATCGGGCCATCAGGTACAATAAGTCTGTGAACGCTCTATGATTGAAGGCCAGGGGGGTTATCTGCAAAATAACAAGAGCAGTGGGTCAACAGGGAAGAGCGAAAACGAGTAGCTTTTCTATAGAGGCAGGTGCCGTTGAAGTATGGGGACGGTAACGTAATAATGAGGGGCACGATGGGGCTTACCACACTGATCGGATATTATGCAGATAATGGCGAAGCCCGGCTGGCTTTTCAGGGGCTTGTAGCCAAGGGCTGTCGCAATAGTTTTGTGCTGATACATAAAGGTGTTGATGGCGAAACTGGGCAGACGCGTCCTTCTCCTTTTCGTTGTCCCTCCTTCCTGGTTTTCGCAGTAATTATCTGCGCCTTACTTACAGGGATTTTTCCTGTTGCTGCCCAGTGGTTCAATCCGTCTGCGGCGGACACGTTCTATGGCCTGCCATTTTACCTGAGTGCAGGCACCTTTGCCCTGCTCGCCTGCCTCATCTGGCTGCAGCAATTGATCAGTAATGTCGAAACGAATATCGTGGGTGAGCATCTCCAATGGCTTATACCCGGAGAATCCGCCCTGATACTGCAGGCGCCAGTAGATTCCTTACATCCTTCAGTGACTTTTCTGCGTCAGATAAGCGATATCCCGCCTTCGCTCTTTGTATTCCATCCAAGACATGAACGGCGTTCAACCGCGCGAAGGACCGGGGTCCTCTACTCGCCTTCAGAGATTGCCAAACATGCCATGCATTTTGCCCGCAGACAAAAGGTCAGTGACGGTCTGCAGAGCGGGGCGGAACTCCTCAAACGGTTGAAAAAATCGAACAAATGGGTAAAAGCTGCCTGTGCTGATCTCGCTGCGGCGAGAAGGCTGGAGCAAAAAGCCACCCTGGCTGCTGACTGGATTCTTGACAATGAATATATCCTTGAGCGAAACACCCGGGATGTCCTGAGCAACCTCCCTCAGCGATATTTCCGGCAACTGCCGGTGCTGGTCTCAGGTCCCAACAGAGGAATGCCGTATATATACGGACTGGCCAAAAATCTGGTTTCCCATACGGAGTTGCATCTCGACAGAGAAAACATCCTGGCTTTCGTCCAGGCATATCAAACCGAGCATATACTGACAATAGGAGAATTATGGGCAATTCCGCAGATGCTGCGGATCGCTCTTGTTGAAAGTATCCAGAATATGGTGATCATTGCCATGGATGACCTGCGACAGCGTCAGTTGGCTGACTTCTGGGCCAATCGTTTAATTGCCGCTAATCAACAGGACTCAAAAACGCTTTTCTCGATCCTGGCGGAGCTGTCGAGAAAAGAATCACTGCCCAGTCCTTATTTTAGCGCCCGGCTCGTTGGCCTGCTCTATGATGAACCATCAGTCTTATCACCGGTGCAGAGCTGGCTTGAACGCGTACACAATAAACGGCTCCACGATCTCAATTTACAGGAACAGAAACGCCAGACACGTGAGCAGATGTCCTGTGCCAATGCTTTCACCAGCCTGCGGCAGCTGGCACTGCTGGACTGGCGCGAAATGTTTGAGATGCTCAGCCGGGTGGAGCAGATTCTCCGTAGTGACCCTTCCGGAAATTTCAGTTTGATGGACTTTAACACCCGCGACCGCTGTCGCCAGGCGGTTGAGGAACTTGCCCGCAATTCAGCACAGACCGAGGAGCGGATTGCCAGGCGTGTTCTCAAACTGGCAGTTCAGTCAGCGCAGCAATCGACAGACGAACTGCGAGGACATGTAAGCAGCTGGCTGATCGGTGAAGGGCGAACAGAGCTTGCCGGAGTTCTCGGCTGCAGGGAACGTCTGCGCTACCGGATCCTTTCATGGATCTACAACTATCACGCTCCCGTCTATCTTTTAAGTGTGAGCTCTGCCGTGATACTCTTGACCGCCTTGATCGTATACTTTGGCCTCAGCACCACGCTGTTGTCCTCAGCATCCTGGTGGAGAGGTGGAATGAGCCTCTTCTTTATACTTCTGACCTGTATATTGGCGAGCCAGCTGGCAATTGAGGCGATCAATTATTTTGTCATGCGATTCCTACCTGCCCGCTGCCTGCCGAAGATGGATTTCCAGAAATCGGGTATCCCTGATCAATTTCGGACTTTGGTGGTTGTCCCTGTCATGCTGACGGATAGAGAGACAATCCAAAGAGAGGCTGAAAAACTGGAAATCCGTTATCTGGCAAACAAGGAACCCAATCTGTTGTTCAGCCTGTTCTCAGACTACACCGATGCAGATACTCCTGCACGGGCTGACGATAAAGCTCTGTTAAAAAAGGCTGTATCGGCAATTGAAGAGATCAATGCGCGTCATGGCAACAATCTTTTCTTTCTTTTCCACCGTGAGCGCAGCTGGAGTGATTCTGAACAAAAATATATTGGCTGGGAGCGAAAACGCGGCAAACTGGAGGAACTCAACAGTCTCATTGACGGCACAAGGCCGGAGAGCGCGCCCCCATTAGTCCACGTGGGAGACGCGCGACGAATGGATAGCATCCGCTTTGTCATCACCCTGGACAGCGACACCCGCCTGCCCCATTCAAGCGCCCGAAGATTGGTGGAAACGCTTGCTCATCCACTCAATGAGCCTCGCTTTAATACAGACGGTTCAATTAAAGCAGGATCCTATACCATCATCCAGCCCCGGGTAAGCCCGACCCTCGAAAGCTCGAGCCGTTCGCTGTTCAGCAGATTGTTCAGTGATCCGATAGGTGTTGACCCATATTCGGTTGCAATTTCAGACGTCTATCAGGATCTCAGCGGGGAAGGTATTTATCATGGCAAAGGAATATACGACGTGCGCACGTTCAATCGCCTGCTCTCCGGTCGATTTCCCAAAGAACGTATTCTCAGCCATGACCTGATTGAAGGGGCTTATGTGCGGGTCGGACTGGCCAGCGACATTGAACTCTTTGATGATTTTCCCGATCATTACAAGACCTACAGCAACCGCACCCACCGCTGGGTCCGCGGCGACTGGCAGATCGCCAGTTGGCTGCTTGACCGTGTCCCGCTGCCCGAAGGCGGATACGAGAGGAACCCGCTCTCCGTTTTCGGTCGCTGGAAGATTTTTGATAATTTGCGACGCAGCCTGGTTCCTTTCGCAACAGTTGGGCTGCTCGCATCTTCCTGGTTCATATCACCGATAACGGCAGGTTTAGTCACCCTGGTGGTTGGCCTGCAGCTTCTTTTCCATGCTTTCTCGCCACACTTTACGATGATGACCAACGGCAAGAGCTTACGACACTTTTCCCTCTCCAAACTGCTGCATGATCTGCTCAGGATTGCTGTTGATGCAGCATTTCTGCCCAGTCACGCAGCAGTCTGTTTAGATGGTGCAATCCGGGCCTGCTTCCGCTGCCTGGTTTCAGGGCGCCATATGCTCGAATGGAACACCGAGGTCACTGCCAGCTCTGCCGGCTGGTGGAAATCGCTGTTTGTACTCACCTTTATTGTTGGAAGCATCCTGAGCCTGGTTCTGGGGATAGCTGTCTGGCAGGTACGGCCGGAAAGTCTTGTCTGGTCGATTCCCTGGCTGGTCGTGTGGTTCTTCGCACCAGTTCTTGGCTGGTATCTTGACAGAACGGTTGTTCCCCAGCAGAAAACCTATCTGCTCAGCGCTGAAGACAATCGTTTCCTGAGAATTGTGGCCAGGCGAACCTGGCGTTATTTCGCCACCTTTGTCAATGCAGAGACCTGCTGGCTGCCTCCTGACAATTACCAGGTTGCTCATCAGGACAGTCTTGCCATGCGGACCAGTCCCACCAACATCGGTCTGTGGATGACAAGCGCCCTTGGTGCCTATGATTCAGGCTATCTCACGATCAATCAGCTTGTTGACAGACTCTCCAAGACCATGGCAACAATCAGTCGAATGCAGCTTCACCGTGGGCACCTGCTGAACTGGTACGATATCTCAACGCTGGCGCCTCTTGAGCCTCGTTATGTTTCCACCGTGGATAGCGGCAATATGCTCGGTTGCCTCTGGACCCTGAGACAGGGACTTGAAGAAATCAGCAATACCCCACTTCTGGGTTCTGACGCCCTGGCCGGTTTAAGCGACACCATGGAACTCATTAAGGAGAAACCGGCAGCAGAGCATATGTACGAAGATTTTCAGATACTGTTGACTGAGCATCTTGGCAACCAGCAGACCACCCCGGATCTTCTTGGTCTAATCCGCCTGCAGAGATCGATGGAGACGCTTGTCAGTTCTGTAAACGCTCTCCCGGAAACAGAAGCCTGGGCCACGGAGCTGGGTGAACAGGTGACGGGCTGGAGGCAGAACAGAAAGCGCTATCTCTCATGGATCGAAATCCTCGCAGAAAAATCTGAAGAAGAACTGGCTCCTCTGGGCGCACCGTTTATCTCTGTCATCCGTCATGATCTAGCGAAGGCGCCGTCACTCAGCACCCTGGCGGGTGGCCAGATAGTCTCCATCAAACTTCTCAAGGGCTTTCGCGAGGAATCTGCTGCAATTTCGAAACCCCTCTCCGACTGGATAGATCGTGTCACGGAGGCCTTTTCCAGAGCGCGGTGGCTGGCCGGAGAAACGCTGGGGCAGTTGAAACACCTGACAGTCAAAGTTGCCGAGCTCTCAGCGAAGATGAAGATGGATTTCCTCTACGATACTGGACGCAAGCTTTTCGCCATTGGCTACAACGTCTCTACCAATCGTCTTGATACTTCACGCTATGATCTGCTGGCCAGTGAGGCTCGATTTGGCAGTTTTGTTGCCATTGCCCGAGGTGATGTCCCGCTTGAACATTGGTTTGCCCTGGGCCGTCTCTATAGTCGTGTCGGTCTCAAAAGGGTATTGCTCAGCTGGACCGGCACCATGTTCGAGTATCTGATGCCGCTCCTGTTTTTGCGTTCTTATCCCCATTCGCTTCTCGACAAGGCTGCCCGGGAGGCCGTCTCCATTCAGATGGCCTTCGGGCACAAACATGGTGTGCCGTGGGGTATTTCCGAGTCTGCTTATGCCAATCTTGACCTGAACAAAACCTATCAATACAAAGCATTTGGTGTGCCCTCTCTCAGTCTGAAAGGCGGTTCAGAAAATCAGTTGGTTGTCGCGCCCTATGCAGCTCTGCTCGCACTCAATATAGCGCCAGGCGAGACCGTGAAGAACTTGAAAAAGATGGTGGAAATAGGTCTGCTTGGTGAGTACGGCTACTACGAGTCCGTAGATTTCAGTCGCCAGACACAGCGCTACGGCGGCCGCGGCCTCGTTGTCGAGGCCTATATGGCCCATCATCAGGGTATGGTCTTTCTGGCCTTGACCAACTTTCTTCACGGAGAGCCGTTCTGTCGCCGCTTTCACAGTGACTCACGGGTGCGCGCATTTGAGGCGCTGCTTCAGGAACGTATCCCATCACTTCCGCCATTGCACCTGACTCCGGCCAGGCATAGAGAGTCTGCACTCCTGGGCGAGGCTGTGATTTCTGCCGAGGGCAGTAAATCCATCTCTCCGCAGACCCAGATACCCAGGAGCCTGCTGCTGAGCAACGGCACGTTTTCTTTGATGGTAACCAGCAATGGCGGCGGCTACAGCCAGTGGAGGAATCTCGAACTTACCCGCTGGCGGTCTGATCAGATCTCTGATGGTATGGGGACATTCTTCTATCTCTATGAACCCAAGAACGATCACCTCTGGTCTGCCTCCTATAACCCGGTTGGCGTTGCTGCTGAAGACTATTCAGTAGAGTTTACCCTCGATCGTGCCGTGTTTCGGCGTGTCAGTGAAGGTCTGCACAGCGAGATGGAGGTAATCGTATCCCAGGAGGATGATATTGAATTACGCCGCATCACCCTGGTCAACCACTCCTCCTTTGACCGCACGCTTGACCTGACCAGCTATGCAGAGCTTTCCCTGGCACCGCACAATGCGGATCACCAGCACCCCGCCTTTAACAAGCTGTTTATCCAGACAGAGGCACTGCGGGAGCAGCGCACACTCCTTGCTTACCGACGTGCGCGCAGCAGCGGGGATCTTCCTGTGGTTGTCGCCCATCGTCTGCAGTTCAACAACAACGGAGATAATTTCATCTCTCCAGCCGACTGGCAGTTCGAGACTGATCGGAAACGCTTTATCGGCCGCGGGCACACCCTGGCAAATCCCATGGGAGCCAGACAAGACCTTGGCGGCAGTGAGGGGTTTGTTCTTGACCCTGCATTGAGTGTCAAGCAGCGCTTCACCCTGAAACCTGGCCAGCGCACCCAGATTACCCTGGTTTTTGCTGTTGCCGAAACCAGGGAAGAGGTGCTGCGCCTGGTGGATAAATACAGTGACCCCAAGGCTATCGAGAGAGCTCGTGATTTTGCCTGGCGTTCAGCGCAGCAGCAATTGCAGGTGCTGCAGCTCCAGGCCGATGAGGCACGGAGATTTCAGCAGCTGGCAAGTCATCTGCTTTTCCCCAACCGCCTGCTGCGCGCCTCTGCCGATCGTTTGCAGGAAAACCGCAAGAACCAGTCAGGTTTATGGCCCTACGGAATTTCCGGAGACCTGCCGCTGGTTCTCGTTACCATTGGCGAGGTCCGCGACCTCAGCCTAATCCGGCAGATGCTTCAGGCCCATACCTATTGGCGAATGCAGGGTTTATCCAGCGATCTCTTGATTCTCAACGAGGAATCGGATGGATACCTGCGACCGCTTCAGGAACGACTGGAACAGATGATCCAGGTCTATGCACCGACGACTGCCTCTGAACGAAGCGGCAGTGTTTACCTGCAGCACTCAGCGCAGATTCCGGAAGAGGATCTGAATTTGTTTTATAGTGTTGCTTCAGTGGTGCTGCTTGCTGCCCGCGGCAACCTGCCGCAGCAATTGGCCAAAGCGGTGGAGGTTGCCGAACCGTTCCAGAAGATGATTAAAAAATCCGCGCCAAGCGAGCCTTCTGCGGCGCTCCCCTTCATGGAACTGCATTATTTCAACAGCCTCGGCGGCTTTACCCAGGATGGCTCAGAGTACGCAATTTATCTTGGCCCAGACATCAATACTCCCGCCCCATGGGTAAACGTCATCGCCAATCCGACCTTCGGTACGCTGGTAAGCGAGACCGGTGCAGGCTTTACCTGGTTTGGCAACAGTCAGCGCAATCGTCTGACAGGCTGGTCCAATGATCCGGTTATTGATCCGGTATCCGAGGCGCTCTATATCCGTGATGAAGGGAGCGGAAATTTCTGGTCGCCCACTGCAGCGCCGATTCGGGAAAAGAGTGCCTACCGGGCACGACATGGTGCAGGCTATACGGTCTTTGAACATAACAGCCACGGAATTGAGCAGGAACTGACACTGTTCGTACCGGTTGACGATAATGGTGGATTGCCCCTCAAACTGCAGAGCCTGCGCCTCATTAACAGCTCATCCAGACCGCGCAGACTTTCACTGACCTACTATGTAGAATTGACCCTGGGTGAGGGGCGTGAAGTATCGAACATGCACATCGTAACCAATTGGGATGAGGAGAGCAATTCCATAATGGCCCGGAATTATTACCATCCTGACTACTCCGAGCAAATTACATTTGTATCCATTTCTCCGCAGGCAGAGAGTTATGACTGTGACCGCAGTGTCTTTATTGGCCGGAGGGGATCCGTTGCCGCTCCGGCAGCCATGGAGTTTGTGCAGCTCTCGGGGCGGGCCGGGGCCGGGTTCGACCCCTGTGCCGCGCTGCGGGTGACGGTGGAGATGGAACCAGGTGAAGTACGCCGTATAACCAGCATGCTCGGCCAAGCCGGATCAGTTGAGGAAGCAAGAGAGCTGGTTACGCGCTTCCAAGATGATGCGTCCTTTCTTGATGCGTTTAAAAAGACCTCGTCTTGGTGGAATAAGCTTTTAGGCATGATCGAAGTGGAGACTCCGGAACGTGCGGTGAACCTTCTGGTTAACCGCTGGCTTCAGTACCAGAGCTTAAGCTGCCGTATCTGGGGGCGCTCGGGTTTTTACCAGTCCGGCGGCGCTTTCGGCTATCGCGATCAGCTCCAGGATGTCATGGCCTTTCTCCAGACACGCCCTGAAATTGCCCGCCGGCAAATCCTCCTCTCAGCCAGTCGACAGTTTATAGAAGGTGATGTGCAGCACTGGTGGCATGAACCTTCCGGTGCCGGGATTCGCTCGCGCATTTCCGATGATCTCCTCTGGCTCCCCTATGTTGTTGCTCACTATGTAAGAACAACGGGTGACAATGATATCCTGGCGACAAAGGTGCCTTTTCTCAAAGGCCCTCGGCTGGAGACAGGTCAGCATGAGGTATTCTCTACCCCTGAGATCTCTTCAGAAAATGCTACGCTCTTTGAACACTGCAGGCGTGCGGTCAGCCGCGGTTTGACGATAAGTCCCCTGAATGGTCTGCCGCTCATTGGCTCAGGCGACTGGAACGACGGCATGAATCTGGTGGGTGCCGGAGGAAAAGGAGAAAGCGTCTGGCTGGCCTGGTTTCTCTGCGATGTGCTGAAGGGAATGTCAGAACTCGCTGAATTTTTAGAGATGGGGGAACTCAGCAGATCCTATCTTACCGACAGAGAGCATCTCATTGAGCGGACTGAAAAGGCGGCCTGGGATGAAAAATGGTATATACGGGGAACATTCGATGACGGCACCCCGCTTGGCTCTCATCTAAACAAAGAGGCGAAGATTGACTCCCTGCCGCAATCCTGGGCCTGGCTCTCTGGGGCAGCAGCACCGGCGCGGGCGGAACAGGCACTGGCTTCTGCCTGGGAGCACCTGGTCCTCAAGGATGAAGGGATCGCCCTGCTTTTTACCCCCCCATTTGATACCACAGAGCCAACACCTGGCTATATCAGGGGCTACCCTCCCGGAGTACGTGAAAACGGCGGCCAATATACTCATGCAGCTCTTTGGCTGGCAATGGCAATGGCGCGCAGCGGCGATGGCAACCGGGCGGCTGGGCTGCTGCGACTTCTCAACCCTATCGAGCATGCCCGAAATGCTGAAGCAGTCTGGAACTACGGTTTGGAACCCTATGTTGTTGCAGCAGACGTCTATCGCCTGCCTGGAAGAATCGGCCAGGGAGGATGGTCCTGGTATACCGGCTCGGCAGCCTGGATGTATCGTGCCTGGATTGAAGAAGTTCTTGGCCTGCAGATAAGAGCGGGCAGGATGACACTTCATCCCGTCTTTCCTGACAACTGGCAGGGATTCAAACTCCGCTATCAGTATGGCCAGGCTGTCTATGAAATCACGGTGGAAAACCCACATAACTGTGGCAGCACTGTCGGCTCAATAGCAATGGATGGCAAGAAACAGACAGATTCAAGTATTTTTCTCGAGAAGGATGCTGTCAAACACCGTGTCCTGGTCAGAATGGGGAGGCCTAAACCGTGAGAAAACGAGAGAAAGAAGCACTGCTCATTGCCTTCCTGCAGGAGAAAATCAACGATGAAAAACGAGGTGACGGTATCCTTCACCTGATTAAAGACGATCCGTCAGCACCGAAACACATTTTTCATACCATTGAGCCTAAGGCTCATCTGCTTACGCCTGGCTGATAAAAAAATTCCTGAGGCATATTTTGGTACATTACCAGGTGCGAAGCAGGGATATGAAGAGCATATGGTTACGTAGGCTAACGCTGATTGATTCTTTCGTGTAAGATACCTATAGATATACAACAGGTACCCGGCAGCAATCTGTTTTCGGTCCTGATCAATTCCACTCTTCGTTTGATCTTTTCGTGAAAGGAGCGTGAGCAATGACCCCCGACATCCTTCTTGTGCTTGGTATACTCATCGTCGTTGTTGTTGTGCTGGTTACCGAGGTGATGCCGCTTGAAGTACTGGCCCTGCTCGTTCTCGGTGTACTGGCCATCACCGGGCTTGTCAGCCCGACGGAGGCCCTTGCCGGGTTCAGTAATCCGGCTGTTGTTACTATCTGGGCGGTATTTATCTTGAGCGGTGGCCTTACCCGAACCGGCATCGCCCAGATTCTCGGCAGATATCTTCTGAAGGTAGTGGGCACCGGAGAGGCGCGGCTGGTGATCCTCATCATGCTTCTTGCCGGAGGACTCTCTGCTTTCATGAACAACGTAGCGGTTGCCGCGCTGATGCTGCCGGTCGTCATGGACATTGCCAAAAAAACCGGACACTCCCCCTCTCGAATTCTGATGCCTCTGGCATACGGTTCGCTTCTGGGGGGTCTCACCACGATGATCGGTACGCCACCCAACATCCTGGTGAGTGAAGCCCTGCGTACCAACGGGCTCACTCCTTTCGGACTTTTCGACTTTACTCCTGTCGGTCTCATCGTCATGGTCACCGGGACACTTTTTGTCACCTTCGTCTGTCTCCGCCTGCTGCCCGATACCAGTCAGCCCGGTTCAGAACAGAGCGGCGAGGAGCATGTACTCAGCAGGTATCGTATCCAGGAACGACTTTTTAGAATTCGAATTCCGGATACATCGTTGCTCGTCGGGCAGACGCTGGCATCGAGCAATCTGGGTTCCCGTCTCGGCCTTAACGTGGTTGGAATAACGCGAGGGCAGCAGACCTCTCTTGCCCCTGAGATATCCGAGAAACTGCAGGCCGGCGATGAGCTGATCGTCGAGGGCCGGCTCGATCGTATCGAGGAGATGAACAGCTGGGGGCAGCTGCTGACAGAGGAGTCAGATTCGCATGAACAGGGGCTGCAGAGCTTTGGCATGGAGGTGGCGAAAATTGGTCTCACAGCAGACAGTCCCTGGATCGATAAAACCATCTCTGATCTGGGCTTTCGCAACAGCTATGGACTCAATGTCCTGGCCGTGCTCCGCGCTGACGAACAGATAGACCATAACGTCAGGTTGAAGCAGCTGCGAGAAGATGATGTACTGGTCGTTCATGGCCCCAGGGCGAACCTCGATCGGCTCGCAGCAGAAACGGGTATTCTGCCGCCGCTGATCATGGCCGGCGGGGACATGGAGATCAGCGATGAGCTGGGCAGGAATGTGCGCCTGCTTAGTGTGCCGGCAAACTCCCACCTGCTTGGCCTCACTGTCACCGAGAGCCGTCTGGGGGATGCTCTTGATGTGCAGGTCCTCGCCATTGTCAGAGAAGACGGCAGCGCTCTGGTGCCGGCCAGTGATATGCATTTTGAACCAGGTGACAGGCTTTTGGTGTCCGGCATGTCGGATCTGGCCGGGGTGCTGCTCGTGCAGGGTCTGGAAGGGGTTTTCGAGAATAACCATGAGACACCTGTCGATCTGTCAATCCTTGAAAGCGACAGAGTCGGCCTCGTTGAAGTCGTCATCTCTCCCCATTCTGCCCTCCCCGGTCTGAGCCTGGAGGAAATCAGCTTCCGGGAAAAATTTGGCCTGACGGTCCTGGCGGTTTTGAGAAAAGGCCGTGTAATACGCACCAGGCTGGGCGGTCTGCAGCTGCAGCTGGGAGATGCCCTGCTGCTTTACGGCACCTGGAAAAAACTGGCCGTACTTGGGCGTGAACCTGATTTTCTGGTTTTGACGGAAAAGATGCAGGAGGCTGCCCGGGAAGAGAAGGCAAAAACGGCTCTGGCTGTAATGGCGGCTGTCCTGGTACCGGTTATATTCGGCTGGGTCCCTATCTATATAGCAGCTGTTATCGGGGCGGCGGTAATGGTACTGACCAAGTGCCTGACCATGGATGAGGCTTACCGCTACATCGAGTGGAAAGCGGTGTTCCTTATCGCCGGCATGCTGCCCCTGGGGGTGGCCCTGGATAAGACCGGTGCAGCCTCGCTTGTGGCGGAACAGATCATTTCCCTGCTCGGACCGTTTGGACCCTACGGGGTTCTTTTCGGCTTAATCTCTGTCACCTTTATCGCCACCAGCATCATCCCCACGGCAGCACTGGTGGTCCTGATGGTGCCGATCGCCCTGCAAACCTCCGCCGGGCTGGGAATCTCCCCTTATCCCCTGATGATGGGCATTGCCATGGCCGCCTCATCGAGTTTTACCTCGCCCATATCCCACCCTGCCAATGTGCTGGTGATGGGGCCGGGTGGGTATAAATTCATGGATTACGTCAAGGTCGGTGTGCCGCTCACCCTGTTTATCCTTGCTGTTTTAATGGTGGTGATTCCAATCTTCTGGCCGCTGACGGGGTGACAATCGCAGGCTCCAGCCGCCTTTTTGAGCTGCCTGTCCTGCGAATATATAGTGATGCGCCACCTTTTTGCAGGTATTGTGAGCTAACCTTGGCCTCTTTTCCTGACTTTTAGACTCGCTATAATAAAAACGATGAGGTTATACCTCCGTCTTCTATGGAAAACGCAACGAAACCGTCTGACGGCGCACATAAACGACAACTGAGCGAGGTAGAAAGCGTATCTGTCCCACTTGCTGTTGACCTGGACGGCACCGTGATCAGGACTGATTCCCTGATTGAGTCGCTGATGCCCCTGCTCAAGAGGAATCCGTTTTTTTTCCTGGTACTGTTCATCTGGCTGTCAAGGGGCAGGGCCTACCTGAAACAGCAGGTTGCCAGCCGCGTGAGCCTGGATATCAGCAGCCTGCCGTATAACCTGGAGGTCCTGGGTTTTCTTCAGGACCAGTATAATTCCGGAAGAAGGCTTATCCTGGCCAGCGGTGCGGATGAACAGATTGCTCAGCAGATCGCCGTTTATCTGCATATTTTCGATAGCGTTTTCGCCAGCAACGGGGAAACAAACCTGACCGGTTTCGAGAAAAAAGACCGGCTGACGGCGGAATTTGGAGTCAGAGGCTATGATTACCTCGGCAATGACCGGAAAGACATCATCGTCTGGCAGGCGGCCAGACGGGTCCTGGTGGTCGGTCCGAAATCCTTCACCGACCGCATTCGCACCCGCTTCTCCAATGTGGACAGGGTGTTTAACGTTAAATCGGCCGGCTGGCCGGAATGGATTCGTGCACTTCGCCTCTACCACTGGCTGAAAAACCTGCTGGTTTTTGTGCCGCTGCTTGCCGCCCATCATCTGTTCGAGATGGGCTTGATAATCGGGGCCGGCAAGGCCTTCCTCTCCTTTGGATTCTGCGCCTCCAGCGTCTACATTTTAAACGATCTGCTCGATCTACCTGACGACCGGAAACATCCCCGAAAACGGTCCCGACCTTTTGCCTCCGGAGTCTTGCCGCTGGCTGCGGGTATTGTCGCGGCACCGCTGCTGCTTGGCCTCAGCTTCGCCATCGGTCTGAGTCTCCCGCCGGCATTTCTTCTGATACTCGGTATGTATTATACCACCACGCTGCTCTATTCATTTCGTCTGAAAAAAATAGTAATCCTTGACGTTATCGTTCTCGCTGCACTCTTTACCCTGCGCATGATGGCCGGTTCAGCCGCCGTTGATGTCTGGCCTTCCTCCTGGCTTCTGGCCCATTCCATGTTCCTGTTCATCAGCCTGGCACTGGTTAAGCGCTATGCCGAACTGGTAACCATGCGCATCGAGCATGGTCAGGCCGCCAAAGCGCGCAGCTATGTTGCAAGCGATTCAGAGTTGCTGGCCACTATGGGCATAGCCAGTGCCTTCATGTCCGTGCTGGTATTGGTGCTCTATATTACCAGCGGGGCGGCACAGCTCTTGTACGGCCACCTTAACGTCATCTGGCTGGCCTGCCCTGCACTGCTTTACTGGCTCTGCTACATCTGGCTGATAGCTCATCGCGGAGGCATGCATGACGATCCGATGATCTTTGCCCTGAAGGATCGCGTCAGCCGTTACATACTCCTTTCCATGGTGATTATCATGCTCCTGGCAATATGAGCCCTATGAACAGACACTACCAATCCTGGGGACGCTACCCCCGATCCGGACAATCCGCCGTGGGGATTCACTGGCGGACGCTGCCGCTGCCGATCCCGGCTGATTCCCAGCGGACCTTTCTGCCTTTTGGCAACGGCCGCTCATACGGGGATGTCTGCCTTAACAGCGAGGGCCTGCTCCTGGATGCCCGGGGGCTTGACCGCTTCATAGCATTTGACTCCGACGATGGTATCCTGCGCTGTGAAAGCGGCGTACTGCTAAGCGAAATGCTGGCCTTAACGGTACCCCGCGGGTGGTTTCCTCCGGTCGTGCCCGGGACCAGGTTCGTAACCCTCGGAGGCGCTATTGCCAATGACATACACGGTAAAAACCACCACACTGCCGGCACCTTTGGATGTCATGTCCGTTGTCTGGAGCTGCTTCGCTCGGACGGTCGGCGCCTGCGCTGTTCACCGTCTGAGAATCCGGACTGGTTCAGGGCAACCGTCGGCGGGCTGGGGCTGACGGGCCTGATACTCTGGGCTGAGATCGGTCTGAAACGGATCGACAATCCGGTTATGGAGGTCGAGACCATTCGCTATGAAAAGCTGGATGATTTCTTTGAATTGTCGAGGGAATCCGACGAAACATACGAGTATACCGTTGCCTGGGTTGACAGCATGGCCAGAGGCAGGCAGATGGGACGAGGTCACTTCATTCGGGCAAACCATGCCGCCCCCGGCATCAGGCAGCTTCCCGCGCCGCGGTACCGGGCACGTATAGCCGTGAACCCGCCTTTTTCCCTCGTTAACGGGACGAGCGCCCGGATGTTCAACCTGCTCTACTACAGAAAACAAATGGGGACACGACGCGCCGGGCTGGCACACTATGAACCATTCTTTTTCCCCCTGGACCAGCTCCTGGACTGGAACCGACTCTATGGCCCGCGCGGCTTTCATCAGTACCAGTGTCTGCTGCCGCTTTCCACCGATGGCCGGGATGCGCTGCGGGACATATTCAAAAGGGGTGTTGATGGAGGGATGGCATGCTTCCTCAGTGTCCTGAAGGTATTCGGAAAACATCAATCTCCCGGTCTGCTGTCATTTCCCAGAGCCGGGGTAACGGTTACGCTGGACCTCTGTCATCACGGGGAACGGACACTTCGGCTCCTTGATGATTTTGACGGGGTTGTGCGTTCCGTTGGCGGCGCACTCTATCCAGCTAAAGATGCCCGCATGTCCAGTTCGAGTTTCAAACAGTATTTCCCGCACTACCAGGAGTTGGAACAGTTTCGGGATCCAAAATTCAACTCCGGCTTCTGGAGACGCACGACAGGAAAATGATGACGCGGAAACTATTCATATTTGGAGCCACCTCTGCCATAGCCGAAGCCACGGCGCGCCTGTTTGCCGCGGAAGGCGGCAGTTTCTTTCTGGTTGCACGTGATCCTGACAAGCTTACCGTGTTAGCTGAGGATTTGCGAATCCGGGGTGCAGCCCAGGTGATGACCGCTGCTGGCGACGCCCTTGACTTTGATCACCACCAGGAACTCATTGACGAGGCGTTTGAGGCCCTTAACGGCCTGGACACGGTTCTGATTGCCCACGGAAGCCTGCCGGAGCAGAAATGGTGCGAACAGTCCTTTGACCAGGTCCGGCGGGAATTTGAAATCAACGCCATGGCCGTCCTGTCCCTGCTCACCCACGCTGCGAACAGGTTTGAAGGCCAGGGCTTCGGCACCCTCTGCGCGATCAGTTCAGTAGCCGGTGACCGTGGCCGACAATCCAACTATGTGTATGGGGCTGCCAAGGGTGCGGTGTCGATTTTTCTGCAGGGGCTGCGTAACCGCCTGCATTCCAAGGGTGTTCAGGTGCTCACTATCAAGCCGGGCTTCGTCGATACTCCGATGACGGCGGCCTTTACCAAAAGCCGGTTGTGGGTTTCCCCGGACCGGGTAGCCAGGGGCATTCACACGGCAGTAACGAACAGCAAGGACATCGTCTATCTGCCGTGGTTCTGGTCACCGCTGATGCGGGTGATTCGCTGGCTGCCTGAGTTCATATTCAAACGGTTGCGTCTCTAGGAGCGGAACATGCCACCAGAACAGCTTCAGTCACACCACCCGCTCTGTTTGCGGGCACGCCCAGGATGCTCAGCCATGTCGGGCAGGGCCGGCCGTCTCCATGCGTTGCTGCGGTTTTCCCTGCTGACGGCAGGGGTGCTGGCTGCCACGGTTCCGTTTTTCATCACCACTACTGCCAGGGCCCAGACGGCCAGCCCGGATCTCCAGGGACAGGCCAGTGGAACCGGCAGGCCGGCAACGGTCGTGAACCTCCAACCGTTTCGCACGGTTCATTCTATCAAGGTCGACCGGCCGGACGGCAAAACGGCCGGGCTCTCCCTGATCAATTTGAACCCGAACGTCAATCAATGGTATATTCTCCAGATTGACCGCAGCGGAGACGGCGGGCTCGAAGAGTACCACCTGGAAAACCCGTACCCGAAAGACCAGCGTCTGGACCTTGACGAAAGATCACCGGACAATCTGCTGTTTTCCCTTGCTGGAGAAGCGCACCCCTGTAAACCGTGGAGTTTTTCCGGCGACGGCGAGCTCGAAGCTGCCAGGAAGTCCCGACAAACGTTTGCGCCGCTCTGTGACGGCAAGATCTACCTTCGTAACACGACCAGAGGTCACCGGACTGCCATTGAAACCGTGACCGAATTTCTCCGTGACAAACTTCCCGGGGGTGAGACGGTCGTCGGCTTTGTAAAAGATACCTTCTTCCAGGACGCTTATCTGGAAAATGCCCGCACCACAGAGGCCTCAATAGATAAGCCTGCTGTTTCCGTCCCTGACGTTCCAGCCGCTGCGGCAATTGATCCGGCCTACGCCAATCAGCTGCTTGGCGCGCCTGAACTTGGCATACAGGTGGAAAAATCAACCGCCGGCATGCTTACCGGTCGCTGGTATGGCGTCAAGGACAACCCCGGTATCTTTGTGAGCCTGATTCAGCCCAAGGCGGTTGCTCCCGAAATCCTGAACAGTCATGCCAATCTTGTCTCTCGACTTGACAGCGTCGAGGCCGGAGCGCTGGCATATCTGGTCGCCTACGATCTTGATCGCTTCGATCTGGGCTTTGCTGTCGGGACCGAGCATCCACGCGTTGGCTGGTCGGAACGCACGCTTGAGCAGATGAGAGTTCCCGGCCTGTCCGGGCCGGATGGCATCACCACTATTTTCCCCCTGGTGGCCACCGGCATTGTCAATCCTGCCGAGGCCGCCAGAGCCGTGTCGACATTTACCGGCGGATTCAAACGGTCTCACGGCGCCTTTAAATACGGTGATTTTGCCAATCGTAACCGTGGCTCCCATTACGGTTTCATTGAAAACGGGGTTGTTCTCAGCACGCTTCAGCCCGGTCTGGCAACCTTGCTGGTTGAAGATGGCGGAACGGTGGAGATGAAGACCTGGTCTAAAGAGGACGATCAACGGCTCGGACAGATTTCTCAGGCGCGTCAGAACGGTGTTCCGCTGATCGAATGGGATCCAGCTTCACAAAAACCGGTACCTGGTAATCTGGTTGCTCGATGGGGACCTGGTAACTGGTCAGGATCGGCAAATACAAAACTGAGAACGCTGCGGGCAGGCGCGGCAGTGCAGCAAACCGACAACAAACGATTCCTGGTTTACGGTTATTTTTCAACCGCAACGCCCTCGGCAATGGCCAGGGTTTTTCAAGCCTACAACTGCCGCTATGCTATGCATCTGGACATGAATGCCCTGGAACATACGTATCTGGCCCTTTACCACAGAGAAGGAAATCATCTGCTTGTTCAGCATCTCATCCGGGGGATGGACGTCTTGGACAAACTGGACAAAGGTGTCTATATCCCCAGATTTCTCGGCTATTCGGATAATCGTGATTTTTTTTATCTGATGAAACGCGAGCAACCATAAACACGCAAAGAATCATTTCTGAGGCAGAAAAAACTTTTTTTAAGGAGAATAGACAATGGTGCGCTTTCCGATGCTGCTGCTGATCATCATCGCTGTCCTTGCCTTCCCGCGGCAGTCAGCTGCTCAAACCCAGTCGCTGGAGGAGCAGAACAATGTCCTGCTCGAGCGTCTGCAGGTGGTCCACGGCTTGTCCGACACCCAGGCGGCAGCACTGCGCGCGCTATTTTCCCGCTCCCCTTATATCGGTCAGGGCAACCCGGCGGTCACGCGACACCCGGCATCCACCCAGGAGTGCACCGCCAGGCTTGAGCAATTGTCAGTCAGCTATGAAAATGATCGTTACGAGCAGATATGCGGGGCCAGGTACATGGCGCCGCTCTACGACCCTGGCCGCGAAACTGCTGAAGATGCCAGGGCCTGTATTGACCAGTTCGAATTCCCGGGTATTCCATGCGAGTACCCGGTCGTCTGGGTGCGCACCATGGAAGCAGCGGAAATCTGCAGTGCGATGGGAAAACGGCTCTGTGACGCGCATGAGTGGGAAGGCGGCTGTGCCGGACAGTTGATCCCGCCCGATTATCGGTTTGACCTCGCTCAGGGGGTTGGTCCCGGGGAAGCCATCCGCAGGATGCGCGCGGCCCACAACAATGCGAACAGCGGCAGCAAGAGCTGGAGTTACGGTCCTCAGTATCGCAAAGGGGTCTGCGCGGCAGACAGCTCAAAGAGTTCGGGCTGCACAGGCGGAAGCTGGAGCCAATGCGGCTCAAACACCTATCCGGCTGGTTTTTTTCCGGAATGCCGTAGTCCTCTGGATGTATACGACATCAACGGCAACGCGGCTGAGCACATGAACCTGCCCTTGAATGAGCAGCAGATGGCCAGCCGAGGAAGCTCGCAGCTGGGGTATACCGAGATGAAAGGCAGCTGGTTTATCTTCGATAAGTTCCGGGCGCACGAGGACTGGTGCCGCTGGCGGGCACCGTTCTGGCATGGCAGCCGGGTGATGTCAGCCACAAGTCACCACAACTACCACCTGGGTTTTCGCTGCTGCAGGACGCTGGAATAATAGCACGGTGTCGTGAAGAATGGATACTGGTCCTTCAGCTGATGCTTATCCTCTAAAATCGAGCCGAGGAGATGTGCTGGTTTGCCGCCAGGGAAGGTGTCTGCGGAGCAAATGCCGCCATGGTCCCCTCATCGCTCAGCAGGGGCGCTAATTCGGGATCTTTCAGGATGTCGTAAACCGAGACCAGGTTACCTTCGACGAGAACTTTTTCACTGACCAGCCGGATGCCGTGACTGTAGTCGGCATAGCCGGCCCCGTGCACCGTACTGAGCGGTTGAATTGGGTTGCCGTCTGGTTGGTGCCAGCCGTAAATGGCGATACGCCCGGGTTTTCTTCTCAGCCTGTTGGTGATGACCACATCCTTTTTATGACCGGACACCAGTTCGCCCAAAGCAATTCCCAGTGAATAGCGCTGTTGCAGGATCTTCTGGTTGTGTTGCTGATAATAGCCGGTGGAGCACATCTGCGGGCCGGGCGGCAGGGGCTGGGGGGTGTAGTGGCTTTCGGACTGGTCGTAAATGGCATCCACGACCCGGCGGGTGGGGAGGATGAAGCCGAATTGGGCCGCCACCTTGCGTGCGCTGTGGTAATCCATTGGAACACGAATGAAGTCTGCCTGCGAACCAATGGCCAGGTAGTCGGGAGTAACAAAAATAGTTGCGCTCAGCAGCCGCCCGCTCTTGCTCCGCTGTTGCAGTTTGACAGGCTTGAGCTTTCTTAAAAAATCTGGCAGGTTGCCTTTCAGCAGCTGCTCGCTGATCGCCTGTTCTCGCTGGCTGCCGTCTTTTTTAGATACGAGGTCGACGAATTGAGACCCCGTCAATGAGTGGGAAGGTCGTTCTGGTATATGCCTGGTCAGATACGCCAGCAGCGCATCTTTGCCTGAGGCGGCTGCCGGGGGGGGGAATCCCAGCCCAATCATCAAAGCGAGCATGACTATGACGCACCATCCTGCGGTAAATAATCCTCTCAACAGCAGCATTTCTCCTGGCAGATGTTTCTTGGAATGAAAATATCAGATTTAAACAGGGAGAGTACCCCAGCGAGGAGCACTCTGTCAACACACAATAATAAGTAGTTAAAATTCAATACATTCTCAATTCTTGTAAAAAAATGATTGCTGCCGGGATACCGGGTATTTCAGGTTGGGGAGCTGCCATCTTCATACCTAAAGCAACCATCATCCGGAGGAGCTGGCAGACTCGCTGCGCCATGCCTGACGGGTCATTTTCCCAGGATTTCACCTATTTTTAATTGTCGGTAAGCAAATATCCTTTGCAGGGTTTTTCTGATAAAAAAGTTGTGAAGGAGTCTGCCGAAGATGCCGTATGGGACGGAATAATGCACACGGTCGATAAGTTTGACACCGTCTGGCGCGGCGGTGAGTTCGTGATAGTGATACCAGAACGTATACGGGCCAATTCGCTGTTCATCGACAAATGATTTTTTCGGACGAATGTGTTTTATCTCGGCAACCCATTTTTGAACTCCCAATAGGGGGATAGCTATCCGATATTCAATAATCAAACCGTCGAACATGTCTTCCGGTACTGGAGAAATAATCCGAAAATGCAGGTCTGGCGGGGTGATCACGTTCAGGTTTTCAGGATTTTTAAGAAAATTCCAGCTTTCTTCAAGGCTTGCCGTGACCAGTTGTTCTTTTTCCAGGGTGTACATCGCTGACAGCTCTCCATGATTTTCAACTTGAAAATGTCCGTTCTCGAAAACTATCACAAAGTATATGGCACTGCCAGTATCATCTGGTCTTTGTACCGAAGTGTCGACACCTGGTATCGACAGAAGCGGTGACAAAAAAATCTTTCAGCTGCTGTCTGTTCCTGGAATATATCGCCTTGATGACAGAGCCTGCTGAGTTTGGTTGGGATTAGTTCGTTATAGTGTTACGATTGATGAATGGTGTGGTTTGAGGAAACGATCAGGTTTTTACTGTGTCCGGCAAAGACGGTTTCTCGTGCTGAGCGGAAGAGAGACGTGGGTCTGGAACACGGCCAACCTGGCAACTATCTGTCATAGTTCAAACGATAAATGAATGCTCCAATAGGTGTTTTTGATTCCGGCTACGGTGGCTTGACTGTTTTAAAAGAATTGATACAGGCAATGCCAGGATATGACTTTTTGTATCTGGGCGATAATGCACGAACGCCATACGGTACCCGTTCGTTTGATGTTGTCTACAACTATTCATTACAGGCGGTTAAATACCTGATCAGCCGAAATTGCCCGCTTATCATTATCGCCTGCAACACCGCTTCTGCAAAAGCCCTTAGAAATATACAACAACTCGATTTACCGGCTATTGCGCCTGACCGACGCGTGCTTGGGGTTATCCGGCCGAGTGTCGAGAAAGTAGCAGAAATAACGGTAAATGGACATGTCGGCGTTTTAGGAACCGTGGGTACGGTTGTTTCCGAATCATATCCAATCGAGCTCCGGAAGTGGTCCGGGGGCAGGGTTGTTTCCACGGTCCAGGAAGCCTGCCCGATGTGGGTACCCATCGTAGAAAACAATGAGATTGATACAGATGGAGCAGAATTTTTCATTAGGAGAAATATTGAGAATATTCTTCACAAAGATCAGGATCTGGATACCCTGATACTGGGATGCACCCATTACCCGTTGCTGATAAAACAGATAAAAAAGTATATCCCTGAGAATATCAAGCTACTGGAACAGGGTAGGATCGTATCGGAAAAACTTGTCGGATATCTGAAGAAACACAGCGAATTAAATAAGAGAATATCCAGGAATGGGAACATTGTCTTTGAAACGACGGAGCACGCAACCATTTTTGAAATGAAATCCGCCCTGTTCCTGGGGCAGAGCGTGAGAGCGGAAACAATTCATTTATAAATCCAGCCGAAGTACTCCGAGGATCTGAAAACCCTGTGCGAGTGAGGAAATGGGTCAGAATGGCAGCTTCCCCAGGTCCAGATTGCCGCCCGAAACGATGATACCTACTTTTTGATCCTGCACATTGACGCTCCCCTCAAGAATTGCCGCGAGTGGGACGGCAGAGGAAGCTTCAATAACTATTTTCATGCGCTCCCAAACCATGCGCATGGCTTCAATGATAGATTTTTCGGATACCGTTACGATATCGTCCACATCTTCCTTGATAATGGCGAAGGTTCGTTGGCCAAGTGAGGTTAGCAGGCCGTCGGCAATGGTCTGGGGGTTGTTCGATGGAATGATCTCACCTTTTAAAAATGAGCGGTAGGCATCGTCGGCTCCATCAGGTTCGCAACCAATGACTCTTGTTCCGGGCGAAAGGTGTTTGACTGACAGGGCCGATCCGGCTAATAAACCACCCCCGCCGACCGGAACCAGAACAAGGTCGAAACCGGTCTCATCTTCCAGCATCTCTTTAGCCGCTGTACCCTGTCCGGCAATAACAGCAAAATTGTCATATGGATGAATTTCCGTTGCCCCCGTCTGCGCAATGATCGTTTCAACAGCAGCTTCGCGTGCCTCCAGAGTAGGTTCACAGAAGGTAATTTTTGCCCCGTACCCGTCTACCGCTTTCTTCTTTATCTCGGGCGCATTTTCAGGCATTACCACATAAGCATCCACGCCCCTGTTTCTTGCTGACAATGCCAGGGCTGCGGCATGATTTCCGGACGAATGGGTACAAACACCTCTTTGAGCCGCTTCATCGCTCAGCGACATTACCGCATTCGTTGCCCCACGAAATTTAAAGGCGCCAACCTTCTGGAAATTTTCACACTTGAAGTATACCTTCGCTCCGCTGATGTGGTTGATACTCTCAGAAGTGAGAACAGGGGTACGGTGAGCAAATTGCTCCACGAGGGCATGTGCCGTGACGACATCGCTGAAGGTTGGAATATTCATGGCTGTTTTGTCTAATCAGGTTCTGGAAAAAAAGTGCAATTCAGGCAACAGTGATGCAAGTGTAACGTTCTTTGTGCAACTCCGCCATATCCGAACCCGGTTAACCAAAAAAACAGGGGCAGGCGGATTCATGATAGCCTCGATCTGATAATTGTTATACTATCGGCTGACCTGGAATCTGGTTTTCCGGCAGCCTGGAGCCCTGCCTGGATTTGCGAACATGTCAGAAGCCCATAATCAAGAAGACAGGCAATTCTTTGCCAGATAAAGAGTTACCGGAACAGAGGGATAGCCAATGAGTGACGTAATACTGATCAGCATTACCGGCAGGGACAGAAAAGGACTCGATGCAAAATTTACCGGGCTCCTGGCAGCTTATGATGTCAATATTCTCGATATCGGCCAGGCGGTAATTCACGAGCATATCTCGCTTGGAATCCTGGCAGAAATTCCCACCTCCGAAGACTTTTCGTCAATCTTCAAAGATATGTTGTTTGAAGGTCACAACATGGGACTCAGGGTGGACATCAAGTCGATCGCTCCTGAAAACTATGAAAAATGGGTTCATGCCCAGGGCAAAGAACGGCGGATTATTACCCTTCTTGGCAGAACGCTTACTGCCCAGCAGATTTCTGCGGTGGCCTCCATCATTGCCGAAAACGGATTGAACATCGACAATATTTCGCGCTTGACCGGTAGAATATCCATAATGAACCCCCAGAGCAGGCCAAGAGCCTGCGTGCAGCTGTCTGTCAGTGGTGAGCCGTTGAATATTCTTGATATGCGGAAGAGATTTATGGAGATCTCCCAGAATGGTGGGATAGACATTTCTTTTCATGTTGACAATATCTATCGGAAAAACATGAAACTGGTTGTTTTTGATATGGATTCAACCCTGATTCAGGCTGAAGTAATCGTTGAGCTCGCCAAGCTGGCTGGTGTCGGGGATCAGGTGAAGCAGATTACCGAATCGGCAATGAGAGGAGAGATTGACTTCAAAGAAAGCTTTCAGCGGCGTGTCGCCCTGCTGAAGGGGTTAAAGGAAGAACAACTGACGAAATTAACCAGGGAACTGCCCCTGACTGAAGGTGCAGCCCTGGTCTCAAAGACCCTGAAAAGCCTGGGGTATAAATTGGGGATCCTGTCCGGAGGATTCAGATTTGTTGGTGAATATTTAAAGGAACAACTCGGTTTTGATTATCTGTATGCAAACGAACTCGACATTAGAAATGGAGTTGTAACCGGCGCCGTTGTCGGCGATATCGTCGATGGCGAGAAAAAGGCACTCCTTCTAAGGGAGCTTGCCAGGAAGGAGAATATTGCCCTCGAACAGACCATAGCAGTTGGCGATGGAGCAAATGATCTCCCGATGATCAGCATTGCTGGCCTGGGGGTTGCCTTTAATGCCAAGCCTATTGTCAGGCAGAGAGCGTCCAATGCCATATCAAGTGTGGGGCTGGACGGTCTGCTGTATCTGATTGGCATTCATGACCGGGAGATTAAAGAAGAAGTCAGGCGCCCAAAGACAGAATCATCCCAGTAGACAGGCCTGTTCTTAGAGCCGGAACAATATCGTCGTTGCGAAGAGCTGAAGAGATCAGCTGCGCTATAATGAAAGGAAGTACATTCTATACGACGATTTCGAATCTGCTTTCCTGAAGAACACTAATAATTGAAATGGCATCATCTGCCGGTGTGTTGAGTTCATTCACGAGAAGACCAAGGAGCAGTTCTCTGCCGTCTGTCGACCCGGAACTCAGCGCGCCGATGATACCTGACCCACTGCCGTTTGCAAGTGTGCCAGCACTGGTAAACAGGTCACCGTCATCGAGTCCTGCTGTCGCCAGGGCGGAGAAAAGCCTCGCCCGCACATCCGGAGCAACCTCCTGAATCTGCGTTCCGTAGAGGTTTTCTGCAAGAAGGCTGTCGAAGATGTCAGCCTTGTTATTTGCCAGCATCCCTGAGAGCAGGCTGCCAATATTTGCTTTGATGACATTGATCGACACCGACACATTGAAACTGGTCTCGGTGCGCTCTTGCAGTCTTTGAGCAAGAGCGGAGAGCAATTCACCGACAGCTGTGGATATTCCATCAACACCTGCGGCTTCACCAGTCGCCCCAGTCATTCCAACGGTAGCTATACTGACCGCTGAATCAAGGGCATCCTCACTTGCACCGGTGGCGCCTTGCAGCGGTTCTACCTGCCTGGACTGCAGTGCCGGAGGGATGTTTATTATTGTGTTAACAGCCGTTATTTCCATGGTGTTTACCTGCTCTTGACAGTTAGTTCTATAGACTGAAAAGATATGGACGACATGCTCCAGTGTCAATTACCGACTTGACAAAAACGATGACAATGGCAACCTTAAAGATAGTAACTAATTACTATCTTTTGGAGGGGGGTATGAATACTTCAAGTAAATATCTTCCGGCGCAGCAGCGCCGTTTCGTGACGGTCAAGGCCGTGGTCGAGTTGGCGGCAGAGCAGAACCCGACCGATATAACCACTGCCGCGATTGCCAAGCGCATGGGGCTGACCCAGGGCGCCCTGTTTCGCCACTTCACCAATAAATCTGAAATACTGGAGGAGGTGATGACATGGGTGACCACCCGGTTGTTAGGCAAGCTGGACAAGGCCATGCTGGGGGCAGCATCTCCGCTTGCTGCGCTTGAGGCTATGTTCATGGCGCATGTCGATTTTGTCGTCAAGCATCCGGGCGTTCCGCGTCTTTTGTTTGGTGAGTTGCAGCGTGCTGAGAAGACAGCATCCAAAGACCTGGTACAGAGGCTCATCACACGTTATCAGGAGCGTTTGCACCGGCTGATCGAAAAAGGAAAGGCAGTCAGAGAACTGGACACCGGCCTTGACACTGAGGCGGCTGCCATCCTCTTCATCGGCACAATTCAAGGTTTGATCATGCAGTCACTGCTGGCTGACAATGTTGCCCGCATCCGCGATTATGCGCCGAGGGCGTTTACAATCTACCGCCGTGGCATCAGGAGTGCGCAATGAGGTACATACCCGTTAAAGGACGCACCATCGCGGTGCTGCTGGCGCTTGTGCCGCTTTTTGCTCTGTTTGTCTATGTTGCTCTGCATTCAGGGCCGCTCGCCCAGGTGCCCGTAACCTTGGCCACCGTTGAAAACCGCTCCATTTCCCCCACGCTTTTTGGCATCGGCACGGTTGAGTCACGCTACAACTACAAGATTGGCCCTACCTTTGCCGGTCGGCTCAAGAGCCTGGAGGTGCAGGTGGGTGATCGTGTCGAGAGCGGACAATTTCTCGGTGAAATGGATCCGCTTGATCTTCACGAGAAAGTCAGGGCCCAGGATGCGGCTGTTAAACGGTCCGAGGCGCTGTTGAGTGAGGCCCGGGCGCGCCAGGAGTTTACAAAAGCCCAGTTCTGGCGCTATGAACGTTTGCTGAAAGCGCGATCAACAAGTGAGGAAATCGTTGCCACCAAAAAACAGGAAGAACTGATCGCGGCGGCGAGCCTGCAAGCGGCCCGAGAGGATTCTGTGCGCTTGCGCAGCGAGCGTGAGGCGTTAGTGGCACAACTCAATAACCTCAAACTTGTCGCCCCCGCACCAGGTCTGGTTGCTGCGCGCAATGCTGATCCCGGTACCACGGTCGTTGCCGGTCAGGCGATCGTGGAGTTGATTGATCCGAAGAGCCTGTGGGTTAATGTGCGTTTCGACCAGGTTCATGCGCAAGGATTGGCCTCCATGCTGCCGGCGCACATCGTATTGCGCACTCAGGAAGGAGCTCTGACAGGGCGTGTACTGCGGGTTGAGCCATTGGCTGATGTGGTGACGGAAGAAATGCTCGCCAAGGTGGTCTTTGATTATCTGCCGGTGCCGCTGCCGGCTGTCGGAGAACTGGCCGAGGTAACCGTCACCTTGCCGCCCCTTCCTTCCGGACCAGTTATTCCTAATGCGGCCATTCAGCGCGTTGAAGGCAAATTGGGCGTCTGGCAGATAACCAATGAAAAACCGCGCTTCTCTCCGCTCACCCTGGGTACTGGTGATCTGGACGGTCACGTGCTGGTACGCCAGGGGCTTAAAGCCGGTGATCAGGTCGTGGTCTACAGCACAAAAGCCTTGACTCCGCGCAGCCGCGTTGAGGTTGTTGAAAATATTCCCGGGGTGGTGCAATGATCAGCCTGGCGGGCCGCGACATAATGCATGCCTGGGGTAAGTTCGTCTTTACCGGTATGGGCCTTGGCCTGTTGATTGGAGTGACGCTCTCCATGGCGGGCATCTATCGGGGCATGGTGGATGACGGCAAGGCATTGCTCGATAACAGCGGCGCAGATCTCTGGGTGGTGCAAAAAGACACCCTTGGTCCTTATGCCGAGCCATCGAGCATTTATGACGATGTCTGGCGTACCATTCGCGGCCTGCCGGGGGTGATTCGTACGGCCAATGTTACCTATCTCACCATGCAGGTGCGGCAGGGTGAACGTGATGTGCGTGCGATGGTCACCGGTGTCACCGCCGGAGAACCCGGCACTCCCGGCTGGCCACCGTATCTTGTAGCCGGACGACAGATCACCCGAAGCCACTATGAGGCGGTTGCCGACATCGCCTCTGGCTTCAAGCTCGGAGACCGTCTTTCTATTCGCCGCAATCAATACACCGTGGTCGGCCTGACCCGGCGAATGGTCTCTTCCGGCGGAGACCCGATGGTCTTTATTCCGCTGAAAGACGCACAGGAAGCCCAGTTTCTGAAAGACAACGATGCCATCCGGCAACAGCGTCGCCGCACCGCCGAAAACCCTGCCTTTAATCGGCCTCAGGTCCCGGGTCTGCTTGATTCGGTAATCGCTTCACAAAGCGTCAACCCATTTGTTAACGCGGTTTTGGTGCAGCTTGAGTCCGGCTATGATGACGAACAGGTTGCGGATTCGATCCGCCGTTGGAAGCACCTGACCGTCTACACGCGGAGCCAGATGGAGGAAATCCTCATCGGCAAGCTGATTGCCACCTCGTCCAGACAAATCGCCATGTTTCTGGTGATTCTTTCCGTGGTCAGCGCGGCTATTGTTGCCTTTATCATCTACACCCTGACGCTTGGCAAGATCCGTGAAATTGCGGTGCTTAAACTGATCGGCACCAGGAACCGCACCATTGCCGGCCTGATCATGCAGCAGGCCATTGCCCTGGGGGTGATTGGCTTTGTGGTGGGAAAAATCTCTGCCACCCTTTTGATGGCACCGATCTTTCCCAAATATGTGCTGCTGGAACCGCTTGATTCGGTGAAGGGATTCATTGCGGTGGTAATTATATGTATACTCGCAAGCCTTTTTGCCATTCGCGCTGCCCTCAACGTTGATCCAGCCGAGGCGATTGGAGGGTGACATGGGTGGCAAGGGTATTCACATCGAAGGGTTAAAAAAGCGCTATGGCAAGGGAGACACCGCGGTCGATGCCTTGAAAGGCGTTGACATGGTGGTGGCACCGGGTGAGGTGGTCGGTCTGGTCGGGCCTTCGGGGTCCGGGAAAAGCACGTTGCTCAAGTGTCTGGGGGCGGTGATCGAGCCGACCTCCGGACGCATGATTCTTGGTGATGAGATCATTTATGACGATGGCTGGAAAGTGCGTGATTTGCGGGCACTGCGCCGCGATAAAATCGGTTTTGTCTTCCAGGCCCCGTATCTCATCCCCTTCCTTGATGTAACTGATAATGTCGCCCTGCTGCCCATGCTTGCCGGTGTGTCAAACGGTGAAGCCCGCAGGCGGGCGATCGAGCTGCTGAAATCACTCGAGGTGGAGCATCGTGCCAGGGCCATGCCATCGCAACTTTCAGGTGGAGAGCAGCAGCGTGTGGCGATTGCCAGGGGGCTGGTAAACCGTCCTCCGGTTATCCTTGCAGATGAACCCACTGCTCCGCTCGACAGCGAACGAGCGCTGGCGGTGATCCGGATGCTCAACGACATGGCGCGAAAGTTCGAGACGGCGATTATTGTCGTCACTCATGATGAAAAGATCATGCCGACCTTCAAGCGGATCTATAATATCCGCGATGGCGTGACCTACGAGGAAGCAGGCGAAGGGCGAGACGTCGAAAAAGAGTTTATGCAGGCAAAAGAAAGCGCTGGAGTATGAAAACATCGCTTCTCTCGCTGTCGCCAGCGGCTCATGGTCTCAGATTCTGGGCGGGATGTCCGGGCACTGCGTCTGCGGGATGCCGAGAAATTCTCTAAAGAAGCTTGTATTTTTCCCGGAGCAGGTGCGACAGGTGGTTGACCATTGAAAAAGCATTCTCGACCGTTTGCCCCTTGTCCGGATTCACAAGACAGCAGGTAGCAGGCGACAACATGCTGCTGGAGAGTATCTGGTCAAGAGCCACGCCGCTTTTCCCCAGGTGCTGCCATATTGCCTCCAGTTTCATAGAGAGAAAACCAAGGCTTTCTTTGGCGAAGATCTCATACCCGGTTGGCACAATCCCCCAGACGAGCACGCCGCCTCGCTGGAGAAACCGCTTGATTGACTTGGCATAAGAGGAGAAGATCTCTGCATTTGTATAGATATCCAGGGAAAGGATATCCATGTCAAGGTTGAGCAGGAAATCCCAGTCGGGGTTTCCGCAAAGATGTATGCCACGTGGACCGTCCACCATTGCCAAAAACGCATCCAAATCCTGTTTTGCTTTTTGTTCCCCGTAACCGGACATGGCTGAAAAGATAAATTGCAGCCCTGGCTCGTCGATAAACATGAAGGCGTTTTGATTTTGCTCCTTTAATCGAGCGAGCTGAACATTTATTCGTTTGGCCATGAATTCGAGCATGAACGGCCTGATGTTGTCATCGAAAAGGATGGGACGATCATCCTGGTCAAGGATGTTGAAACCAAAACTGATCGGCCCCTCGAGCTGCCCGCGAATTGCCGGACGATCGGCAAGCTCCTTTGCTAAAAATTCGTGATACACAACAGAGTACTGAGGACTGATATCGAAATAGGACGGCTCATCAAAGTGGCTCAAACATTCTTCGTATTCTTCGATGAATTTTTCCATTGAAAAACGAAGCGTTTTCTTTTCCAGGTTCAGCACAATTCCAGGGAAATGTTCAGCCGCCTGCACATACATATCCTCGTAGTAACTGTAGTTTGGCAGCTGCGGCCAGAAAGGAACATCCAGGGTCAAGGCAAGCTCCAGGGCCTGATTAACATCAGTCTGGGGCATAACCGCCATTGCTGTGGTCAGGAGATTGCCGGGAATTGGCATGATTGTCTGCTCCTTTATCTCACAGATTCAGCATCTGTTTTGTCAAAAGAGGATGATCTATTCGGCAATTGCAGCCATCGGCGACAAACGTGAGCACTATCATTTGCTGACAGAGCACAGCCGAGGGTGAGAATAATGGGAATCTCCACTCCACTGTGCTCTGGTTTTGGTTCCCGGATATTAGCGACCGGCCATCATTGCCGCCACGTCTTCTTCCGGTGTGGCGATCGGTTTGATGTCAAACTTTTCCACCAGTATCTTCGCCACGTTGGGAGAGAGAAAACCGGGGAGTGTCGGTCCCAGCCGGATGCCCTTGACTCCAAGGGACAACAGGGCCAGGAGCACGAGAACCGCCTTCTGCTCGTACCAGGCGATATCAAATGAAAGCGGCAGATCATTAATATCGTTGAGGCCGAACGCCTTCTGCAGTTCAAGCGCGATCACTGCCAGTGAGTATGAATCATTGCACTGGCCGGCATCGAGCACCCGGGGAATGCCGCCAATATCGCCGAGGTCGAGTTTAAGGTATTTGTATTTCGCACAACCCGCAGTCAGGATCACCGCATCTTCCGGCAACTGCTGGGCCACCTGGTTGTAGTAATCCCGTGTCTTGTGACGGCCGTCGCAGCCTGCCATGACCACAAAGCGCTTTATCGCCCCGGATTTTACCGCCTCGATAACCTTGTCCTTGAGGGCCATTACCTGGCTGTGGCCGAAGCCGCCGACAATAGTCCCGGATTCAAGCTGCTCGGGAGGTTTGCAGCTCAGGGCCTTCTCGATGATCTGGGAGAAATCTTTGGTTTTGCCATCCTGGCGGTCCGGTATGTGGGTACACCCCTCAAAACCGACGGCCCCGGTCGTGAATATTCGCTCCATATGCTCCGGTTTTGGGGGAACAATGCAGTTTGAAGTAAAGAGAATCGGGCCATGAAACGTGTCGAGCTCTCTTTTCTGCATCCACCAGGCATTTCCGTAATTGCCAACAAGATGAGCATATTGTTTCAGCTTGGGATAGTAATGCGCCGGCAGCATTTCACTATGTGTATAGATATCAATGTTCTTGTCCTTGGTTTGTTCGAGCAATTCCTGAAGATCAACAAGGTCGTGTCCGGTTACGAGAATGCCCGGGTTAGTGCCAACCCCGAGATTTACCGTGGTCATTTCACACGTTCCGTAGCCTTCATTGTTAGCCTGGTCAAGCAGCGCCATGGTTTTTACGCCCATCTCCCCTGTTTTCAAAACCAGGGCAAGAAGATCATCATTGCTCAGAGACGGGTCAACCAGTGAGGCAAGTCCTTCCATCAAAAATTCAAAGATTTCCTGGCTGTGCTTCTTCAGCTGATAGGCGTGTTCTGCATAGGCACAGAGACCTTTCAAACCATACTGGATCGTCGCTTTCAGAGAACGCTCATCTTCATCAGTTATTTCCAGCCAGCCTCCCGCCCCGCTTGCCGCCTTGGCAAGAATTGCAGCCTCGTCAGCAGGAGACCACGTTGCGCATTCCGGAACCGCATCGGCCAAATCTTTGCCATGGGTTTCTTTATACGCTTTCAGGACCGCTTCTTTTAAACGATCACGAAAGATGACACCCTGCTTGATGAATTGGAGGAAATCACTCCTGCTGAAATTCGCATTGGTGATGGTTGCGAACATTCCCTTGTCGATGAAAAAGGCGGTCTCTTCATCGTAGATATCAAATTGTTTTCCTTTGACACCCCAGACTGAAATTCCCTTGAGTATCCAGATAAACAAATCCTGGAGATTAGCGACGTCCTCCTTCTTTCCGCAAACTCCCTGGATCGTACATCCGGTGTTCTTGGCTGTTTCCTGACACTGATGGCAGAACATAGACATGATTGGTCTCCTTACTTTGAAAACTACGATTGTTTGGGTACATGCACCTGATGGTATGAGAACTGGCCAACAGTTGATAGAGTCATTCCATACCCTACTCTGCGACCGGTTAAAATCTTGAATCTGAAATGGGACGACTACTCGGCATGAAATCTATCTCATTTGAGGGGTGTCGGCACCTCTTTTTCTGAATTTGACAATGGATAATGGCAACAATTTTTTGTAAGATCTCAGCCGGGATACCTGTCAGCTATATAATCCTCGTAGTAGCGAAGCTCCACGTCTTTTGCCTTCACCTGGGCATTTACGACATCGCCCATGGATATCAGGCCAATTAATTTCTTGTTATCGATAATGGGAAGATGACGAATCCTGTTTTCTGTCATGACCGCTTGAACATAATCCAAATCGTCGTCTTTTCGGCCGATAATCAGATTTGTCGTCATGATTGTGTCGACCTTCATTGTTTTGATATCTTCATAGTGATGTATTGTTGCCATCAGGACATCTCGCGCACAGACGATTCCAAGTATGTTCTCATCTTTGTCAATAACGAGCAGCGAACCGATGCGATTCGCGGAAAAAACCAGCATCGCTTCAAATATCGAGGTACTTTCACCGATAGTGACAACCCTGCTTCCTTTTACTGCCAGTATGTCTTTTGTTTTCATCTTGTTGAACCCATATGTCTATTGTTTTTTGCGTATCCCCAGCCGCGTTGCAAGATTGTGAAGATTACTGCGGTTTGTATCCAGGTCCCGAGCGGCCGCCGCCCAGTTTCCGTTGTTTCTTTCAAGAGCTGCCTGAATCAGTCGTATCTGGAACAGCCTGAGCTCCTCTCGAAGAGAAACCTTGCCCTGAACCGCCTGCCGTCGGGTGTGGTCCTCTGCTTCATGCACATAAAGAGCCGCGCCAAGGTCGCCGGCCAGATGAGCAGGCTGGATTGTTATGAACTCAGCAGGGTGGCTTTGCTGGGATGCCTTTAAGACAGCTCTTGAGATAATGTTTTCCAGCTCGCGCACATTGCCTGGCCAACTGTACCTTGAGAGCAGGCGCAAGGCCGCTTCACCTATGCGGACCTCCTGGAGGCCAAGTCTTCTCTGGGCCCGATCGATAAAAAACCCGGCAAGAATGGCTATGTCATCTTTTCTTTCGCGCAATGGTGGAACGGTGATTGGATAAACATTGAGCCGGTGATAGAGATCAGCCCTGAATTTTCCACCACTCACTTCCGCTTCCAGGTTTCTGTTGGTTGCAGCCAGCAGCCGGACATTTGCGTACACCATTTTCTCGGATCCGATGCGCTGGATTTCCCCCTCCTGGATGACACGCAAAATTTTGGCCTGTATTTCAACAGAGAGCTCCCCGATTTCATCGAGAAACAGTGTTCCTCCATCGGCAAGTTCAAACTTTCCTGCCCTGTCCTGGCTTGCCCCGGTAAAAGAGCCTTTGACATGGCCAAACAGCTCACTTTCCGCCAGGGAATCGGGAAGTGCCGCACAGTTCAGGTAAAGCATGGCCTTGTCACGGCGATTCGAGTGTCGATGTATTGCCCTGGCGACAAGCTCTTTTCCTGTGCCTGTCTCGCCAAGCACCAGAATAGTGAAATCGGATTTGGCCACCAGCTCAATTTCGTTGCGCAGTTTTTTAATAGCAGTGCTCTGGCCAAGAATATCCGAGCCTCTCTGCAGAGAGACATCCTGCATGAGATCAGATGCTATCTGTCCCTGTCGCTCGGCCTGTTTTTCCAGTGCTTTCAGCAAATCTGCCATTTGCATCTGAGCTCCGGCCATCAGCGCGACCGTTTTCAGGTATTGCTGGGGGAGCCGGTCAAAAGCGCCAACATCGAGGGAGTCAGCCGTTAAGACGCCCATCAATTTTTCATTGACATAAAGCGGGCAGCCGAGGCAGGCGTGAATATGCTGCAACCCCTTGGGATCCATGACCAGCATGCCGTCAAAGGGGTCGGGAAGCGGGCTGTCTTTTGAGAACAATACCGGCTCCCGGGAGCCGCAGATTATATCAAGGCGTGGATGATCCTTACGCTGATAGACACGTCCCATGGCATCCGGAGTCAATCCTTTTGAAGCCAGCGGGATCAGTTTGTTCCCCTCGATACGCAGGAGTGTTGCGGCATCATATGGAATTGCCCGGTGCAGAGCACCCAGCAGACGATCATAACGATCCTCCGCACTCATTTCGGCGGTAAGATCCAGGGCGATGGCTGCCAGAGCATTGAGTTTATCCATGTATTTATTATTACAACGACGTTGTGTTAATGGCAACTGTTTGTTGTTGTGTTTTTCGAAACATCAGTTTCATCTATTTGATATTATATGAAAAATAACAATGGCACGGTGATTGCTCTATACGAAGCAAGAAAGGACGTCTTTCTTAAACACACAATAAACAGGAGGCAGATCATGGAAAACACAAAACGACTCTGGATGCTGTTGGGGGCAGTAATTTTTAGTACCATGTTTATCCTGGGCTGGTTTGGAAAAGAACTCTACCGTAACGTCCCACCCATTCCGCTGCAGGTTCAGACAACAGAGGGCGCTCGCCTGCTGAGCAAGGAGGATATCCTCAAAGGCCAGCAGGTCTGGCAGTCTATTGGTGGTCAGCAGGTAGGCTCGATCTGGGGGCACGGAGCCTATCAGGCTCCCGACTGGTCGGCTGACTGGCTTCACAGGGAAGCCATCGCCCTTCAGGAAATACTCAGCCAGAAGATTTACAAGCAGTCATTTGCAGCGCTGGATCCAATTGACAGTGCGGTGGTAAAAGCACATCTGAAGCAGGAGATGCGGACCAATACCCATGATGAGGGCAGCGGTGTCGTGACAATCTCTCCGGAGCGGGCAGAGGCAATAAAACAGACAGGAGCACACTATCTGGGGCTGTTTAATGACGATCCGGAGTTTTCTGAGCTCCGCGAATCATACGCCCTGCACGAATCCGCCATTCCGGACCTGGATAGACGGCAGGCGCTTACCGCCTTCTTTTTCTGGACATCCTGGGCCGCCTCGACCGAGCGTCCCGATATGGCCTCGACGTATACGAATAACTGGCCCCACGAGCCGTTGATAGACAACACTCCAACTACCGCAAATCTCGTCTGGTCTATCATCTCTGTCATTATCCTGCTCGCCGGAATCGGCGCACTGGTCTGGTACAAGGTCTTTACCGACCGGCAGGAGGAATTGCCGGTCCCGGCACGCTCTGATCCAATGGACCGGATTACCCTCACCCCATCCATGCGCGCTTCAGGAAAATACGCCTTGACGGTAATTGCCTTGTTTGTTGTCCAGACCCTTCTCGGTGGCGTGCTGGCTCATTTTACCGTCGAAGGAAATGGATTCTATGGTTTTCCTCTTTCAGAAATCCTTCCCTATTCGGTTGCCAGAACCTGGCATATTCAACTGGCGGTTTTCTGGATTGCCACGGCCTTTTTAGCAACAGGTCTGTTCCTGGCCCCTGCGGTCGGGGGAAAAGAGCCGCGCTTTCAAAGACTTGGGGTAAACGTACTGTTTGGAGCACTGCTCCTTGTTGTGACCGGTTCACTTGCCGGGGAGTGGCTTTCCGTCAAGCAGTACTTCAGTCTTGACAGCAGTTTTATCTTCGGGCATCAGGGATATGAATATATCGACCTTGGACGATTCTGGCAGATATTGCTCTTTGTCGGCCTTGTGCTCTGGCTGGTGCTGATGCTGCGAGGCTTGTGGCCGGCGCTCCAGGAGAAGGGACATCGGAGACAGCTCGTGCTATTATTTGCTGGAGCATCAACAGCCATTGGGTTATTTTATGGAGCAGGTTTCTTTTACGGCGCCAAAACCCACCTGACGATCATGGAATACTGGAGATGGTGGGTCGTTCATCTCTGGGTAGAGGGATTCTTCGAAGTTTTTGCAACGGTTGCGCTGGCCTTCATCTTTACCCAACTTGGTTTGGTCCGGGCCGTGAGCGCGACAAGAGCGGTTCTCTTTTCCTCAGCAATCTATCTGTTTGGTGGTATTCCGGGAACCTTTCACCATCTGTACTTTAGTGGAACGCCAATCTCGATAACGGCTATTGGAGCAACGTTTTCCGCACTTGAAGTCGTACCGCTGGCACTTATCGGTTACGAGGCGTGGGAGACCTATCAGAAATCTCATGTGGTTGACTGGATGGAAAAATACAAGTGGCCGATCCGGTTTTTCATGGGCGTTGCCTTCTGGAACCTCGTCGGAGCTGGAATTTTTGGATTTCTCATTAACCCGCCAATCGCCCTGTACTACATGCAGGGTCTGAACACGACGCCGGTTCATGCACATGCCGCATTGTTTGGTGTCTATGGCCTGCTCTCCCTTGGTCTCGTCCTGCTGGTTTTGAGACGACTGTACCCTGTGGGTGAGTGGAATGAAAAACCGTTGGCCATTGCATTCTGGTCGATGAATGGCGGGCTTGCCCTGATGATTGGTTTGAGCCTGCTGCCGATAGGGCTGGCACAGACGTGGGTCAGTATCGAGCATGGTCTCTGGTACGCACGCAGCGCGGAATTTCTGCAGTTGCCATTGCTTGAGACCATACGCTGGATGAGAATGATCGGCGACACCGTCTTCTTTGTCGGCGTATTTATGCTGGCCTATTTTGTTGTCGGGCTCATTACCGGCTGGTCCTACAAGAGAAGTGAACGCAGGCAGATGGGTACGCTGGAACCGCTTACCTAGCTGATCCCGTTCTGACCAACGGGCTGTTCAGGGCCAGGCTCCTGAACAGCCCACAAATCTGATGGTAACTATGGAGGCACTATCATGGAAATACTGAAACTCGAAGACACGAATGAATTTACGCCCGGTGCAATGAAACGATTTTTCCTGGTGGAGGATTCACCGGATTTCAAAATCATAAACTTCAACCTCGATGCAGGTGTGACCTTTCCTGTCCATTCCCATGACCTGGACGGTCAGCTTTCCATCCAGGTAGTGGACGGAGAGGGCTTTTTTCTTGGAGAAGGAACAACTGAATTTCCTGCGAAAAAAGGCGACATTCTTATTTCGCAGATAAGGGAGCCGCATGGCGTCAGGGCAGCAACCCGGATGAGGATACTTGTAACCATAGCACCCCCGATATGACCGGGTGCTGGATTGCAGGCGAGGAAAAGCAGGTTAGTGTACCAAAGAAAACTTCAAAGGAGTCTGTAATGTCTGGAAAAGTAAAAATCGACCAGGACGAATGTATTGGCTGTGAAGCGTGTGTGGAACTGTGTCCTTCGGTCTTTTCATTTGATGAGGATGAAGAAAAGGCGTATGTAAATGAAGATGCTGATGCAGGGGCTGATTGTGTTGATGAGGCGATCGCCTCATGTCCGGCTGAATGTATCTCCAAAGAATGAAATGAGATTGTAACATACAGGCAGGAGGTGGCAGTCATGAGAAAAACGCACAAGACACCAAAAAAGATCATAGTGGTTGGATTAGTTGTACTGTTTGCCGCAGCGAGTGTCAGCACTGTTTTCGCTCATTGCGACACCCTCGATGGACCAGTGGTGGCGGATGCACGCCAGGCTCTGGCCTCTGGAAACCTCACTCCTGTCCTGAAATGGGTATCAAGCGATGAAGAAGAAGACCTCAGGGCAGCTTTTGGGCAGGCGATCTCGGTACGGAATCTGGGGGAAGAAGCCAGGCGACTGGCTGATACCTATTTCTTTGAAACGCTGGTGCGAATTCACAGAGCCGGCGAGGGTGCCCCGTACTCCGGTCTAAAGCCGGGAACCGCGGTTGATCCGGCTGTTGCTTTAGCAGACGAGGCCATAGAAAACGGATCTGTTGAAACGTTGACAATGGTTCTCGGCAATGCCCTTACGGAAGGACTGACCAGCCGGTATCAAACGGTGATTTCCTCAAAAAAACGAGCTGATGAGAGTATCGAGGCAGGGCGGGAATTCGTTGAGGCGTATGTTCAGTTTACCCACTTTGCCGAGGGAATACATGGGATAATAAAAGCTGGTGCTCAGCATGGTGAACATAAATGAGCGCCCGGCGAGAGGAGCTCTGACAGCTGAGAAGAAGAGAGAATTTAACATGTGCTTAAAACGGAGAAAAAATGCCAGAATCAAACAAAACAATCGGCGAGATAGTTGCCGGGGATTACAGGACGGCAGAGGTATTCGAGAAACACGGGATTGATTTCTGCTGCGGTGGACAGGTCGTACTTGCCGATATCTGCAGAGATAACGGACTTGACCTCGCAACCCTGGCAGACGAACTGGAAGAGGTGCAGAGCAGACAGATCGAACGGGATCAGGATTATTCCTCCTGGGAGTTGCCGTTTCTGATTGACTATATTATCAACGTCCATCATGGTTACCTGGGAGAAAATACTGAACTGATCAAATCGTATACTCAAAAAATCGCCGGTGTCCATGGCAGGAATCATCCCGAGTTACATGAGATTGCTTCTCTCTTTGCTGGGATAGCCGGGGATCTGGAAAGCCATCTAAAGGATGAGGAGGATGTTTTTTTCCCAGCTTTAAAAAGCGCCGACCTGAATAGAAAAGCCGGCACGGGGCAATCTGCTGAGGAGGGTGGGAAAATTTCAGCACTTCTGGACAGCCTTTCCCGTGAGCATGACGAGGTGGGTGCGGCCATCCACAAGATCAGGCACCTGGCGCAGGGATACGTGATCCCTGATGATGCGTGCAACACGTTTGTTATCACCTATAAAAAACTTGAGGAGTTTGAGCGTGACCTCCACAAACACGTCCATCTTGAGAATAATATTCTCTTTGTAAAAGCTGGGAAATTATAGAATTCATAGGTACCTGACTGTCCTGTTTCATTCAGGTACGTATTGTTGATACCAGAGCGAGGAGTGAGTTATTTTTTGCTCGGGAAATTATGTAATGAACTGATTGCAGGGGAGACAACGGATGAGTAAGACGGTAAAAAACAATATCAAATGGGTTGGAAAGATAGACTGGGAGCTGCGCAAGTTCCATGGCGATGAATACTCCACCCATAACGGCAGTTCCTATAATTCGTATTTGATACGTGAAGAAAAGGTGGCCTTGATTGACACGGTCTGGAAGCCATTTGCGCAGGAATTTGTCGACAATCTCGCCGGGGAGATAGATCTTTCCCGGATTGATTACGTCATTTGCAACCATGCTGAAAACGATCACAGCGGAGCACTTCCGCTGCTTATGGAGCAGATACCGGACGTGCCGATATACTGCACAAAAAACGGGGTAAAATCTCTTCAAGGACTTTATCACCGGGACTGGAATTTTCAGGTGGTCAAGACCGGAGACAAACTCAGCCTCGGAGCAAAAGAGCTCATCTTCGTAGAGGCGCCAATGCTGCATTGGCCTGACAGCATGTTCACCTATCTCACCGGAGATGATGTGCTTTTCAGCAATGATGCGTTTGGCCAGCATTACGCCTCGGAGTTCATGTTCAATGATCGTGTTGACCAGGCCGAACTCTTTTCCGAGTGCATCAAATATTACGCCAATATCCTTACTCCCTTCAGTCCGATGGTCATCAGGAAGATAAAAGAGGTCCTGGGTTTTAACCTGCCTCTGGATATGATCTGCACCAGCCATGGAATAATCTGGCGGGAAAATCCGGCTCAAATTGTTGAGAAATATATGGAATGGGCCGATAATTATCAGGAAAACCAGATTACTATTCTCTACGACACCATGTGGGACAGCACCCGCGTGATGGCGGAGCAGATTGCTGCCGGTATCCAAAGCGCGGATGAAGGTGTTACCGTTAAACTTTTTAACCTGGCAAAGACCGACAAAAACGATGCCATTACTGAGATCTTCAAATCAAAAGCGATTCTCCTTGGCTCTCCAACGGTAAATAATGGTATTCTCGTCTCTGTCGCGGCACTTCTTGAAGAGATCAAGGGGTTGAAGTTCAAAAATAAAAAGTCAGGCACGTTTGGCAGTTATGGCTGGAGTGGCGAGGCAGTGAGAATATTGTCAGAGAGGATTTCTGCTTCCGGGTTCGAGCTCGTTGATGATGGATTGGGCCTCACCTGGTCGCCAGACGAAAAGAGCATGCAGTTGTGCAGGGAGTATGGTGCGAAATTCGCCCAGGCTGTCTGACGATGCTCCGGCTTTGAGTGAATGATAGCGCTCAGCTCGGTTCTGGACCACCGCGCTTCCAGGCTGCCCGGGATCTTGTGTTGCGCCTGATGGCACCACGGCAGATGAGCAAAACAGAGGTGAGGGACCGACGGCAATGGACATGAGTGGAGGGTACGATGATATCGGTAGAACAGGCATTGGAAATACTGCACAAAAACATTCCGGAGCCGGTGCAGAAATATGTCCCTCTGGACCAGGCGTATGGATGTTGCGTGAGTGAGGACATCTATGCCCCGGAGTCGTCACCGCGCTATACCAATTCTGCCATGGACGGTTTTGCCGTGCGCTGGGATGATTGCCACCAGGCCGCCGAGAATGAACCGGTAACCCTGACAATAGCAGGTGAGAGCCGGGCCGGCGAGCCTTTCTCCGGGCGTGTTTCAAGCGGCAATGCAGTTCGGATCAGCACCGGTGCCGTGCTTCCCGAGGGTGCTGACAGTGTGGTCCGGGTGGAAGACACGGTCGAAAAGGACAGCTCAGTGGAAATACTGAGGATACGCTCCCGGGGCCAGGACGTCAGACACCGTGGGGAGGAATTTCACCAAGGTGTACTTCTCTTTCCCAGGAGCACATGTCTGCGGGCGAGAGAACTGGCTCTGCTGGCCTCAGTGGGGCTGCACAGGATCAGAGTTTTTATGCCTCCCCGGGTATCGCTGCTGATAACCGGGACGGAGCTGGCACACTATGATGATGAGGATATAAAGGACTACCAGATCAGGGACTCGAACGCGATAATGCTTGAGAGTGCGATAAAGGATTCCGGGGCGGTAATGCGGACGTCAATGCGAATCGAGGATAGCCTGCAGGATACTATCCAGGCGATTGCCAATGTCATGAAGGGGGAGGATTCCGTCATCCTCTGTTCCGGAGGCGTCTCGGTGGGGAGGCACGACCATGTGAAGGAGGCGGCAAGGGAGGTTGGTTTCAGTGAGCTGTTCTGGAAGATACGCCAGAAACCAGGCAAGCCGCTCTTCGTTGGACGCAAGGACAACCTGCTGCTTTTCGGACTGCCCGGCAATCCTGTCTCGGCCTATATGTGTTTTATAAATTATGTCAGACCGGTGTTGGCAGAGCTGCAGGGGACGCAGGCGCTCAACCACTCCATCACGGCCAAAGCAATAGAGAAAATCAGTAATACCGGCTCAAGAACAAATTTCATTCGTGTGGTTGTCGATAACGAGCCCAACAAGATTGCGCGGATTACCGAGGCAACTCATCAGGGTTCACACATGCTGAGCTCGATCGTCCACGCCGACGGGTATATCGTCCTGAAACCGGGAGAAACCCTGGAACCCGACGGCCTTACCGAAGTCTTCCTGTTTTAGGATTCATCCGGCTCAATCGTACTTTTTAAGCTGAGCCTGGAAAACCGGCGGAGGGCATCGCTTCCAGACGCTGCTCTTCGGCCTGATCACCGCTGCACTGCGGCTGACAGACAGGCCGTCCATGGCCTGCTGTCAGTTGCGGACATCCCTGTCCGCAACCCTTCGGGCCTGGTGCAGTTCCGCGGCGGGCCTCCGCGAGGCGTCCTCCAGCGATGCCCTCCGCCTCCCTGGTTACTGATATGGACGCTTAACCCGGATGGGCCAATTATTTATTACAACCGACCTCCTCTATATGGTACAGTCAACCACTCAGTTCAAGGCAGCATAAAGAGAAGAATGCAGGTGCAAACAAGGCTGCTGTTTGTCTGTGGTTCTGCCAAATAGCCGGAGCGAAATGAGCAAAACAAGATCGGCCATCCTGCTTCCTGTAACCGCCATGCTGCTGTTTTGGGCTTTGACCCCCATTTCCATTGCCTATATAAAGGATGATTTTTCACTGATTTTTCAGATCTGGCTGAGATATGTTGTCTCAACTTCCGCCTTGTGGCTGTTTCTGCTGTCCGGGAAATCACTGCGCCACAATGTCACTATCTTCATGAAGTCAAGAGGCTACTTTCTGAAAGTGCTGTCAGTGGTAGCCTTTTGTACGATCATGTTCCAGCTCTTGTATACCTGGTGTTTTTTCCTGATCCCTCCGGGATTCGGTATTCTGCTCTACCAGTCACAGGTTATTTTTTCGGTTCTCATGGGGATACTGTTTTTCAGCACGGAGCGCCAGTTGATCAAAAAGCCGGGAACGATCGCCGGGATGCTCACAGCCCTTGGCGGGGCAGCTCTGGTCATCATATTCCAGAACCACGGTTTTTCAGTTGTCTTGAATACAGGAATTTTGCTCGCCCTGAGTGGTGCGTTGTCCTGGTCCCTGGTGGGAGTCACGGTGAAAAAATGGATAGGCGACAGACTGACGCCGCTCTTTACGGTCACCATGGTCTTTACCCTGGTGTCCATCTTCCTGACGCCGATCCTGTTCCTCTCCGGACCATTACTGACGGGAGATCCCGGGGTTGTTAAATGGTCGGTTCTGATCGGTTCCGGTCTGCTTGGAATCGCAGGCGGGCAGGGGCTTTTCTATTACCTGCTTCCCCACCTTGGCATCATAACGGCATCATCTGTTCAGCTTCTGGTGCCATTTTTTACCGGTATCTTTTCTTTTCTGCTTTTTGGAGAACGTATCACCCTGCTTCAATTGCTTGGCGGACTTCTCCTTCTGGGAGGCTGTCGTATTGTCCTGCTGCAGAAACAGAAATTCCTGGTGAACCGTACCGCTGGTTAAAATGCAGATTGAGATCAACCGCTGAGCCCTGAACCTGGTTGATACGCACAAAACACCAGATGTCTTTCCGGTCGCCCTATCCGCGTTCCTTTAAGAAGGCAAAGCTGAAAGACTCCTTGCTCCTGGCGACGCAGAAATAGGAACGATAAACCATCTGCAATTGCTGCTGCCATGATTGAATTTTTGCAAAAAGTGGTGACGGCAGTGGCTCCATGGCAGGCGCAAGAGCGGTGCCGAAGGCAACCTGGCGGGCGGCTCTGCAGAATTTTCTCAGGTCATTCTCAACGATACCGAATTGTGCAGCCAGTATTGAGGGCATCGAGCATGCTGGAATCTCATTCTTCTGCCAGTCTCCCGGCAATGAGAACATGAAGCGCATGCCTGGTCGCTGGACCCGGTTTCCCATGAATACCTGGGCCTGCAGCTGCTCGCGAGGGATTGCCGGCCGGGAAAAATCGATGACCGAGGATGAGGAGTCAAGAAGTTCAGCAATCCCGCAGTTGATAAAATCTTCGCCGGTCGGCAGCAGGTTAACCACAAAATCGAGGTGATCGAGCTGGTGACGCTCCGCTTCACTGAGCTGCAGGGTGACGCCTCCCTTTCGTTTGAATTTTACCTCAAGAGCAGACACGGTGTAGCCCTGGCTGCTGAAATGTTCCTTCAGTAATTCTCCGAGTTCGCCGCCGCCGAGTATGCCGATTGAGATCTCCCATGGCTGTTTGCCTTCTCCCGTTGCCAGGTGAGACAGGGCATCCTCAATGCTGAAAACATTTCCCATCGTACTGGCGAAAAAGGGAGGTTCCATGGCAATACCGTGTCTTCTTTCGAGGATCGGGCCGAGCTGCCCGGCAAAACCAACGGTTCTGGCGCCGGAAAGCTTCTGGATCCACTTCATGCGTTTGACGATCAATTCAGCGATGTGGCGATTCTGTTTCCTGACCAGCTCCTGGGGGGTATTTGAGATGAACAGGTAGATGCCGACAGGCTTCCAGCCATCTAAAATAACACCACCCGGGGTTGGTCTGCCTGACATGAACTTTATGAACGGCTGGTAATCAGGACAGAGTTTGGAATATTCCTCTTTGTCGTGCGGATAGATCACAAAAACCGTTTTGAAGACGCCGGTACGGCCGATAAGCCAGATGATCGCCCAGACGGGGAGGCGGAGAAAAACGGCATAAAAGACAAACAAAATTCGACGGATGCTAGCAAACATATTGTTACCTCATCACTTTGGTTGTGTATTTTCCACCGACCAGCATCCGGTCGATGGTCTATAAAGGCGTTTGGGAAATGCCTGTTCAAAAAAAATGTTCTCTCTGAGTTATACAGTCTGCAAGGAAAGCGCCAGATGGATGAGCCTTCCTGTTATATTCGGTGTGAGCTCCAAAGAACCTTAAACCATTAATAAAAGCAGCTGTGTAATCCCTAATCTTACCCTACGCATTTGCTAAATAAAAGGGAATGTGAGGAGAAAGTGTAAAAAAAGGTTACGATTTTTGCAAAATGGAAACATTGTTACCGGTTTCAGGTAGTCCGTGCGCTTTTCGCAGCCCTGTTTCCGCTCTGCTCAATCGCAGTACATTATATTTATTGACAAAACAATGAGCATGAACATCTTACTCTCTGTTGCAATGGTAGAAATTCATTATGTATTGAGCCGACGTATTATTTGTCGGAAACGTTAACAATCGTGTGCAGCACTCAGGAGGAATTGAAATGAAGAAGGTTCTTATTGCCTATTCAAGCCGGACAAAGAAGACTGAAGCGATGGCAAATTATATTGCCGAAGGGCTGCGAATGACTGCCTGTCAGGTAGATGTAAAAGGTATCGCAGAACTTGAAAATGAAAAAGCAATTGTCGGATACGATGCCTATATTTTCGGCTGCCCCACGTATCACAAGGACATGACGGGAGGGATGAAACAGTTTCTCTTTAAAGCCCAGCAAGCGAATCTCGCCGGCAAAACGGGCGGTGCCTTTGGTTCGCACACGCACAGCGGTGAAAGTGCGCCGATGATCTATGAGACGATGCTGCATGTTTTCAAAATGAATATGACCGATCTTGGCCCTTTGAATCTCACTGAGACAACTGTTGCCAGCGAAGAAGGGTTGCGGGCTTGTCAGGCCTATGGAAAAGCGATTGGTGAAAAGCTTGCCTGAGCGGTCAGGCTGATTTTTCCAACCGGTCCCCGGCAGTTCAGGTTGTTCCTGAATGCCGGGGGCCCAGGTTGTAAATTGTTCTCTTTTTTCCCACTCATTACATCGGTTTGCAGCCTATGCTGATCCCCTTATCCCCTTGAGAATAGGAGGAGAAACAGCAGAGACTATCGTTCCAGCCGATGCCGCCGCCGAAAAACAGTTTCTAAATTCATTCAGTTTTTTGGTATGCTGAGCTATACTATCTGATGAAGGACTGTTTGCAGTGCTGAAACAGGTGGTCATCATCATGTCTTTGAGACAGATAGAGAGCAATGACGGAAAATAGAAAAAAACTAAGACGGCGAAGGGCTGCCGAGCAGTTTAGATATTTCCAGCAGTCATTTCTGGACAAGACGTTCGAGTGGTTTGAGAAAAATATTCTCGCTACCGAGCAGGCCCATAGTGACTCAACAATCAGGCGACGGATTATTGTCCTCGCCGTCATTACCTTTTTTGGCTCAATAACACTCATTATTTTTGGAAGCCTCGCTTTTCTTCACGCTGCCTGGACGCTCGGCTGGGTTGACTTCTTTTTTGCTTCTGCTTTTCTCCTCAATCTGTACAGCGCACGAACACGGAGAAATTATCAGCTGAATATCCTGGTGGGCATCATCCTGGCGATGCTTCTCTATGGCTTGATTTACCTCAACGGCGGCATCAACCAGACAGCATATGTCTGGTATTATACCTTCCCCTTCATGGCTTCTTTTCTCCTTGGCTCGAGAAAGGGGATGGTGGCAATGCTGTTAATGACCATCCCGGTTGTAACACTGATGGTGTTTAATCTGCAGCATCCTTTCTTTGCCGATTATGACCTGCAGTTTGAAGTCCGTTTTCTCTGCTCCTACCTGCTTGTCGGAATCTTCTCGTATTTTTTTGAAAAGGCCGATGAAAATAATCGCAATGAAATCCTGGCTATCAACAGGAACCTTGAAGGCCGGGTCCAGAGCAGGACGGCGGAGCTGACCCTGCTGAACAAACAGCTGCTCAAGGAAGTCAAACAGCATAAAAATGCGCGGGTAAGGCTTGAGGAAAGCGAGGAACGCTTCAGGACGCTTCATAATGCCTCCTTCGGAGGTATCGCAATCCATGACCAGGGCCTGATCCTTGACTGCAACCAGGGATTATCCGACCTCACAGGTTATTCAAGAAAAGAGCTCATTGGCATGAATGGCCTGAACCTCATTGAACCGCGGTGGCGGGACACGGTCCAAGAACACATCAAGAGCGAGAGTACCCAAGCGTATGAAGTAGAGGCTGCCTGCAAAGATGGTACAATTATCCCCATCTCGATTCACGAAGCGAGGATTCCGCACAAGGGCACTACCGTCTGGGTGACGGAGTTTCGTGACATCACCGAGCAGAAGAAATCGGCTGAAGAAAAACTAAAACTCGAGGAACAACTGTTTCAGGCTCAGAAGATGGAGACCATCGGTCAGCTGGCCGGTGGTGTCGCGCACGATTTTAATAACATGCTTGGTGTTATTATCGGGCATTCCGAGATGGCCATGATGAAGAGTGATTCCACCTCGCCGCTCTTTAGTGACCTGGTAAAGATCAGGAAGGCTGCCGACCGCTCAGCGGAAATTACCAGGCAGCTGCTGGCCTTTGCCCGCAAGCAGACTGTTGAGCCGAAAATACTTGATCTCAACGAAACGGTTGAGGGAATGCTGCAGATGATTCGTCGGCTGATCGGCGAGGACATCAAGCTCGTCTGGCTGCCGGGAGACGAGCTCTGGAAAGTGAAAATGGATGCCTCTCAAATCGATCAGATCCTGGTCAATCTCTGTGTGAATGCACGCGACGCAATAGCGGGTGTCGGCGAACTGATTGTCAAACTCGAAAATTACACGCCGGATGAGAGCAGCCATTTTGAGATGGATTCCTCTCAGTCAACGGAATATGTGCGTTTGTCCGTGAGCGATACGGGCTGCGGCATGGATGAAAAAACAATGAACCATGCGTTTGAGCCGTTTTTCACCACCAAAGGAGTCGGTGTCGGCACCGGCCTGGGGTTGGCGACTGTTTACGGAGCAGTGAAACAGAACAACGGGATAATCAATGTCTCCAGTACCCCTGGGCAGGGCACGACTATTGAAATATGTTTTCCCAAACATCAGGGTCTTGAGCAGGATCGCTCAGAAGAGACGTCGATTAAAAAAGCCAATGTGAATGGCTCTGAAACGATTTTAGTCGTTGAAGACGAGCAGACGATTCTTGATCTGGTACGGGAAATGCTGGAACATCTCGGCTACAATGTCCTGAGTTCTATTTCTCCACTTGAGGCAGTGCAGATTACGGAAACATTCAACAAGAACATTCACCTCTTTCTCCTTGATGTGATCATGCCCGAGATAAATGGACGTGATCTGGCGGAACAGCTTCTGTCTCTCAAACCAGAGGCCAGATGCCTGTATATGTCCGGCTACACCTCAGATATCATCGCCAGTCAGGGTTTGCTGGATGAAGGCATCGACCTCCTCCAGAAGCCGTTCTCTCAACAGGAGCTTGCTGTCAAGATACGGAAGTCTCTTGATCTGAGAAGTGAATCACCGCTCGTCTTCTAGACATTTCTCTGTTATAAAAACAGAATGCAGAAGCGCTGTGAAACAGCATTACACCTGTGGCACCGTCAGGTCCTGCCGTTTCGACCGGAATCGTAAGACAAGACATCGTTTATGAATGATTTCTTAAAACAGATATCAGAGCTGGGTTCGGTCAGAAATGTCATTTTTCTCTCCACACGGGGTGAACTCCTTTTTTCCTCGCAGCCTGATCCCGCCAGCGGGCAGGAATCCGAGATAACCTGCTGGAACGAGATTATTGCAGATCTCGATTCTCCGCACGAGGTGGATGTTGTCTTCTCAAGCGGCAGATATTACCTGAGGAAAACAGCTATCGGCATTCTCGTTGTCGGCATGCATGATGGCAGAGACCTTGGTAAAATCAAATTCGCCGGCAAACAGATCTTTGACAAAATTTCCGATCCAAACCTGCGCAAGAAAATTTTACTGAAGATGCTCATTTCAGCTGATGACAGCGTTAAACCTAATATTATCAAGGAGCTTATCGCCTTTGCGGATGGGGACGTTGCCGCGGCTCTGATAGCCCTGCTGAAAAAAGAAACCCAGTTCAGACAGGAGGTCAGAAAAAAACTGCTGCTTTTCATCTGCCGGGCGCTTGGCTATTGTTCTTTTCCCGGGGCGGTAAAACCGTTACAGCAACTGCTTGCTGCTCATGAAGCAGCCGGCGCTGAAAAACTTGCTTTCGAGATCCGCGAAGCGGTGGCTGTTGCGATAGAGCAGCTCGGGTCCGTCCCGTCCCGCTCCGCTCCCCCGCCGGATGTGCGAGCGGAAAAATCGCAGCCCTCCCCGTTGCCGACAGAGCCTGAAGGGGCTTCTGTTCAGGAAAAGAAAAATGCAGCCCGGGTAAAAGAGTCGCTTCCCCGGGCAGCGGAACTCAACAATCTGCTTGAAAGCGGCAAAAAGAGTGAGGCGATCGCGCTGGCCATGGAGCTGATAGAGCAGAGCGCGAGGAAAAAACAATTTGCGCTTGCGGAAGAACTACGCGAGCTGCTCATGCACATTGATTCCATGGCCTTGAAACAGATCGTGCGCGCAGCGGAGATCATTGAGGAAGAGAAACAGGCCAGTATCAGCAGGGAGCATCTGGAGGTCTGGAAAAACCTGGCGGAACTGCTGACAGCAGATGAATTTCCGGCGCTCTATCATTCCATGGTGCTTAAAAAATACGGAAACGACGAACTCGTTGCAGAACAGGGGACCAGCATGGCAACGCTGTTTTTCGTAAACAGCGGGCGGGTGCAGATCGAGGCGCTGAAGGGGGGAGTCCAGTTTCAGCTCAATACCAGAATGGCAGGAGAGGTCATCGGGGCTGAAACGTTCTTTGATGCTTCCGTCTGGACCGTCAATGCAAAAAGTCTTGGTGCTGAGCTGTTTCTGCTCTCCCGCAAGAATCTTGACGCCCTACAGGACGCCTATCCATCCCTTGAGTCCAAACTTGCCCGCTTCTGTTCAACCTTTCAGACGAGCAGTGCAGCCCTCAAAAGAACGCGAAAGGACAGGCGGCAGCACGAAAGAAAGAAACTGACGGGCAGGCTCTCTTTTACCGTTCTCGATGAGACCGGCAATGAGACGGACAATGAAGCAAAAGGGGAGCTTATCGACATCTCCGAGCGTGGGGTCGCATTCAGTATTCATGCTTCCAGGAAAACAAATGCAGTCGGTTTTTTTGGCAGGCAGCTTCGGGTCGGAATCTCTGCCGGGAAGTCTGCCGGTGTCCTGAGTCGGGACGGTATCGTCCGGGCCGTGCGCGATATGGACCTGATCAGCAACGAATACTCTGTGCACATAAGGTTCAATGAACCGCTCAGCAGCAGGGAGCTGCAGCAGATTCTCGATGCTGCGGAGAGGGGAGAGAAACGCTCGGAGTAGGCTGATTACTGTTTCGCCTGCAGAAGTTTCAGGATCTTGTCAACCGTCAATTCGGGACCCCCTGCCAGAGCGGTTGGCGGCTTACCCGGGACAATTATGCGGTTTTTTCCACGGCTGTCTGTTATATGCGCTGCCCTCAGCGATCCAAATGAGCTCTGTTCTCCGATCCAGTTGAGCTTTTCGGCGGCAGCGGCTACTGTTTCATCGAAGTAGATCGCCTCAATGCCATCCTGCTCAGATAATTTCCGCCGGAGAATCTCCCTTGGGTCGCTGCTGTTTTTTTCGTTGATCACCATCGGCTCAGCCAGTTCCAGAGGGGGTGTGCCGAGATCATTATCGCTGCCAATCCGGGTCACGAGATCTGGGTCGGCAGGGCTTTTTTTCTGATGCCCGGTCGCCGACTCCTCGCGCTCATCTTTTGCAGCCAGGGCTCCCATGATCAGGCCCTGGAGCTCACTTTGTATTCTGTCTTCCCGCCCCGCGCATTCATTCCGAAAAAATACGGTGACTTCATCCCAGGAAAACGCCTTGTAGGCGCCGTCCACGCCGTTATGCCTGCCGACTCTGGCATCGAGCAGTTTGCCATCCTCCATGTAGAGGATTCCGCCTTCGCTGGAATGGTTGTCGAGCATGCGGATCGTGCACGTTTTTCCCTCCATTTCCATGAGCTGTATGAAGGTTGACGGTGAAATCTTCTGCATGATTCCCCCGCTCGCCTCTTCCTGCAGAAGCTCAAGGACCTTGCCTGCCAGTCTGTCGATCTGAAAGGGCTTCTTGAAATAGCCGGCGACACCTTCTGCGGCAATAAGATGTTCGACCTGGTCACGAGCCATTTCAGAAATGATGATGACCGGAATATCAGGATATTTTTCGCGGACATGGACAAGAAGGCTCGGGCCGTCCATTCTCGGCATCACGAGATCCGTACAGATGAGCGATACCGAACAGGTATCGAGTTTTTTTACCGCATCAAAACCGTCATTTGCAAAGATCAGCTTGAACTGAGCACCATGCGCTGCACACCGTTTTTCAACGGCAAGCTGTAATATCTGGTCATCGTCTACGAATAAAACGTTTCGGACCATCATGCTCTCACATCGTTATGGAAACAAAAAGAGGGTTACCGTACTGACAGTGGTGCAGTCAAGCCGATAACCCTCATGGTGAGATGATCAATGTACGATCAGATCTGAGCAGTAATTATCTCCAGATCCATTCGATTTTCAGATCAAGTGTCTTTTCATCTTCAAAAAAGGCCACTTCACTTCCGTCAAACTCTCCAAAAGGCACATACCAGAGGGTCACGGATACAATGAGTTCGTCTTTCAGCAGTTCACGTGTTGTTTTACCATCTTTTTCCTTGTCTTCAAACGGATAGGTAATTTCAAACGTTTCGTGCATTAATTTGCCGGGAGGAAGGCTTGTTTCCCTCAACAGGCCGCTCTTTTCGTAGGGCCCTCTGCCCATTTCCTTGCCTTTGCCCATCCTGCCGGGGTATGGCATGTAGATTCTTTGTTCGTTGTAAACTACTTCGTCGTCAGTTGTTTTCGCGGTCACATCCAGGACCAGCCGGTTTGGAGTCGGTCAGCCGTCCGGGATTGCATGTCCCGCCTTGTTAAACATGGAAACGTTGATGATTCCGATGGGAAGAACTCCTTCTTCCTTGTTTTTACGCCAGAATATGGAGCGTCCTTCAACTTTCACATCGACGGCTGCCTCTATCATGGCATCATCACGGTATGACTGCATGTCATGACCGAGTCCGGATTTCTCCATGTGGCATTCCTGACATGATTCGCTGCCGCCATGCGCAACGTAGGCGAAGAGGTAACTGCCGTAAATTGTTGCACATTGCGACGGATGGTCGAGCTCGAAACTGGGCCCTTGTCCATGGCATTGTCCGCAGAAGATCGACTCACTCAACACATCGGATTTTGCCATCAGGGTAACGTTTTCATCTTCATGATCACCGTCCTGGCTTCCATAAACGGTGCCAGGCTGCGGATAGCCGTCGGCCCACTTGTGGACGATAGCCATCTTATTGTGGCAGACCATGCAGCCGATGTTGACACTTTGAATTTTTGCCTGAAGCTCATCGACTTTGTCATCATCACCATCTCGATAGGCCTGCTGCCATCCCTTAATGGTGGCGACAAGTTCCCGGGCGACATCATCGGTAGCTTCATCAAGCTGCGGCAGGTGACATTTCGTACACATCCGCAGAGACTCGACAGTGATGTCCTCATCCGTTTTCACGCCGGAATAGGGAAAGAGTTTCAGTCCATTTTCGATGGCGGTGACAATCGTCGGCGCGGTGCGTGGCGACCCCAGAACTGAGCGGGCGTGCAGGGAATTAGACCATTCATCATGGATATCCTCATGGCAGTCCACACAGCTGCTGGAATCGTAGCGTTCCGCAAGCTCGGCAAGGGTTGTTGCTTTCGGCAACGGTTCTGGTTTCGCTCCACCGGCACTGTATGCGTTTATAGCAACCAGTGCGGCAAAAGAGCAGCAAACCAGGGCAGCAATAACATTTTTCTTCATAGCACCTCCCTGTTTTTACATGTTTTAAGGGTTAACGAATGTTTGCTACGTATAGGTTTTTTGTCTGTCAGCAGGCTCTTGCTCTTGAAAGAGCTGTGCTGCTGGAAGTTGACAATGGTGGTGCTGTGGAGGTGCGAGAACGGCTCGAGAATAAAAAAGAGGGCGTCGAGGTTTTTCATCGGCAGCGTAATTGCAGACTCTGTTGGTGATTTGCTTGTAGAGTAAGAGAATATCTACATTTGTTACTACCGCACTGGAGCGTTAAAGTCAATTTGTAAATAGGGACTTTGGGCATCAGGATTGGTGACAGGAGATTTTTTCTGAGTGAGAAATGGCCTGGCGGGCTGCCACGAAAAAAAAAAGCATGAGGCGATCAGCGTCGCTGCTGATCACCTCATGCCGGTGGCTGACTTGACCGATGTGTTCTGGATTACTCGGCGTACTCAAATCCCATTTCAAAGCCGATATCAAGAGCCATCTGGTTTCCGGTCATGAAGGCGGGCGGGAATTTTTTAGCAAGCGTCTTCTCTATCGAGCTTTTTTTGACAATGCCGCACATGCCGATCAGCGCACCGAGGACGCAGATATTCAAGACGACCGGGTTGCCGATCTCCTCGACCACGGTCTGGTGAAGCGGCAGATTGATCTGCCGGGCATCGACCCGCTGGGCGGTCTTGACAAATTTTGAGTCGGTAATAAGCAGTCCGCCCGGACGGATCATGTTGGCAAACTTGTTATAGGCTTCCTGGGTCATGCAGATCAGGATGCCCGGCTGAAAAACCTTGGGAAGGTTGATCGGGCCGTCTGAAATGATCACATCCGCCCGCGTCGCACCACCCCGGGCGGCAGCGCCATAGGACTGGGACTGGATCGCTTCGAGGTTTTCATACATAACCGCCGTCTCGGCAAGAATGATTGCCGCACTGACAAGCCCCTGGCCACCGGAGCCCGAGAAGATTATTTGATATCGTGTCATTGTTTCTCACTCACTGATGATGATCCTGGATTGAAGCGCTTACCTGCCGGTTGCTCTTGCAACGACCTTTTCATACGCTTCGCAGTACTCCGGCAGCTGTTTTTCGACAAAGATTCCCCGCTCGATCAGTTCCGGGTTTTCCTTCTTCTTGTCGGAGCCGATCGGTACGGTCGCATCCTTGTAGGACTTGATCATGTCGACCGCGGAGCCCTTCTTGTTCTTTCTGCCGAAGTAGGTTGGGCAATGGGTCAGTACTTCCACCATGGAAAAGCCCTTGTGCTGTATTGCTTTTTTCAGGAAGCCCTGGAGCTGCTTGACGTGGTAGACGGTTGTCCTGGCGACGAAGGTAGCCCCGGCGGCGGTAGCCAGCTCGACCGTGTCAAATTCACGGTCGATACTGGCATATGGTGCGGTGGTCGCCTTGATGCCAAGTCCTGAAAGCGGTGAATACTGGCCGCCGGTCATGCCGTAGGTGCGGTTGTTCATGACCAGGGCGGTTAAATTGATGTTGCGCCGTGCCGCATGAATAAAATGATTGCCGCCGATGGCCAGCGCATCGCCGTCGCCCATCGGCACGATCACGTTGAGTGCCGGCTTGCCCATCTTCACCCCGGTGGCAAAGGCCAGTGCCCGGCCATGGATGGTGTGCAGACTGTGGAAATCGACATAGCCTGAAATCCGGGAGGAACAGCCGATGCCTGAAACCATTACCATTTCCTTCTTGGAAATCTGCAGCTCATCGACCGCCCGGATCAGTGCATTCAGGACGATACCATGGCCGCAGCCGGGACACCACAGGTGAGGGAAAAAACGCTCTCTGAGATAGTGTTTTACATCCATTGCTATACTCCCCGTCCCTGTAGAACTCGCAAAATTTTCTTGATATCCTTGTCGGTGATCATCTGGCAGTCGACACGGTTGATCAGGTTGACCTTCTTGGGTTTGCTGACCGCCAGTTTTACTGACTGGGTAAGCTGTCCCATGTTCATCTCCACAACACCGATCAGGTTCGCATTCATCGTGGCCTCGCGGACAAGCTGGGTTGGAAACGGCCAGATTGTGTTGAGCTCCAGCAAACCGATGCGCTGGCCCCTGTTTCTCATCTGCTCGACGGCACTCAGGGCGGATCGTGCCGAGGAGCCGTAGGAGATCAGGACCGTCCGCGCATCTTCGAGGTAATAGGAGCGGTGGAAGGTGATCTGGTGGGCATTGTTTTCGATCTTGTCGACCAGGTGCTTGAGCAGATCCTGTACCACCTCGGGCTTGTCGGTCGGGAAACCCCACATGTCGTGATAGAGGCCGGTGACATTGTAGCGATGGGCGCCGCCGAAATCACTCATCGGCAGGCGGCCGTCTTCGCGGGGTAGATAGGGATGGTAGTTGACACCCTCTTTGACACTGGTTCTCAAGCGCTGAACCAGCGGGATGGAGCCTTCTTTGGGGATGATCAGCTTCTCACGCATGTGGCCGACCGTCTCATCAAAGAGCAGAATGACCGGTGTGCGGTAGGTCTCGGCAATATTGAATGCCTCAACGGTCATCCGAAAGACATCCTGGTGATTTGAAGCGGTCAGCGCGACAATGGAGTGGTCGCCATGGGTTCCCCAACGGGCCTGGTTGACATCGCCCTGGCTGACGTGGGTCGGGTTGCCGGTTGACGGTCCGCCGCGCTGGACATTGACGACCACGCAGGGAATCTCCGCCATCACCGCATAGCCAAGCGCCTCCTGCATCAGTGAAAAACCCGGTCCGGAGGTGGCGGTCATGGCCTTGTTGCCGGTAAGCGAGGCACCGATGATTGCGCACAAGGAAGAGATTTCGTCTTCCATCTGGATGAATGTCTTGCCGGCGGCAGGCATCTGTACGGCAAGGGTCTCGGCAATCTCCGTTGAAGGGGTTATCGGGTAACCGGCATAAAAATCCAGGCCTGCGTACATGGCACCGAGTGCACATGCTTCGTTACCTTGAACAAACGCGATATTCTTTCCCATGTTAGTCATCCTTACCTTCTGATTCCTCGATTATCACTTCAATGGCCAGATCCGGGCAGATCTGCTCGCACAACTGACAGGCGATACAGTCTTCAATCCGCACGGCAACGGCCTTGTCTTTCTCGTCGAGCTCAAGGACATTCTTCGGGCACATCGCAATACAGATGCCGCACCCCTTGCACCATTCCCGGTTGATGATATGTTCCTTCAGTTTCTTCTTAGCCATATCTTCCCTAAGGTTGAGTGGTTTGTCATATATTCATGATCCCTTTTCCAGCGTACATAACATACTAACAAACACTGTCAACAAAAACCGGAAAAAACACGGGGTCAGGTCTCGCAATACAACATTTTGGCAGGAATAGTGTGGTGTCAAAAAGCATCCAGGATCGAGTCTGTCATGCATGGTTACGCCGATTTGATTCTTTTTTTTTATTATTATATACTTCAATAACTTTTTTGAGAGAGAGCCGCTGTATATCGTATAAAATCATTTAATCTACGGTAAAATGGAAAACAGCCTGACAAGGTTGATGGATCGATTTGTCTTGAGCTCGAGGAGCTGGATGCTGCTCTGTTGTTTCCTCTGCTGTTTCCTTTTCCCACTGCCCGCTTTTGCTGAAGAACCCGAGAAAATCCAATACATTTCCCAGCAGGACAACCGCCTCTCCGGCCAGCTTGTCCCAGACCCATCCCCGGGAACGGTCCCTGCTGATGATAATCCACTGATCAGTTTTCAAATCGATGGCCAGCCCCACCAGTTTGCCCTCTCCGCTTCAGCAGACGGCCGGGCCGCTTTTTCGGCAACGATGTCCGGAATAGCTGAAGGAAGACATTCAGCGCTGCTGAAATCAGACAGCCTGGACGGTGGCATCAAGGACAGCAGGCAGCTCCTTTTTATCTATGACACGACTCCACCGAACCTCGAACTTGTCTTTCCGGCAGCGTCTGAAATAGCAAAGAATAATCTTTCTTTTATCGTCGAGTTTTCAGATGACGGTTCCGGGATTCCCTCTCAGCTTGAAGATATTGAGGTCACGGCCACAATCAATGGAGCTGCCGCCGCCATTGAGACGTTGGAACACGGCAACAGGCGCTCTTTTCTGCTCGATTACAACGGCAGCACCGGAGTACAGGGAGGTCTGGGCTATCAGCTTTTCATTTCTTTGAAGGACAGGGCCGGAAACGAGGCAACGCTTGAGCAGAGCTTTCAGACAGCGGAGGCTGATGAAGAAGAAACGACGGAGGAGAAAACCTGCACAACGCCCGGCAACATGACGTTTACCTTCGATGCGACAACCAGGCAGGAGGTAGGTTTCCCGTTCACCAACCGTTTGTCTCCGGTGCTATTCTCAAGAGAGAAAATGACGGATACTGTTGAGATCTTGGTAAAAACGGACGAGGATCTGGATCCCGATATCCTGAAGCTGATAACCATAACAGCCGATCATCCGCAGCTTGAGCTGCGACGCCAGCCTGCTGCGGAAAATGACCTGGTGCGCTATGAAGTCAGGCAGAAAAGCGTCGTCAGCTCGCTGGACGCCCTGTCCTATCTCAGGGTCGCATATCCACGACTGCTGTCAGTTGAATATGAGTGGGAATGCTCGGCGGACGGCAGGCAGATGGAAGTCTCGGAGACGAGCATCTCCGCATCAGCGGATCTGATCTCGTTTGATCTTCCGGTTGCTCTGTATTGGCGCAACAGCCGCAGCTTTGAAACCAGGAGCGTCCAGGACCCGGATGGTGCGTTTTTCATGGAATACCTCACCTGGACCGAGCCGAGCTCTCAGCTGCTTGATACCGCGGCTTCCTATCTCTTATTTCAAAACAGTGCCTATTTCTTCGAGCAGCAGTCCGGCACATTCACCTCCCGGGCGCCGGTTGAGAAAGAGGGTTTTTATGGTTTCCAGGTAACCCTGGCAAGCGCCGGCGGAACCTGGGTGCACACCGGCAAGCCGGTCGGTCAGGAAGATCATGAAATGCTCTTTGATCTTGGTGGACCGGAAATTGATCTCTTTGAATACAACCGGGAAGACGGCAGTCTCGAAGCCGTCTTCTCGGACCTGGGTACGCCGGCAGAAGATTTACAGATAACGCTTGGAATTGACGGTTTTGGCAGCCGCGATTTTGAAGTTGAAGCGCTTGAGGACGGCAAGATCAGACTGACGTCACCGTTTCCGCTGCCGCCATCGGTTACCTCGGCCCACCTGTCCATAACTGACCTTGCCCGGAACAAGGCGGAAAGGAGTTGCCAGATTTTCGGTCTGCCGCCAGAACAACCGGAGGACGGAGCATTCTCGGTGAGCGACTATTCCCTGAAAGAAAAAGTTTCGAATCCTGGCAATGGTTATACGGTTTTATCTTCGCTGTCGGGCGGGCTCTCGGTGATTCGCAGCTGTCCCGTCGAGCAGATTCTCGTGGTCAGTGATTACATCATTACCAACCGGGAAGATCTTACCTCCCGGAGAACAAAACACTATTACCCCTATCGCTCATACCGTGCCGGCGGCGGCAGCAGTGACAACCCGCTCCACTCTAGCTCGATTCAACTGCAGTCTCCGCTGATTGAGATTATCGACCCGGCCAGCGGTGAGCCGGTGATGGTGGCCGCCAGCTCCCGATCCCGCGATCATAAAACCTACGAACTGTTTTCTTTTGAATTATGCCGAAATGCCATCCAGGATGTGCTTGCCCCTGAAATCCGGTCAATAGCTTTCAACCCCGCAGACAACAAGCTGTCTGCCACGATAAGCGATCACGGCAGGCCGGCTTCCCAGGTGAAAACGGATGTGTCGGTCAGTGTCGGGACACCGGCGGGTTTCGGAATGCCTGTCTCTGTTGAACATCAGTACACAGCGGAGCGGGAGCCGGTTATTTCCGTATCGCCTTCGTTGTCTGCCCCGGGCATGCCGACCTACTCCATAAAACAAAAGATCATCAACAGTCTGGAAGTGCAGCGTGTTGATCAGAGATTGGCAAAAATTCCCGGGGGAGCATCAAAGAGCAGCAAGGGGTTCTCTTCTGCTGATCTGGCAGAATTCCTTCAGGCAGTCGATGCACTTATTGCCTCGATGGACAAACAGCAGCGTGCAAATCCACCCCCCTTTGAAGACGGACATGGAAAAACCGGGACGCTTGTGGCAACAGTACCGATGCCGCCGCTGGTCATCGGGGAAAAATACGACCTTACCATTTCAGCACGTGATGCCGCCGGCAATGTTTCTTATGAAACAGTGCTGCTGACGGTACCCCGCTCGCCCCCAGAGGTTACGCTTGAGCTGATCAACACGGACAGCGTTTCCTTTTTTGCAGCAGGCACCACAGGACAGAGCAGCACTCACCTGCGGGCAGCAGCTGCCGATGAGTCGGGCCTTGATCTTCAGCGCACGCATCTTGATCTTGATTCCGTTCGGCTGAGCCCGCTCAGCAGCCTTGGCAGCGGCGGGCTGGGGAGCCCTGGGCGCAACCCCAATGTGCGTTCTTTCAGTGATATCCTGAATATCCCCTACAGAACATCCTTGATTGATGAATACGTGGCACATTACAGCGCCCTGCTCGAGGAGGGGGTGCACAGGGCACGTTTTCTGGCAACGGATATTCTCGGGCTTTCAGCCGAGCAGTCGCTTGATTTTTCCATAGAGTACCTACCGAAAATCACCAATTTTGTTGCCAAGCCTGAGGCGGTTCAGGATATCGGCGGGCCGGCCTTCACGGCAATGATAACTGATCTTGGAGGGGATCTCGAGCCGGGCGGCATCAGGTTCTTCATCGACGGCAGCGAGGTGGAACAGAGCAGGCTCTACTATGATCCGCCAAGTGGTTATTTCTCCGTCAGCGGGCCTTTCAGCCATGCAGACGGATACCATTCAGCGCAGATTGTGGCAACAGACAACAACGATCACCAAGCGGCAGAGACCATTCACTTTGCGGTAAGGGAAGGGATAACAGGCCTTGGCGGTTCGGGCGACCTGCGCCTTGAAACCATTACGATCTGGGAGCTGGAACACAAGAACAACGATGGCCAGGCAAATCCGGGTGAGCTCATCAGGATTTTCCCGACCGTGTTTAACAGTGGCCCAGCGCCTCTTGAGGATTGTCTTGCCAGGCTGTCTGCAGAAGACAGCCGCATGGTGGTTCAAGTCAACGAAATCAATGCAGGTTTTATCGATTCTTCAGTCCCGGTAACACTGTTGAGAGGGTTCGATGTTCAAATTGGCAATGATATCCTTGACGCGACGATCAGCGATCCCTATGACACCCATTTCCGTCTTGATCTCCGCTGCAGTGCTGAAGACACCTGGGAACTGGAGTTCATGCTGCCGGTATACCGGCCAACGCTGCCTGCTGACATAGAATCCCAGGTGAGGATAGAGCTCGAGCCGACGGCGGGAAGCGTCAGTGCCGCAGAGGTTACCCTGCGGGGGACCGTGGTCAGCAGCAGCTCTTTTATCGACGGGCTGACAATCAGGGCAAACAGCATCCTGGCAGACGGCATCTATCTTGATAAGACAACCGGGGTTTTCGAGGCGCGTGTGCCGCTTGAGCCGGGCTCAAATGTGATCGAGATAGAGGCCTGGGATCAGAGCGGTGCGGTCGGTTACAAGACAGCCTTTGTCAACTGCAGGAGCCGCCTCTCTGTCTCCATTGATCCGCTGCCATCCACCTCAGCAGCGGTGGAGCTGGAAATTTCAGGAAGCGTTGAGAGCTCGGCTTCAACCGTCGATCGGGTGGTGCTGACGGTAAACGGCACCGAGCAGCCGCTGAGCTGGCAGGCACGCCAGAATCGTTTTGAGGCGACAATCCTGCTCCAGCCCGGAAGCAATGCCATTACGGTCGAGGCCTGGGACGAGGCGGGTTCGCAGGGCAGGGCAACGGAATATGTGCGGCTTGGATCTCAATTCTCCATTGTCCTTGATTCCCTGCCGGCGGTAACAGCCGAAGCAGCAATAGATGTTGCGGGAACGGTAACCAGCAGATCAGCCGTTGAGCGGGTAGAGCTTCTGGTAAATGGTACGGCTCAGGCGGTATCCTATAATGCCGCAAACGGGAGGTTCTCAGCTACCGTCAGCCTTGTTGCGGGCGGCAACACAATTGCCGCAGAGGCTCTGGGTGCAGATAACCAGCGGGCAACCGACCGGGCATATGTAACCAGGACGGTGGTTTTTGTTCCGCCGTCAATCAGCATTACCTCGCCGGGATCGGGGACCAGCACCAATTGTGGTCCGGTCATTGTCAGTGGAACTTTTGATCCGGGGAATTCCTCTGTTGAGCAGATATCCGCGACGACGAACCCTGCGTATCTCGGATGTCAGCCTGTCGTAATCAGTGGATCAGCGTTTTCGGTGGAGTGCGGAGTCGACGCATTCCCGGGGGATGGCTTCTACAGCGTGGAGCTGCGGACGGCTGACGGCAACACCGCAACCGATACGGTGCTGGTCGAAATGCTCGGGTGCAACTGATGATGAAAAGAAACCCACGCCTCTGTCCGGTTTTTATCATCGCAGAGTTCCTGCTTGCTGTCTGCATGGCTGCAGAGCTTTACGGTGCTGCCCAGCTGCGCACCTTTACAAGCGATGCCGGGTTGTTTGATCCAGCAGCTGGCCCGCTCACCATCAGCTATCAGCTGATGGAAGATGCACGGCAGGTGGAGGTCAGGATTATTGATTTTCGCGGTCAGGTGGCAAACCGTTTTGATTATGTTGATCTGCGGGCCGGGGACCAGACATTTTCCTGGGATGGGACCGACAATAACGGCAATCGTGTCGTTGACGGCAGGTATCAGCTGGTGATCAGCGTAACATTCAGCACTGGTCTCCAGGATACGGCGACCGTCGATACCATGGTGGCAACGCTTGAGCAGCAGGGAAAGATCCAGGTGCCGGAGCCGCTGCCTCCTGAAAGCTATCCCCATGAAATCTATGGTTCGGCATCTACATTCTATCGCCACAACAGCCAACGGGAAGATTCTGGAGACGGTGAGCTCCGCCTGAGAACGGGTGTTGATTATCGTGATGATCATGTAACAAGCCGGGGTGTTGTCCAGGTTATCCGGGATTACGACGGGTCCGCTGCAACTTTCAACGGCAGCCAGGCGATGGCCGAGAAGCGCTGGGACAGCGGGAAAATTAAAGGGGTGTTTCGGGACAATCTCGGCAACTTTCAAGACCCGCTCCAGCTCTTTTCCGATTTTAAAACCGAACGCAACAAGGTGGGCGCATCCCTTGATCAGTCTCACGGCATGGCCCGGCTGGTGGGGCTCCTGTTCACCGCTGAAGGCGAGGTTGACAGCGAGGAGCGCGGCGGAGCCGCCCGGCTGAGCTATGGAGATGAGCGTTCATGGCTGATCGGGGCATCGTTTACCTACCGGGATGGCAGGGACAGTTCTTTCAGTGAGCAGAACACCTCCTCCCGCGCCCTGGCCATGGACCTGCGCTATGGGCTCACCGACTCACTGTCTCTTGCTGCCGAAGTGGTGACAACCGAAGATGAGCTGCTCGGCTCGGATTATGGCGGGGTGATACAGGCTGAATACGACCTGGGGACCGTCAGGCTTTCTGCAGGATATATCAGTCTTGGCGAGGATTTCAGGGCGGAATTTTCAGACCCGCTGCGCCAGGTAAACAGTGATGCGCGCGGCATCGACGCAAACATCGACTATTTTATGCAGCGGCCGATCTGGCAGTTCAGCTCCGTGTCGGCAACACTGCGCTTTTTCAACCTGACCCGCCCAAGCGATGACAGTGATGTCCGGGAGATTGACGGGTCTCTGCGTTTTGGGGTCGGGGCCGACGATTCCTTTTTCCTGAGCATGTTTCGCCGGGAGGACGAGTTCGGCACTAATTCAAACTATATGGCACATGTGAATCACACATGGAACGAAACATGGTCCAGCCTGCTCCAGGTCAATTACTCCGAAACGGATACCAGCGACACCCTTCGCCTGACAGTGAATACAAACTATGTCTCCAGGGAATATGACGGCCGGCTCTCTCTTGAGTGGACGAGAAGAGCAATCGACTACTCACGATTTTCGCCCTATGAGCAGAGCTATGTCCGCTTTGATCTCGACAGTGACCTCTATCACCTCCAGCTGCAGGGAAAATACAGCTATAACCGAGAGCGTTCCGGTTTTAATGTTTTTGGCAGAATAGATTATAAACCCCAATTCCTGCATCGTTACCGGATGCTGCTTTACTGTTCGCTGGGCAATCGGGCTGCATTTGAAACAGAAGAGCAGGTTGAGTTCGGGCTTGAGGTTCAGTTCTGATGAGACACGATGGCAAAATGATTCGAATAACAATTCTATTGGTGTGCGGATTGCTGCTCACCAGCTGCACGCAGATGCGCACTGAGTTTTATCGCAATGAAACAAGACATCTTTACGAGACGGGGTGTGCTCATTACAGCCAGGGTGACTATGAGGCCGCCCGCGAGGTTTTCGAGGAACTGATCACACTTGATCCCGATTATGGGCCGGCCTATGCGTCGCTTGGCAATCTGGCAATGATCAATGAGCAGTATGAACTGGCGTGTGACTACTATGAGCGGGCAATTGTTCATGACCCTGAGCTTGAAATGGATATCCAACCGTTTCTGGCGGTGAGTACAATGCACAGGGTGCGGAAACCGCTTGTCGAACGTGGTATTGACCTGGCAAAGCTCTATCCGCTGCTGATGGAGAAAAGAATTGACGAGATTGAACCGTTGCTGGCCGGTGATATCCCCCTTGAACTGCTGGCAAAAGACAGTGCAACCGTCACCCCCGGTCAGCTGCAGGAGATGCGTGGAATGGCAATCCAGTTGATTCAAGACCGAAGCCTTTCAGTTAATTTTCAGCTCTTTCTTGCCTATCTCCTCTTTCACGGAGAAGCCCATGACCCGGTTGTCGAAGCGTTGCTTGCCCGGATGCTGCAGACTGCAGAGGGCGGGGCAAAACAGCAGGCCTCTCTATTGATGGGGCGCCTGCAGGATAAAATGGGAAATAATACTGAGGCAGTACAGCACTATCTCGCTGCCGTCAGGGCTGGAAGCACCCTTGAGGAAGTGGCGCACTACCTGGCAAAGATCTACCGGGTTGATATTGAAACGATCCTGCCGTCCCAAGCCGGGACGCAGGCGAAAAGCAAGGGAGCGAACATGAACAGCCATGGGGTTTCCGCAATTCCGCTCAGTGCTGCTGCAGGGAAAACAACAAAGACTGAGGCGGACGAAACAGTGTTTTCTTTTCCCAAGCCCCAGGCTGTCATGATTTCACTACCACGATGATATGAAACCGATACTCTGTGCCCTGCTGATTCTTGATGCTTTTCTTTGTGGACTTGCTGCCTCACCCTGCCTGGCCGAAGGATATTTCGGTCCTGTAAATGCCGAGTCAGAGCAGCTAAGGGAGATTATTCTTCTGGATAAAGACGCAAGTCCTCTCCCTTTTGGCGGCTCTGCAGAGTTTATGGCAGCCACCTTTCCCCAGGGGTTGAAGGTGAACTGGTCAGTGGCGCCTGCCGAAAATTCAGGGGCGGCGGTCACTGTTGTTGAAGAAGGCTCTTTTATCACCCTGACACCAACTCTTGAAAGCCAGGAGGGCTATATCGTCATTGAGGCATGGGTTCACGAAGGGAAGAAAAAGTCGGCGAAAATCTATGTGGGCTGCCAGGTTTGCGGCACCGGTGACTGCAGCGATTTTGCCGGAAGTGGCTATGTGACCCTTAGCTCGATTGATATCAGGATCAGCCTCGGCAAAGCTGGGGGAGGGATGAACGCAGGAGATCTCTTCATCAAGGCTGATAAACCGGACGCCGATGTCTTCACCCCGGAGCATCTTGAGATATCCTCGCTGAGCGACGAAGTAATCACCCTTTACCAGGGAGCCGTCATCAGGCAGATACTGACATCAGAAGCCTTTGTCATTGTCGAGCCAAGCTCCCCTGAGGCCTATGAAATCCTGTTTTACAAGAAAGAGGACCGCGGTGACCTGGTAGACGGCTTCTATACGTTGAAACCATCGGCAGAAATTCTTTCCGCCTGGCGCATCGAAAACGCCGACAGCACGAACCGGACATTTGACAACGTCCTGGTGACCGAATTTCGCCTCGGTGCGGAACGGAGGTATGAATACACCTACAGTAAAGAGAATACCACCTGGCGCCTTGTTTCGGGCAACGGCCTGAAAACGGAAAGCAGGCATGAATATTTTAATGAGAAAGGCGATCGTGTCGAGCGCACAATCATCAGCGGCAGCGACGACACGGCGGTATCGGTTGCAGAGAAAATCTATCATGGTTTTGAATGGGGCGAGGAGCTGGTAGCAGAAATCAGCGACCCCGATGGTGACCGATTGACGACGGAATACTTCTATTACCAGGACGGGCCGGGCTATGGAAAACGTCAGCGCCGGATAAATCCGGATGGTTCCTGGGTTCGTCATCAGTATGATGATGAGGGAAGAATCATCAAAACCGTTACTCCGTATCTTGATACACCGGTCGATGGCGATGAATCACGGGCAAAGGTGGTGATAAACAGCTACGAATTGTTGCCGGGAGACGCTGGGCTTGAAGCTGACAGGCGGCGGCCGCGGACTGTTACGACGGTGGTAAACAATACAATTACAGCCCGTATCTTTCATCACTATGCATACAATAAGGAAAACGAGCGGGTAGAGATCAGCGAACAGTGCGCAGCCCAGGATTGCGCATTCGGAGACGGGAACAACCTGCGCGCTGTCACGGCCTATTACCCAAAAAGCAGCGGGCCTGAATCAAAAAAAATCAAATCTCAGCTGAGCCCAGACGGTCTTCTGACAACCTATGTTTACGAGGCCGGAACGTTCTCACCGTCTCCTGATCCAGCCAGGGCTGAGTTTTTGGCCGGTGAAGGCGCGGCTGTTCGCCTGTCAAAAATATATGGAACAGAGAAATTTCCTGATGGTATAGCGTTTCAAACGAAAAAAGAGACCACCATTACCGACAGCTTCGGCAATGAGGTCATGCAGGAGACCTACGTTAAGACGGGGTCCAGCTTTGAGCGGATCAACTGGAGTTACAACAGCTACAATGGTCAGGGCCGGCTCATTGAAACGCTTTACTCAAATAATACCCGCACAGAGGCCGAATGGAGCTGCTGCGGCAAACAGAGCAGCACCGACATCTACGGCATAACGACCAGTTACCGGTATGATGAGCTGAAGCGACTGACTGGGTCTGTCAACGAAGCCACCGGTCTGGAAACGCAATTCAGCTATGATGCGGCCGGGCGCCAGTTGCAGTCAGTGGAGAGAAACAGCGGTCTCTCACGGGTCCGGTCGAGCCGTTTTGATGTATCCGGGCGTGTGGTGGAAAAAACGGACCAGTCAGGACTGCAAACTGCGTTCCATTATGAACCAGGCAAAACAACAATTACCTATCCCGGCGGTGCTGAGAGAATTACTGAAACGTACATGGACGGCAGGGTTAAGGCTGTCAATGGATCGGCAGTAGTCGCGAGGTTCTATAGCTATGGTTTCAACCCGGACGGCAGCCAGTGGACAAAGGAAGCAATCGCACGGGAAGATTCGCCGCGCGTTACGATAACCACACGAGATATGCTCGGCAGGATCATCAGCGTTGAGAAACCCGGCTACGAAGTCCCTCAGATTACCAGGTATCATTACAACCGCATCGGGCAGCTGGTAAAAATAACCAATACCGGGCTGCCCGATACGCTCATTGAATATGATGAGCGCGGTCAGCAGACGAGAAAGGGCTTCGATCTCAACAATAATGGAACGCTTGATCCGGCATCAAAAGACCGGATAGAGGAAACCACCACCGTTTACCAGAAAAGAGACGACGGCTGGTGGAAAGAGCAGATGCTCGCGCTCTACGTCGAGGAGAACAGTAGTGTACCCGTCACTGTCTCGATTGTCAGAACGAGGCTGTCCGGCTGGGACAACAACCTGATTGCCGAGCAGCGCTCAATAGATATTCATGGCAATGAGACACGGACAACGGATTATCTCGATCGTTACAACAGGTGGCTGGTGAGGCGCACCAGTTATCCGGATTCTGATGTGGTGGCAGAGCAGGTTTACGCAAACAGTCGACTGATCTCCTTGCAGGGAAAAACAGGTCATGTTACCCACATTGGTTATGATGGACTCGGCCGCCAGATTTCTGTCACTGATCCCAGGACCGGCGTGGCCACCGTTCATTACAATGACAAACACCAGGTTGACTATGCAGCCGATGCAGTCGGGAACCGTACGGGTTATTTATATGACCCGCTCAGTGGCCGGAGAACGACGGTGGTAAACGCGCTGGGCAAGAAATCTTACTATCGTTACAACAGCAAATACCAGCTCAC
>CBDUGK010000007.1:0-83669 GCA_965366875.1 uncultured Desulfobulbaceae bacterium | reverse complement strand
GACAAGCAATGGGGTCAGAAATATCACCAGCATTCCAATTGCTAAAAAATTACCCCTCCGCAAATTAAAATCGGCGGCAATTCTGCCCCAGGAGTAATGAAAGACAAATCGACCAAAAGCAATGTCATACGCGAGCATCAGCAGCAGCCATATGAGCCCTAACAGCAGGCATTCACGGTAGCTGCCTGGTCCAATCCAGGGAACAGTAAACCAGCCGATAAAAAGGATTACCAGAGAACCTGAAATCAAGGCGAATTGCCGTGCTCGGTGATTGCCCATTTTTCTGCTCAGGTAGTGAACTCGAAAAATTCCATTGATCGTTTCTCCAGCTGCAATAAGCACCCAAACGAGAATGGCTTTAAGGATCATTGTTCTTGCAACCTTCAGTTTGAAAAAAATAAATGGACAGGGTGGTGCGAACCGGATCGGTCATTTATTGGATCATCCTGCAGCCGGAACTTTGAGCTGGGTCGTCAATCACCCAGCCAGCGCAGCTCATAGAGGTCGTTTCTCCGGCTCTCAGCATTGCGGACGCTGCCCTGGGAACGTAATTCTTTTATCAAATCCAGGTCCAGGTCGGTTATGAGCGTTGTCTCAATACCCGGGGTTGCTTCTGAAGCTATGGCATCGTGGGGAAAAGAGAAATCCGAAGGAGTAAAAATGGCAGCCTGAGAATATTGGATTCCCATGGTTTCTACTTTTGGTATGTTGCCCACACTTCCTGAAATCGCCACAAAGCACTCATTCTCGATAGCTCGTGCCTGAGCGCAGCGTCTTACTCGCAAATAGCCGGTTTTTGTGTCAGTCCAGAACGGAACCAGCAGTATCTTCATCCCTTTCATCGCCTGAAGTCGCGCAAGTTCGGGAAACTCAACATCATAGCAGATCAACACTCCAACCTTTCCGACATCGGTTTCAAATACCTTGAGATGTTGTCCCCCGGTGAATTTCCATAAGACATCTTCCTCAGGCGTGATGTGTAACTTGGCCTGACTGTCCCAGGTTCCATCTCGTCGACAGAGGAAACTGACGTTATACAACTTGCCGTCTTCGCGAATTAGAGGGAGGCTTCCTGTTACAATATTGATATTGTAAATTAATGCCATTTCAGTCATTGCCTGGCGCAGCTCTTCAGTATAGCCGGCAAGCATTCGCATGGCATCCGCAGGATTGTTACCTTCATACGTGTGGATAAGCGGTGCGTTAAAGAGCTCAGGAAAAAGGATTATATCAGCCTTGTAGTGACTTACTGTATCAACAAAGAACTCAACCTGCTGCATGAGATCATCAAACGAGTTGAACCGCCTCATCTGCCACTGCACAACGCCAAGGCGGGCAATAGACTTTGTCCTGCCAATCAGTTTGGTTTTCTTCTGGTAATAGATGTTGATCCACTCCAGCAGTACGGCATTCCCCCGGGATTGATGGTCCCGTGGCCAATAGTCATCAATGAGGGTCCGGACGTGGTAGTCATTTGACAGCTGGAAGGTGAGCACCGGATCAGATAACTCTCTGTTTTTAACCTTGAGAATGTACTGCTGGGGAGTCATCTGATCAGTGTATTTATGATAGCCCGAAATTCTTCCTCCCAGGAGTATACCCTTCAGGTTGAGATTTTCCGCCAATTCTCTTCGAGTATCATAGAGACGTCGTCCAAGCCGCATTCCCTGGTAATCCGGGTCAACCGAAACCTCAATACCATAGAGATAGTCTCCTTCCGGATCGTGAGACCTGAATGTTCCATTGCCGACAATTTGATAGTAGGAATGCTGGTCGCCATAGAGGCTAAAGTCGATAATTAAAGAAAGAGCTATGGCGACAGCTTTTCCATTATCCTCAACACAAACCTGGCCCTCGGGGAACAACGTGATCAATGTCTTGATTTGCTCTTCAGTCCAGGGGGAATCCACGCCTTTGTAGACTCGTTCTGATATCTCACGGAGCGCGTTGTAATCGTCTATACGCAGGTGTCTGATTTTCAGCTTGTGCTCTATTTCTTCAGTCATTTTACACCACCACAACTATCCATTTGAGTAAATAACCTCTTTGTTGAATTTCCGTCCAGATTCGGGCAGATGCTGGCTGTGTTTATATAGTTGAATCAGAAAATTACAAGAGAATTATTGGTTTCAGCCAACAAATTTACAGAGGCGGGAGGGATCATTCGCATGCTGGGTAGGCCGATCAGCATCTTCGGAGATGAAAAGACAGATATATTCATCCTGAAAAAAGCCTGATGGAGATGGCCTCCGATGCACCGGCCCGTTTGGGATGCGATTCAACTGGCGAAATGGTGTTGCAATCGGGATGCTGCCGGAATTTTCTGACGCCGTGAAAGTAGAAATTATGGAAAATGGTGCGGGGCAGGGTGCAATCAGTGCGCTGATAAACAGACCACTAAGAGACGAGAAAGACCAGATTGCCCGTCATCTTAAAAAGGTTGAGCTCTCGAGTGAGCCTGAATTTATCAATGCCTTTATCCTGGCGATTAATTTTCCAGAGCAAAGAAACTGATTTTTGTGTTACTTTCTATTGACCGGTTTTTCCCGTTTAGTGTACTGTCTCAATGTCATTAGATGGGTTGCGCTATAAGTACAGGTTTGGAGGATCGTAAACACCAACAAAGAAAAGCAATAAAACTCCAGGTGCCTTATATAAGGCTTAATTGGGAATTCCGTGAAAATCGGAAACGGTCCCGCCGCTGTAATCCTTTCTCTTACGAGAAACCCGTTAGATGTTTTATGCCACTGTGGATGTGTTCCATGGGAAGGTAATCTAGACGGGGAGGAAAGTCAGAAGACCGATCTGGAGTTTTGACAGCACTATTTCGTGGGCTATTGTCTGCTGTCAGATCGCGAGGTAACAGGGTATTCCCCGGATCATTCAATTTGAAATGGTCCGGGGATTTTTTTTCGGGCCGAAACTCTCATTTAGTAAAAGGGGAAGGAGGATTATGAAAACTGTTGCTCGTGAATCGCATGAACACACGGTGATTCCAAAAGAAAACAATCTGAAAAGAGGATGTCGAACACTCCGTGACTGGTCTGCACCCATTGCCGCTTCCCTGATGATTGTCGGGGTGGTTGGTGGTCAGCACGTTTTTGCAGCTGACAGCGATGTGCCGCTGATGGATGAAGTAGTTGTTACTGCCTCGCGCCAGGAGGAAAAGATTGCTTCGGTTCCTGCAAACGTAACGGTGATTACTGAGCGGCAGATCGCCGAATCACCAGCGGAGACAGTACCGGAACTATTGAGAACGACCCCGGGTATTGTTGTTAATGATATAACCGGAAATGGTCGCAATATCACCGTGGATCTGAGAGGATTCGGTGAGACATCAGGCTTGAACACGCTGCTCCTGATAGATGGTCGAAGGGTGAACCAGGCTGATTTAAGCGGTGTGGACTGGACACTAATTCCCAAAGATAGAATCCAGCAGATCGAGATCGTTCATGGCGGACGGGGTGGCGTCCTGTATGGGGACAACGCCAGTGGCGGTGTTGTCAATATAATCACCAAGAAGGGTGAGGATTTTAACCTTTCGGGTGGGGCGGTCGTCGGCAGCTACGAATCGCTTATGGCTCATGCAGGTTTGAGTGGATCAACAGAGAAACTCAGTTATTCACTCAATGGAAATTTCAGAACGACTGATGGATATCGGGATAACAGCGGCACTGATGCCCAGGATGTCGGGTTGAACCTGGAGTATTTTGCCACAGATCAGTTCAGTATTGCCTTGTCCGGCGGCTACCATCAGGATGATACGGAAGTTCCGGGCTCACTTCTGCTCAGTGAGCTCGACAGCGGGGTTTCACGGACCTCCACGAAGACACCTGACGACTATGCCGACACGGATGACTCCTATCTGCAGGTGACTCCACAGGTATACTTTTCAGATACCAGCTATTTCAAATTTGATGCATCCGTCAGACAAAAAAATAATGATGCCTTCTTCTCGTTTATTGGCGGGTCATATAATGCCCAGACCTCAATTGACACGATAGCAGCTTCTCCGCAGCTGGTAATCAATGAGGCTATCCATGGACTCCAGTCCAAGATTATCGTTGGACTGGATTACAGCAAAAACGAAGAAGACATTGAGAATGAGTCAGTGTTTTTTGGTTTTCCGACGACTGCCGCCTATGACCTCTCGAAAGAAAACATTGCAGGCTATGGGAATGCAGAAGTTGCAGTCACCGAGAAGCTCGCCCTGTCGGCCGGCTTTCGTTTTGACCAGGCAGACTATGAGTCGTCTTCGGGGGGAGTCCAGGACAGCGCCGATCTGGATGAAACCGCATACAACCTTGGAGCAACCTATCAGATAAGTGATCTCGGATCAGCATATGTCAGTTATTCAAGAAGTTTCAGGTATCCCGTGCTCGACGAGATGTTCAGCTTTTTCACCAACGTCTTTGACAGCTCGCTTGTGCCGCAGACGACTGACGACATAGAGGTCGGGGCCCGGTTTCTGCTGGGCGACGGGTATAGCCTGGGTGTCAATCTTTTCAGGTTGGAGACTGACAATGAACTCTTTTTTAACCCGGTCAGTTTTGCAAACGAGAACTTTGACGGGGATACGATACGACAGGGTGTAGAGCTTAAAGTTCGAAAGGCTTTCTCCAGGGGATTGGTATACGGCAGCTACACGCTCAGGGATACGGAAATAAACGGCGGGATTTACGATGGCAATGAGATTCCCAATGTTCCGAAACATCAATTCACCATTGGCGGTGATGCACAGCTGGCCGAAAAAATCCGGTTGAATATTGATGGCTCATATATTGGTGAGCGGCCCTATATTTCCGATTTTGCCAACACTGTAGAGTATCAGGACAGTTATTTCTATGCCGCTGCCAAGCTCTCGTATTTATTTGAAAAGGGATCAGCGTACCTGACCGTGAGAAACCTGTTTGATGTTGAATACGCAGAATATGGAGGGCTCAACTTCGCAGGAGAGCCGGGAGTACAACCTTCCCCGGGAATTAATTTTCTCATTGGGGTAACCTTCCAGCTCTAGATGGGTGAGCAGTGGATAGTACTCGGAGGATTAACGACAACGGAACAGTAACTCAATGTTTTGGATCGTTAAGTCTCTGAGCATTAACGTCGTTATGTTTAATGGAGATTGATGTGTTTGAATTATTTCAGAAAGGCGGCATCGTCATGTATCCACTGCTTGTCTGTTCTTTTTGTGTGATGACGGTCATTATTGAACGGGCTATTTTCTGGGTCATCCTCAACAAAAGGCACAATCGGCACTTGCTCGATGAGGTCCTGGAATTTTGCCGCAAGGGAGACTGGGACGGGGTAAGGGAAAAGGCGACAGGATCAAAGGATTATGTCATGCGCGTATTGGTGACCGGCATTCTGCACAGGCAATTCTCGATGACGAAGGCAATGGAAGTTGGAGCTATCCATGAGGTCGTGAGAATGCGACGGGGCATGGGATTCCTGGATACGATGATAACAGTGGCCCCATTGCTCGGTATACTCGGTACGGTAATCGGTATCATTTTCTCTTTTGATATGCTGGCCCAGGAAGGAATTGAAAATCCACAGGCGGTTACCGGGGGTATTGCCCAGGCTCTCATTACCACCGCAGCGGGGCTTACCATTGCCATATTAGCTGTGATTCCATTTAACTATTTCAATGCAAAGGTGGAGCATGCCATCCAGATCATTGAACAATACGCGACGAGTCTTGAAATTGTGTATGAAAAACTGTCCCCTGATTCATCAGGAGGAAATGAACAGTGAAGCTCACTATCAGCCAGCCAAGAAAAGCTCGGATCGAAATGCTGCCATTGATTGACATTGTCTTTCTGCTCCTGGTATTTTTTATTTATGCAATGTTGTCCATGGCTGTGCACAGGGCTTTACCGCTTGCTTTGCCAGCATCTGATTCAGCAGAAATCGAACAGAGTGAACGCTTGGCAATATCGGTTACAGAAGATGGCAACATTTTTGTCGACGAGCGTCCTGTTGCGTTGGTCGATTTACAGGAAGTGCTTGAAAGCAGGGCCAGGACGGAAAATCTTGAAGGTGTTCAGGTGTTCGGAGATCGTCATGTAGAGTATCAGCGGTTGTTCGAGGTACTTGATAGTATCAAACGGGCTGGGATTTCAGAGATATCGCTGCAGGCTCAAAAAGATGAATGAGATTCAGAGATTTGCCATTCCAGCATTCCTCGCTCTTCTTCTCCATGGCATTCTTGCGAATTTCACGCTCCACAAACAACCGCTGCTGATCCCGAAACAGAAAGGTATTCCGATCTCAGTAAACATTAACTCAATGCCTCCGGCTGTGTTGCCAGAGTTCCTGCCGGCTGAAAAAGTGGAGATTACACCAGAACCAGTCCAGCCAGAGGTAATTGTAGAGCAGACCAAACCAGAACCGGTCCAATCAGAAGCAACTGTTGAGCAGATCGAACCAGAACCGCTCCAGCCAGAGGCTATCGTAGAACAGATCAGACATCCCTCGATACCAACTATCGGCCCGTCCCAAAGAAAAAGAATAGTGACGCCTGATGAAATCAAACAAAACCCGGTGCCTCAAAACGTGTCGGCGATAAAAAATAGAGAAGAAGAGCCGCTCTCTGAGAGTGAAAAAAATGAACAGAATCGAAATGTTAGCCCTCGCGCGCTCATGGATGACCTCGTCGTGGAACAACGGCCCAAAGAACAGGATTCAGCGGCTCTGCTGGATCAAAAGGCGATTCCAGCCTACCGGCAAAATGAACAGCCGCACTATCCCGTCATGGCAAAACGCAGGGGCTACCAGGGAGAAGTGGTGTTACATGTTCTGGTAGACAGCCGGGGCATTGTCTCCCAGATTGAAATAAAAGCAACCAGTGGACATGGCATCCTGGATAAGACTGCTCTGGCAACGGTAAAGCGATGGCAGTTTTTCCCAGCGACCATAGGCGGAAAACCTGTGGCCATGTGGGTTGATGTACCCATAGATTTTCGCTTGCAATAGCAATGTAATGAGCATCAATGTGCAGATAATTATGAACGCCCAAACACTCGGACTGGTCTTGATGCTACAGGTTCTTTTTTTAGCAGCAACAGTTCCAGTGGATGCGAAGATGGTGGTCGATCAGACCGGGGTAGAAATGGAGATAGGGGAGAACCCTGGACGGGTCATATCACTTGCGCCGAGCATAACGGAGATGGTCTTTTCATTGCAGGCGGAGGATAAGCTGGTCGGTGCAACACGGTTCAGCAATTATCCTGCTGCAGCTGAGAATTTACCCAGGATAGGATCGTACGTTCAGCTCGATCTGGAAAAAATAGTCGCGATAAAACCTGATTTATGTTTGGCCATAAAAGATGGAAACCCGCGACGCAGTATTGATGTTTTGAAATCTTTGGATATTCCTGTTTTTGCAATTGATCCACGGGATATTGATCAGATCCTCGAAGCATTTCTGCTGATCGGAAACATACTCGGGGTTCCTGAAAGATCAGAAAAACTGGTGTCAGAATTGAAAAACAGGCTTGCTCTGGTGGAAGAAAGAGTTGCAACTGTTATGCATACACCGGGGGTTTTTTTTCAGATCGCAGACACGCCAATCGTATCGGCAGGAAAGGACAGCTATATCGACAAAGTGATCACGCTGGCCGGCGGCAGAAACCTTGCAGCTGAGATGCAGGGATACCCGAAATTCTCATGGGAAAACATACTCACAATGCAACCGGAGATCATACTGATCAGCTCGATGACTGGAGGAAAACCTCCTGAAGTCCTCAAATCTTCCTGGCAGCAATGGCCTGATATCCCCGCGGTAAAGAACAGGCAGATTCATGTGGTCGATGCCGATTTGTTTAATCGGCCGACCGCTCGTCTCATTTCAGGTCTTGAGCTGCTTGTCGATATACTTCATCCGGAACTTTCGGGAGTCCCCAGTTTTGAATAAATTGAGGCAACGGGAGGCTGTTTCGACCATTAAGAGATTCTTCTTTGTCTGCTCAATTCTGGGCATAATCTTTTTGATAAGTGTGCTTGTCGGGATACTAAACGGTTCGTCCTCGATACCCGTCAGGGAACTGCTGTCGTCTCTGACAGGAGATAATGCTGACGCGACGGTGAACACGATACTCTGGAAAATTCGTCTCCCCCGTGTTTTATTAGCCGCTCTTGCCGGAGCATCGCTTTCTCTGGGTGGTATGGTTTTCCAGGCCATATTGCGAAATCCTCTTGCTGAACCATACATATTGGGAATTTCCGGCGGATCTGCTGTTGGTGCGATCAGTGGTATTCTCTTGGGTCTGTCATTCTTTCCGGGAGTAACAGTTTTTTCATTTCTTGGCTCGATGCTCGTTCTCGGCGCTGTCTTGCTGCTGGCAGGCGATCAGGTCTCCACCCGGAAAGATTTTTTACTTCTTGGCGGCGTCATGATGAATGTTTTCTGTGGAGCGATCATCATGTTTTTGATTTCTGTCAGCCAGGGACCGGAGGTTAAGCAAATCATTTTTTGGCTGATGGGAGATTTGTCGCTGGCCAATAGCGGGAATTTGGTGTTCCTGTTGCTTTGTTTCCCCTGTTTTGGCGTGATACTCATATTTTCCAGACCGCTGAATATCATCCTGACCGGCAGAGAATCGGCCACGGCAATGGGAATAAATGTTCGCCTGGTGTCAACTACGTTACTTGTCACCACCTCGGTGATGGTCAGCCTGGTTGTCTGTCAATCCGGCCTCATTGGCTTCGTCGGACTATTGATCCCTCATTTTTTCAGGATGACTGTCGGTGCTGACCATCGTCTTCTTGGACCATGTTGTATTTTGGGAGGCAGCAGTTTTCTGATCATCTGTGATCTTCTGGCAAGAACATTGCCGGAACATGGCGAAATACCCGTTGGTATCGTTACCGCACTGATAGGTGCCCCATTATTTATATTTCTGCTCTGGAGATCAAGAAAATGACGGCTCTGAATGTCGAGGGGGTATCACTGTCCTATAGTGGTAAAAACGTTCTTGATCAGGTATCGTTTTCGGTCGACGAAGGTGAATTTTTCATGATTCTCGGGCCTAATGGGGCAGGCAAATCTTCATTGCTTAAACTGATAACAGGGATCGAGAGGCTTCATGGTGGTGAGATAGACATCTTCGGCAGGCCGAAAAAAGAGTATTCAGCCAGAGAACTTGCAAAAGTTGTCGCCATTGTTTCACAGCATGCTCCTGTCGATTTCCCCTTTTCGGTTGCCGAAACAGTTCTGATGGGAAGAGCACCGCATCTTGGTTTGCTGGAATATGAAGGTAGTCATGATTTCACCCTTGCAGAAGAGTCGATGTCTTTTACCGAAGTTGGGCAATTCGCAGACAGGCGTTTAGATCAGCTCTCGGGAGGTGAACGGCAGCGTGTCATGATAGCAAGAGCTATCTGCCAGGAGCCGAAGATAATGTTGCTGGATGAACCAACAACAGCTCTTGACCCGGCTCATCAGTTGAAAATTATGGACCTGATGGAAAAGTTCAGGCGGGACAAAAATACGACGATAGTCATGGTATCGCATGACTTAAACCTGGCTGCAATGTATGCAGATCGCCTGCTGCTGTTAAGAGATGGTCAAACGGTTGTCACGGGCACTCCTCCCGAGGTTTTTACCCGCGAACATCTTGCCAGAAGTTATGAATGTGAGCTATTAATAGACAAGAACCCTATTGGCCAAGTGCCCAGGGTGATGCTTTGCCCTGAAAAATTTAAAAACTCAAACAAATTAGATACATATGAAGTTTGAGTTTTTAACTGGAAACAGAGCCTAAAGGGTATCGCCTGCAGCTTGAAGACCGAACATCCAGCTTAGAACTGCTGTTTCAAGACGAGGTATCAGGCAAGTTCTTTTCAAACCGATAAAATTCAAAATCTTTATGATTATCGGATGGCGATCGAACAATCAATAATCAGGCAGATCTCAGGAAGAATCGATGACTGCCAGACGATGGAAATTGAAAACATCCTTCGACTGGACCAGTTAGCTGCAGAAAATGGTGACACCACTGCTTTTGTTGCGAGTAACCGGGATTTTCACCGGCAATTCGCATTTTCCGATATGAGGAAAGGATTTAGGTATTGTCAGCAATGAGTTGAGAATGCTACACTGTAGGTGGGAAAAGTAATTCAATAGTGGCAGCAGCCAGTATATTCCCCCAAAAATGGCTGCCGCACATTATTTGTAATGTTTCAAAATAGAGTAACAAAAAAGCAGTAGAACGTAACACTGATAGGTGATGAAGCACATTATCATTGGTTTCTTTTGACCAGATAGAGAGGAGCTTATGGGGATTAAGAAAAAGATTTTGATAGTTGACGATGATACCATTATACACGAATCAATTGCTGCTGTTCTCTCAACTGACGAGTTTGAGATACTTCATGCCTATGACGGCCATAACGTCTTGGCACGAATTAAAAATGAACAACCAGAGCTTATAATACTGGATATAATGATGCCTGTCGGAGATGGGCGGGACATATGCAGAGATATTAGAGCGAATCCAGAGATGAAGAACATAAAGATTCTGATGCTGTCTGCCAAGAAAGAGCACCATGAAAGGATCCTGGGATTAGAACTTGGAGCCGATGATTATGTCACAAAGCCTTTTAACCCTGTATTCATGGGCAACAAAATCAGAAGTATGTGCGGAGTCGCGTTTAAACCCAGGACGCAGGCGGGCTGATGCGGGAACACGTATGGTGGAATATTTTGAAGCAGCATTTAAAACGCAATAGAAAAGACTGTTGACCGCACTCCTACTGACTTCTACTTCCTTGAGTTTCATTCCAGCGTTAGGGCTCTGCTGCAAAGCCGGACTCTGAAACGTCCTTAGATCTCCTGTTTATTATTTGGCTGCAGGTATTATGCATCTATATACAATACTGGGAATCGCTGTGGCTCTTGCCATGGATGTTTTTGCCGTGTCCATTGCCACGGGCATCTGCATGCGACAAGTCAGCGCCCGGCAGACCTTTCGGCTCTGCTGGCACTTTGGACTCTTTCAGGCACTGATGCCGGTCATCGGCTGGGCAATTGGCACCTCCATCAAAGGATATGTGGACGCCTATGCCCATTGGGTTGCCTTCTTCCTGCTCTCACTCATCGGTTTAAATATGCTGAAGGAAGCGGTAAAGGCCAACGATGACGAAGCCGCATGTGTGTCCAGGAAGGATGCCACGAAAGGCATAACCATGGTCATGCTTTCGGTTGCAACCAGCATTGACGCACTGGCGGTGGGCCTCTCCATGTCAATGTTGCGTGTATCTATATTCTACCCGGCTGTCATAATCGGCATAGTAGCCGGTTTTTTCACCATCGTCGGCCTGCATGTGGGTAAAAGGGTCTCACGTATATCCTGGCTGTCAACGTCGGCTGAAATTATTGGCGGGCTTGTTCTTTTGATCATCGGTTTGAATATTCTGCGGGAACATGGGGTCTTCAGCACGCTATGATAAGAAGATCGGTGTGGTCACGTCTTAAACGAGGTATCCTGCCATTACCCCTCAATGTCTCAAGCTAGGCCCGATCAGCGATCCAGGTGAATTCGATGATCAGGCCGTCCTTAAGGGCCAGATACTGGATCTTGTTGCCCCTGTTCGGACCGGCGTCGACGGTAATCTGCTCACCGACCCTGGTGCAGCCAAAGGCGAGTGCTTCTTTGGTGGCGATGTCAATGTCCTCGACATTGATCGACAGGTGCCAGTGGCCGACATCGACGGGGCGCGGTGTGTAGATCTTGCGGTCATCGGGACCGTTGTATTGAAGAAGCTCGATTGTGTGTCCGCCACCCTTGACGTAGGCGATCTCGACATGGCAGCCGGCAATGCCGGTAGCCTTCTCATGGTTTGCCAATCCGCGCGGTGCACGTTCTCCGATCAGCTCATAGCCAAGAATATCAGTGAAAAACCTAACGGTGTAATCAAGATCCTGAACCGTGATCCCGGTATGATTGGTCTCCAGAACATTAACCGCTGACATGGTTATCTCCTGTAATGTTGAAGGGCCCGCACTTTGAAATAGATGACGATGAGTGCCAGCAGCAATGTCACACTGTTGGCGATGATCACCGGCCATAAGCCGAGCATGAGGCCATAGACCAGCCACAGAGAAAGCCCCGTACTGAAGAGCAGGTACATCCACAGCGAGATGGCGTGGGTGTCACGGGTGCGTAGGACGCGCAAAACTTGAGGTACAAAGGAGACGGTGGTCAGGAAGGCCGCCAGAATACCGATTACAGATGAAATTGTCATGGTGATGTCTAAGACTCTAACGAATTAAGCACTTAAGCCGCTGATCATGGCTGGTAATAGTAAAAGGCTGTCTTGACTTTACCGGGTCCAGCACACTCTCGCAATCGCGAATTCCGCAGGCGGTAAACCGGATTCCAAGGAACGATGATCTGCCCGACAAAAATGTAAAACTCAAAATTCGATAATGGGGCCGGCTGCCCGAATCAATGTGGAATTGGACGAGATTTTTGTTGATCTGATTTTTTATGAGTTTTGCCTTGAGGAAAAAAAGATTTTGGAAAAAACGGTAAAAACAAGATAGGCTGGTTGAAGAGAATAGAGGGTTGGAAGAAATTTGCAGAAAGCTAAACCCTGACTGCAAAGCGATTACCTATCACCAAAATGATCCTCCCCATTTGCGGGTCTATAAGAGTGGATTGAAATGGAAAGTAAAAAAATATTTCTTGTTTTGACAATCTTGTTAAGCTCCGTTTTTTTCACATCTCCCGTGGAAGCCGCCTGGCCCATCCTGAATGATGCTGACATGGATAAATTTGTCCGGACTTTCCCAACTATGTACCGGGATTACAAACAGTTAACGCTCACGGTAAATCCCGCAGCGGGTCCTGCTGAGAAAACTCGATTTGATCAAGAGATTAATCGCATCCTCACAGACAATGGCTGGAATTTTTTCTTTTGGATTCAAATGCCCCACATCATCAGATGTTATTCTTTCGTGAAGCAGGAGCAAGTGAGGGGCGCACATGGAAGCGATATTGAAAAGTTCGTGCATGATTTAATCAATAGCGATTGGATGACACCTGGACAAAAATCAGGGATCAATGACTTTTTCTCGCAGCTGAAAGGAAATTATGAAAACGAAGCAGAAAAAATAAAGCGAGAGGTTCATGAGAATGATTTAAATTTAGTTCGACGAAATATCGCCAGACTTGATTCGGTGCTTGAAGCCATAACGAAAGTGGAAATCGAAGCGGCCCAGGGAATTCTAGGGAAATCCAATCTCAGGGCTCCCGACGCCAATAGTATGCCTGCCGCCATCACTGACAGCGTTTCTCCTGTGGCAGCGGGGATGCCTCAAGCCCTGCCTGTCCCTGCAGCGGGGCAAAATCCGATGGTCCATCAACAGGGGACGCTCATCGTTGACGGGGCCGGGCAGCCCATCAAACTGAGAGGAGCCCTCATTGAGGGCTGGTTGATGTGGAATGGCCCGTTATGGGGGACGGGACTGAACTCAGAAACTCATATTTATAAAAAAATTGTTGAACTGGTGGGCGAAGAGGAAGCCGCTCGCTTTCGCCAGGCCGTTTATGATTCCTTTTTCACCGAAGCCGATGTGAAACTGATGGCAGATATGGGGTTCAATGTCATGCGTGTGCCTTTTAACCACACTGTTCTCGAGGACGATGCGCGCCCGTATTTCTATAAAGAGTCGGGGTGGCGTTTACTCGATCGCCTTTTCGAATGGGGTGAAAAGCACGGCGTCTATGTCGTACCCGATTTGCATTCGGCGCCCGGGGGACAGGCGACAACGTTTGTGGGGGATCCCGAAAAAGAGCTTATCTGGGATTCAGAAGAGAAGAAACGCCGCACCATTGCACTTTGGAAAGCCATTGCGTCGCGTTACAAGGATAGGCACATAATCGCCGGCTATGACCTCTTGAACGAACCCCACCCTCATCAAAAAGCGGACCTTGTGGACATGTATCAGCGGATCACGGCCGCAATCCGTGAAGTGGACCCCCACCACATGGTGATCCTTACAGGCAGCGGTCTGGCAACCGATTTCAGCATGTACAAGAACCTGCCGGCACAGCCAGTTGCCAACATGGCTTACACCTTTCATACCTATAACTTCTTTTCCAGTTCGGTCGACAAAAATCAGGTGAAAGACATGAAGGCATTATCGGACAAGCACCAAACCCCCATTTGGAATTCTGAATTTGGTGCCAACACTACGGAGTGGGTCAAGGGATCCGTGGATCTCTATGAAGATCCTCAATTCGGCATCAGCGGCTGGATATATTGGCCCTGGAAGCGTGTGGGCGAACAAGAATCGAAACGTTGGGCGGGGCTTATGGAAATTCCAAAATCACCGAACTGGGATAAGACCCGTTCGTGGATTGGCGCCCTCTTTGGCTTGGGCGTGAAACCTTCACGGGATGAAGCCCTGCAAGGGATGTGTGAATTCATTCAAATGTCAGGTGCCCATAATCTGGCGATGAATTCTCAGATGGCCATGTCTCTGCGGCTGAAACCAGCAGGAACTGAAAAAAAGCCTGACACCTTGGTTTCGATCCAGGCTGTGTGTGATGCAAGCCAGGGACTCAAAGACGGTCTCCAACCCCAGTAATCCCGACTGTACCATAAACTGCGCTGATGAACTGAGCAGAGTCTTTTGCTCTATTAATCACAGCATCAGGGAGGTTTTGTCATTTTAGTTTATTGAGTTCAGCCTCCTTGCCGACAATCCAGACGAGAGACTCCTCCATGAGGAATCAGTTCTTTCCCTGATATGTTTCTTATCCCGCCACCACCAGATCCAACGCGCCTTTTTTAAACAGCGGCACGAGGTTTATGCCGAGATCGGTCTGAATTTTAAGATGGGTATTGGGATACTGTCTTCTCAATTTACCCAGCAGGCTCGGAAGAAGTTCAGGTAAAAAATGATCAATCTGGCCAATCGGTAATTCTCCAGAAGCGTTGCGTTATGATTAACTTGCCATACAGTGTATGCAGTCGGAAGTACCTCTGACGCTATAATGTCATGGTGAGATAAATAGAAATTACAATGGAGAAACATATGAAAACTATCGTTGCAAAAAGTGGAAGCGAAGCAAAGGAGGCAGGGGCCTTTACTCTGAAAGAGCAGCCAATGCCGGAGCCGGGGACACTGGATCTTCTGGTCCGGGTCATTGCCATCGGCATGAATCCTGTTGATGCAAAGTTTCGCAAACGGATGGATAAAGATGGCGTGCTTGGCTGGGATGTGTATGGGGTTGTCGAAAAAACCGGCGGAGGCGTGAGCGGATTTCAAGCAGGGGATAAGGTATTTTATGCAGGAGATATAACCCGGCCAGGATGCAACAGCGAATATCATCTGGTAGATCAGCGGATCGCAGCGCTCGCTCCGGAAAAACTTTCACCTGAAGATGGTGCAGCGATGCCGCTGACTTCAATAACAGCCTGGGAGGGGTTGTTTGTCAGGCTGGGCTTTGTTCCGGAAGCGGGCGCTAACAGTGGTAAATCCGTTCTGATAATCGGTGGTGCGGGAGGGGTTGGTTCGGTGGCAATACAACTTGCCCGCTGGGCAGGACTCAAGGTGTTTGCAACAGCATCGCGGCCGGAAACGGTAGAGTGGTGCAGAAAATTGGGTGCTGATATCATCCTCAACCACAGGAATAATCTCTATGAAGAGCTGAAAGCAACTGGATCAGATTCGGTCGACGCAATTTTTTGTACCACCCAGATGGAAAGACATTGGAAGGTGATGGCTGAATGCATCCGCCCTCAAGGCCATATCGTTTTTATCGATGACCCGGTGGAATCAGTTGATATCACCGCGTTTAAACTAAAAAGCGTCACCCTTTCCTGGGAATTTATGTACACCAGATCAATGTTCAAGACCGAGGATATGTCTGAGCAGGGGAAACTGCTTTCGACTGTAGCCGGGCTGTTGGATGAGGGTACCCTGGTGACAACACGACAGCAGACCTTTACCGGTCTGACGGTTGAGAATATCCAGGCAATGCACCTCAAACAGGAGAGTGGAACAATGATGGGTAAACAGGTTCTTGTTTTCTAGTCTTCCTCGGCCACCCCTGGCCCGAGCAGGATCAGGAGTGGCTGTTGTCGGGATCCGAAACAGAAACTACCTTTTTCTGCTTGAAAACAAAGAAACGATGATCGAATTACACAAGAAATACTCAGTTACGGATGAAGGTGGGAGCCTGAATCAGCTGAACCAGGGATTGGGAAAAATGACAACATTGCCCCGATTCCAAGTGTCATAAAGACATCTCAATTATTAAGTAAAGATCTGAAAAAACGCGGGTGGAAGGTTTTTGGGCCAACGACCGCATATGCCTTCATGCAAGTGATGGGGGTGGAGAATGATCATTTGGAGGGCTGTGCTCTCCGGGAAATCGTGGATCATGCACGAGATGAATTTATCCACCCTCCCTAGAGCGTTGAATAGTATTTACCTTTTTTCCGTTTTTCGCTGAACCATCGGCAACAGTCAGATAGTTGGCCAAATGACAGAATCGCTCTCCATTCAACAAGCCAGAAAGCTGGTGCTGCTGTCACAGCGGCTTCCGCCGACAAAGAAAAACGGTGGTGCTCTTGCTGCCACCCTGCAGGAAATGCTAATGGCTGGTGAAGTGCTGCCGGTAAGTATCGACAAAAAAACGACGATGTCATACCAGCTTCGCTTGAGCTATTGACTAAACCACTTGCTGTCAGCAGACTTAAAATACTCTCTTTTTTTGATAATCTTCTCATACAGCGTAAACGCATGCAGACGTTGTTTGGATTTGACTATCAGCTTGAATGTTATCTCCCTGCACCCAAACGCAGGTATGGTTATTTCTTCCTGCCTGTTTTATGGGATGCTAGAATGGTTGCACGAATGGACTGTAAAGCAGAGCGACAAAGAGCACTGCTTCATATCCACCATCTTGCGCTGGAACCCTGGCTGGCAAAAACCGAAGCTTTTTCACTGGCATTGTTCAAAGAACTTCAATCCTTCCTGCAGTTTAACGAGTGTAACCATATCCGGTTACAGAGGAGCACCCCGGCTGCATTTCAACCGCTATTGCAAAATACGCTTACTGGCTTGACGGGCTGAGATGATGCTATAGCCGTGACGAAGATATATCAACTTCAGCAAAAGCGAAACGTGAGAGATCTGCTGTCAATCAACGATGTCGGGGAGGCACCTTGAGCATTGCTGCTTGAAGTTTTGGTCAAGGTTATCGAAGGCAGGGTCTACCAAACCAGGTATCCGGTACTCTTTCACATCGGTCTTTCCACCTATCTGAGACCGAGACCGATTTAATGATAGAAAGAGAAGTCTTACGATTAAATTGACAGAGAAGCATTACTTCATATTGTATGAGTATATACCACTGTCGCATAGTTGAAAAACGGGTGGGATCAATGGCACAGTCAATCGATAAATATAAAAAACATTCCGGCAGCCTCCTAAAGGATAGATTTCTTGATTCTTTCAGGCTGACTACTCAGGCTTTGTCCAGGGCCACGAGCATTGACGAGTTGTTACTGAAACAAATTATCGAAGGTAGTCTCGAGATTGATCCTGACACCGGGTTGAAGCTTTCTAATTACTTCGGCCTATCCGACGACTACTTCTTCAGGATCAAACGGGATAACGATCTTTCATAATCATCTCGTCGGAAAGCCTTCTCTTACTGTTCTGGGTTTTTAAAAGAGCATGCCCTGTAAGCTCCATATCTCAGCCAGAAAATCATGGACGATCCCGGGAATCCAACTATTCCTCCCTTCTGTCTTGACAGCAATCCAGCTTCGACTAAGATAGATTTTTGTCATTTTCTGTCACCATTTCTATAAATTAACGTGATACAGGGCGGTTAAACAAGTGAACATGATATGATGTTTTCCGTCATTGCCTCGATTCTGGCACCGATCTTCACCTGTGTTTTAATTGGTTTTTGCTGGGCCAAGAGGGGCCGGTCATATGATACAGACCTGATAACCTCTCTTGTCACCTACTTCGGCACTCCCTGCCTGGTTTTTTACTCTGTATCATCTGTACATTTGCTTCCTGGCACCTTGCTGGATATGGGACTTGCCGCCCTTTTTGCCAACATTGCATTCATCGTTATTGGCGCTTTGATCCTGGCGATTTTCAAATTGCCTCATCGCGTCTATCTGCAAACCTTGAGTTGGCCAAATATTGGCAACGTGGGGTTGCCCATATGTTACTTCGCCTTTGGTGAAGAGGGGTTGGCCCTTGGGGTAACATTTTTCGCAATCTATGTTGTTTTTCAGATGACGGTGGGGGTAGCCTTTGTGTCAGGAACTTTTTCACCTATGGCTCTTTTTAAAATGCCTATTGTCCCTGCAACAATCCTGGCAGCTTTCTTCCTTTTCTCTGATTTTCAAGTTCCAGAACCCCTGTATAATACGGCAAAACTGCTAGGAGACCTGACTATTCCCCTGATGTTAATAACTCTTGGCGTGTCACTGGCGCGCTTGAGAGTTAGGCACCTGAAGAGATCATTCTTTCTATCTGCTTTACGGTTGAGCATGGGGCTGGCAGTTGGCATCATTCTTGTGTCCTTGATGAATCTGTCAGGACCAGCTGCCGGCGTGGTTATTCTACAATGTTCAATGCCCGCAGCAGTTTTTTGCTACCTCTTTGCAAAAATCTACGACCAGCGGCCTGAGGAAGTTGCAGGGATAGTCGTTGTCTCCACAATTCTTGGATTCTCCTTTTTGCCTCTACTCTTATGGTACATTCTTTAACTTTGTACAGAATAGTGCATTCTTTGGTAATTTGACCGTCGACCTGAAAACATTCAGTTCGGAAATACTAGATGAGATCATCTTTCGGACCATAAACATGCGAAACAGACTCCTGCTCGGACTTATGGCCAGAAGTGGAATGCGTATCGGCGAATTTTTAAGCATCACACCTGGAGATATTCAAGAATGGCTATCCCGTTTTGTTTATCAATTTGTACTGAAAGCATATTAGGCTCTTTTGCATAACCTGAAATAGACGACAGTCTCATTTAATAGAGCATACATAAAAACTGTCAGTCTAGCTGTGTAACATCTTGAAACTATTCGTGTTTGAATAACATATTCTTGTTATCTGGTTAAAGACCAGAGGGAATTCAAGTGGACGCGAGCTGGTTAAAGTACTGGTATCCTTTGGCAGGATTATTAGTATTGCATCAAGCTCAATGCGGCTTTCTTCCCCTGTTAGATCAATGTTCAGCTAAAGATCTGCTATTTTTGCTCCAGTGTAAATTAGTGTTGAAGGGAATATCATCCTGAAAGATGTTTACAAGTACTGTATGAACAGATAAAGAAGGGTGCCCTGATCACGATTTTTTATGTTTATGAATTGTTTACTCGAATTTTTCTGAAAGTCTTCCAGGTTTGATAAAATAACGCATGACCCCTTTTATTCTCTCGCAAATATTGATTGGTATTGCCATCTGTTTTGATTTAATCTCTTTTCAGCTTAAAGAGCGGGGTAAGATTTTGGGGTGTTTGCTTGTTTCCTGCACCCTAATTGGTATACATTTTGCTTTACTCGAACAGTGGACGGCAACGGGCCTTGCTCTACTCGCAATCTGTCGCTTTTCCATCAGCATGCATACAACATCTAAAAAGACCATGTGGCTATTTGTTGCAATGTCGGTTGCTGTTAGCACGGTGACTTACGACGGGTGGTTGAGTATTCTCACGTGTTGCGGCTCGATCTTCGGAACAGTTGGTAGTTTTAGCCAAAATGATACGCAACTGAGGCGGTTCATGTTTATCGGAACATCTTTATGGCTGTTGAATAATATTGTCATTGGCTCACCTGCAGCCGTCATCATGGAGGCTCTTTTTATTACTAGTAATCTTGTAGGTTACTACAGGTTTTACATGAAACCTGCTTTGCTGCATTTGAAATAACGCCAGGATAACCTTTCCCGCTCAAGGGTGTTTTGAAAATCAGCGTGCAATAATTACCTCTCAAAACAAAAAATTGTTTCTATTCAAAATTGCTTTCCTCTCTCGGAGCGTGTCGGAGATAAAAAGAAGTGAGCAGAACTCTGAAGTTGTAGTCTGCATTAAAATTTGACGATGTCCTTGGGCAAACTCGATTGTGTAGGAATCTATCTCAAGTTTATACTAATCCCTTAGAATCTCAGAAAAAGATCAGAACGAAAGGTGCTCCGGCGCAAAATCAAATTTCAACACGTCTTCACACCACATGGCAACGGTAGCTATCAACTCATCACTCCATGCGGGGCCGACAAGTTGTATCCCAAGCGGTAATCTTTGTGAATCAAGGCCCGACGGCAACGAAATTGCGGGGAATCCGGAAAAACTCCAAGGCACGTTTGCGGCTGCTGATCCAGTTGTTTCTAACCCATGAGGTGCTGTAGTCAGAGAAGAAAGCATTAATCCGGCATCGACTGATGATAATAGCTTGCCCATGTCATCTTGAAATTTCTTTCTTATCTGCAAGGCATTAGAGTAATGATAGCCCAGTGTTTTCATACCGTTTCCGATTCGGGATTTTATTTTCGGCGGATATTTGTCCGCACTCGATTTATAAAACTGTTGGTGAAAGGTGGCCAAATCGACTTCAAATATAATAGTATGAGCTGAATGAACTTCTTTAAAAGATTCCGGTAATTCCATTTCGACTACGATCGCACCTGCATCCTTAAAGTTTTCTACTATGGATTGCATATGGTGTAATATTTCACTTGAAGCGTCATCTTCCATGAATCCCCGTATGAAACCCAAACAAGGTGGTCTGGCAGAAGAGAATGTAAGTGGTGAGTTACTCAATAACGCGTGAGGCATTCTAATTGAGGGGTTTGGATGTTTTTCACACATTACCTTAAAAAGTCGAAAAGCGTCTGAGACACATCGAGTGTGCGATCCTATATGATCGAGGTTCCAAGATACGGGGATTACACCTTGAAGGCTGATATTACTGTACGTCGGCTTAAATCCAACAATACCATTGTAGGACGCCGGGCGAATGAGAGAGCCACCTGTTTGAGATCCTAAAGCTGCAAGGCACATACGATCTGCTACGGCAGCACCGGAACCGCTGCTCGATCCTCCTGGCGAGTGATCGAGGTTCCAAGGATTTCTGGAAATAGTGGGGTCGTTGTTTGCAAAAGCCGTTGTCTGCGTCTTTCCTAAGATTATAGCTCCTGCGTTTTTAAGCTTTTGTACTACAGTTGCATCCTCTTTGCCAACTTCAGCAGGATAAACGTCGCAACCAGCGCGCATCCACATTCCTTTAACATCAATGATATCTTTTACCCCGATTGGAATTCCATGCAGTTCTCCCATCCATTTTCCGCTAAGAAAGGCGGCGTCATAGGTGTCGGCAATTTCCAGGGCCTCTTTTTTGTATACTTCAACCCATGCATGAATGAGATTCTCACGCAACTCTATCTGGTCGAGACATGATTCAACTAATTCTCGGCTCGTTAATTGGTGCTTCTTGATCTGAGATATTGCTTTTTCAATGGTCATATCTCTTGGTAGTGTCATCTCGTTTATATTTCCTTTATTGTAGAGCCTTTTGCAAAATACCATTTTCGCTCAACCTCTACGTTATGCTAAAAAATTTTGTTCTCGGAATATCAATTATATGCCTGCGGTAAAATTTTCGCATGCCTTGATTTTGAACGAAAATCATCATTTTGCAAGAGGCTCTGTAGTTCTTTATTTTAAAGGTATTCAGTTATTTTTTGGGGTGGAAAGGCAAACTTGCAACTTTTGCTATGAACTAAGCCTGCACACACCATTATTTCAAAACAATCACTGATTTAAATAAAAGTGGCTTGGTTGACAGTATTACAATGAAAAACATCGAGAGTCTTTGTTTGCCTGAAATACAAGAATATAGTCCAGAAAAAATCACCACCATAGGAAGAAATTCAATCTTAGTCAAGCAGCTCTGGCGAGTGTTTTTAATGTGAGCACCTCAGCTGTACAGAAGTGGGAACAAGGAAACAAAAAACCCACTGGGGCTTTTAAAAACTTTTAGACAGTATCGAAAGAAAGGGGTTAGAATCTCAAATTTAATAAAAAGCGTATAACCAAGCGTATAAGAGTGCCGCCTGCCACCTGGCGGAATCCTTACCATTGAATATTGACCGAACTCGTCATGTGGTACTTTGCTGGTTTGTCCATCCAGTGGTAGTCACATCTCGACTTCAGGTTAACTGTTGAAAATTGACACATTGACGTCAAAACGCTATAGTGTCACTGATGGGAGGTGATGTTATGGCCACACAAGCAAAAAGAGCAACAATATATTTCGACCCTGATCTTCACAAGGCACTAAAATTAAAGGCAGTTGAAACTTCAAGATCAATAACTGACTTGGTTAATCAAGCTGTAAGGGAAGCTCTTTCTGAGGATGCGGAAGACATAATTGCATTTGAAAACAGAAAGGATGAGCCTTTAATTAGCTACGATCAGATGGTTACAAAATTGAAAAAAAATGGCTCTATATAAAATCTTCTTCAAGAAATCAGTTGAGAAAGATTTTAAAGTCGTTCCCAAAAAAGAACTTCTCAAAATTCTAAGTAACGTAGAGTCTCTTCAAAACAATCCCAGGCCTGTTGGCAGTGAAAAGCTAACAGGTCTAGAGAGATATCGACTGCGTCAAGGGAGTTATAGAATTGTTTATTCAATCCAGGATTATGAGTTAACGGTATGGGTAGTAAAATTAGGACACAGAAAAGAAATTTATAAAAAAAATCAGTTAACCAATCGTTCAAGCTGAAAAATACCACTGGTCGCAATCTTTACCATTTAAAGTTTACCGAAATCCTCAAGTGGTACTTTGCCGGGTAATCCGTGTGCGGTATTTGTCGCTTATCTTACCGTTAGGCTTACCATTTATGAATATTGAATTCGAAAAAGCAAAATCATCCGATTACAAAGAAATCCACACTGTGATACAGACATCTGCTCGAGAAATATCAAGAAAGGCTTATCATGAGGACGTGAGAAGAATCTTTGACAAATTTTATAGTGAGAGAACACCTGAGTATCTCAAACAAACCTTAGAGAACCCCAACAATCATACTCTGCTTGCAAAGTCTGATAATAGAATCATTGGCTCTATTCAGCTTGAAATTTACAATAAAACAGGATGCATTAGCCATCTCTACGTTTTGCCAGGTTTTGAAGGGAATTCAATCGGCACTCAACTTTTTAAACTCATCGAAGAAGAAGCAATGCGATTGAAAATCGACAAATTATTGGTGGAGAGCACTCTTAATGCTCTTTCCTATTATGAAAGACTTGGTTTTGTTAACAAAGGCTTAATACCCGACTGCTCTGCTTATAACCTTGAAATGGAGTTGAACCGTGCCTGACGATAAAATGCATGCGAAATCATTCCGTCTGGTTTAACCGTTATCTTCTTAGAACCAAATCCTTGACAAATGCACACGATTGATACATATATATGCATATGAGAACTACATTAAATATAGATGATCAGATATTGAAAAAGGCCTCTTTACTTACTGGCATCAAGGAAAAAACATCTTTGGTACACCTTGGTCTTGAAGCGTTAATTGCCCGCGAAAGCAGTAAACGCCTTGCTGCGTTAGGAGGGACAGAAAAAGATCTAAAACCCATCCCTCGCAGGCGGCCAACAAAATAAATATGATTCTTGTTGACACGTCAATTTGGATTGATCATCTGAGAAAAAACGACCAACATTTACAATTTCTGCTTTTAGAAGGGGAAGTTGTCTGCCATCCTCTTATCATCGGTGAACTAGTCTGTGGAAATCTGAAAAACAGAAAAGAAATCATTAGCTTATTACAAGCTTTACCGATGGCCCCTCAAATCGAATTCGATGAATATTTGTACTTTATAGAAAAACATAAGCTATACGGTAAGGGTATAGGTTTCATTGATATTCACCTGTTAGCTTCGGCAAAATTGGCTCAAAAATATCTATGGACGCTTGATAAAAGATTGAAGTCAGCTGCTATTGATCTAGAAATTAATTATAAAAAATTAAGATAACCAAACGTTTAAGCTGACAAATACCACTGGCTGCAATCATTTCCATTGAAAGTTAATTGGAATCCTCACAGGGGATTTTTCCAGGAAGCACTCATCGTGGTATTTGCTGCTTAACTTACCGTTGAGATTGCCAACTCAAACATCTCTAATTTCTTTAATTCCTGAATCAGTGCCTTCTTCCTGTGAGCCTCGGATTCCTGTTTTCATGCTAAATCTTGCAAAAAGACTGAGACAAAGTTATTCGATTTTCGCCCAGCTGGATGGACTATTTTGCCTGCTGTTTTAACTGTTGGTTAAAGGAAAAATTCCGTGACTCTGGGAAAAATCTTTTACAGTTGACTAATAACGATGCCATCATTCTGTATTACATTTAAAATGCGGATTATGAGGTTGTTATATAATTGCTCGATCCCAGTAGATTGAATAATTCATCAGATTTTAGCGAGACTGTTATGCAGACCAAAACAAAAATACTGATTTATTTGTCAATTCTTGCCTTATTAGACCTGATTATTCCAATACCATTTACTACTCTTATGTTAATCTATGTTGTTTTAGAAAAACCTGCCTTGATTTTGAATGAAAATCATCATTTTGCGAGAGGCTCAAATTAAAAATAACTGATCCTATTCCTGGCACTTTCTGTGATCTGGCGGGCAATTTCAGTAATGGGATAATAGACCATGTCAGTAACTGTAGATCTCATAGCATGCTTACACTAATGAGAGTCGGTATTGCCATTTTTACCTTAGCAGTTGTTCTTGGCCAGTTTTACACCGTTGCTGAATATTCATTTGTAACCAATCTAATCAGCGAACATGGCACTCAAAATACTCAGAATATTTCATCATGATTGTTGCCTTTGCCTTACTTGGAGGAGTTATCGCGATTGATGGACTTAGAACGTTTCAACTTGCATTACTACCATTCATTTTTTTGGGGCAGTAATGACTCTTGTCGGCATGTTTCCGCATAAACCGTTGGATGCAACTAATGAAATAGTAGTCGGGTAATCTCTCCGCAAGGCTTGATGAGGACCGGGCTGCTCGTTTCTCAGCCCATTTAGAAGTAAAATCTGTTGCATATCCTGATGAAGCCTGTTAAATAGATTCCCTTTTGTGAGCGACCGATAGAGTTCTCCTGCCGTCAAGATCTCTCTTGCAGTGTATCCTGTTTCCATTTCCTTGAATACAGGTTCCCTCTCTGATGATCCTTCTGCATTGCTTTCTTATTCCGTCGCGGGTGAGTGTCAGACCAGAACATAAATGTATGGGTACATTTCGCATAACTGGCCAGACACATTTTCTTCAGTATCGACAGAGTGACATTATAGCTTGTCAGGCTGAAATTGTTTTCCATGGCAGATTATGTACACGTGTTTCTTCAGTGGGAATAACCTATAGGACTTTTTTATGTTTTCTGAAAACTCAGAACCATCGCTTTTTTCCGACCTTGGCCTCAGCAAAGAACTGCTCAAGGCACTGACAGCCCAGGGGTATGAGGCTCCGACCCAAATACAGGTTGAAGTCATACCTCCGGTTCTGGCGGGCAGGGATGTTGTCGGACAGGCCCAGACGGGTACCGGCAAGACCGCCGCCTTTGCGTTACCCCTGCTCTCTCGTATTGACCTCAAATCCTCAAAACCTCAGGTGCTGGTGCTGACTCCCACGCGGGAACTTGCCATCCAGGTCGCTGAATCGTTTAAGAATTATGGACAGTACCTGAAAAAACTCAATGTCCTGCCGATTTTCGGAGGCCAGGATTACGCGATCCAGCTCAAGCAGCTCAGCAAAGGTGCGCAGGTCATTGTCGGCACACCTGGCCGGGTGATGGATCATGTGCGCAGAGGAAGCCTGAAACTTGAGACCATCAGTAGTTTTGTTCTGGATGAGGCCGACGAGATGCTCAACATGGGTTTTCTCGAGGACGTGGAATGGCTGCTGGAAGGGATTCCCGAACAACGGCAAATCACCTTGTTCTCTGCGACGATGCCACCCTCAATTCGCAGGATAGCGCGAAAATATCTGCAGGATCCAAAGGAAATTACCATCAAGGGACGCACGGCGACTGCGAACTTAATTAACCAACGCTACCTGGTGGCTGACGGATATGGCCATAAACTTGAAGCGCTCAGACGTCTGCTCGAGGTCGATAACGTTGATGGAATGCTGGTTTTTGTCCGGACGAAAATCCAGACGGTCGAACTGGCCGAACAGCTCAGCGCGCTTGGGCATAGCTGTGCGCCGCTGAATGGGGACATTCCCCAAAATCAGAGACAGCGTACCGTCGAGCAGTTGAAATCAGGGAAAATCGATGTTCTGGTTGCAACCGATGTCGCTGCCCGAGGCCTGGATGTTGAGCGCATTAGCCATGTGGTAAATTTCGACATCCCTTTTGATACCGAAGCTTACATCCACCGGATAGGGCGGACGGGCAGGGCGGGAAGAAGCGGCGAGGCGATTCTCTTTGTTCATCCACGGGAGAGAAAAGCGCTTTACGGGATCGAAAAAGTCACCCGCCAGAAAATAACCGAGATGGCCCTGCCAACAGTTAAGGCTGTAAACATGAAACGAGCTGAAGCCTTTAAGTGCCGCATTACCGATACCCTGCTGGAGGCTGATCTGGATTTCCACCTGAAGCTTATCGCCGACTATCGCAAGACCTATGATGTAGACGGCGATCTGCTGACCGCCGCCCTGGCTCAGATGGCGCAGGGGGAAACCCCGCTCTTTCTCGAAGAGAAACAGGAAAATCCCCGGCAAAACCTGAGGCAGTCTGCAAAGGAACGGTCACCCCGAAAGCATGAGAGGAAAAACAGGCCCAAAAAACGGATGAGTAGCGCACCCGACAAAGGGATGGAACGCTATCGGATAGAGATTGGTAAGCTGCATGGCGTGAAACCAGGCAATATCGTCGGAGCCATTGCCAATGAAGCTGATATCAGCAGCAAGTTTATCGGCAGGATCACCATTAATGAAGATCACAGCACGGTAGACCTGCCTTACAGCATGCCGACAGACACCTTTCAGCTCCTTAAAAGAGTTAGAATCAATGATCGTAAGCTCGATATCAGCAGACAGCAGATGAGCTGAGATGCGTGATATCAGCCTGCAGAAAAAATTGAAACTAAAAGGGCCGGGGGGCCTGGAATTAATCAGGCCCGAAAAACCGTGCTGACAGCACTGATTCCGGGGTAAACTGTCTTACCCCATTCTGTGGTCACATCGTTAAACCATAGTTAAAGAAAACCTGAAAGATATCCCTGGGCACTTCTTAACTGCCGAAATTTTACACAACTCGACCTTGATGTAAACTCTGGGCAGCCTTTCTCTGGGAACCTGTCAGGTATAAGAGAACACTCAAGCTATTTAGTGTCATATCTAAGCTCAATTTCTACACAGGAAATAATGAGAAAACAGGTTAGCCATAAATGTATCCAGGACTCAGGCAGTAAAATGACCCTTCAGGTGGTATTACGTTACTTTTTTATTATCCGGCAGATCCATAGCCATTTCACCTTTGCGCTCGTCCTTGTCCCGGAATAAGAGATCGTTTCTCGTTATTTGCTTGTAAATCCCAAAATAACAGTTATACTGTGCAGAGTTTGAATTTATTAAAGCAGAAGCACACTCCTTCGCGTTTTCCTGTCAGCGTTGTTTTTTCCCACACCGTTTGCCATCGTAGAAGTATTTTGCAGATTGCCTCAATTTAGGAGTACAGATTGGAAATATATGTTGGTAACTTTGACTACAGCACCACCGAACGAGAGTTGGAAAAGCTTTTTTCCGTTCATGGTACGGTAGACACGGTCCACATAGTTACTGATCACTACACCAGGCAATCGAAGTGTTTCGGCTATATTGAGATGCAACGAACGAGAGATGGTGAAAAGGCAATAAAGATGCTGAATGGCAGTGGCTTGGCCGAGAGCAGACTGGTTGTAAAAAAAGTCAGTCCGCTGCCGTGCAGAGAGCCGCAGCAACCCCTGACAAGCTGAGTCTGTTTGATTTAATCCCTTAAAGACAATTTTTATACCCTTCAACGGATATCCAGAGCTACTCCCTTCGTTAGTAATTCACCCCAATTATCAACATTTTCAAACATCAAATACTATTTTACATTTATAATCAAAAGCGGCGATAACGCTGTTTTACGGAGCATGGATCAAAAACATATCGAACTGATCCCATGTTCACATAGCAATTAAAAGGAGTTTTAATGAGTTTTAAAAATTTTCACTTTCATGACCGGATTCAGACAGCCCTTGATAGCTGCGGGTACCAAACACCGACACCTATCCAGGAACAGGCTATCCGACCGGTTTTAGAGGGGCGTGACCTGATGGGTCTGGCCCAGACCGGTACCGGGAAAACGGCAGCATTCGTGCTTCCTATCCTGCAGCGTCTCTGCTCAGGTCCCAGGAACAAAGTTCGTGCCTTAATTATTTCCCCCACCAGGGAGCTAGCCGAGCAGACACACAGCTACATCGGTAAACTGGCCAAAGGTACAAATCTTCGCAGCGTTGTCGTTTATGGCGGCGTCAGCAAACAGGCGCAGATCAACACGATCCGCAGGGGTGTAGAGATTGTTGTCGCCTGCCCGGGGCGTCTTCTTGATCTGGTAAATGACCGGGCGGTAAACCTCTCCGGAGTTGAGATGCTGGTCCTTGATGAAGCCGACCACATGTTCGACCAGGGGTTTCTTCCCGATATTCGCCGGATCATAAAAAATGTGCCGGTAAAGCGTCAGACTCTGGTGTTTTCTGCTACCATGCCCAAAGAGATCAGGTCTCTGGTTGAGGACATACTGGTCAATCCGGTTACCGTACAGGTTGATCATGAAAAGTCCATTGCAACGATCTCCCACGTTCTCTACCGGGTCGATCAGACGCAGAAGACACCTCTGCTCAAGCACCTTCTGCGAGATGAAAAGATAGCAACTGCTATTGTTTTCACCAGGACGAAACACAAGGCCAGGAGCCTGGCTCTGAATCTGGAGAAGAGTGGTCACAAAGCCACGGCACTCCAGGGAAATATGTCACAGCAGAAACGGCAGCAATCCCTCGATGGTTTTAAGAACGGCACCTATACGATCATGGTAGCAACGGATATTGCCGCTCGCGGCATCGATGTGTCTAACATTTCCCATGTCATTAATTTCGATATGCCGGAAAATGCTGAAGTATATACCCATCGAACCGGTCGTACCGGTCGGGCCAGCCAGAATGGTGAAGCATTCACTTTTGCCACATCGGATAACGAGAGAATGATTAAAGCCCTTGACCGGGCGCTTGGCTCACGTCTGACCTACGGGAAATCGACATTTTCAGCAGCGCCCGCACCATCAAACCCACAGAGAGGAAAACCTGTTTCCCTCCGTGCAGAAAATAATGATAAATTAGAAAATCGGCCGACTACTCCCAGAAATGGCAGGAACAAGAGTCATACTCGCGGTAAAAAATCATCTCAGCGCAACCGCGCCGCATCATTTGATTTTGGTATTTCAGCAAGGCCGTAATACCGCAATACCCGTTTTGGCAACAAAACGATTTTACCGGCCCCAATAATGGAAGGCCGGTTTATTAAAAAATGGTTTCCAAAGGAAACCGACACAAAGTGAGGTAGTACAAAATGGTAGAAGGAACAGTAAAGTGGTTTAACGATGCTAAAGGTTTCGGATTTATTGCTCAGACAGACGGTGACGATGTTTTTGTCCACCACTCAGCAATTCAGTCCCAGGGATTTAAATCTCTGGACGAAGGCGCCCGCGTATCGTTTGAGATAACCGACGGTCCCAAAGGACCGGCAGCTGCCAATGTCGTTCAACTGTAAGAGCTGGACACATAGGCTGTAACCACCTCGTGGTTGCAACATAGCACAAAAGGCCTGTAGTGATTTTTACTACAGGCCTTTTGTGTTTTAAAACCTAAAACCTGGACCTGTGGGCAAGGTCAGGTAAGCAGGGCTCTGCCAGCGTGAATATGATAGATTCGGCTTACATTTGGTCAATACGGGCTGGGAGACTGTATCAATCACGTCGTTTCTGACATTTGTAGACGTACCCCAATGACTGACCAGACAATTCGGACATTTGAGTTATATCCTCACTATGCTTACATGCGAACTGAAGAGGCAGTAAACGATCTTGACTCTGTTTTTGACAAACAGTCGAGCCACCCCTGGATATAAAAAAAACGAATAAGAAACACCAGCATAGAACGTTGTACATCTCTCACGGAGGGGGCCACTGCCCCTGTTAGCAGATGCCGGCAACCATTCAGCATCAAAATTTACTCATTATCGGCTCAGGGTTTTCACTCCACAACATGAAGGCGTTCTTATCACCCGACAACGGCCGGGACAAGGCGATGAACGACGCATTTGAAACGTGGCTTATTGAAACATGCTGCACCGAAGATAGAGACGAAGCCGTTCGAAATCAATTGCTCATAAACTGGGATATGACCCCGCCTGCTGTAATCTTTGGTAGAGGAAATACCTTCAGCATAGTTGCTACATCACAGCGAAGATCTTTCCAAAACGTATCTCAAACTATGCCTCATTCCTGTTCTCTCAAATCGGAGAAAAACTTTTTAAGAGTGAGGCTACCGTACTCAGGGGCAATCATATCCATTGCCATTACAGTCAGAAAAAATTCTACAGGGCCATGAAAAGTCTGTTTGGTCGTTTTTTGCAGTACTAGAAGGACGAACTTTCTCAACCATTCTGGGATGTAACTGATTTTCAGTGGTTTCTCAAGTGATTCAAAAGCATATTGGGCGATTTCTTGATGTGATAATGTTTCGGGTCCTCCGACCTCAAGCTCTTGATCGGGCAAATTGATGGTATCTACGCAAACAGATGCCAAGTCAGCACCATGGATCGGATTAGACCGAAATTCACCTCTGCCGAAGAGATAAGCTCGTCCTCGTTGGGCCATGGTATGAAACTCTGCCATATCCGAGAAAAATCCGTTGGGTCTGATCACGCAATAGTCCATCCCTGAACTGGTAAGTTTTTTAACAAAAAGTTCCTTGGCCCTGCACATTGAAAGGTGTTTCAACTTGTCAGCGTTAAGGGCAGAAACATAGATAAATTTGCTGACTCCTGCCCGCTGCGCTTCTTCAAGGAGATTCACATTTGCCTGGTAATCAACATCAATATAAGAAAGCCCGTCCTTCTGCCTTGTGATACCGACCGTGGAAATTACGACATCAAAAGTATCACAGCACCCTTTAATCGATCCAGGATCGGTGATCTCTGCTTCGCAAAGATCGAGGATATGATAATCGTCGATTGGTAACCTTCCTGCATCACGAACAAGGGCCCTCACGGGGTAGCCTCTTTGCCGCAGTACTTCCAGGATGAATCGCCCCAAGTACCCGGTCGCACCAGCCAGTAGTATTCGCTCCATGTCTTTTTCTTCTTTTCAGATTATCAGGAAGAACTAAATCTGAGTTTATCATCAATTCCTTGCCTGTCAACCTTACCTCAGGCAATCCTTTTCCCTCTAGCATACGGCTATTACTATGCACCTTCAGATCCGAGATTTAAAAAGTGACTGTGGGCCGATTTAATATGGAAAAGCAAAACAGGTATGAACTGGTATTATTTGATCGGTTTTAATAAGGAAAGTATGCCAAAGCTGCAAGTGCTTGTAATAATGAACGTCCAAAATGCGGTAGCATAGCTGCCTGTCATATCGAAAAGCTGGCCAGTGAAAATCGGACCTATTGCGCCGCCAGTTGTGCCAAAGCAGACAACAATACCCAAAATAGTTCCATGAGCCTTTATGCCAAAAACTTCAGCGAGGATAGGCGATATTGCAGTATAGAAGCCCCCATGAGCAAGCCCATAGATACAGGCAAAGAGGAAAAGCATCCAGAGTGACTGTGCAATCTGTAGCCACAATAATGAGATGATTAAAAGCAAGAGGCAAGCGCCCATGATTGTCCTGCTGCCATATCGATCGATGGCAAAACCTGACACAAATCGGCCTATCATGCTAACACCCCCGATTGTTGACAGGGTTCCAGCAGCCTGGTGGGCAGACAACCCAATATCTCGAGCATGAGGCACAATGTGAATGATGATGCTCATAAGGCAGAATACGACTAAGAAATTAACAATACAAAGATTCCAGAACTGATAGGTCTTTCTTGTTTTTTCAAAGCTCAAGCCCGTGCTTTCATTTTTGCTCGTCTGATGACTCGGTGATGGCTCTTTTTTGCTTACAGGCTGATAATCATAAGGGTCTCGTTTGAGGATCTGGGCAACCCCGAATAATAAAAATGACGCTACCAGACCAATGATGAGATACGTTTGTCGCCAGCCTACCAAACCAATAAGAAAACTTGCGATCAGCGGTATGGTGAATTGACCTGCCCCAGTACCTACCTTTACAAGGCCGGTCATCGCTCCACGCCGAAGAGAAAACCAGCGGGCTATGGTGGTAAGGGCAATAACATCTATTGAACTCAAGCCAATGCCAAGTAAAACACCATAAAAAATGTAGAGTTGCAGGACCGAATTCACCTGAGACATCAAAATAAGCCCAGCTCCGAAAAAGAGAGAAGTGGCTGACATCAATTGGCGAGGCCCATACCGGTCATTGAGGTGTCCAATCAAGATACCGACAAAACCCATCATAAAAAATGCCAAGGATGAGGCACCCGAGATTGTAGCTCTTGACCATTGAAACTCGGCCATAAGAGCATTAAAAAAAACACCGTAAGCTACGTAAGAGCCAATCCCCACAGCCTGAATGGTAAAGCAGGCGGTGAATATGATGTATCCATATGATTTAATTGTTTTAGTGCGTATCATCAATTTTCAAAACTATCGAAACCAAGAACAGATAAAGAACAAGTGAAGCTGTCATCAAGGCAATACTCCCGGAAAAAGCGAAAAATCACTGGTCCCTGTGCTGTAACGAGACCAGAATTTTACACCTTCTCATGTTTTGATTCTTTATATGGAAACCTATTTTTGTATTTTGTGGAAAGGAAAAATTGCTTGTCAGATCCGCTCGTGGACCTTTCTTCTAGAGAATTGCCCCACATATCCATTGTTGAGGAAAATGTTAGGGCGAAATGCTAACGAGTGTCATGTCACACCTGGTTGCTCTCAGCCGCAGCAAACCACCGGAAGGATGTGCCAGATGGAGTTTGAGGTTACTGGCGGACCAAGTCGTCGAACTTGATTACATCGGCAACCTTTCACATGAATCTATACGTCGGATTCTAAAAAAAACGAACTCAAGCCTTGGCAACAGAAGGGATGGGTAATACCACCGGAACAGAATGGCAGCTTTGTTGCACATATGGAGATGGTTCTCGATATCTACAAGCGTCCTTATGACTCGCGGCACCCAGTAGTTTGTATGGACGAGTCCCCGAAACCACTGATAGCAGAAATAAAAACTCCGGTACCAGCCGCTCCTGGCCAGCCTGCAAGAAGTGTTTATGGGTACAAACGTTGCGGAGTGTGCAATATACTATGGCTTGTGAGCCATTGGCCGCTGAGCGCATGGTAGTCTCCGATGCCTTTATCAAAGCTAAAGATCACCAAGACTGACTATCTAAACAAACACAAAATTGAAGATGATTTAAAATCCCTGTAACTTTTATCCTCCAATCACGTTTATAGTCTAAAGGGATATATAAACGTACAATATCATTGATATCAAATGGCTCTGATCCAAGTAAGTAAATTAAACATCTAATATCTTGTTATGGTTGAAGAGTATCATCAGTTTTACACAGACTATAAAGACAAACTTTTCAATTACTTGCGCTATAAGAGTGGCAATAGTGAAGTTGCTCAGGATATAATGCAGGAAAGTTTTACCCGACATTTTAAGCACTACGGCCGACAGGCTGTGAATTCTCCAGCTCTCCTTTTCGCCATTGCCCGCAATACACTGGTTGATTATCAGAGAGGTCAAACCAAGATTTATAATACAGAGATTCCAAAACAAAAAGCTGCTCCTGACGCGGAAAGCTCATGTATTGCTAAAGAGGAACATTCACTTATTCATGAAGCAATTGAAGCGCTTCCGGAACAGGAAAGAGAACTTTTAATACTTGCTGTTGGAGGTATGGCCTATAAGGAAATAGCAGCCATTTTCAATTTGAGTATAGCCAATGTAAAGGTGAAAATTCACCGATCGAGAACCAGACTCCGGAAGGTGCTAAACAACAAGGTGAAATAATGGAACACTTTATTAGCATGTATATTGATGACGAAATGTCGCTGGAAGAGAAGATATTGTTCATTAATCATATTAATGGGAACAAGGACTATACAGATGATGCAGTATCGATGCTTGAACAGGAAAAAAAATTGCACGCTGCACTGATACAGCCAGCACCAGAGGCCGCTTTGCCTCTATCAAATGCTAAGAGCCACCTGCGGTCGCTGGGTCTGGGATTAGCTGCGTCTATAATGCTTGTTTTATCTTTTCTATTGGGAGCCAACTTTTTTTCGTTTAATGACCCGTTGCTTCGTTCCACATCATTGATGCCAGCAACAGTTCAGCACCGCTTTGTCCTTTTCCAGCAAGGATCTTCACAAGTGGAAATCACAGGGAGCTTTACGAATTGGCAAAAAGTACCTTTAAGCCCAACCGGTTCGGAAGGATATTGGGAGATTACCCTGGCAGTGCCATCTGGTGAACACCGGTATTCCTTCATTATTGACGAGAATAAACCTATTCCTGACCCTACCGTTGTATCCAAAGAACCTGATGACTTTGGTACCATCAATTCAGTGCTTTATGTGGAGAGTTAAGCATGGTATCTCGTCTAGCTCTGAAAATTGTATATCATGGTGTGTTTATTTTTCTTACTTTAATCCTTGCTTCCTGTTCGCCAAAGCACTATGTCCAGGTGCACGATCAATCCATTGCTCTTTATTATCAAAATAATGATGCTGAAGAAGTTCTATTCGCCTCTTCTATTGACCAGTTCCGATTTCAACGGGCAACTAAAGTGGAGGGCGGTGTATGGGAGGTGATTGTTCCCAGAGAAGAAGAATTTTCCTATTTCTATCTTGTAGATAAAATTCTCACCCTGCCTGACTGCCAGTCTAAAATCCTCGATGATTTTGGTGGAAAAAACTGTCTTTTTGTATCCGATCTGTAACCATTGTAATGCTCCTGCGTTTAATAAACAAAAATTCAACTTTCAGGAGATGAACGCATGAAGAAAAAATATTTCACTCTCGTCTGTGTTTTACTCACCAGCGCTTCTCTTGCCTCAGCGGATGAACCTCTGATTGAGAACACAGAATCAGGTTCACAAGAGCAGGCAAGAGAAATGTATCAAACCCAAATTGACAAAGATGAAACACCCGCTCTTCTTCAGGCAATGCATAGAGAACAGTTTAGGCAAAGCAATATGGTGCGTGTTCAAAAAATAATCGAGGATGCCAAAGGAGAGGGATTGCCGACCAAACCTTTGACGGACAAGGTGTATGAAGGTATTGCCAAGGATGTTAATGAGGAGGATATCGTCGAGGCTTTGACAAGAGTGCGAAATAGGTATCGCCATGCTTATCAGCAAGCCCGTGAATTGGTGGTTGATCCGGAGCAGGAAGAAATCCTCGGTGACCTCATTACCGATGCATATACAGCAGGTTTACAACAAGAAGAATGCGAAGCAGTCATGAGCGCACTAAAAACCAGGACGCGAACCATGAATCGAGGTCAAGCCCAGGACCTTATCATTCAAACGATGATTACGGCACGCATCATGGCGCAGCGGGAGGTACGCTCGGAAACCATTTCAGATGTGCTGGTTACTGCCTTGGGTAAATCCTATGAGGCAACTGAAATGAAGGAACTGCAGCACTCTTTCATGAACAACACTCGGTATGGGTCTTCCGAGCATGTAGCTCAACAATTTTTGGATGGTATCAATCAGGGTCTGCGCGCTCAAGAACTGGGTCCCGCTTCCGGCGGGAGTAACGAAAACGATGGCAGCAGGGGATCAAACGCTGGTTCAGGCGGTGCAGGCAGTGGTGGGGCCAACAGTTCAGAAAACGCTGGTGGAAATTCAGGCGGTAGTTCAGGCGGGTCAAGCGGTGGTACCGGTGGCTCAGGAAACTCTGGTGGTAGTTCAGGTGGGTCAAGCGGTAGTTCCAGTGGTGGCCGCGGCAAATAACAATATCTCTCAATACCATTTTATAAGCCAAGTACTCAGTAAAAATCTTGATAACACTTCCTGGGAACCTGTCGGAGTCGCAGGATCTAGGTTAAAATGGGGTGGAAAATGTTTTTCCAATACTTATAAAAATACCTGTTCTAAACTCTTATAGGTATGCTCGGAGGGGTACCGGTGGAAAGCAATACGCAATAATGTTGAAAGGGGTTCTTGGTGTCCAACATGTCGAAAAAAAATATTCGTGCAGTAAATAATTCATTTACCCTGGGCAATCAGGAATGATCTTACCTTCTCTCTGTACCCTCAAGAAGATGCTTCCTTGCTTCCTGTACCCAATCGTTTCATTTCAGAATAATGCTAAATCATCAGAAATTTAAAATTAACAGGAATGGGAGTAACTTTTTAGAAAATTGAGATAATAAAATTTTAGAACTGATATGTTAATCTAGAGTTAACTGGCACGTGCTTCACGCGCGATAGGGTTGAAAAGCTTTTTAACTTGAGATCAGATTTTCTTTTTTCTATAAATAACTATAACACTGATTGCACAACTGATTATTGAAATAAGCCAGATCTCCCATCTTGAACCTTCAATTGACCTCACAAGTATTTCAGGTATAAAAAAATACCCCAAAAAAGAGAATACTAATGTAAAAATTACTAGTGAACTTGAAAAAACATAAGGGTTTAATTTTACATCTATTTTTCTTAACACTAGCGTTAATATTGCCACAACGATTACAGGCTGTTTAAGAATTATCCCATAAACCACAGGGCTAAAAAGTAATATAACACCAATCTCATCGGGTTTATTAAAAACCAAAGGGATCATAAATAATACTAATGAGATGGCAAAACCTGAGGCTACATGTTTTAAATATATTTTCATTTTGGTCCAGGGGATTGATAATTTGGATCATAGTTGAAGTATAATTCTCGATACATATGAAGATCTGGAACCCAGTAAGAGCAGCGTTGCAATTGAGAGGAACCGCGCTTTTTGCGGCATCCTTCCCGAAATGTGTTGTTATGTTGTTTCATGGCTTCTGTGATGCTTGTCATAATTTTTCTTTATCGACAAATTTGTGCCATTGAGAGAACTCATCCCGCGGTATTCCTGATTTGGCTTGGATAGCGTTTTGCGAGGCTCTTGGCCTAGAAAACAGGCCATGCTTTCTTTGAACCATGCTGGGCTGCACCATAGAGATATAACTCCCATTTTTTTAGCGGCCTGATAAACGCGGTCGACTGCGTCCTGATTATCCCGTGCGATATGGAGCCAAATGGTGACAAGATCATTCTCAGCCGCTGGCGTTATGATAGTAGAATCCATTTAAAAAGCTTTTTTTTGTTTGAGCAAGGCTTGCGTCTTTTTCCTCAATGTGGCCATGTCCAGTGGCCGTGCTCTTCCGCTTTCCAGTCCTTCAACCAGGAACCGCTCTGTTTCTTCGCGATCATGTCTGGTGAGGTCACGCAGATAATCACTTGCGCTTTGATATTCTCACGTACTGACACGGGCTTCAATAAAAGCTCGCATTTCATCGGGCATCGAGATGTTTAGGGTCGCCATGATGTTACCTCCTCTGGTAGGTGCCTTCAATGACAGCATAGCATCTATGGCAAAGATTACCAACGGTGAGAAGTGGCTTGTTCTGGGCTGTCCTCAACAAGGGCGGCGGGGCTGCTGCTTCTTGTCAACCTTCGGCTTGATGATTCGGACAGTGGTGTCAGATTCGAGTATGAGGGGGCCTGAGCGGAATGGCACTCGTTTAAGGTGTTTTTTTAGAGGACAAATGTTAGCGCCCACGTTTTTCTGACTTCTTCAGGAGAAAACCGTGGGCCCCAATTGTTTTGTCATGATACTCCTTCCAGCTTGTCCTGATAGGCCCCAGCGGAGTAAGTCAACTCATAACTGTGAGAGTAAATCTCTATAAGATTGCCAAAAGGGTCTTCACAATATACCATCCGGTATGGCTTTTCCCCCGGGTAATACTCCCTTACCGGCATTCTCTGCTTGCCGCCATTTTCTACAATTTTTGCTGCCAGACCTTCAACATCAGGATCTTGAACACAGAAGTGAAATACACCGGTCTTCCAATATTCAAAGTTATTTTCCCGTTGCTCTGCATTCTTGAATTCAAAAATTTCAACCCCTATCCTGTCACCAGTTGACATGTGTGCAATTTTAAAGCTCCCCCAACCGTGACCGAAAACGTCGTTACACATGATCCCAATAGCGGAATCATCAGCCATGATCTCTGTCGGGGGCATGATTACATACCAACCAAGTACCTCAGTGTAAAATTCAACAGCTTTTTCGAGATCGGTCACAGATAAGCCAATGTGTGAAAATGTTCTAGGATATGTCATTTTACTGCTCCTTTGAATTATATTGTTGTCTGGGTATTATCCCGGCTACAGTGACACTATAGTCTCTGATAATATCATAACAAGAAGGCACAATTTTGTTCGGCACGAACCAATTGGTTCGAATTGCCTGGGTTAGCCGGTTCTAAGATCAATCTTTTTTTGAGAGTTAAGCGGTATTATGATCAACTGGAACGAAAAGCAGTACCACTGCCCCGTTGAAGTTTCCATGAACCTGCTGAGTGGAAAATGGAAGTGCCTCATGCTTTGGCATTTGAATGAAGGGACAAAACGCTACAATGAGTTGGAGAGAATCGTGCCGGGAGTTAGCCAGAAAATGTTGACCCAGCAATTAAGAGAATTGGAAAAAGACGGGTTAATATCACGAACTGTATATCCTGAAGTACCACCACGGGTTGAATATAGCTTGTCCGAACTTGGGCAAAGCGCCTTTCCCATTTTAGAAATGATGCATTCATGGGCTGTCGAACAGCTAGGGCTTAGTGATCCAGAAGTATAGTTCGAAGGGAAAACTTGGGTAACTGATCCTCTTAGAACCTGTCAGATTGAAATTCCAATAATTGCGGTTCCAACAAGTGTCGGGTATGGTGCTAACTTCTGTGGCCTTTCAGCGTTACTCGCCATGCTCACGTCCTGCGCTAATGGGGTTACCGTCGTCAACATTGATAATGGATTTGGGGCAGCTTTTGCGGCAAGCCAGATAAAGCACCTGGGAGGCGATCGAAAAAATATAATCCATCAAGGTCAAATTGATCGTTCGCGATAATTTTATAGTGAACGATCACAGTAAGATAGGAACATACCATGAGTGAAATGGCTTTTCAGGATTACTACCCGGATGATTATGCCCATTGTTACGGTTGCGGCCGACTTAATGAGAAGGGGCACCAGATTAAAAGTTTCTGGGATGGCGACGAGGGTGTTTGCCGCCTTGTGCCGGCAAACCATTTTACCGGGGGTATGAAGAATATCCTTTACGGAGGGATGATCGCATCCCTGATGGATTGCCACGGTGCAGGCACTGCAGCCGCAGCAAAAGCCCGGGATCTTAAAATAGAGATGAAGCCGGGAGCCATGCCCCGATTTGTCACCGCATCCCTTAAAGTCGATTACCTGTCACCCACACCTGTGGGCACGGAGGTGGAGCTGCGGGCACGGGTGGAGGAGATCAAGGGACGCAAGGTGACCGTCAGTGTCACCCTGTCGACAGAAGGCACGGTCCATGCCAGGGGACAGCTGATCATGGTGCAGATCAGGGAGGAATAAAGTAGTCCTGTTCCAGCTATTCTGCATTAAGCAGTTCGGGATAAGAAAGGTCCATATTATTCCACCAGATTCAGTAGCTCTTCCGACAGGTCTCTGTGATGTTTTTCTTGCGACTGGATCATAGAGGCTCGTAAAACGGACTTCTCCTCAACCGCCAGGTGATTCAATTTTCAGATAATTCAGGATCGTCCAGATTTGACTGGATCCAGCGATCGGAAAGATGAATGTCAGTGGTCTCCAGCGTGCCAGGCCCAATATTATGATATTTATGCGGGATTTTTGCCGGCCCCAGCAGGATATCACCGGCTGTGGCTTCTATTTTTTTATCCCCGACAGTAAATAATGCGTTTCCAGCACGAACGATGAAAATCTCGTCATAGGGGTGAACGTGCCAACGTGGTCCTTCACCGATAGTATCCGTAACATAGAACAGCACGGTTACCCCTGTGCCAAGGTCCTCACCCTGGAAATAGCCTTTCCACAAAAGCTCATGAGATGCCCAGTCCGATCGATGGAGAATAACCGGTTTACGGTTTTCAGCGTTGCTGTCGAGATACGTTTGCTCGCTTGATACCATTTTATCCTCCTTATCTATAACAACTATTCGATATGTTTAAATTTCCTCCGCGTGTGCGAGTGCCGATGGCGCCAGGCAGCCGACAAGAGCAGGGGCCTCTTGAATGAGATCGTCGTTTTCAAGGGCGTGCACCATGAACAGAGCAAAATCCACTCGACGCGTGAGGTTACTTGCCAGAAGGGGGTCACCTACGTGTCTGCTCCACACAGGCAGCCCCTGGCTTGGGCCTTCCTCAATGTCGCTGCAACGCACAACTGTCCACAACGTTTCACTGGCGAACACCTGCCGGCACGCTTCAACCTGGTCATTGAGGTCCACCATGCGAATGAGTCGACCTAAAAACCCAAATACCTTTACGAACGCCTTCAATTTCCATGAATACTTGTCCTGGTTGTCTCTTGATATATGCCAGCCACAGGAAAAGACGAGCCGCGCACCCGGCGGTGCGTGATCAAGGACCGCCTGGGCCGTGCCGGTGGAGTAGTGTTGCATTCCCCACGGTACCAGAACCGTGAGTACTCCGTCACAGCCTTCCACCGCTTCCCTGATGACATCGCGGTCGCTGGTGGCTCCTGGTATAATAGAAATACGTTCTTTGAACGCATCGAGTTTGCCGACACTTTGTTCCCGGCAGACCGCGACGACCTGGTATTTCTTATCCAGTGAGTGCTGCACCATATACTGTCCAAGCTTCCCCGAAGCGCCAATGATACAAATCTTTCTCATGTCTTTGTTTTCAATATCGATTTTAAATGGGAATCTCTATCAGAATTCGCTCTCCCGACGAAAAGAAAAGGTAAAAAAAGTATCCTTTAGACTGATACGGTCATTGTATATTCAGGCTCAGAAGAAAATCCTTCCTATACCATCAGCTCATCCTGTTTGTTCCATCTGGCTTTAATCAGCAGAGCTGCAACGTACACAAGCGGTGCAAAAATGTGCAGATCAGAAGCGCCTGAGCACACCTTTTTACAGCACTCTACAGTATCAGAGAAGCCAGGACTCGAATGATCTTAAATTGAAATTAATACCACGTTGTGGCATGTCAAGCCTGGAGTCTGCGGGAAAACAAGAAAGATAAGTCAATGAAAATTACGACTTATTGAGAGGGCGAAAGAAGAAAACCTGCTCGCTGGTTTGAACTGATGATTTTTCTATTTCCATCTGAAGCAAAACAATAGCTGCCCATATCAGAAGATTCATCATCTACCAGGTTCTGGACGTTGAAGTCTGCCTTTCTGAACCAGGCCTCGTACATCAAAACAACGTCCTCTGCCACGTTATCGGTAAGCTTTGCTTTTACCGTGACAGTGCCGACTTTGTTAACACCTTCACCATATTGCCGGAGGTATCTTCATCTCTATTATGTACCGGAGCGGGCTCTTGAAGATGAAGAAGCTTTCAACAACCGGCTGGCCATATTGCAGGGGGAGCTTGAAAGCGGTCAGCGCCATCCTTATCATGAGAAGCAGTACGCCAGATATTTTGAGGTAAAATGCACAACGCTCCGAAACACAAAGGCTATTGCCAGAGAGGAGGCTCTGGCAGAGGACAAACGTAATTACGGTTATTTTACCCTTGTGAGCGATGAGGTAAAGGAAGCGGTGAAGGCCCTTGAGATATACCGGAACAAGAATCTGGTTGAGAAAGCCTTCGATAACCTGAAACAGAGACTGAATTTGCGTCGGTTTGCTGTCTCAGCGCAACAAAGTCTGGATGGAAAGCTTTTCGTGCAGTTCATCGCGCTTAGCTTTTTGTCCTCTATAACCAGGAAAATGCAGCAGAGTAAACTGGGCGTCACGCCACCGGCCCCGTTACAATAAGGCGGGGATTTAGGATTGAATGCTGAGCGAACCCGTCAAGAAGTATTTTGCTGAGCTCTCCAACCAGTGGTAGGTGGTGCTCATAAAAGATAGTTATCGCAAATCTGAATCTCTAAATAGGAAATAAAACAATGCCATTTGTTAACATTAAAATCACAAATGAAGGTGTTACTTCTAAAAAGAAAGCTGAATTAATAGAAGGAGCAACTGAGCTGTTAAAAACAGTACTTGGCAAAAATCCAGAGACAACAGTCGTTGTAATTGAAGAGGTAGATACAGACAGTTGGGGTATCGGTGGAGAAACTGTCACGCAAAGAAGAAAGAAAGGAAAATAAAAATATTCTCATAACAAGGCGTTTACGCTGGCAGATTCCACTCCGCGCATTCTCCTTACCATTAAACGTATACCGGACTCCTCAGGTGGTACTTTACCGGATAATCCGTGTTGCGGTATTTGCCGCTTAACTCAATGTTCGGCGGTGGGATAACCCCAAGGTCAAAAAAATTTATCCGCTTGGATAATACTAAAAGGAATAGCTCATGCCGATTTATGAATTTGAGTGTAGAGATTGTGGTAGTAATTTTGAGGAATTAACAAAAGTTCAAGAAAAAATCTGCTGTCCCCAATGCAAATCATGCAATCTTAGAAAACTGATCTCAGCCTTTGGTACAAACTCAAATGGCAGCAAATACAATTGGGGTGATCCTGGCCTGCCCAATAAGCAAGAATTTGAGCGAATAAGATCCAAGGATTCCGAGTGAACAAACCTTGCCATAAGCGTAAGAGAATCAGAATATGAAATAGTTAGAAATCACCCAGGATATCTAACAATAAAGGGTATCGCCGGAAAAGGCGGTTCACGTGAGGCCGAGAACCGCGGCGGCCCACGTTGCCTTGATCGGTGAAAAATCAAGTGCAGGTCTGAAACTTTCTTAAAGTTTCGGATTTATGGCTTAGATTTACCATGTATTATGTGGTGAGCCGATCTATAATCTTTCTATAGCAACGCTATGGGCGTCGTTAGACGTAAGTTAATCAGGTCATCATTTATACTTGGTGTGGTATTAATTGTGATCTGTTTTGGATGGTTTATGCGTTGGAAGCAGGCTTCTCAAGATAGTTCTTCTTCAGGCAATCCGTATAAGGCCGCAGCACCTGAACATGATATAGCCAATCGATTTACCTTGGGAATCAAGCACAATTGCATGTTTTCTTTACGATTGTGAGGGGGATATGAATATCCTCCAGAGCCTTCCCCCTCATAAACTGTAAATGGTTTTCTGATTGTAAAATAACGATATTGGTTTTAGTCAACAGAGCAAAATTACATTCATGATTCCGGTTGCGGATCGGCTGCAGGTGTTGCACTTTCCATTTCCCGTGCTGCGATGATATCTTCCAGGCGCTCTTTTTCGGTAACAAGTTCTTCCAGCGACATTGATCCGGGCTCAATAGAAGCTCTATTGGGGACGCGGATGCCTTGATCTCTCAACCATCCATCAACGAGCGACTGATTTTTTTTATAGAGGTAGAAGCCGCCAGCAGATGCTACAATGCCAGCTGCAAACCCGATTACATGATTTGAATTAATGTTCATAGTTAAACTCCTTTCTAAAAGTTAAGGGTATCCCATTTGGTTGCAGTTCCAATCCTTCGAGAACTCTGTCGTGAGCCTGCGCGATATTTTGGATTTCTTCATAGAGCGAATCACCAGATCCAGCAGATCCACCCAGACCGAAAATTCCGATCATGCTATGTGCCAACTGAAGAAGCGGGGTTCGTTGATGTTGCTGCGGCACGAGTGATATCTGATATGTTCTGGGTTCGTTTTTTTCATAGTATTTATTAATTGGCCGAACATCGATGCTTTTTTCTGGGCCTTGCAGCAAGTGTCGCCCGAAGCTGGCGAGCCATGTAACTGTCGCACCACGCAGGATGTTGCCGCGAATCCATGAGGCAAAAAGGTAGGCCACGGACAGCACCTCGGGGTGAACATATCCATGTTCGCGAGCCTCACGCCACCCATGTTCACCGACGGCCAAGGCAACGGCTACTCCACTGGCACGGGTCAGCCAGACCGTGCCGCCACTTTTATGAGCGAGCTGAAACCCTCCAGCGGCCAGTAAAATCAAGCCGGCAACTATGGCCACATCAGTCATAACTTCATTGTTAGCTCCAAGACGAACCTTTACAGCCTGATAATTATGTTCCATCGACAAGGCGATAGCGGTGCGCAATAGAATCTCTTCAGTAGTAAGATGGCCGATTTCATATTTGACCAGCAGGCTTTTACTGATGGTATTGTACTGAACACTTTCAAGACCGCTATGAGACACCAAGGCTTTCTCAAAGCGCTGCAGGTCTGCTGGAGCCACAGATAGTTTTGTCCTGATTCTACCAGGCAGCTCATGCAGGAGAGTGACACTCAAGTTCAGGTTCATCAGCCCCCTTCCATATCATGTATCAGTAAACGTGATGAATTCAGTACCACCGCGACCGTACAGCTATTGTGGAGCACCGCTCCCCAGAATACCGGCAGCACACCAACAGAGGCAAGCACTATGCCAAGCGTATTGACGCCGATGGCCGTGGCAAAATTCTGGCGTACGATCTTCATGGTTTTTTGCGAAAGGTGAAGAATTGCTGGAATCATCAACGGATCATCACCGGCTATGGTAATGTCTGCCGCTTCCATGGCGATATCAGTTCGCGTATTGCCCATTGCGATGCCGACATCTGCATAGGCCAGCGCCGGGGCATCGTTGATCCCATCACCAACCATCATTACAGACGTGCCTTTTGACTGCAACCGTAAAACGTTCTCTGCTTTTTCATCTGGCATGACCTCTGAGTGATATCTATCCATGGCCATTCGGGCCGCAACAATTTCGGCGTGCTGTTCCACGTCACCCGTGAGTAGAATGATGTCGTCCATACCAAGGTTGCGCAGACGATTAAGTGATTTCTTCATATCTTCTCGCAACACATCCTGGACTCCGATAATCCCGACGAGGCTGCGGCCCCGGGCGACAAAAATAACATTTTCCCCCTTTCGCGCTATGCGCTGGGCGTCTTCCTCGACCGCAGACATATTCACCTTTGACTCCTGCATGAATCTACGGCTGCCGACCCGGATGGTCGACCGGCCGATTTTGGTAATTACGCCGCGTGCGGTGATTATTTCGTTGTTGCTGTGTTTGGGGACAGGCCATCCTGCCCGACGAACCCGCTCCACGATAGAGGCGGCCATGGGGTGATTGCTTGTCTCTTCAGCAGCCGCAGCTATGCAGAGCAATTCTTTTTCAGTAACATTCTCTTGAGAACAGATGATCGAACTCACTGCCGGTCGGCCTTCGGTGAGCGTTCCGGTCTTGTCAAAGACCACTGTATCGGTTTTTGCAAGTGCCTCCAGATAATTGCTGCCCTTCACCAGCACTCCGTTTCTGGCAGCCGTACAGATGGATGCTGAAAGTGCTGTTGCTGTGGAGAGGCGCACACCGCATGAATAATCGATTATCAGCATATTCAGCGCCCTGCTGAATTTACCGGTGAGAAAATAGACCAGAACTGCCAGTGCAAAGTTAATCGGAATGAGTTGGGCTGAAAATTGATCGGCGTTTGATTGGATAGCTGCTTTTTTATGTGCCGCCTCTTCAACCAGCTTGATAATTCGTGCAATCGCTGTTCGATCACCAACCCGCTTAGCCTCCACAACGACCCGGCCGGATCTGACCACGGTTCCGGCAAAAACCTCATCTTTCTTGACCTTGCGAATCGGCAAATATTCACCGGTTATCGATGATTGGTCAACAGCCGCCTCGCCTGATAGTACAAGGCCGTCAACGCTGATTTTCTCACCCGTCCGTGAGATCACATGATCGCCCTGGCGCAGGTTCGAGAGAGGGACTTTTTGTTCATGGCCATTTTCATCGATACGCCAGACAAACTCCTCACCAACCGAGAGCATGTCGCGGATTGCGTTTCTGGTTCGATCCATGGTGTAAGCCGTCAACAGTTCGGCTATATCCGCCAGCATAATGATGGTGAGCGCTGAAACACCCTGACCCGCTGCAATACTGGCGAGGATTGCGCTTGAGCTCAAGGTGTCGGCATTGGGACGTTTCTGCACAAACAGGGATCGCGCGCCATTTTGCACAATAGGCCAGGCCAGGCCCATCGCGGTCAAAGCAGGCATGGAAAGGAATCTTCCCAAGAACGTCCGGGGTATCGGGCCCGGTCGCAGCCAGGAAAAGAGAAGCGTAATGGAAGTGATGCCTATTCTCTGGGCAAGAGACCCTATTGACTCTTCCTCAAGGCGACGCTCCTTGAGCATCATGGCGTTGCGTTCTGCACGCTCTTCCTTGAATGCACTGAGTGACCATGACCCCAGTATCGAAATGACGCGGTCTAAAATTTCATCCGATGATGCTTCACTGCTATTGTAGTGAATGAGGATTGTTTTGCTGACAGTGGAAAGAGAGACGGAGTTAACGGCCACGCCATCTTCGAGCTCCTGTTTAATCAAGGAGGCGAACTCTCCGAGAAAGCCTAACCCCCGGCAGTAGATCCTGACCCTGCCTGGAAGCGAGTGGCGGATCTCACAATTCATCAGGGGTAATTTTTTAGTTGAAATCATCCAAAAGAATCCTTTGATCGGTGTCTAGGTGCATTCGCCGCGTAATCGTTCTCTGCAGCCATTGCCTGAGACATTTAAATACGGTGTCGGAATCATTTATCAGCAATCGGCTCAGATCTTCCTTTTGGGAAACGAATACCCGGCTCAATGAAGAAATGAACGAGAGGATCTCTTTTTCCGATACAAACGTTGAATCGTAGAAGAGCAATACCGTTCCGGTTACATGGCTGGCGGAAACCTCCTCTATCCCATCGGGGACTTCCAGGAGTGAACAGATCAGTTGTGTCCAGTCCTGATACTCTCCCCCCAGTTTTTTTAGTAAGGGGACCTGCAGTCTCAAACGCCCGGGAATCGAGTGAATTACCCGCGGTTTTGCCAGGAGCAGGTAGCCTTCCTCCAGCAACTTCAACTGATGTTACCTTCGCCGCGATTGATGAGGTTAAAGGCCCACCACAAGAGGGTAAGTCCTGTTGGCACGGTCGCCCACTTTTCGAGAAATAGTTTTCTTCCCCCTAGTATCAACAGCCCTCCAATCGCGATTGTCCGCAAGTCCAGCAGACCACGTGTTTCATCGTATACCATTCGATTGAGGCTCCCACCAAGTTGTCTGATTTCTTTTACCACGCCTGGAGTGAGGGGTTTGTCAAGTTCATGTTCAAGCCCGAGAAGGCGGGAAATAGCAGAAAACAGAAGAGGTGGCGGGACCAGCTCGTGATTGAACTCAACGACAAGGCTGCCGGAGACGGCACTGTAGACAACCGTATCGATGCCTTTGAGCGTGCGGAGTTCATTAATTCCGTTTTCCATTGCTTCGTGATTATCGCGAAGCAATGGAATAACAAAGCGGATTCGCCCTGGAAGTGCATGAGCTATCTGTATGGGCCCGGTCTGAAACATTGGAAGGCCCTGCAGTACTTTATTTTGTTTGGCTCGGCCTGCCAGTGCTGCAATAAGAATTCCTGTTACGATATGCATATCATCCTGGGTGTCATATGAGAGAAATACCAATCGTTCTGGCTGTTTGATGTGTGTGAGCTGATAAACAAATCATCAATAGACGCGGGTGTTTTTTGTGCGTTTGTTTACGGTTGAGATCACTGTAAGTATCAAGTATGACATGGATATGTTGGTCAATTACCAAATTTTTCATGCCTGTTTCCCTGGTGTACTTTGGTGCTTCCTACCATGATGGTTTGTTGATATCCAGCGTTCGTTTTTTCGACATTCATTCGCAGGTGTAAGCGTTTGATCCAGGCGCTCGAACTGCAGGCAAAATCAACAAGTTTCTCCAACCGAATGAGAACTTGGTCGCTAACGAGATGTTCGAGTCTGTGAACTTCCGGCTCGGCGTCCTCAGGAGTCATATTGCATACATCAACAAGAAGCCTGGTTAGGCACTGATCACGCCTCAGGATCGATTTGGCCAGCTCAAGCCCCGACTCGGTAAGGGACAGTTCTCCCCGCGGTATGCGTATGACAAGTCCCTGGGCAACAAGCGTGCCGATAAATTTGGATACACTCGCTCGTTTTACCCCTAATGCGCTGGCAAGCGCACTTGATCGAACAGGGCCTTCCTGGGAGAGATAATGTATTGCTTCTACATAATTTTCCTGGGCAGGTGTTGTAACTATATTATCCACAGTTTCTTTGAGCTGAATGATTGATACTGTTAACCTTGGCTAACTAAAAGGTGTATAATTATAAGATAGCATAGGCCGGTACTGCTTCACCATAGTTTTTTTGTAAATATTGTACTTATTCCTGGATTGTCCAGGGGGTCATGAAGTTGAAAAGTCCGTTAACATATAATAAGGATTAAAGAGATGTCAATTTTTGTCATCAAGATTGAGTGCTTATCATGTTTTTTCGTACATTGAAACGAAACTATAAAAAGATAGCCTGGGCTAACTAATAGTGTGAACAGCCAGTTTCGTGGCTGCCTTCCGCCGACACCTTCCAGTGCAATTGAGGCGGTTGTTATCAGCAATGTTAACCATTTAAGAAAATTTGAACGTTTAAGCTCAAACGGTACATCTCCGGGGGGCGGTTTAGGTGTATTACTGTCCTTTCACCTTTGAATCACCAGGGAACCCTGATTGTATTTGACTTTCTGCGGAGTAACTACAACATTGTAGTATAGCTGCGGTTAGTTTCTAGAGGTGATGTTCCTATGAAATGGTTGGTATTAACGGTTATTACAATGATGATTATCACAGGTGCTGGTGCTCCTGTGTATTCTGAAAGCGGGGATAATAAAATCGAACATCTGATACAGAGCAGGCTGGCGGCAGGGGAAAAGCCAAATAAACTGATAAATGAAAAAAGCCCTTACCTGCTGCAGCACGCTTTTAACCCCGTAGACTGGTATCCTTGGGGGGACGAAGCATTTAATCTTGCCAAGCGGGCAGACAAACCGATTTTCCTCTCCATAGGATACTCAACCTGCCATTGGTGCCATGTGATGGCCCATGAATCATTTGAGAGCACTGATGTCGCTGCTCTGCTCAACCAGCACTTTGTCAGTATCAAGGTTGACAGGGAGGAGAGACCGGACATCGATCAGATGTACATGACTGCAACCCAGGCGATGACAGGAGGGGGAGGCTGGCCAATGTCTGTTTTTCTTCTTCCCGACGGAAGCCCGTTCTATGCAGGCACGTATTTTCCTCCCGAATCGGCTCATAATCTTCCTGGCTTCAAGGATTTATTGACAGCGATTAATACGGCATGGCGTGAGAAGCGGGATGACATTGAACAGTCTGCAGAACGACTGGTAGCTGCTCTTGAGAAAACGGCAGGTTACTCTTCTGAACTCGTAGAACCAGATGTCATCAACAAGGGTTACTCAATTATTGAAAAGACCTACGATGCCGTAGAAGGTGGTTTTGGAACGTCGCCCAAATTTCCCCGGCCGGTAGTCCTGACGTTTCTTTTTGACCATTACCTGGCAACTAACGAGGGCAAGGCAAAACAAATGGCCTTGCATACCCTTGATAAAATGGCTGCGGGCGGTATGAATGATCAGCTGAGTGGAGGCTTTCATCGTTATTCTGTCGACAATCGCTGGTTTGTACCACACTTTGAAAAGATGCTTTACGACCAGGTTCAACTCGCCAGCTCCTATCTTGATGCCTACCAGATAACAGGAGACGGTAAATACTCACAGACGGTGAATGATATATTTTCATATCTTCTCCGGGATATGCTCGATACAGGCGGAGGATTCTACTCTGCTGAAGATGCTGACAGTGATGATCCATATGCTCCGGGGGAACATGGAGAAGGAGCATTCTACCTGTGGACCCAAAAAGAGATTGTCAGCATACTTGGACCTGAAGCGTCTGGTATCTTTAATTACAGCTACGGGGTAAAGGAGCGTGGCAACGTTGACCAGGACCCAGCAGCTGAATTTACAGGGAGGAATATTCTTCACCGCAAACATGATATTCGTGAGGTATCTGCCGCACTGGGCCTGGATCAGGATCTGGTTAAAGAAAGCCTTGCTGCCTCCAGGGCAAAACTGTTAAAGGCGCGTGACCAGCGTAAGCGCCCCCATCTTGATGATAAAGTCATTACCGCCTGGAATGGTATGGCCATAGGCGTGTTGGCGAGAGGCAGTATGGTTCTGCAAACCCCGCAATACCTTGAAGCCGCCGCGCACGCTGCAGCATTTGTAAAACAATATCTTTATGATGATGCGGCCCAGAGCTTAAAACGTCGATATCGAAACGGGGAAGCCGGCCTGCCGGGGCAGCTTCATGATTATACCTTCATGATTGCAGGATTGCTTGAATTGTATCAGGCGAACCATGACCCGGACTGGCTCAAGTGGGCGGGCGAATTGATGCAGACACAGATGAAATTGTTTTGGCATGAAGCGGGCGGCCACTTTTTCGACAGCGTGGACGACCCCACTGTCAAGGTGAGGATGAGGGCAGAATATGATGGTGCCGAGCCCGCCGGGAATTCCGTGGCTGCGCATAACATGCTGCGTCTTGGACAACTCCTAAATGATCCTCAATTGCTTGAGCAGACTCGCCGCCTGATAACGTCCTTCAGCGACACGATCAATCGATATCCTCCGGCTCTACCGCTCATGCTTACCGCCTGGAAAAATCTTCATTCAAAACCGACTCAGGTGGTAATTGCTGGAAGCCGTCATGCTGAGGATACCCGGGCTCTTCTTGATATCGTATACATGGATTTTGACCCTCATCGTCTCGTTTTGTTGGCAGATGGTGAGGAAAATCAAGCCTATCTTGCTGAAAATCTGCCATTTTTACAATCTGTTGCTGCAATTGATGGAAAAGCAACGGCGTATGTCTGCACTGATTTCATCTGCAAGCTGCCTGTCACCGACCCAGATCGCCTTCAGCAACAATTAGCCGGAGACAAAGCAGGAGAATGATAAGCCACGGTCTCTGCAGAGAAGGCCACCTGCGTCAAGCTTCCTGCTGGCTATGTAACCATTTGCGAACGTAGTGATAGACTTTTTTGGAAGGCCTGGCGTTGTTTTTTGCCTTAAGTTCGCCGATAGCGCAATTTCGTTTGCCGATTACTTCCAGGGTACAGCGTTCAGGATAAAAAACTTTATAAATGTACCTGTTTTTGAAAAGTATTTTGTCCCTGTAGGTAGCAACGCAATTGTTCATGATCTCGCCTTCATGCTCCAGTTCCCTGAACGTAGTGATTGGCACGATGTACTTGTTTCCGGGGATTGGCGGTTCGGGGAACCCTGCCTTTTTTATTTTCCTGCGACGCTCCTCCTCTAATCTTTTGCGTTCCCTCCGAGCCTGCCTTCTTCTCTCTTGCTCGGCCTCGATCGCCAGGTTCAGAAGCTCGGCGGCTTCCTGTTCCCGACACAATGCAGCTCGCTGCTCCTGCAGTCTCTTGTTGTACCTCTCATGCCATCTTTCTTCCAATGACATCACTTCTGACAGTGTTTTACAGTTACGCAAATTATGCTTCACGTTGGCGAGTCCTGCTTTCCGGCCGATCTGCAGACAGCTTTCACACATGGTTTTAGCGAGCATGAGCTGATATCTGGAACTATTGGGATTGGTTATTTCATTCTGAATACAGGAAATCGTTAGAATATCCGGTGAATCGAGCACTATTTCAACCCTGGGAAGTACAATCTGTGGAAGGTGCCGGAGATTGTTCTGAAGGTCGTCGTCCTTCAGGATTCGGTTGAGGATGCGCAATTCATTTCTGCAATAAGTAACAGGTGTGATCTTGCTCAGGAGATTTACATGCTTTCTCGTACAGTCAGCTCGAATAGTCCTGATGATATCTAGGTGTTTGCCTTTCAAGACATTCACGGCTTGATCGACTGAAATTCTGTCGGATAGGACTTCACAGGCTATCAGCCAGAGCAGGGCCGGCGCTTTTTTGAACAATTCTGTTGCGCAGGTTCCTCCCTGGCAAAACAGCTGCAGTGTTTGCAGCTGTGCACAAGAAATCGGCGCGACAGACGCCTTAATCTCAGTTGGAATTTTTGAGGTGAATCGAGAAATGCAATCAGCCCATTTATCTCTTTGAGGCGCCGACTGGGAAGTGAACAACGACAGGTTAACCTGGATGCTGCGTGCAGGGAAGCCTTCCTGCCTGGAAAATGAGAAACCATTGTCCCAAGAGTCAAGACGAAAGATACCGTCATTTCTGGCGTACGTCTGTATCAATAAAGCATCAGACTCCGGGTTAAACGAGATACTCTTGATAGAATGGTTTTCAATGTGCATTAATCGGCGGAGTCCTTTCCTGGTCGATGATGTATTTGAGATAATTGTCAGATATAGATCCTGTCTTTGTGATCGGCGGCTTCCTTCGTTGATTACTGAATTTCTATCGGGTGGTTATCCACGCTCTGCCGCCGACCTTCCTGGCAAGCAGCGGCGAGAAAAAAAGACGCTCAGATGTCTCGTTACCCCGGGAACAATCCAGTCAGCCCTGATCATCCACAAACGTTGCAAAAAGACGTGACAAAATGTTTTAACAACCTGTTATCAAAGGAAATAACTGCAAGCATAGCAGGAGCTTTCAAGACTACAATCTGCCATAATTGACTCGAATTGAAAAGGGATTTCTGAAAGAAAACCGGCGGCTTTTTTTGACGCTGACAGGGGCTGATCCGAGGGTATTCGCGCTTCGTTGCGGTGCTCCTTTGCACTATCGATATTTGTAGCCGCTGATCTTGAAGTTCACGCTCAGAAAACGATTTCTTAGACCAGAACGTTCCAGAGACAGGCGCAAGGTCTGATTATTTCGAATTCCCGGAGGATAATTAATAATCAACGGATATAAACCAGTCACGGAACCGGCCCCGCGGCATCGCCGGCATTCGTAGAAACCGCGATATCCGTCCCCCAGGCAGTTTGTACACTGAAACCTCGCTGGTAATCGCACTCGTACATGCCCTCCACTCAGGGCTTCAGTAGGTGTCAGGGTGATCACTATGGTCTGATTTTTGGAAAATGCTGCTGAGTATCGATCCGGTTCGTTAAACGTTTTTGCCAAAAAATCAAATACGGCATCCACCGCTGGCCGAGATGCATGGAACGCTCGTGAGGGCCCTGCTGCCGTGAACGTCTCTGGATCCTCTGTTGCAGGGTTAAGAGGTTCTACCTTTAGATGATGGCGATACCGCATCGGCTCAGCGTTAAACGTTCCTGAGCCGGGCCGACTTCTGATTTTCGGAGTCCTGCTCAGTTTGTCATAGGCCTTGCGGCTTTCGGGATCACTGAGTACTGAGTAGGCTTCCTGTATGTTTTGAAATGGCGAATGTCCATCCCCGTAATGATCCGGGTGATATTCTTTGGCAAGCCGACGAAATGCCGATTTGATATCTCTCTGTGATGAGGTTGCGGGAATTCCAAGAATGAAATAGTAGTTTTTCGGCATGACAGATACTCCAGTACGCCTAGGTTTGAAACAATGTTCCGCTATCTCCCTTCTCACAGCGGCTCGCTGCACATCGTTTATGCGTTGCCGATCTGTCTGTATGCGTGATCCGCATTGAACTCAATAGTTGCTATCCAATAGTTGCTATCTTTCCCGTCTCGCCAAAACCAGTAGAGCAACTCCGAGATTACGCAACAGATCAATAAAATTACTTTGTACAAATAAATATCATAGGTAATAAAATCAATTAAATATTTATTTAATATATTGTTGACATGGTTTTTATCGTAATTAAATTTTCAAGTAACAAAACGGGTAATGAGTGCTCAAATAATCGTGTATGGTTTTGTAAAAAAAGAAAAAAATCAGATAGAAGGTATGTCATGTTTACCGGAATCAGTGATGTCGACAGAGTAGTTGGTGCCATAGGACCGTTCAGGAGCCGACTGGGCAATGTGTTTAATGAACGTGAAAGGTCAATAAACAATAGCGCTCATTGGCCTGCAGCGGGGCGATATCACGGTACATGTCGACAACGGCAGCCTGACTCTTTCCGGCGTCAGATCCCTGACGGAGGATGGGGAGGCGAGCTGGGAGGAATTTGCTGATGTAGAATACAGCCGTGCGTTTTCAGATCCGCAGACCATTGATGTAGACAAGGTTAAAGCCGAACTCAAGGATGGCATATTGTCATTGCACCTGCAAAAGTCTGAGGCTGCTAAACCGCGATTAATTGAAATAGAGGCAGTATAACGAAATATTGGAATATCCGTAGCAGTAACGGGAGTTTACTCCCGCCTGCAGACGGATTCGAGGTGGCACCAAAGCGGAAAAGCTTCTCCGTATGGCTCCCCGCGTTTGATAACGTGAAACAAAAAGGCTACGAATGGAGGATGATCATGGATATAAAAAAGCTCGCACCATGGAACTGGTTCAAGAAGGAAGACGAAGCAAGCGGCTCCGTAATTCCAGTAAAACAAAATGATCTGCGCCATGCTGGTGCGGATAGCCATGTCATGCATCCCCTTGTGCATCTGCACCGGGAGATGGACCGGCTCTTCGAGAATGCGGTAAGAGGTTTTGGTATCTCGCATCTCAGACCCGATTTTTCCTGGCCGATCACCGCTTCCGGCCTGCTGAAACCGCACGTTGATATCGGGGCCACAGACAAAGAATATGCAATTACAATTGAGGTCCCCGGTGTAAATGAAAAGGATGTCAAGGTTGAAATCTCCAATGACACGCTGATCATACGTGGAGAAAAAAAGCAGGAAAAAGAAGAGAAAAACCAGGATTATTATCGAGTCGAGCGCTCCTACGGCTCGTTTCAGCGTCTTATGAACCTTCCGGATGATGCTGATCAGACTGGAATCGCCGCGACCTTCAAAGACGGAGTCTTAACCGTCAAAATGCCCCGAAAAACATCACCAAAAAGCGATGTGAAGCAGATTGAAATCAAGAGCGCTTAATTGAAGAGTATCTGGCCTGGATGTCGGCAGCCCCGATATCCAGGCAATTAGTGAAATGGACAGGCTGAGAGGTGATTGCATACGTTTGGAGGGCACTTTGTTGTTTTTGGGAGGGTAACCGCGGTAACGTGACGCCGGTATAGAGAATTTCCACTGCTGACGCAACAACTACAGACATTTCTGTATGTTATCCCATGATCCTGCTTTGACCCAACTGTATTTTTCTTTAAAAAGGTTGTCAGTCTTGTAAAAGTCCTTCTTTGCTTTTCGTTTCAGGAATTTTTCATACTGCTTGGGGCCGCCGTTGTACATGGCGTAGACGAGCTGGGCAAGGGTTAGGTCATCGGAAAGGATACTTGGTTTTGACTTGGCCAGGGCGTATTTCTGCAGATACAGGTCGATAATCTCAGATCCTGCAACAGCATTATATTTTATGTCCCATCTCAGTCGCTGCGTATCATAGATACCCCGCCAGACACGCTCGTTCACCTGCATTATCCCTATTGAACTTTTGTTGTAGGAGAGCAGGTAGGTAAGCTTTTTGTCGGCAACGACAAACTGTCTGAAACAGCTTTCCTGCCATGCTACTGCGGGTATCAGGGTGTGATAGATAGGCTGTATTTTAGCCGGCAGATTTTTTTTTATGACGAGGGACGTAGATGCAAATTTTAAAAGGTCCCTCACCCTGTCCAGATATTCTGCCAGGTTACTTTCGGGAACCTGCCATGCCTGGATCTCTGAAAAGGTGGGAAGCTTATCTGCGTAGGCTGCAGGAAGCAGATAGCCTCCAGCACGATTGATGAAGCGCATCAAAAAAGCATCATTTGTCTCCTCAGGTTCCGGCAGGGGAGTTGTTCGCGAAGATCCTTCTGGATTTTGGGCCGGGTCAAGTTCAAACAGCAACAGCAATGTTCTGTTGATTTCTGGGGAATAGTTGAGCTCGAGTGATTCCCCGCCGAGAATCCTGGCAAGCCGAATGAGCCCATTCCGGGATATTTCAATGCCAAAGGTCGGCCCCAGTTCGTCGAGAATCATTAAGGCATCAGCTGCAGTTATAAATGATACATAGCCGAGCCCCTTGCCAGCCGGATTTTGAAGAAAGTATTTTCGAAAGATCTGTGACAGTTGAGCCCATCCTTCGATAAATTGATCTCTGACAAAGTCTCTTTCCTTGTTGGGTTCATTTATCTGTGCCACAAACTCATAGCGGGTATCTAAAATGAGATCGACCAGGGTTCTCTTCTCAGGCTCTGTGAGTTTTTGTTCCGACAGCAGCGAAACAAGATATACCAGCAGGGAATCCCATGTCTCCCAGAGCTGAAGAAACGATTCCAGTTCTGCTTCTGTCAGCAGCTCAACGTCTTCTCCGTCTTCAGAAGTCTTCATCTCGACGGCATCGGCAAGTATGGTGGCAACCAGTCCACTTTCATCAGCGCTAACGGCGCCGGGCCTTATACTTTTCAGCAGCCTTTCTGCTTCCACCTGGGCATCGGGTGTGAAAAGCGGCAGGATGAAGTTTTTCAGATCTTGTACCGGTGGAGCCAGTTTGACCGAGAACCCCTGCGTGTAGGAATTAATGAGCGGTAACATCTGATCAAAAACCAGATTAAGGCTCTTTACGGGTTTGTGATCAGAGGTATAGAATTTTGTTTCAACCGTTTCAAAGCTGAGATCCCATGTTTCATCATCGAGCTTTGGCCTCTGGGCAATCTCAATCGATCCCTCCCATTTCAATGGCATGAGACAGCTCCCACCCAACGGTGTCCCGGCATGCAGAAACACATCAGAGGAAAAATTGACAACGTTTTCACCCCCGGAAAAACCGGGTTTGGATAAAATCAGGGCGATACAGCCATCACCCTCGTTGACGAGTTGTGCGGTCCCGTCCGGGCCTGTATAGGAAGACTGGACTATCAATGTCCTCAGCAGCTGATAATCAAGCGAAATGGGAATCCTGACCTCTTTGGCATTGCAGAGTGGTGAAAAAAAGAACAGGCCGGAGATGATAACGGATGTCAATATTATCTGTCGCATAGATACACGTTTTGCTCGATGAAATAATTATCAGGTTACGGTGTGCCAGGAGGCTGGCGATTTCGTGCTTCGTGTCTGCAGTCCATGGAGTAAGCGTTATGCCCGTGTCTGAATTCCGTCAGATGCACGATCAGCGCATTATTTAAAGTTATTATACAGACAGTGCAATTATACCAGCCTAATTCATATTGATCAGCAGTAAAAAACAGTGATGAACCATCTTCAGCCGGTATGTGCGCATTACGGTGTCTCCCAGGCAGGAACATGGCGTCAACGGGTAATGCGATGTAAACGCGTGCAAACTGAATTATACCAACATGTAAAATACTGGCAGAAAAAAACATAGGTACTCAGCATGGACCATATAATTTGGGATCAGTATGCTTTTTTCAGAGAGCTCACCCCCAACGATTGCTGCTGATTGGCCCGAAAAAAGAACATTGTCAGAAAAAAGGGGTTCATAAAAAACATAAAAACGCTAAGATAATAGAATAAATACCTCTTCTGATTATGACAGATACTGTATATCTTCATCAATTCTAAGGAGGGTCCCATGACAAAGAAAAAAACGATCAAGCAGGCAATCAAAAGGACATTTCCGACAATCAGCCCTGACGATTCACTTGAGACTGCCGTCAAGAAAATGACTAAAAACAATGTCTCGGTGCTCGCGGTAAAAACCGGGGAAGCGCTCACCGGTCTGGTTACCGTCTCTGATGTGATGTTCAGCCTCTCTCGGGGAGATAGCCTGAAAGAGACGAAGATCTCTTCATTTCTGACAAAATGCGACTTCAGCGTCTCAGGAGAAACACGCAATCCTTGTGTCCAGCTGGACGAAGATATGAACGCATTATCAGCCATCAAGGTCATGTATGAAGCGGGTGTAAATCATCTGGTTGTCACAGGAGCAAGGGGAGAAGCTGTGGGTATTGTTTCAAGCCTCGAGATAGTGAAACTCTTTGGTGAAAATGCTGCTTGATATCGCTGCCGGAAAAAAGAGCGTCCCATCCAGGGTTTGCAATCTCAGGCTCATCAGCCTGAGTGCATGAAGAGTTATCAGCCCTGTCTTGATTCGCAGCTCAGCCTGTCTGCAACCGGTTGAATCTGTACACTGATCTTCCAGGATTATTTCACCGGCTGCCTGCCTCCGGTCTTTTGTCCAACATTGGTCTCTCAATAATTTTCAAATGTCATTTCGATAAATCGCAGAAAATAGTAATATGCGACAAAACAATGGAGTTTCCGGAACAGATTCTTCGGACAGCTTGTCGTGAGCGTGAATGTCTGCCTGACTGTTAGATCAAGCACACTGATGATTTCTCAGGCTTGAAGCCCGTCTTTTTCCTGATTGGCAAATAGGCAGGGTTGGGAGAGTCGCTGAGTCAGGAAGAGCGTGGAAAAACTATAAATCATCCATAAGGAGAAAAAATGTCAGTCAAAATTTTGATCAGAAGAAAATTTAAAGAAGATGCTCTTAAAAATGCCTCTGCCATGCTGGTCAAAGCACGGACCAATGCTATGGGGAATGAAGGCTATATTTCTACCGAAACGCTGGTAAATTATGATGATCCCCAATCTGTTCTGATAATCTCCATGTGGCAAAAGAAAGACGACTGGGATAGATACAGGAACAGTGCAGCGCGGAAGGAACATGAAGAGAAGTACTCGGGAATGTTCGAAGGTTCGACTGAATATGAAATGTACAGGGTTGGAATGTGATCGTGACGTAAGGTAATTCCTTCAGCTTGGATGTGTTGTTTTCGCTCACACCATCAACCTGGGAAAGAGGGGGGGAGTCACATTCTGTTGTCATGGCTGTATTTACCGTTTATTGTCATTGCATTTAAGGGGCAGCGGGATCCGTTTGAGGTTGACTATAAATTACCTGGGTGATGAAGGACAGGCTTGTTGTCACGTTCCAGGTTCTTGCAGCCAGTTTCTGTCCTGCTGAATTCAGGAAAGAAGAGCCGGGCAGAACATCGAACTACTGCTCCCGGTGTCAATTAAGAGGAATCTGCGTATGAAGACCAAGGATATTCTTGCTGAAAAGGGGACACGGGTCATTACTGTCCAGGAGACACTCCTGCTTGTAGATGTGGTCTCTATGTTTTTTGCGGATCGCATCGGATCGGTAGTGGTGGTGAACGATCATAACGAAGTTATCGGCATCGTTGCGCCGAACGACGTGTTGAGGGCCATACATCACCATCCGGAATATATCACCACCATCACGGTAAGCGAAATAATGACAAGAAACATCATTGTCGTTACCCCTGAAGATGATATTGATAAACTGATGTCAATCATGACCAAGAACAGAATTCGCCATCTGCCGGTGATCGACAAGGGCAGATTGACCGGCCTGGTGTCGATTGGTGACGTGGTCAAGGCCCAAACATCCATGCAGGAGGTCAAAATCAACTACCTCACGGACTATATTGAAGGCAAATATCCCGGCTGAGCGCACTGCGGGCAGCGCACACTTCTGTAGCCTTCAGCATTTCCTCGCGGGGAAGCAACGATCTGCCAGACCTGCATATGCCGGGCGCGAAAACCTCCGGCAAGCGAGAGAAGGTAGTAACGCCACATCCTGAAAAAGCTCTGTGGGTACGCTGTTTTGATCCTGTTCCTGTTGTTCTCGAAGTTCTGATACCAGGCCATCAGTGTTTTGTCGTAATCAACGCCGAGGTTATGCCAGTCTTCCATGATAAAATTCCCATCAAGAGCGGAGCCAATCTGGGTGATTGCGGGCAGCGTGCCGTTTGGGAAAATATACTTGTCGAACCAGCGGTCACAGCTGATTTGAGCTCGGTTTGAGCCGATTGTCTGGAGGAGAAAAAGTCCATTTTCATGCAGGCAGCGTCTGACAACCTTCATGAAGGTGCGGTAGTTTTTATAGCCGACATGCTCAAACATCCCTACGGAGGCAACGGCGTCAAATTGCCCGGTCAGATCCCGGTAATCCTGCAGCACGATCTTGACCGGAAGACCGGAGCAGCGTTTTTCGGCAAGGTTCGCCTGCTCTTTTGAGACAGTGATTCCCACAGCCTCGACACCATAGTGTCGTGCGGCATAATGCACCAGCCCCCCCCAGCCGCAGCCGATATCAAGCAGGCGCATCCCTTTTGAGAGCTTCAGCTTCCTACAGATAATATCCAGTTTGTTCTGCTGCGCCTGCTCAAGCGTATCTGCCTGGTTCCAGTAACCGGAGCTATAGGCCATTGTACTGTCGAGCATGATCTCGAACAGGTCATTTCCTGCATCATAATGTTTTTCTCCGACCTGAAAGGCACGTCTTCTGCTCTGACGATTAAGGATCCGTGCCTTGAGCATTTTGAAAAAGTCCGGGAGGTTTGCCACGGCCTTGCTGCGCAGGTCCGCCTGGAGAATTTTATAGAACAGCTGATCGAGAGCCTCACAGTCCCAGGCACCGTCAACATATGACTCGCCAAGCCCCAGGGATCCCTGGAGGATGACACGCTGGTAAAAGTCGTTGTTTTTTACCTGGATATCCCAGGGTCTGTTGCCGTTTATGATGATGTCAGCCTGGCGAAGGAGCTTTCTGACATAATTCTCTGCAGATTCTCTCAAGAATTTTTTCATAGGAGTGTCCCTTTGCTCACAGTAACTGATAAGGGCTGTTTCTACAACGGCGAGGGAGTGAAAAAAGACAAGATACAGCAGTGCCGACAAGGAGGTGGATACGGTTTTTGGTCACCGTAAAGATTACTGCGGTTGTATTGGTTCCAGATATCAAGGGAAGCCCGCCAGGAAGGAGCACGGGCTGCGTTGTATACAGTTTTTTCGCGCGCCTGTTTTTCGATCATCAACACAGTTATTGTCGATCTAAAGGCAGGCTCAAGGCGATTCTGTCAGGTATTCTTTTCTATCAGTTCTATATCCTGCAGGAGTGCAAGGGCGTTGTCTTCCTCGGTCGGCAAGAAGACACTGCCTTCTTCTTCTCCATAGCGCTCTTTTAATTTGTTTTCAAGCTCCAGATTGAGATCAAAAATCCCGAACCCTTTCATGCGCCATTGACTGAACAGAGGTTTATCAACCTGGCGAAAACTCACCAGTTTGATATCGCGGTGCCTTGGGTCCTCGATGATCCGGAAGAACGTTGAATTGACATCGTCAAAATCGCCTTCAAGAAACTGAAGGAAATATGAACTGGTGGCGATTAATGCGCCGTTCACCCCGTCGACGCGATTATTCTCCAGGCTTTTGTAGAGGATGTCCCGAAGGTTTTCCTTGCTGATCAATCCTGCGGACTTGCTTTTATAGATAAGTCTGTACATTTGCCGATAGTCTGTCTGGATACATGCAGGGTGATCCTGATGCTGTGTTTCCCTGCTCATTTTCTCTTCACCGCCATACTACCTTAATCTTATCTTATCCGAAACCGGCATCGTCACCCCGTGGAAAAAACACGGTTTACATATTGAATGTGTTGATATAGAAATCGTGGCATAGTATCAGTAGCTCTTCATTATCCTGTTTTGTGCTCGTGAATCGAACAACTCATCGAGAGGTCGGTATGACATATTTTCGCTCTATTTGCATCGTGTTTTTTATATCTTATATTGTGTTTTCAGCCGGAAATTCTCTGGCCCAGCAGCAGGAAGACCGGGGCCGTTCCGGCGCGCCTGGCGGGTGGTCAAGTTTTGCCCGGGGAGGCGCCGTCTATCAGTTTGATGCGGACCTGGACGAAGGGGGGAGCTATGATGTAAAACGATTCACATTTCAAGCAGGTCAGGGCTACGGCTGGGATCCGCGGACCTCGGTATCTCTGGCTCTTGGCTACAGTTATGATGGCTATTCATTTTCCCGTGGAAGCGGTATTGGGGCGACAGCCCCATGGGAAGATGTGCATTCTTTTTCTCTTGGTGTACCGATGCGCAAAGGAATCGGTGATGACTGGTCAGCATTTCTGATACCGTCGGTTCAATCAAGCGGAGAAAGCGGCTCAAGTTTTGACGAAACCATCACCGGCGGGGTCCTGACAGGGGTTGCCTACCGCTTTGGGGAGCACCTGACCATCGGACCGGGAGTCGGGGTTGTTTCACAGCTGGAAGACTCTGCGACCATCTTTCCCGTCCTCATCATTGACTGGAAGATCACCGACACCCTCAGCCTTGAGACCGGACGGGGGCTTGGGGCCTCCATGGGACCTGGTTTGACGCTCAACTACCGGGCCGATCGGAACTGGAGCTTCAGCGTTGGCGGCCGCTATGAAAAAGTGCGTTTCCGGCTGGATGATAGAGGAACTGTCCCCGGTGGAATTGGCGAAGATAGATCGTTCCCGCTGTATGCCGGTTTTACCTACAGTTACAGCCCTGAAATAAAGCTTAGTTTTGTCGGCGGGGTCGAGTTCGGCGCTGAGCTTGCAGTGGAGGACAGTGACGGCAATCGAATCATGAAAGAATCGTCGGATCCGGGAGGTTTCCTGGGATTTACGTTCAGTTTCAGAAAATAGTGTTGTAACCGAGGAAACATCTACCATTGCTGCATATCCGGAAAACATCAAGAGAATAGAGGCAGAATGTGAATTGGCTAGAGCGCATGACCTCTTCGGAACTCTATCGAGTTCTCTCAAAGAGGCAGGCGGAGAAAAAACAGGAAAAATACGAAAGGAATAAAGTAAAAAAGATCATAAAATACTCCAAAAAGCATGGGATCAGGAAGTTTGATGAGTACGACTTCGGCTCTGATGAACAGAAAAATTCATATCTGGATGATTTGAAAAACAGGATAATGAAAGATAAGGTTTCAATGCTCGGCGCGCATAAGCTTGATACGCTGCGCTATTGCACGGAGGATTGTCTGAAGAACGGGGTGGATGGAGACCTGATAGAAACAGGGGTGTGGAAGGGGGGAGCAACCATCTATCTGGCCGGTATCCTGAAGGCAAACGGTAATTCAGAAAAGAACGTATATGTCGCTGACTCATTCGATGGTCTGCCGCCTCCCGATGAGGAAAAATATCCTCTTGACAAAGGGGCGACTCACCACACGTTGAGGCATCTGGCAATCAGTCTTGAGCAGGTTCAGGACAATTTCAGAACCTTTGATCTTCTCGATGATAACGTGATCTTCGTCAAAGGTTTTTTTGAAGATTCTTTGAAAACCGCCAATATCGGGAAGCTGTCTATTCTCAGACTTGATGGAGACATGTATGGTTCAACGATGACCGTACTCAAACAATTATACCATCAACTGGAAGTTGGCGGTTACCTGATCCTGGACGACTGGCTGTTGAGAGGCGCCCGGGAAGCTCTTCTGGATTTCAGGGAGAAAATGGGCATCAGGGAAACCATGTACGAGGATTTCTCAGGAATTTTCTGGAAAAAAACCATGGCGACCGAAGCGCCTGACTGGTAGGGACAGGATAAACGGGGAATGTCAGATCGCCTCTAGCGGAAGTAACCATTCGGCAGAACATCGAATGGCAATGACCCTTTAAAACGGTGCTGAAAACTATCAGACAGGATGTCCGGTATGTCGCCATGAAAATTCTCATTGACTGCGGGGCCAGCAACGGCTCTGCCATTAAGGAACTCGATAATAAATACGGGCCCTTCGCTACAATTTACGCGATTGAGCCGAATCCTGAAAATGCCTGCCAGATCGATACGGATGACTCCAGGGTAGTGGTGCTCGAGGCCGCCATATCGACAGCCTATGGGAGATTGAAATTATATCTCAGCGAACGGTTCGATGGCTCGACCCTTTACCCCGAAAAAAAGTCAAACCGGATCAGCGTTGATCGTTTTGTCGAGGTCGAGACAATTGACTTTGGAGGCTGGCTCGCTGAAAATGTCAGCAGCGATGACTACGTCGTCTGCAAGATGGATGTGGAGGGCGCTGAATTCGACGTCCTCGAGCATCTTCTGAAAACCAGGCAGATAGACCTGATAGATGCTCTTCTCGTTGAATGGCATGTTTCCCGTTTCCCCAATCCATGGAAACTGCGCTATCGAAGATTCCTGATAAAACTGAGACTCTTCTTTCGCTCCATCGTTGTTGAGAACTGGCGCTGACTGTCAGGTTGAGCGGCGCCCCGGATATTGAGTGAGCTCAATGTTCAGAGGCAATCGTTCAGCGTTAAGCGCAGGTACTCCTCTTGACAACAGCGTCGAATGGCACATTATAGAGTTGTATGCGCTGATTTAAATCAAATTGCGAGCGCCTTAAAAGTTCCGCTAAAACGATACGTGAAACCACCGCTTTAGCAGGTGGTTTTTTTTTATGCTTTTGAGATAAAGGAATGCCATATGAAAAAAGTCGTTTTTCTCTATTCCGGAGAGGGAACAAAAAGCAGCCAAAGCAGCCTGAAAATCATTAAAACATCTCCCCGCTGGGCAGAGATATCAGAAATTCTCCAGAACAAACTGGCTATTGACCTCGAGGAAATCTGGGATGGAGACAAGGACAGGCATCGCTGCCCCTCCAGCCCGATTGTGACGGTTGCAACCGAGATCTGTCTGTCTGATATATGGATTCGCTGGGGCTACAGTCCGGACGCTGTTGTCGGCCACAGTGTCGGAGAGCTGACCGCCGCTTATCAGGCCGGAATCTATTCACTGGAAGAGATCCTTCTGCTCACCCATGAGATCGGCCAGGTGGCAGGAAAACTGGAAGGGACCATGCTGCATGGCTTCATGAGCGAAGAACAGATAGCCGGACTCGATGTTTCGCTTTCCTCCCGAAATTTTCTGTCAGGCGACCGGATCCACATAACGGTCAGCGGAAACAGCGAAGAGATGCAGGATTTTCTTGATCGCCACGAAGGCTTTGTCAAAATGAAGCCCGCCCATCCCTGGCACCACCCGCTCTACCGAAACTATCTTTCCGCGTTCAAGACTGTTTCTTCCCGGAGTGCCGGTTCCGTTCTCTTTGTTTCCGGGGTTACCGGGCAGTTCGAAGTATCTCTGGCGGACGACCACTGGCAGAACTGGTTGTCGAAGCCGATAGATTTTATCTCTTCGCTGGCGGCGATCAATGAGCGGTTCGATGGCGATGATATCACAGTTATTGAGATCGGTTTTCACCCGGTGCTGAAAAAATGCTGCGACGTTTTTGCTGAGTATCGCTATGCTTCCTCGATGTACCGTGGTGAAGACGAAGCGGCATGGATACTGTTCCAGCGCAAAAAACTGGAACAGGCCAATCTCACTGCTGAACTGAGAGCGGTGACCGAGTCGTTCAGGCCGGGCCTTGATTTTAACCTCCCGCTTGCCTACCAGGAGTTCACCTCTCTTGTTTTTGTCGAGTTTGCAGCCCTGTTGCAGCCGTATTTCCCGTTTCTGGCACCGCAGGATTTTTATCGATACAAGAGCGTACAGCAGTTGATCGACGAGTTTGGAGCATCTCCGGAGAAAAAGGTTACAGCGAACCGCCAGTTCCGGAGAAACCGGGTAGTCATTTCAGCAATGAGCTGCAGGTTCCCGTCTTCGGTTGAAACCCTGCCGCAATACTGGAGCAGCCTGAACAGCGGCGAGGACCAGGTTGGGGGTGATCCGCTGCGGGGTGATTTTGAGGCCGGTTTTCTCGATTCCGTTGTTTCCCGCTTTGACCATCGCTATTTCAACATCTCCGAAGCTGAAGCGCGGAGCATGGACCCCCAGCAGATCCTGGCGCTTGAGCTGACGGAGATGCTCTTCAGGGACAGTGGCATTGACATTGCGGCACTGGATAAAAACCGGGTCGGTGTTTATATCGGGGCCTGGAATGAGGAGTATCCCGGGAACAGGGATTCTGTCTATTATCCGACCGGCACGAACCCGAGCATAATCGCTTCACGGATCAGTTATCATTACGACCTGCGGGGTCCCAGCTGGGTTGCCAATACGGCCTGCTCCTCATCTCTGCTCGCCGTGCATTATGCCTGCAAGGATATTGAAGCGGGCAGGGTGGATTATGCCATCGCCGGCGGCGTAAATATGATACTGGGAAATGGCTTTACCCACAGTATGCGGGATTCCGGTTTCCTCTCCAGAGACCAGCGCTGCAAGGCCTTTGATGATTCGGCAAACGGCTATGTGCGCGCCGAGGGCGGCGGCCTGGTGCTGCTGGTCAACAGGGATCTGGTAGAAAAATACTATGCCGAAGTCCTCGGTTCATCAATCAACCAGAATGGTGCCAGGCCCCAGGTCATTACCGCTCCTCATCCGGCGGCCCAGGAGGACCTTATACTCGAGGCCTGCAGGGATGCAGAGGTCAAGCCGACGGATATCGCCTATGTGGAATGTCATGGGACCGGTACAAAGATCGGAGACCCGATAGAAATTTCGGCAATCCAGAATACCATCGCCAAAGACAGGAAAACCACCTGCTACCTGGGGTCGGTAAAGTCAAATATGGGCCATCTTGAATCAGCCGCCGGAATAGCCGGATTGCTGAAGGCCGCCCTTGCTCTCAACCAGGGGATCATTCCCGGGAACATACATTTTGACACGCCGAATAAATTTATTGATTTTGATTCTTACATGCTCAGCGTGGTCGATAAACCGACCCCTGTCGATCCCCAGGCGCTTGCCGGGGTAAGCAGTTTCGGCTTCGGCGGAGCGAACGCCCATATTATTATCAGCGGCGCGGACCTCTCAGCCAGAAAAGAGATGGCTGCGCTTGTTAGTCCCTTTGATCGCAAACGCGGCGCCCCGCTGCAGAATTATTATCAATTGGCTCCTGAAAATGCTGAGGCAACAGAGAAAAACCGCGTTGCGGCCAACACCTCCGGGGTGCGTGAGCTTGTCGTTCAAACATTCTACGATCTTACCGGTATCGAAACCATAGAAGCCGATATCGGGTTGACCGACCAGGGGCTGGATTCCCTCAGCGCAACCGATTTCCTCGGAACGCTGCAGAAAAAGCTCAATGTTGAACTGGATGAAGATCTGCTTTTCGACTATCCGCTCCTGGATTCTCTGGTTGCGGTTCTGGAGGAGCAGTGTGGCGTGGTGCAGGTTGATACAGCAGGCGGCAGTGTCAGGAGCAGAGAAGATATCGGCACGATGATCGCCGGATTATTCCGGGAGCTTACCAATGTGGGTGAGATTGATCCCGATATTGAATTGACCGACCAGGGGCTCGACTCCCTGGGAGCGACACAGATGCTGTCGCAGCTGGAATCGAACCTGTCAATAGAGATCGATACGGACATCCTTTTTGAGCATCCCCTCTATGACCAGTTCGTCGATGAAATCTACCGTATCCTTGCCAAAGTACCGGCCTAGGCACATTCCCCGCTTGTAGAGAAACTGCTACAATTGTTTCTCTGCAAGTCGTGCCCCGTCGACCAGGGACTGCAGTTTAAGCCAGGCGACTTCTCCTGAAACGGAGGTTGCCGAGGCGGTTGAGGCAAACCCGCAGTCCGTCGAGCCGACTACCCGCTCCGGGCCGAGTATGTTTATGAAATTCAGCAGCCGTTGGGCAACGAGCTCAGGGTGTTCGACGGTATTGGAGGTGGTGTCGATGACACCGGGCATCAGAATTTTGTCTGCCGGGAGCTTGTGTGTCCTGAATAGTTGATATTCATGGGCATGCCGATGGTTGCAGGATTCAAGGGAGATGTATTGCGGCTTCAGCCGCATGATGTGTTTGAAAATAGCGGCAAGCTCGACATCGCAGTGATGCGTCCCGGGGTAATTGCCCCAGCAGATATGGGCCCTGCACTGCTCCTGACCGATATTTTCCAGCGCTTTGTTGAGAACAGCGATGTTGGTTTCAATCAGGGAGAGAAACTGGTTATCGTTGAGATGTTTGTAGCGCGTGTGCCGCCCCATGGCCAGGTCCGGGCAGTCGATCTGCAGGGATATGCCGTAAGAGGCAATAATTTCATATTCTTTCTGCAGGGCGATGCCCAGCTGCTGCAGGTAGGTTTCATAATCCGGATAGTACTGGTTTTCCAGAAACAGGGCGACGGTTCCCGGTGAAGGGGCGGTAAAAAAGAGCGAGGAGCCGGCCGTGTCCGCCCCATCGGCGGCTTCACGGAAAGCCCCGGTCATCATTTCCAGTTCCTTGAGCAGCGAGGTCTCTCCGGTATAAGATACCTCTTCCGAGCAGGCCGGCAATGTTATCGGCGCTTTCGGGTTAAGCATGATCAAACCGTTTCTGCCGCTGAACCGTCTGGCGTACTCCGGAAGCTCTTCGAGGTCCCTGGGAAGCGGCGCGGTGCATGTCCGGTTAAACCCGCTGATTCTTTCAACGGTTGAGGATATGTAGTCAGAGCGGGGCAGCTCACCGTTATTTATACATGTCAAGCCGAGGGATAACTGCCGCTCAATCAGTTCCCGGACATATGTTTTCAGATCGTCGTCAGAGAGAACCTCTTTCCTGAGCTGTCTGGTGATCATTGCGGCGGGACGGGGGAGCGAGCCGACATGGGTTGTTTTAATCATCGTCTGATGCCTCTTTCTAAAAGTATGTTGAAAGTATGCTTGTCTTGATAAATGGAAAAGACAATACTCCCTTGCTGTTACTGAAAAATCCATCGAATTTGAATTGACAGGTGATCAGCTGAAATGTAAAGGTTAAAGCCCATCTTTGCAAATTGAAAGATAAAACCACGATCTGCTGGATTCCCATCCGCTGTTAACAAATACCTGGCATTTGCCCATGCAATTTGCCATGGGAACGGGCCGGTATTCGGCATGAAAGGGAGGGGCAATACGATTGCTCCTTCACTACAATAATCAAAAAAAAGGAGAAATCGGTATGTTAAAGAAAATAATGACGGCAACAGCGATACTGCTGTTTATTGCTTCTTCTGCCCAGGCCGAGAAGGTATTGCGTCTGACCCTTCAGCTCCCGGCAGCGCACCACCTTGGCAAGAACGTTCAGGCTTTTGCCGACGAGGTTGCTGCTAAAACTGGTGGTGAGGTCAAACTGGAGATTTACCCTTCAGCCCAGTTGTACAAGGACAGTGAAGTCCCCCAGGCCGTCGCCTCCGGTGCGGTGGAAATGGGCGTTGCTTCGGTGAGCCAGTTCGCCGGGACCATCCCGGCGGTTGATCTTTTCTATGTGCCCTTTCTCTTTTCCAGCCAGGAGGCCCTGAACAAAGCGGTGGCCAAGGGCAGCCCGGTTCGTCAGCCGCTTGATGATGCCATATTGGCTACCGGTGCCCGTGTCATGTGGTGGCAGGCATACGGCGGATCGGTCATCCTCAGCAAAGGCGATCCCATAATTGTCCCTGATGATCTCAAGGGCAAGAAAGTCAGGGTTTTCTCCAAAACCCTGGGTGAACTGATTAATGCTGCCGGCGGCGCTCCCACTTCAATTTCCGGATCCGAGCAATTCCTCGCCTACCAGAGGGGAACGGTTGATGTTGGTCTTACCGGGGTTACCGCAGTCAAAAGCCGTAAGCTTTTCCAGGTGATGGATAATCTGACCGCCACCGAATCCATGGTTGATATAGAATTCATTGTCATCATCAATGAAAAGGTCTGGCAGGAGCTGAGTGAAGAACAGAGGGGCATCATGGAAGCGGCTGCCCAGAAGGTAGAGAAGGAACTGCGTGACCAGATGACTGCCCTTGAGGCCGAGGCTTTTGACTTCGTCAAGGACAAGATTAATGTGGTGAAACTGACCGACGACCAGCTGGCCCAGTGGCAGCAGCTATCCACCCCGGTTGTCGAGGCCTTTGTTAAAAGCGCCGGTCCTCTCGGCCAGCAGGTAGTTGATGCGGCCCGCGGCATAAAGTAATACCATAAAAAGGAACGGCGGGCCCCTGCCGGCGGCCCGCCAAACATTATCGATGCTTGCTTTCATTTCCAAAATCAGCAGCGCCTGCGGCAGGGTTGCAGCCTGGCTATACTTTGCCATCGGCTGCATCATAATTTTTGAAGTGGTGGCGCGCTATGTCTTCATCAAGCCGACTATCTGGGTTGAGGAGATGTCACGCTTTCTGCAGATCTGGGCAACCTATCTGGCAGCGGCCTATGTCCTGAAAAACAGGCATCTCATTGCCATCCAGGTCATTCGCGATCGACTGCCTGCCCCCTTGCGCATTGTCAGCGAGGTTTTTTCTCTAACCCTGATTGCCGTATTCTGTCTGGTTGCTATCTGGTTCGGCAGCGCCACTGTTTTCGAATCGATCCGTATCGGGCGGGCCTCATCAACCATGCTTGGTGTACCGCTGTGGATGACTGAACTGGCTATCCCCATCGGTTTCAGCCTGCTGCTGCTCCAGGTGCTTGTGGAAATGGTACAGACGTTTATCCGGCCTGCAGTTATCTGCGAGGATGGGGGAAAGAAATGACTGCGGCTTTGATTCTGATCGTTCTCCTGGCCCTGCTCTTTTTTGGGGTGCCGGTGGCGTTTGCCCTTGGCGGGCTGGGTCTGGCTATGCTGTGGCTTGCCGACATCTCTATGGTCATGGTGCCCCAGGCTCTGTATTCGACGACAGACAGTTTTGTCCTGCTGGCAGTCCCGCTCTTTTTGCTGATGTCCAACATTCTGCTGAAAGGCGGGGTTGGCCGCGACCTGTTCAATGCCGTACAGTGCTGGGTTGGTCACTGGCCCGGAGGCCTCGGTATCGCAACGATCATCAGCTGTGGGATTTTCTCTGCAATTTCAGGATCTTCTGTTGCTACTGCCGCCACTATCGCCACCGTGGCCATTCCGGAAATGACAGAACGGGGCTATAACCGGTCTTTTGTCCTCGGTCTTCTCGCCGCCGGCGGCACCCTTGGCATCCTGATTCCACCCTCAATTCCTCTGATCCTTTACGGGGTAATCACCGAGGAGTCTATTGTAGACCTGTTTATGGCCGGTGTTGGTCCAGGGCTGCTGTTGATGGTTTTTTTTATTGTGTACTGTCTTGGTTATGCTCGATTCGGCAGCGGTTATCGACCGAGCCCGAAATCAAGCTGGCGGGAGCGCAGGGAGGCGAGCATTCGGGCTTTGCCGACGCTTCTTCTTGCAATTATTGTGATCGGCGGCATTTATCTCGGTGTCTTTACTCCGACAGAGTCGGCGGCAGTGGGTTTTGTCGTCTCGATAGTCATCGTCTTCAGCCTGCGGACCATGACCTGGTCCAAGTTGAAGGTGGCGGTTATGGAGTCGATGGCAACCACCGTGACCATTTTCCTTATTATTGCAGGGGCCAAGGTTTTTGGCAAAGCCATCACCCTCTATCGCATACCCCAGGAAATTTCCCTGGCGATAACCAATAATATTGGTGACACCGCAACGTTTATCGTGGTGGTGTGCCTGGTGCTGCTCCTCATCGGTTTTTTTCTGGAATCGATCTCGATGCTCCTGATAATGGTGCCGGTACTTTTTCCGGCTCTGGGTCCGATGATGATAGACCCGATCTGGTTTGGAGTCCTTTTCGTGGTGATGATCGAGTGCGCCCTGATTACTCCGCCGGTGGGTATGAATCTCTTTGTAATCCAGGCGGTTGGCAAGGTGAAATTGAACGAAGTTGTCCGCGGTGTCTGGCCCTTTATTCTCATCATGTTTGGCACGATCGTCGCCATTTATCTGGTACCGGACATCGTCCTCTATATACCCTTTAAACTGTAGTCAAGTTATGAATCTACCGACAAAGCGACTGCGCGAATTACTCGCGAAACCTGCCATTATCACCATGCCGTGCTGCTATGACGCTCTTTCTGCAAAGATGATTGAACGGGCGGGATTTCCGCTCACCTTCATGAGCGGCTTTGCGGTATCAGCCGCCAGACTTGCACTGCCCGACACCGGTTTGATCAGTTTTGGGGAAATGCTGGATCAGGCGAGAATGATCACCAGGGCTGTTTCCATCCCCGTAATAGGGGACGGCGACACCGGCTACGGCAATGCCCTCAACGTCAAGCGTACGGTGCGGGAATACGCCGGCGCTGGTCTTGCCTGTGTGATGATAGAGGATCAGGTGGCGCCGAAGCGCTGCGGCCACACCCGCGGCAAAGAGGTCGTGAATTTTGATGCTGCCTGCAGACGGGTGCAGGCCGCCGTCGATGCAAGGGAGGAGGGCGCGGATATCCTGATCATGGCTCGTACCGATGCCCGTGCCACTGACGGCCTGGCCGAGGCTGTCCGGCGGATGCAGGCCTTTCGCCGGATCGGTGCTGATATTCTCTTTCTGGAAGCCCCGGAATCGGAGGAAGAGATGGCTGAATTCTGCAGCTGCACCGATGGCCCCAAAATGGCTAATATGCTGGAGCACGGGAAAACGCCGATTCTTTCACCAGCCATGCTGGAGGAGATCGGATTCAAGATAGCGGCATATCCGCTTACGCTGCTGCTCGCGGTTCTGCCGGCAATAGAGCAGACGCTGGCCGCATTGAGCCGGGGGGAGACACCAGCCGGTCTTGCCGATTTTGAGCAATTGAAAGATGTCGTTGGATTTCCGCTCTACTATCGGGAGGAAGAACGCTACCGAAGCCTGCAGTGATCTAAATCGCACTATGCTGGCGGAAAATGGTGTATCCTGTCCCCGAATCTTTTAAAAGCAGATTAATAAGAACCTCAGATAAATGGTGATAATGTGACTGAAACGATTGTCAACCCCCTGCTCTCCCAACCACGAATTGTCAACTTCAGCGCCATTGATCTTTCCGCTGAGCGCATCATCCCGGTCAACGGCGATGACAGCGCCGCCGTCGTTGCCAGACTCAGGCAGTACAGTGATGCACCCCAGGTATATGTTGTCGCCGGGGAGCGAGCCCAACTTGTCTCCGAGGTACTCGCCTCACTACGGGCCATCAGGTCAACCTGTTATCCCCATGCGCTGTTTGTTGTTGACGGAGATTTTTCAGCCCTGGCAAGTTCACACCTCGATATTGTGCCGGTGGACTCGCCGGAGGCAGCTGATATTTTTGCGCAGGTTGACCGCTATGGCCGACAGCGATTTTCATTTGACAAGGGCGATCTGGATAACAGGAACAGCACGGATCTGCCGGAGCAAGTCGATGTATTGGTCGTTGGGGCGGGAATTACCGGCCTCTACGCTGCCCATCGCCTGGCCAGGGAGGGATTGTCGTTTTGTGTGGTTGAAGAGCGCGACATCGCCGGGGGGATCTGGACAAAATATGCCAACGCCACCTCACAGGTAAACACGTCAGAAGGGGCGTACCGGCTGCTTGACAAAAAGATCCGGGCGAACCGGGATCACTCCACCACTGCCGAGATCCTCAGGGATCTGCATCAGCTCTTCACCGAGGTATCCGCTCATCTCTACACACGGACTCGCGCGGAACGGATCGAAGGAGGGGCGGGGCAGTACCGGGTCAGCGTGGTCAGGAACAACAAGGCAAAAACCATCGCCTGCAAAGGCATCATACTCGCGGTCAATGATCGGATCGGCAGCCCCCGCATTGTCACCTGGGAAAATCAGCACCTCTTCAGGGGCGTCGTCACCTCGGGTATTTCGGATGAAGCGCTCGATGTCCAGTGGCGGGGCAAAAGGGTCGTTATTGTCGGTATGGGCGCCTTTGCCGTCGAAAACAGTCGTACCGCCCTTGAAAATGGCGCAGAGCACGTAACGGTTGTCTGCCGCCGGCACGGCACAGTATGCCCGAAGATCATCGATTATCTCAATTTTGCCACCCCTTATGACGAGAACTTTCAGCACGACAGAAAAAGTAATATCAGGAATATGATGCTGTGGAAAAAGCTCTACGACCGCAGCGGAGCAACCCAGCCGGAGTGCTGGATGGGCAAAATCAAGCATGAAGGTCATACCATCAGTGTTTCAGACATCTGGTTTATCGCTCATTTCCTGAACAAGCTGAACACCGTGTCCGGAAGCGTTACCGGGCTTTATGAACAGGGCGTGATCATCAATCACGACCGGCGTATCGAGGCTGATATCGTTATCAACTGTATCGGCTTTCACCGCAATGCGCCGGTGGTCCGCAGCATGTGCGATTACACCGAGATGTATAACAACAATTATGTCGATAAGGACCTGATGTACCTGGCCGATGCCTATATTGACGATGACGTCTTCAATTCATTTTTCGGCTCAAGTGTCCTGGAAATGACCAAATTCTATATGGACGTTTTCATCGACTTTTTTGACAACCCCGAATTCGAGACGATGATAGAGACGGATGGCATCGAGAAAATAGCCATCGACGACAGGAGATGGTCACATTACATCGCCGGGGCCGAGGCCCTGATCAAAAGATTCCCGCGGTTTTACGATGCCGCCCGCAGGCAGATAGACGAACGGACCGAGAATTTTCTCCAGATGCATGATCTCAATACCTATGTTGCGGCCAATCGGAGGGAGTGGTTCGATCTGCACCGGATGCTGAGCGGCAGGCCGATGAGAGAGGAAGAGTGCCTTCCCTATGTGTTTGACAAGCTCGTGGAGAAAAAGCTCTGACCGGAAAAAGCCGGGCATCCTCGGCACAATCAGCTCTGGCCAAAAGGAGACAGTTTGAAGAGTGACATCACCTGGGCGGCACTCTATCCGGTCATCATGAGGCTGCCCTCCGCTGTCGCCGGAATTTCAAGCCTGGAGAAAACCAAGAGGCTCAGCATCTATGCCCGGCAGGCTCTTGAGCGTTCGGCTCAACGAAGCAGCATTGAACCTTTTGTGCCCCAAAAAGACGCATCAGGAATCCCCCGTCCGACCGCTGGTGTTCACTGGTCTCTGTCCCATTCAGGCAGATGTGTCGCAGCAGTTGTCGCCCCCCATGCTGTCGGCATCGATATTGAAGAGATACGGGACGTCCCCGACGAGCTGAAAAACCAGGTTGCCTCAGAGCCGGAGTGGCAACTGGACCAGGTGTATGATCCTGTGGTTTTTTTCCGCTACTGGACGGCCAAGGAGGCGGTGTTGAAGGCCACCGGTCATGGTCTCTCCGGTCTTGCCGGCTGCAGGATAACGAACATTTTTGACAAGGACAGGACCCAGCTGAGTTACCAGGGTGAAAGCTGGGTTGTGGTGCAGCACCAGCTGCCGGCAGACACATTGAATGAACGGCCGGGCTTTATGGCTGCAATAACTCCAGGGCGGTACAACGTTGTCTGGCAGACGGTTGATCCGTTTAGCGAATAGTGATGACACCGCTGCCTTTCCAGGGTTGTATTGATATTTCAATCATTTCATTGTAGTAACAAGACACGTGTGTTTGAACGTTTGAACCGAGAATGGCAAGAAACTACCGGCAGACAAATCAATTAAGACGAAGTGGAGCAGACCATGAGCTATAAAATAGCATTAATACCGGGTGATGGAATTGGCAGAGAAGTAATACCTGAGGGCGTCAGGGTTCTGGATGTCCTGGCCTCAAAATTCAATTTCACCGTTTCCTACAAAGAGTTTCCTTATTCATGCGAATACTATCGTGAGCATGGTAAAATGATGCCGGAAGATGGGCTCGAGCAGATCAGACCCTTTGATGCGATCCTGCTCGGTGCTGTCGGAGACCCTGCTGTCCCCGATCATGTTTCGCTCTGGGAACTGCTGCTGCCGATTAGACGCCGGTTCGATCAATATGTTAATCTCAGGCCGGTGAGGCTGCTGAAAGGGGTTTCCTCACCGCTCGCCAACAGGGACAGCAGCGATATAGATTTCATCGTGGTCAGGGAGAATACAGAAGGCGAGTATTCAGAAATTGGCGGGCGACTCTTCGAGGGAAGCGAACGGGAGTTTGCGGTTCAGGAAACGATTTTTACCAGGACGGGAGTCGACCGGATACTCACGTTCGCCTGCGATCTCGCCCAGAAAAGGCCGGCCAGGCATATTACCTCGGCAACCAAATCAAACGGCATCCGCTTCACCATGCCGTTCTGGGACGAGCGCTTCAAAGCAGTTACCGCAGCTTACCCCGATTTAACCTGTGACCAGTTTCACATAGACATTCTTACCGCCAATTTTGTCCAGCATCCCGACTGGTTCGACGTTGTTGTCGGCAGTAATCTCTTCGGCGATATCCTTTCCGATCTCGGCCCGGCGATCGCCGGCGGCATTGGTATTGCGCCGTCAGCCAACATCAATGTGTCGAAACAATATCCTTCAATGTTTGAGCCGGTTCATGGTTCCGCCCCGGATATCGCCGGAAAAGGCATAGCGAACCCGATTGCAACACTCTGGTCGGTTCAGATGATGCTTGATTTCCTTGGTGAGAAAACGGCCGGTGATGCACTGATGGAGGCCGTTGAGACAGTTACTTCAGAGGGGCTTTTGACTCCTGATCTCGGCGGCAAGGAAACAACGACTTCGTTTACTGACCGTGTGATCGCCGCTTTGTAAAAGAGGTCTTCTCTGTGGGGATTTCGAGAATTTTTCCGTAATTGAAGAGCGTACTCCCCTGCTGGACTACCTGTCCAGCAGGGAATTTTTGTTCTGCAGCCAGTCGCGCCCCTTATTGACAATTATCTGGCCGAGTGAAATTCTGGAACCACGCGTGTACAGCGTTGCCGGTTGACCGTCTTTGACTTTTTCAGTCAGCTCTGCGGGCAGCTCAACATCAAGTCTGAACCGCGGCGTAAACAACTCAAAACGATAGCGCTGCTCCATGTCCTCCCCGACAGTACCGAGAGACTGCTGCCGGACATCGAGCGGCCCTCCGTAGACAGCCCCAAGCGCCGGATGGATCAATTCGGTGGTTGCGTTGGGTGAAACCTGCCTGAGTGTGCCGGTAAAAGTGCCGAGCCCTGCGGACCGCATATCTATTTTCAGGGGCCGGTTCAGCAGCGCCCGGAACTGTTCAATGTCATCCTGGGAGGCGCTTGCCGAGATTTGTTTCTGTTCCGGGCTGACGATCCAGAAAACTTCCTGGCCCCTGAAAAGATAGGTTCCCTCAATTGCATCCAGGCCGGTGCCGACGACGACACCGTCACCCTGAGCATGGACTTCGAACGCTCTCAGGTCCGCCTCAAGGTCCTGCAGTTTTCCTGACAAATTCTGCTGCTGCTCCTGCAGGATCTGCAGTTTGGTTATTTCCCCGTTGGACTGGGCCAGGCGGCTTTCCAGTTTCAGTTGCCGAGTCTGCAGCTGCAGATCACGAGCTGTGTATGACAGTTCATCGTTTTCCAGGGTCAGCAGGAGGTCTCCCTGCCGCACCTGCTGGCCGGTGGTGACGTGGACAATGCTGACAAAGCCTCGGGTTTCAGGCCGTACGCTATACTGGTGCTGGTATTCAACTACTGCGGGAGCCTGAATTCTCTGCTCCCAACTAGTATAACGAACGCCGGCGAAGATGACCAGCAGGGTTATAACCAGATGCAGCAGCAGGTGGCGCAGGACATGAGGATTCTGCTGCCGGTAAAACGGCAAACGCTTGAAAAACTGGTAGAGCGGTGTGCCGACCCAGACAACGGCAGCGCCGATCGTTGCCAGGATGCCGAAGCCTCCGGCCATGGTGCTGGCGATATAGCCAAGGGAAACAAGAATGAAGAGGCGCCAGAGATAAATGGCGACACCATAGAACTTGATAAACCATAATTTCGGACCGTTCTGCCAGACAGCGGCAGAGGAGATACCGAGAAACCAGCGTGCGCCGACGGACTTGATGAACTGCAGACCGCGGCTGTAAAGATTAGGTATGCCGATCAGGTCAGAAAGGACGTAATAACCGTCAAAACGCATGAGCGGATTGGCATTGAAGAGCAGGGAGCTGACCGAAGCGATGATAACCGTGTTATGGGCAATGAATCCCGTCGTGGTATTCGGCTGTCCAGCCCAGACCAGGAGTGCCGCCCAGCCAATACCGAGTTCGAGGAACATGCCGGCCACGGCGACATGAATGCGCTGCCATTTTGAAGGAAAATTCCATGATGATGTGGCATTGACATAGGTCAGCGGAATAAAGAGAATAAACAGGATGCCGGCCTCATAGACTCTGCCGCCGTAGCGGCGACAGACCAGGGCATGGAATAATTCATGAAAAAGTTTGAGGAAAAACCAGATGAGCCAGATAAAAAGCACATTACCGGCTGAAAAAAAACCAATCGCCTGACTGCTGAACTCCTGCCATTTTGAAAAAAGCACAGTAAGTGCCGAGGCGGCAAGGATCAGCCAGAGTGCCGCAAACCACCTGCCGGTCAGCCAGTTAAACTTGGGGCTCAGGTAGTTCAGCAGAGGGTCAGGGTTGAACAGTGGCACCTTGATGGTAATGATATTGAGTCGGCTGAAGTGCCGTGCATTTTTCTGTTTTTCTTCCTGTTCCAGTGCCTGAACAAGGGGGGCGGCATCATCTACCTGCAGGAGCTGCCTGGCTGCCAGCCAGTTCAGGATAGCCTGGGCTTGCTCGGCGCTCAGTTGCGTATTGCCGGTCTGGGCGACACTCTCCAGTAATTGCTCAAGTCCGGAGGCCTGGTTCAGCCTGCTGATAAACAGATATTCCTCGAGGCCAAGCCGGTAAAAGGTATTACGAACGGGGTCTTCCAGGATGTACTCTATCCGGTTGCCTTCCTTGACCGGGGAGAAGCGGAGCTCGGAGCGGAGTCTCGGCAGGGATGATTCGGGGTGGGCCATAATGGTTTAGAAGAAGAAATCCTTTAGTTGCAGCAGGGTATACCAGGGTTTATGAAAAAGAATCCAGCCAAGCGGTCTGGAGCCGGCCTGGATCACGGCTTTTCCCTGCATACCGGGCCTGAGTCTGCCGTCCGGGTTGTCGAATTCGAGCTCGGCGATAAAAACATTGCGATTCTCCCTGATTACTGATTTCGGGTTGATCTTTTGTATGGACCCGACCCAGGCGGCTTCGGGATAGGCGTCGAAGCGTACCCGTACGTCCATGTCCGGCTGCAGATAGCCAATATTGTTTTCGCGCACCGCAAGCTCAACAATCATTACGTTTAATGGCGACACTTCAAACAGACTCTGGCCTTTGCTTACCGGGCTGCCGAGTGCCCTCTTCAGATCGCCGGAGAGCACCATGCCGCCAACCGGGCTGAGCAGGATGAGATGTTTTTCCTGCTCGAGCAGCAAACTGAGCTGCTCTTCGAGCCGCTGTTCCTCGAGTCTGGCAATCTGGGCCCCGGCAGTATTGCCGAGCGCCAGATGATGATCCCGCATTTTCCGGGCCTTGTTGCGTTCTGCCGTCACCGCCGCCCGGGTAATTTCATTTTCCCGGCCATCGAGGATGGCCAGCGTATCACCGTCCTGAACCTCGTCTCCGGGCTGTACCAGGACTTCCTGGAGAATTCCATCGAACCTGGCGACCACGAACCTGGTTGAAACCGGCTGCACAACGCATGGCGTACTGAGGCGGAATGGCAGCGGCAGCATGCTGATTGCACCCAGCAGCGCTATGACCGCAAGCAGCAGCAGATATCTGCTGAAACGGCGCGTCTTGCCTGCTGACCGGCTTTTCATGACAGCGGAAACACCTGTGCCGCCTTTTTCCTGCATGACGGAAAGACAGGAGGCCAGCACGCTCCTGCCTGCACCAAGGGATGAAATGAGTCGCTGTCGGTTTTCCGGCTTGTCCCACAGAAAAATGACCGCACCTGTCATGGTGCCATGCGAATCGCTGAGCGAAAGTCCGACAGCCTGAGTGTTTGAACTGATGTTCAGCAGCTCCTGAAAAAGAGGTGAACTCTGTTCCAAGGTCTCGCTGGTTGCCGGGAAAACGAGAATGTCAGGTTGAATGGCGCATTCATTGAGCACTTTGGTAAAGATCCGCGATTGTTCGCTGCGCAGATCTACAGAGGTGAGGTGAGACAGCGAACTCAGAATCATCCGTCCGGAAGCTGTGATGGTGCCGATTGCCACCTGCTCGCACTCTGCCCAGGAACGCAGCCGGGCGTTGAGCTGCAACATGGATTCCGGCTGGTAGCGGTATTCAAGAGTAGTGGCAACAAGGCTGACCAGCTGTCGGAACAGGTCCCTGTCGCTGCCGGCCGGGGGAGAACTCCTTTCAAGAAAGGAGTTGAGCAGGGTGGTCAGAAGTTGAATGATCACCAGAAAAGATTCGACAGGCTGGTCACCTGTGAGAACAATAAAAGACAGGCAACCGGTATGCTGGCGCTCATATCCTGCCGGGCAGGAGAGCAGCTGGGCGGCGGGGAATTCTTCAAGCGAACTGAATTGTGCCCGGCCGCTGGTCAGGGCACGCTCTGCGTCCTGCTGCATGCACTGTACTAAGTCTGAAGACCAGGAAAGGGCCTGTCGGGAGAGCAGCTGCTGCTCGACGGCAAGACCACCGCCCTGGTTGCGGGTAAAATAGATCACCCCTGCGGCATTGACCAGACCGATGGCTGCCTGCAGGAAGTCCAGGACAAGCCGGTGACGATTACCAGCCTGGTCCGCCAGCCGGAGAAGCTGGCTGGAGAGCTGGTGAATGTCAGGGCGCCGGATGACGGCGCTGCCCTGGGTGGAGCGGGTTGACACTGTATCGCTCAATAGTACGAGTTGTCGTTAGTTGACGTCCGAGAGATTTGCCTGCGCAGCGGCAGGAATCTTTGCTGCATCAGCCCCCTGTTTGCCCAGAATGTTTTCCAGCACGCTATGCAGGCGTCTGGCACCATTGATGGTCATTGCCATCCGGGTATGGACAGGCAGGATGGATTCCCCGCCGGCTGGATCGGTGATCGGGCCTGAGGAAAAATTTATAATCAGGTCTTCACCGCTGGTGTTGACAATAAACTGGGAAGCATAGAGGGCCGATGTTTCATTATAGCGAACCTTGATCTGCTGTTGTTTTTTTGTGTCGTCTGTCATGGAATTTGTCTCCGTGTAGTTACTGTTTGCTGAACGTGCAGCGGCTGCCGCTTATCAGCTTGTTATCCGGGTTGGTAATGGTGACACGAACCTCGACGGTACCGCTCTGGGCATTGATGACCGGTGAGATAAAATCAATTTCGCCGGTAACCCTGGCTCCGCCGCTCTCCAGGGGGATTCCTGCCCCTTCCTGCAGGTTCCTCGAAATGTCAGGAGGTACATGAAAAACGGCGAGCAGCGGGTCGAGCTGGACAACGGTCATAAATTCTTCCCCGTCACCGCCGCCGATTAACTCCGCCTGCTGCCTGGAAATTTTCACCACAACACCGTCAACGGGACTGCGCAGTTTACGCTCTTCTATCTGGGCGCGGATGATGCCGGCTTCATGTTTTTTCAATGTCCTGTCATCCAGGGCGCTCTGCAGTTGAGCGCGGGCCATGACCAGATCGGTGTGAGCCTTCACCAGTTCCTGGGGACGGGCGTTGCCGCTCTTTTCAAGTTCCTGCAGCATCTTATAGCGGTCCTGCTGCATGCTGACCAGGGCTTTTGCTGAGTCGATACGACCCTGAAACGAAGCCGCTGTCTCAGCGGAATCGAGCGTTGCCCTGAGAACCTGGCTGTCCAGTTCGGCAAGGAGCTGACCGGCCTTGACCCGATCACCGATACCGACATGAATATCGGTGATGCGGTTTCGAAACGGTGAAGAGATGTCGACTATCTGGCTGGGTTCAAGAAACGTGTCAAAGGTCTGGCAAAAACCCTGTTCCGCCCGAAAAAGAAAAGAAACGGCGATAAGCAGATAAAAACCGGCAGAGAATCTCGCTGCACCAGGAGTCCTGGTTGTGCCGATCGTGGTGCAGCGAGCTGTTTTACTGACGAACATAGATTGCCGGCAAGGTATCCCCATCTTCGGGTTTTTCCTCGGTGAAGGTGATGTTGTTTGTGCTGACCAGGATTCCCATGGCCCGGTGGAGGTTATAGAGGGAGTAATTATAGGTCAGTTCGCTTTTGGCAAACAGCTCTTCCGAGTCGGTCAACCGCTCACTGGCATCCATCAGCCGATATAACACATCACCATACGGCTCGCTGTTGGCCAGGAGATAATCAACCCGGGAGAGAAGGGCTTTCACCTCTTCATCATCAGAGAGCATGATCTGGTAACTCTGCACCATGGAACGGTAGTTCTTTTCAAGTTCCCGATAGGAAACCTGGGCTTCCAGCAGAACGTTTTCAACGGTGGTGTCAAGCTGGTGCAGAAGTTGCCGAATCTCCAGCTTTTTCCTGAGGTTGCGGGCTTCGGCACCATTGTTCCCAAGCGGAAATTCAAAGCGCAGACCGGTAACATAGCTGGGCTCTCCATCATTAAACTGGTTGGAGTAGGCGTCGCTGTATTCGTAATCACCCTCGAGCCCCTTTACATAGGTCTGAAAAAAAAGATCGAGATCGGGCAGCAGTTCGCTTTTAGACCGTTCAAGCCGGAGGTAGGCAGACTGGATATGCTTTATCGCCTGAGCCACTTCGGGTCTATTGCTCAGGGTGGTCTGCAGTGCCTGGTCAAAATCAATTTCAAACAGGGTGTTTTGCGGCAGCTGGCTGGTGATCATTTCCAGGCTGGCTGCGGAGATGAGTTCGGGATCATTTACCAGGGCTCGAATGCGGGACTGGGCATTGAGCATCGCATATTCCGCCTGCATGGCGGCAAGCTCGTGGGCGCTGACCAGGGATTTGGAGCGTGCCAGCAGGCTGGGCGGGACATCCATGCCGGTACGCTGCTGCATCTGTCTGTAGATTTCCAGGCTTTTCCTGGCGAGCTGCTCTTTCTGGAGCAGCAGTGAGCGTTCCAGGTAGAGGCCCCAGTAGGCGCGGGACACCTCGAGCAGGTGGCTCTCCACATTGCGTCGCAGCTCCTCCTGAGCAATTGAATGATCGATACCGGCGAGATCGATAGGTGAGCGGTTATAGGCGATGCCGAATCCTTTCAGCAGCGGCTGGGTAATGGTCAGGTAGGTGCCGGTGCGGGCCTGATCTTCGGGATTGAAGTAAATGGAGTTGGTATTCATACCCCCGATATTCTGTTTCAGTTCAATCTCGGTGCCGGTCAGGAATTTTTTGCGCACCCCGTACTCGATATTTTTTGTATTTTCTTCATAACGCAGAGGCCCCCCGGTCTGCAGGTCATCTCCTACCGGTTCATCGAGATCGGAGAGTCGCCCTTCGGCAAACAGCCTGAAATCATAGGGCCCTTCAGCTTCCTGAATGGTGGTCTGGCGAATAAGCGGCAGGTCACTGAATACCTTGATCTGCGAAGAGTGTTTCAGCGCCCGGCTGAAGAGCGAGGTGACGTCGGTCGGGATGCCCTCTGCTGCCGGGTTGATCCGGCTGTTGACCCGTGACTGCCACCAGGGGGTAAAACCCTCGGGGATGGAACCTGCACCGATTGTTAATCCACCCGCTGAACCACCGGAGAAAATACTGGTGTAGCCGGTTGTGGCTTTCTCCATCTGCTCAATAATCGGGGTGTAGCGTTGAAACAGTCTGGTCCGCAACTGTTCATAATCCAGCTTGCTCTGCTGCGTAGCCTCTACAACCAGAGCATAATCCGATGGATTTTCACCTTCGGCATACAGCAGTGTCGTGTGGGAGAAACTGCCCACGATTGCCAGTGTGACGAGTACGAGTATTGTTTTCATCCTTTGTCCTTTTTCCCTGTGGTTATCAGTGACTGTTGCGCGCCGGGTGAGTTGACGGAG
>CBDUGK010000006.1:0-83945 GCA_965366875.1 uncultured Desulfobulbaceae bacterium | reverse complement strand
GTACAAGGCCATGCGCAGGGCTTTTTCACCCTTGCCCTGCTGGGCCAGCGGGTAACCATCCCAGGTTGTCGCTGCAGCCTCAGGGGTGCCGGGCGTGTTGAGCAGAACTCCGGAGATGGCGCCGCCAAAAAAGGCCCCTTTGTTCAGTCCGACAAGAAAGCCGATAGCTGCCATTGGCGACATATAGTATGACAGCGGTATGCAGAGAGCGATGGCCATCGGACCGTTGACGCCTGGAATCGCACCCGCCATCATACCCGCAGTCACCCCGACAAATACAAAAAGCAGGTTGGAAAACTGCAGGGAATCAATGAATCCCGCAATGACGACTTCAAACATTGAGTTTCACCTTTTGTTTTGCTGCATTATGGCATGGGGACGCCAAGCCCGAAGCGGATGGCGGTATAAATAACGCCAACTGGAATTACTGCCACCAGGACCAGTGGAACTGGTTTACGTTGCCCGCACAACCACTGCATAACGAGCATTAAAATTACCCCTGGAAGAATGAAGCCCAGGTCGTATGGCAGGAAATTAAATTTTTTCATGGTGGGCATCATTAGAAAACTAGGCACCATGAACAGTAGCAGGTGACTCAGGTGTATCCGGTCGACCGGGCTTTTGTCGGGTTGCTGCCCCCTGTTGTCGCGTCTGGTCCTCGAAGAACTGACGAGGTTGGACAAAAGAGCCAGCAGTGAAAGAAAGAGAATCGTGGAGACCGCCACATTGGGAACGAGTGACCCGGGAACGCCATAGCCGGGGTACGCAGGGGTGTAATTTGGAATAACCCAGACAAGACAAACGACACAGGAAAGTACAATCGAGCTGAACAGTAGATTATCCCTCTGCGGCCCAGTCATGAAATTCTCCTTTGCTCTCCGCTTGTTGCAGATATCATTTCGTGGTTTTTAATAATGTAAGTTGGGCATGAACCGACGGCGTTTTCCTGAACCGTTAAAAGCAGTGCCGCAGGAAAGCAAGCGCTAGCTGCTCCTGCGGCACTGCCGATTTGAAAACGCTACGAACTACTTCTTCATTGCCGCAGCCTGGGCACCGAAGCGATCATAGGCTTTTTGCATATAATCTTCTGCATAGGCGCGCCCATAGGTGACCGGACCCATTTTCAGCTTTACGGCAATAAATTCTCGAAATGCTTCATCATTTTTGAGTTTTGTTATCGCTTCATCCAAGCGGGTCAGCGTAGCCTCGGGAAGTCCTTTGGGGCCGATCAGTGCGATAAACATTTCGACAGACTCATCCCAGCCCTGCTCTTTCAGGGTCGGAACGTCGGGAAAATCCTTGAGTTCCGGTGGTGCAACGAGCCGGGTCGGTGTCGTCGCGGCGAGCAACGTCAATTTCTCTGGCACATAGCCAAACAGGATTGCCCCCAAGTGACCCAGATCAGCATGGCCACCGAGCACTGCTGAGATAATCGAGGGTCCACCCTGGCTTGGCATGAAAGAAAGCTCGACACCTTCAGTGGCTGCAATTCGCGTCATCACATCGCGGTCGTCGGACCCCTGAAACATGTAGGTCAAACCTTTGCCTTCTTGTTTTGCCCAGGCAAATGCATCGCCAAGCGTTTTCCATGGACGATCAGGACGGCAGACAATACCACTCTGATTCAGACCAAGCTTTGAAATAAAAGTGAAGTCATCAAACTCGTAACTGGTCTTTACATAGTGTGGTGAATAGGTGTAGGCCGCCGTGGCACCAATACCAAGGGTGTATCCATCCGGTTTGGCCCTGGACAGTTCGGCTGCCATGACGCTGCCGTGGGAGCCGCCGGGGTTGTTGGATACCAGTACTGGCTGACCGAGTTCGTTTTTCAGTTCTTCAGCCACTTTTCTTGCCAGCAGGTCAATCTGGGCTCCGGGTTTTACCATGGTAAGCATTTTTATCGGGCGACTCGGGTAATCTGCCGCGAGGACCGGAAAAACAATAAAAAAACTTGCGAGAACAGCAGCTATAAGCAAAGACATCGGGGACGTGCGCATGATACTCCTCCTTTTTGTAAACAGGGTTTTCCCCAGGAATACGGGGGTTAGCTTCTGTGACAAAGGGTCACTTGAGACAGCGATAATTCATATCCGCTAATCTCTACCAATTTTGCTCTTACAAGAATATCGCCTGCACGATAGTTTTTTGATATTTGACATTTTTCTCAAGGGCGTCGCTGACACTGATCACCCAGGCACTTACTTGACCATCGATAGTGGTAACTCGAGCCGTTAGCGGAAGGTCGATCAGCTGTTATCAGAATAGGCCTGAACTGCGATCGCGGGGATTCTGCATTTTGAGTAGGTCTTTTGGTGGCAGGAACAACGATAGAACGGTTGGAGACACATCAGCGGCGGCTAGTGGTTGCAGGTGATTTCGGAAATCTTGAACGGCTCCTGGTATATGATATCCATCACCTTTGCTGGATTGATGATTGTAAGTGTTCGTTTTTCAAGATGAATCAGACCATTTTCGCTAAGACTTTTCAAAATACTGCTGATGGTCTGCTGACAGGACCCGGTCATCGAGGCAATTTGCGATTGTGATAAATTGAGCGGGACCGTTATCGGCTGCTCCGGGTCAGATTCCTCGTATTTGTGGTGAATCAGGTAGAGCAGCAGCTTTAATACGCGGGTGTGAACATCACAGATCATAAGATTTTCCATCTGCTCGCCGAGGTATCGCAGGCGCCTGCCAAGCACACTCATGACCTTTCTTGATAATGGGTAATGATCTTCAAGAAGCTTCTCAAAGTCGGCTTTGCTGACGGTGTAAAGTTCGAGGCTGGTAATGGCCTGAGCGTTGCATTTCCGGGGTTTCGAGTCTATGATTTCCGCCAGGCCGAACAGCTCACCTGCATTCCTGATAAAAATGATCGGTTCCTTGCCCAGCTCCGTAAAATTAAATATTCGTATTGCTCCCTTTTGCAGGTAGTAGCAGTGGTTGCTGGGATCACCCTCATGAAAAATAAACGCATTCTTTTTGAGAAGGGTTCGCTCAGCAACAACAAAAAATGCTGATTTTACCGTCTCTGAAATGTCGGAAAAAAAGCCCTGCTCACTGAGGTGCCACGTATTTTTCATTTTTGCCCACGCTGCCTTGCCAGAATGAAGCGACCGGCTTCATATCAATCGCCTGTGTGATGCCTGACACAAAGCAATCAATGTGCGAAGCACTGTTATGAATTCACAGTAAACATTAATCTGTTCTTTTCCTTTCTTCCCGGTTTTATCACCACTTCTTACCGGTCATCACGATCATAACTGTCTCCATCATCTATACTAAGATTGCGTAATAAAATAAAAAAACACCTTTTTGTTCGAATGGGCAATAATTTTAATTGCTCTATCGCCCAGCCGATAGTTTTTAGGCCGTCACCATGGAAAAATAGCGGCAACAGGATAATTACCAATTGTTAACCCGTCTTCATTACATGCAATTCCCTCATCATCTATAAAAGGAGAGTATGATGGCTGCACAACTACCTGAAAGCCTGGAAAACGTCACAACTGAAATAGTCGAAACCGATCTCTTGATAATCGGTGGCGGCAATGCCGGGTGCTTTTCAGCTATCGAGGCCAAAAAGCTCAATCCCGACACAAAAGTCACGATCATGGAGAAAGCTCACATCAGCCGCAGCGGCGCCTGCTCCGCCGGCATGGATGCGATCAACACCTATATCCCCGAAGGGAAAACACCTGAAGACCTTGTGCGCTGGTGCCGCGACCAGGTCGGCGGCGGTCCCCTCAGAGAAGACCTGACCCTGAGCAACGCCCGGGAACTCAACGAAGCGGTCGATGATCTCGAACGCTGGGGACTTCCCATCGTCAGGGATGAGGACGATCAGATCCAGTACCGCGGCGGCTGGGATATTTCCATTTATGGAGAGGCGCTCAAGCCCATCATGGCTGAAAAAGCCATGGAATACGGAGCAGATGTTTACAACCGCATCGTTGCCACCAGCCTCCTGATGGATGGCGACCAGTGTGTCGGAGCGATGGGATTTGGTGTACGTGACGGTAAATTCTATGTCTTCAGGTCCAAGGCGACGATCGTAGCAACGGGCGGGGCATGCGGCCTCTATAAGTCATACACCTCAGACTCCAGCGACTCGCACCACCAGACCTGGATGTGTCCCTTCAACGTGGGTACCGGTTATGCAATGGGCATACGCGAAGGAGCCGAGTTTACCTCCATGGAGCAGCGTTGGGTCGCCACCCGCTCCAAAGATTTCTGCGGACCGATCGATACGATTTCTGTCGGCTATAAATCAAATATCATCAACGCCAGGGGCGAGCGCATACTCGAAGAACGATACGCTCACCTTGGTGGAGACAAAGCACCTCGCTACATTCGGGCAAACGCACCCATGGAAGAGTGGCTGGAGGGCAGGGGGCCAACCTATGCCGACACTACCCACCTGGACGCCAAAGAGGTCAGGGACCTGAAGGTCGACTATCTCAACGAACGACCATCTTTCGTACTCTACCTGGCGAGCCGTGGGCAGGACATAACCAAAGAACCAATCGAGATCTATGGCTCCGATCCATATATCGTCGGCGGCCACACGGGCAGCGGCTACTGGGTTGATCTGGAGCGGATGACCACCGTTCCCGGGCTCTTTGCTGCCGGGGAAACTGCCGGCGGCAATCCGAACAAGTTTGTCGGAGGCTGTGCCGCAGAAGGAAAACTGGCAGCCAGAGGCGCACTGAAATATGTCGAATCGCTTACCCTGCCCGAACTCGACAGCGACCAGGTTGAGCAGGAGAAAAAGCGTGTATTTTCAGCTCTGTTCAAAGGTAAAGATTTTGACGGTGTCTCAGCCCGGGAAATGGAAGAGCGCATGCAGCGTCTGATGGATGAGTATGCCGGCGGCACATCCCAGTTCTACCGCACCAATGAAGAGCGTCTCGACTATGCGCTTAAGCATTTGAAAATGCTTAAAAAACAGATCGAGTTTCTGTACGCTGGAGACCTTCACGATCTGATGCTCGTTCATGAGGTTGTCGACCGCCTCGATGTTGCCGAGATCGTCTGTCATCATCTAAAGTCACGCAAGGAAACCCGCTGGCAGGGTTGGCAGACACGCAGCGATTATCCGGAAATCGATCCAGAGTTAAACTGCTTCGTCGAGAGCCGTCTCAACAAGGAATCCGGCGAGATCGAAACATTTACCCGCCCATACGAACAGCTTGTTCCCGGCGAATAGCAACTAAGCTCAACCTCCAAGGAGGAAGGAAATATGGCTCCAAAAGTAGATTTTTCAAAATGCGATGGATGCAAAGCCCAGGATGAACCGTTGTGCGAACAGGTTTGTCCCGGAAACCTGATGACCCTGGGTGAAAACGGCAAAGCCTATTGCCGGGAGTCCAGTGACTGCTGGGACTGCATGTCCTGCACCAAGATCTGTCCGGTCGGGGCAATTGAAACCCGCATGCCGTTTCAACTTGGATATCACGGCGCCAAACTGATTCCGATGATGGGAACCAACACCATCACCTGGACATGTATCGATATAAACGGCAAGGTGGAACGATTTCGCTGCAAAACGAGAACTGATTGATCCATGGAAAAAAAAATCCCGAAAATTGGCATGTACCTCTGCGATGCCGGTGGAAAAATTGGTGCGGCAATTGACCTCCCCGGCCTCATTGAGAAGTGTGGAAAGACCAAGGGAGTTGAATACGGTGAGCTGGTAACTGACCCCTGGTCAGAGGATTTCTTCTCACGTGTCAGAGCGAAGATCGAAACCGGCGAGATTGATCGAATTGTCTGGGCTGGTCGTTTTACCGCCAGGCAGCAGGATATGCTCAAGAAGAAACTGGCGGAAGCCGATCTAAACTCCCACCTGCATGCATGGTGTGACCTCGAGCTGCATGGCATCGGCCAGAGTACGGAGGAGTCAGGCGTTCAGCAGAAAAAAGCGCTCAGTCTGATCAAAATGGCAGCTGCTCATGCCAGGTTTCTCCAACCGCTCGAACCGCTTGCAATTCCAGCCACCGAGGCTGCTGTTGTTGTCGGCGCGGGAATTGCCGGGCTTCATGTGGCCGCCTCTTTTCTGGAGCGTGGAAAACCGGTTCATCTCATTGAGCAACAGAGCGGGGTAGGCGGAAAAGTTGCGCTGCTTTCAAGATTTTATCCGCTGCACTGCGACCCCCACTGCGGACTCGAGTATGTATTAAAATCCCTGCGGGGTTCTGATAAACTGACCCTTCATACCTTGTCGAAGCCGACCGCCGTTGAAGGCGCTGCAGGTAATTTCTCGGTAACCGTGCAAACCGAGCCTCGCTATGTTGACGAGAACCGCTGCAACGGTTGTGGGCAGTGCGCAGTGGTCTGCCCTGTGGACATACCGATTTTTGGCGACAGTGTCCAGGATGAGCCGCCATACCAGCAGGAAAAAGGTATCGGTTCTCTTGTCATTGACACTCGCAAAGCCATCCATCCCTCGCTTCCCTACGCTTTTCCCGAAAGCTATGTGGTGGAACGTCATGCCTGTCCTGAAGGCTGCGCCGAATGTGAAGGTATCTGCCCCACCAAGGCCATCGAGCTGAACCAGGTTTCCCGCGAACAGAACCTTAAAGCAGGTGCGGTCGTAGCCACCACCGGCTGGGACCCATACCCGCTCTCCAGGATGAGCACCTATTTCGGTTATGGCGTTTACCAGAATGTTATCGGCAACCTGGAGATGGAGCAATTGCTGAGCCGCCTGTCCCGCGGTCTGGACAACCTTTCGGCGCCGCCGCTAGCAAAATTGAAGACGGTCGGCTTCGTGCAGTGTGTCGGAAGCCGCAACAATCTCCACCTGAGTTACTGCTCAAGTGTCTGCTGCTCCGCCACGATCAAACAGATTCAACAACTTAAAAGCATGCAGCCGGACGTTACCTGTGTCGTCTACTATCAGGACATGCGCTGCAACGGTTTTGAAGAGGATATGTATCAGGCGGCCATGGCATCCGAAGATATCCTGTTCGTGCGCGGGTTTCCGAAGATTACCGGTTCGGAATCCGACAGCAGTCAGGTAACCGCCATTGCAGAAGACACTTTCTCTGGCAAGCCCATCAAAAAAGATCTCGACCTTCTGGTACTTGCCGGCGGCATGCAGCTGTCCCAGGCGGGGTCGGAATTTGCTGAAGTATCCGGTCTGCCGCTCAACGACAGCAATTTCCTTACCGGCCACTACCAGTGCTATCCCGAGGAAAGTCAACGCACCGGAATACTGAGCGGCGGCTGTGCCCGCGGCCCGATGAACGTTTCCCAGTCGATCGATTCTGCTAACCGGGCCGCACTCAAAGCACTCAATTTTCTCGACGGATCGATTTCGATCAAGCCGACATTTCCGATCGTCGATAAAACCAAATGCGATGAATGTAAGCGATGCGTGGAGGAATGCCCCTTTGCCTGCTACCACTATGACGAAAAGGGCTTTCCCGAACCGGACCTGGGCAAATGCCGCCAGTGCGGCAATTGTATGGGCACCTGCCCGGTCGCGGCCATATCGCTGAACAATTTCACGATCAAGCAGCTGGCAGCCCAGATTGGAGTACTCGAAAACTCTTTCCTCGACTATGAAGATCCGGTCATTCTTGCCTTTTTGTGCGAGAATGACGCTTATCTCGCGGCCCGGGCGGCCGTGGACTCCGGTCTCCCCCTTCCGCTGAACGTCATCTATGTGAAGGTACCCTGTGCCGGGGCGGTAAACAATGCGGTGGTCGCAGATGCTCTGGCTTTAGGGATCGACGGCATCTTGATTGCCGGCTGCAGTGATGGCCAGTGCCACTATGTCAACGGCAATCGGCTGGTACAGAAACGCAGCGGCGACCTCCGTGAAAAACTCACGACGATGATGATCGAACCCGAGCGGGTGCGTTCTGAAAGTGTTGAAATTCAGGACAGTGCGCGCCTTGTTCGTATTCTCGAAGCGTATATCAAGGATCTGAAAGAACTTGGCCCCAACCCGTTCAAGGTATAATTCTGCAGGATCACCCGCTCTATGACAGAACTTACACACAGCACGTCTGACAGCTCGCCTGTTAACAGGGAAGAAACCGCTCCCTGCGTCCAGTGCGGATACTGCTCGGCATATTGCGAGGTCGCTTTTCTTGCAGCAGACACCCCACGCAAGGTGCTCCGCTTCATCCAGCGAAATGACCCTGACAGGGCGGCGACCAGTTCATTTCTGATGCTCTGTAAACAGTGCCAGACCTGCAGCCTGACCTGCCCGCAGGGTGTAGACGTTGCGGGAATCATGCGCCGTCTGGTTCGCAGCCGTTTTCTACATTATTGAATGACATGAATGATTTACAGAATGCATTAATTGCCAAGGCTAAGGCGCTTCTGGAAGAGAAACAGGTCGATGCCGTTCTGGGATTTATCCGGGGCACCGTGCCAATGGTTCGCAGGCCCTTCTGGGCCCGGAGCCCTGAGGATGCCGAGCAGCTCTGCTGGGATGAGTTCTGCCTGCTCAATCTGGCGAACTTCCTGCCTCCTGATAGCGAGAAAATAACAGCTGTCACGGCCAAAGGGTGCGACTGGCGCAACCTGGTGGTACATCACCAGGAAGGCCGCCTTGATCTAACCCGCCAGATCGTTGTCCTTGGTATCGACTGTGAGGGGATGCTGGACCCCGAAAAAATCTATAGAGCTGCAGGCGGCCCTGAGCGGGTCCTGGAGGTGAGCTGCATTGATGAGCAGGTAACCATCACCTCAACCGACGGCGAAGTAATCATCGATCGTGCCGATTTGTATCGCCAGGCCTGCCTCGATTGTATCCAGCGGGCACCGCTGTCGGCGGACCACTTGCTTCAGAATCCAGAGCCTCGCCGGCAGCCCGACAATACCGCCCCCTCAGCTGAGAAATCCCCCAAGGATAGCATTACCAGAGAAGAAACATTGAAGGCTCTGTTCAAAGACTGCCTGATGTGCTTCGCCTGCCGGGATATCTGTCCGCTCTGTTATTGTTCACAATGTTTTGTCGATGTGGAAAAATCGCATTGGCTTTCGGCACGAGCATCCATTGATCGGCTGCTCGATTTTCATTTTTTCAGGGCCCATCATATCGCCGGACGCTGCACGGAGTGCGGTGCCTGTGAAACCGCGTGCCCGATGAATATATCGGTTCGGCAATTGGCCACCAAGCTGAACCGGGATCTTGCGGAAAGCAGTGGATATATACCCGGCCTGGAACTGGGTGCAGAGGCTCCGGATGGCGTGTTCCGGCCTTCCTACCATGAGCACTCCGGGAGGCGAACATGAACAGTTACATCCTGAAAAAGGAGCACCTCCCCGCCTATCTGAAGCGACTCAGCAAAACGTTCGATGTGCAGGTTCCCGTTCGCGCGCAGGGCATCACCCTGTTTGCCCCATACGAGGAGCATCTTGAACTGGATTTTGCCTCCCATACCCGGCTTTCCGCCAAATCTTATTTTCTGCCGCAGCATGAAGTTCTGCTTCGCTACGAAGGCGATGGCTCTCAACAGCAACAGGCAGTGCCGGATACCCCGAAAGTGCTTTTCGGAGTAAAGCCCTGCGATGCACGGGCAGTTGAACTCAATGCGCGTCTTCTGGTAAATGACCCCGATGGAGGAAATCCCCAGGATATCTATTTCAAAACACGTATCGAGAACACGACTATGCTTGGTTACGGCTGTGACCGTCCGGGAGCCGCCTGTTTCTGCTCATCGTGCGGTGGCGGCCCTTTTGATCACACCGGGTTGGATGGGCTCATCACTGATATCGGCGCTGAACTGCTGATAACAATCTTCGAAGATCGAGAGAAATCTCGAGCACTCATCCATGCCGACCTGATGGAGGAGTCGACCAGTGAGGCTCTGGAGACCTCCCGTCGCGTTGCAGAAGAGGCAGAAAAGAAATTGTCCATGCAGTCTGAGCTGGTGAAGCCTGAGACCGACAGCAGCACACTTTTTACACTTTCAATCTGGGAAGAGACAGCACAGCGCTGTGTCAATTGCGGCATCTGCACCTACCTCTGCCCGACCTGCACCTGTTTTGATATGACCGATGAGGTCTCTGAAGGGTGCGGAACCCAATCCCGCTGCTGGGACTCCTGCATGTTCAGCCTTTTTACACTGCATGCCTCAGGTCACAACCCGCGACCCGGGCGAAAAGAGCGGGTTCGCCAGCGATTTATGCACAAACTGAACTACTTCCCAGATCGTTACGACGGTGTTGTCAGTTGTGTCGGCTGCGGCCGCTGTGTAATCCATTGTCCGGTTAATATCGACATCCGGGAAATCTCCAGGCTGATGGCAGAGGCCGGAGGAATATCGTGCTGAATCCATACACCAAATACCCTGTTTCTCTCCATGCCGTTGCCAATGAGACGGCCGATAAGAACATGAAGACTTTCGAGCTTCATTTCGAGCACAAGGATGAAGCCGACAGGTTTTTTGAAGAACCCGGTTTCAAGCCCGGCCAATTCGCCATGCTGTGGCTTCCCGGTACCGGTGAAATTCCGCTTGGCGTTGCATCTTCACCAACGGAGCGGGACAAGCTGCTCTTTACCGTCAACAGGATCGGCAAGGTTACCAGGCGTCTGCACGAATTGCCCTGCGGATCTTTGCTGGGTGTGAGGGGACCTTTGGGAAATGGTTTCCCGTGGCAGGACATGCAGCACAAGAATATCGTCCTTATCGGTGGAGGGTACGCATTTACAACCTTGCGCTCAGCACTCGTTTACATGCTCGACCCGGCTCACCGGGAATCTTTTGGCAACATTCATCTGTTCTACGGTGCACGGAACCCCGGCATGCTGTTGTATAAAGAGGAGCTCGATGGCTGGGTAAAAAGCGATGGTGTGGATGCTCACATCTCAGTGGACAGTACCGGCAGTGCTGACTGGAAGCACCACGTCGGGCTCATTCCAACGATCGTCACCCAGGAGCTGCCGGAAGCCGATGACAACGCTTTTGCCATCGTCTGCGGTCCGCCCCTGATGATAAAATTCACCCTGCTGACCCTCAGGGATAAAGGCTATAATCCATCCCAGGTCTTCATTTCTCTTGAGAATAGAATGAAGTGCGGAATCGGCCATTGCGGGCGCTGCACCATCGGCAAGGTTTGCGTTTGCAGTGACGGCCCGGTTTTTTCAATGGCTCAAATAGAAAATATGCTGCAGGATTATTGAGACGGGATCGTTTCCGTGTCTCCGCCCCAGACCCCCTCTTAAAGAGGCGCCCGGTCCCTGACGACGGTATGGGTACTTTTCTACGATGTGGCTGAAGAAAGTTCCCGGCCAATCAGTTTGATATGTTCCATCTCTTCCTTGATGATATGTTCAAGATTGGATTTTCCCCGCACCTCCGGTACAAGATCTTTCATGCCCAGGTAAAAGACAATGGCATCTTTTTCAGCCAGGAGCGCCTCCTTGAGAATCTCTTTCATCGAGGTGGCATCTATCTCCTTTTTGAAGAAGACGCGGGTATCGACCAGAGCCTTCAGGTACTGAACGGTTTCTCCCTCCGGATCGAAAACAGTGCTCTGCTTGTCCTGATCGCTTAAAGATTTTCGCATATCGACAAACGTTTTTTCGTGCTCGACTTCCATATCGGCTAAACGCAGCAACAGCTCTTTGTTTTTACCATCAGATACATTGTCAGCAGCGTCGCGATAAAAATTTGCACCATTTCGCTCCATCTGCTCAGCCATTTCAAAAATTTCATCTGCATTGAAATCAAAAGTCATTAGGTTGAGTCCTCTTTTTCGAGTTACTAACGTGTTGCAATAATATATATTCGGGATCGATAAAAGAAAGTATTAATTTAAAATTTACTAACTATTTTAGCCACGAAAACTACAATTAATTGATATTTTAAATAAATAAAATATTTTTATTTATTGTAAAAGAAATATTTTCAGTTTTGACATACAAACGATAAGAATATGTATAATCAGAGTATTGCAAAAAATAGTTCAGAATAGTAATCAAATCTTACTGTTGAATCAAATTTGATCAAGAGCGTAAGAACGATTAGAATCCGTACAAAACTTATAGATCCAGATTGACCGTTAAAAAGTCGTAAATAGTTTCCTGTGAATTAGAAATTTCCGTGGGCCATCTGATTCATATGAGTGTGCTTACAAATTGGGGCTATTCTCAATATGTTACTGGGAGACTTTCCAATGCTGTTGAAGAGGGCTCGCATTGGCAATGTTAACTGTTTAAGATGATCTGAAAATTCATCTTTTTTGTGTATGTTTCCGATGGTTTATCAGTCCTGATTAAAGCCTAACCAAAGAAAGTGTCAGATCGGGTCATGATTTATACAGTTTATTGTAGCAATTGTAACTGCTTCAGAAAGTCCTCGTTATTCGGGACACCATTCTGGATAAACCTGATATACCCTTTCTTATCTATGAGATAGGTGACTCTTCCGCTCCCATAGAGCTTCTTGATCTTTTTGTCGGTATCTGCAATGAGTTCAAATTTCACACCTTCCTCCTCAACGAATTTCCTGAGGGTCTCCATAGTGTCATTACTGACACCGATAACTTCTGCATCAAGGCTGTTAAATTCTTCCAGATCACGCTGGAATTCGAGAAGTTCAGAACTTCAGACTGGCGTAAACACGGCAAAGTAGAGCGCCAGTACCACATTTTTTTCCCCTTCAAAGTTTGCCAGCGATACTTCGCCATGCGTGGATTGAGCTACGAACGCTGGGGCTTTATCTCCAACCCCGAGGCTGAACCCGACTGCAGGGCTGCCCAGAATCAATGTCAAGATAAGTATCCGTAAAATAAGCCATGGGTATTTCATGGTGATCCCTCATGAATGGAAAAATTTAAACTAAAAAACGACCTGCGACGTACTTTGATACAGAAGGATACAGCAGGCCGGAATCAAAATGCCTCCTTTGGGTCCTGCTTATTGATGACTTGAGTATTCATCAAACATGCTTTATAGAACGGTAAGCACACTTGCATCCAAGGCAACACTGACCTTTTTCCGTCAGAACCGGTATTCAGCATGTATTTGTTTGTTCTCGCTACTGATGTCGGGTAGATGACATAATTGTTAACGGTGATCAAGATGAAGAAGCAGTTCCAGTTTTCCAGAATAAAAACAAGAAAAATTGGCTCAACTCCAGAACGCTGTCATTTGGCGAACAGCGCGTGGTGCCGGGGTCAAAATTCGCACCACAATTTCAAAATGGGTTTGATACTCTTGTTTCTTTTCCACATTGTCATCTTTCAGCCTGTCTCAGGATGGTCATCAGAGGGGAAAGCAGACCTCTGGAAGGATCTGAGAATGGGACGGTCCTTCGTGTTGCTTCGTCATGCCATCGCCCCCGGCACCGGCGATCCTGAGAATTTTACCCTGGGAGATTGTTCGACACAAAGAAACCTTTCCGATGCCGGCCGTGAGCAGGCAAGGGCGATAGGGGAGCTGTTTCGCGCAAACGGAATAGATAATGCCCGGCTCTTTTCGAGTCAGTGGTGCCGCTGCCGGGAAACGGCAGCATTGCTCGAACTTGGGTTGGTTGGTGAATTGCCCTATCTGAATTCATTTTTTCAGCGCTACCAGCAACAGGATTTTCAAACCCAAAAAGTCAAGGAGTGGCTCGGTGCACAGGAGTTCGGGCCTGCACTGGTACTTGTAACCCACCAGGTCAATATATCGGCCCTGACCGGCTTCTATCCCTCATCCGGCGAGCTTGTCTTTGCCAGCAGGTCAGAAGGGGAGCAAATTACCGTGCTTGGCACTGTTAAAACCGATGCACCCGGAAATTAACCCCACCCGTGTGACCGGTATCCTCCGCCTCCCTCTGCTGTAATTATAAAAAGGTACCTGTTTCTACTTTACATATTGAAGAACTTTCTCCAACGATTATTATCATTGGAAGAAGCCATTCACTCTGCCGGCAGCCTACCGTTTAGATGGGCTGATGGGGGTCAACAGCCCCCCGGAACCAAAATATCATGAAGGAGCGATCACAATGTCAGAACCTTTAGACCTGTCAGAAATCTTCAGTTATGATGAAAATTTTCAATCGGTCATGCTGGATATGTTGCAGAACGCCCTGGATTTATCGTTTCAAGGCGTGATGATTACTGAGGCGGAGCCCGGATATCCGATTATCTATGTGAATCAGGCGCTTTGCGAAATGACCGGATATTCCCCCGAGGAGTTTCTTGGCAGATCGCCGGCCCTGCTGCAGGGAGAAAAATCTGACCCGGAGGTTCTTGATGAGTTGAGTGAGAAACTTGTCCGTGGTGAGATTTTTCATGGCAAAACCTATAATTACAGAAAGGATGGCACAGATTTTATGATGGAGTGGAAAATAATCCCCATTCGTGGAATCAGTGGTGATATTGCCAATTTCCTGGCGATTCAGAGAGAGATTACAGATGGAAAGCTGACGGACGGCTCTCTTGATACGAAACTGAGCCTGGACTGAAAATAATAGTTGATGGCGTCGTAAAAACTCTCCATCTGCTTCGTTGCTACAAAATTTCTATCATCACGACGTACTGGAGTACGCCGAAATAATAGAGATTTTGTGCGCCTCGCATATGAAGCTTTTTACTTAGCCATCGTTGCATCGGGTTTTTGGCATATGAAGCTTTTTACACTACCATCCAGAAATTAGACTTTTTGTGAGTCTCAATCATATTTAATCCACCGCTTTTTTCGGATTTTTGACCGGTAGCGTCAACCACCTGGTGCAAGATCGTCCTGTGCTGTGATCACAATAGAGTACTGACTACCCCGTTTGCACTGAAGGCGTCCCGATGATTCTTTCACGCAGCCTGACAATGATATCCCACAGGACTGGTACCACGATAATGGTCAATACGGTAGCGGTGCAGAGGCCGGTTACAAAGGTCATGGCCATACTGCCCCAGATAATGGAATATTCAGGAACACCGAGTGCCATTGGCAATAGACCAAGTGTGGTGGTCAGGGTGGTGAGCAGAATCGGGCGCAGCCTTATATTGATGGCCAGCAGCAGGGCTTCGCGTCGCTTGAGCCCCTGCTGGTAACAATTATTGAGAAACGCCACCAGGACCAGGGAATCGTTAACGACCACCCCGGTCACACCGACAATTGCAACAAAGCTGTTTATGGTGAAAAGCGTTCTGGAGAAAAAAGTCCCATAGATTACGCCGGTAATCGCAAAGATAACGGCAGAGATAATGATGAGCGGCTGCACATACGAGCGAAATTGCGCCGCAAGTACAAGATAGATGAGAAGAAGAGCAATGATAAACGCATAGCTCAGGGATATGAACGATTTTTTGGTCGACTCATGTTCCCCGGAAAAATTAAGCGCAGCCCCGGGATAATCATTGCTGATCGTACGGTAGTATTCCCTCGTCTTCTTTACAACCATTTGACTCGAAAGCGGCGCACCCGCCGTGATGTTTGCGGTGATCGTAATTGCCCGCTGGTTTTGAAATCGATTGAGATATCCTGGTTCAATCGAGAACTCGGCTTCACAGATGTCCCTGAGCCTCACCCTTCCGCTCGGCAGGTCAAGGATCGGCATATCAAGTGCTGCAAGCATTTTTGAATCGTCAAGGATACGTGCCCTGACCTTGATATCAATGGTTTCATCAGGAAGTTTCATCTCACCGACGATCTGTCCGTTGAGAATAGATGAAGCGAGGCGAGTGACCTGGGCGATTGACAAACCCGATTCTGCCGCCCGCTCACGGTTGATCTTAATCCGGAAAATTTTGCCGCTGCTGCCCTGGTCATCATGCAGATCCTCAAGCCAGGGGGCCAGAACCGGATCATTGCGTAAACTGGTGCCAATCTTTCCGGCAAGAGCTGCAACGTTTTCCGGGTGGGTACCCAGTACCCTTATATTTAAATCCTTGCCTGCAGGCGGCCCATCCTTCTCGGGCCTGATTGACATGACCGTGTCGGCAGGAATTAACGGGCTGAGCCGCTCCCGGATATATTCGAGGTGGCGGATTACATCATTTTCCGGGTAGTCAGAAAATCTCCGTTCTTTGTTTTTCGGCAGGGTTACGGCAACATGGCCAAGATTGTTGCCATATTGGGGAGAAAAGTCCTCATTGATGTAGAAGCCTGCAAACCCGAGGGCTGACTCATGCATGTTCCTGCCTTCAGACATTACCGCTGCAGCAATCTTTTTCACCAGTTCGTCCGTTGCGGCAATTGGTGTTCCCGGGGGGCCGGTCAGTTCGATATAAAAGAGCGAATAGTTGTCCGGGAAAAACTGGATACGCAGCAGATTGGTCGCACCGGTGACTGAACTGCCAAAAATATAAACAGACAGGGCAAATCCAACCCCAAGGCTAGCCAGTGTCAAGAACTGGTGCCGCAGCGTGAGCAGTACCAGCCTGGTAAAAATGCTGCGCGTAGCTCTCATCGCAGCTCCCTCGCGGACACCTTCAAGATAGTGTCGGAGGTCGATGCTTTCATTCTTCCGGGGGTTGGTTCTGCCCCTGTCTTTGCGCGCCCCGAAGTCGAGATAATGGCAGGGAAGTATAAGCAGACATTCAAGCAGGGAGGCGATCAGCGCGAAGATGATCGTTTTGGGGATAATCGCGAAGAAATCACCGACCATGCCAGTCATTATCAGCATGGGCAGAAAGGCGAGTCCGCTGGTTAAGGTGGCTGAGACAACCGGTATGAAGACCTCTGAGGTTCCCGTGACAATTGCCTCCCGCACATCTTTTCCGGATTGCACGTGGCGATAGATATTCTCCACGACAACAATTGCATCATCGACAATAATGCCCGATACAAGCACAAAGGCGAACAGAGAGACTTCATTTATGGAATTACCGGTGAGATACATGAAAACCATGGTTACCAGGAAGGCGAACGGAATTCCTATCGTTGTCAGGGCAGCATTTCTGAACCCCATGAACCTCCAGATAATAAGGCAGACAAGGATGATCCCCAGCAGAAGATTGATACCGAGCACACGTATGGAATCTTTGATTCTGTTGCTGGAATCCTGGGATATGGTCAGCGTTATGCCTTCATCACCATAGGAAGGACCCAGTTCCCTGATAATCCTTTTTACCTCTCTGGTTATGTGCAGCGTATTACCGGCGCTGGTCTTCAGCACCTGCAGGGTCAAGCATTTACTGCCGTTTACCGAGGTAATGATGAATGGATCCCGGTAGCCGAAATAGCCTCCGTCGGCGACATCTCTGATCCGGGTGAAGGATCCGTCGCTGTCGGTGCGAATAATTACAGCCAGCAGATCATCACGGGATCGGACCTGCTCGTCAACCTTGATGATAAATTCCCCGGCCGACGTCTCCACGTGGCCTGCCGGCAATGAAACATTTTCCTCTTTCAGGCGCTCGACAGCTTCTGTAAAAGTAATGCCGAAACGCCGCATCTTTTCCGGTGACAGCATCAGTTGAAATTCCCGGGCGTATTCACCGGTGAGCTTGGTTTCCTTGACACCTTCTATCTGACTCAGCGGTATCTTCAACTCTTTCGCAACGAGGGCAAGCGTCGTGTTGCTGTGGTTACCGGAGACGTTAACGCTGATTGTTGGAAACCAGTCATTTACGTCCAGAAAATTAAAAACGGGGGGTTCGGGGAGGGGAGGAAGATCCCCGGTGACAGAGAGGACTTTGAGGCGAACATCATCGAATCGCTGTTTATAGTCACTGTCGTCCCTGAACTTGATAACGATATTTGAGCGCTCCCGGTACGATGTTGAGCGAATAAAATCGAGTTCCTCAACATCCTCGAGTGCATCCTCAATTTTTCTGGTAATCAGGGTTTCAACATCTGCAGGGGAAGCGCCCGGCAGGAAGGTATTGATGTACATCTTGCCAAACTCTATGTTCGGATATCGATCTACCGGCATCCGGAGCATGGCGAATGCCCCGATCACAATCAGCAGGACGAAGGTTACATTAAAGACAACTTTTTGCCTGAGGGTAAAATGAATGAAAGAGTGCATCTGAGGGGACTGTTTTTCCATATGGTCCATCTTCTCAATCAGCACTCTGGTCAGGTTCTGAAAGAAATGTCATCCCCGCCGAAAGCGTTTCGGCTGAAACGACAGCCTGCGATCCATCTTCCGTTCGGCCGAGCACGACAACCTGCTGTTTCGTACCATCAGGCCGAACCAGCCAGTGCGCCTCGTAACGACTGATAAGTGCAGAGAGCGGAACAACATAGGTGCCGGCTGCTGTCGCACTTTTAAATACCAGCTCCGCGCGCATGCCGCCCCGAAGCGGGGAGGCGTGATTCTCCTGCGAGGCACTGATTTCCAGCTCCATTGGAATTTTCCTGGTTTTCACATCAAATACTGGTGAAACCCTGTAAATACTGGCCTCCACCTGTCTGCCGACATCTGGCAGCAGCAGTGAGAGATGCTGTATATCTTCAAGGGTCTTAAGCTCATCGTAGGTTACCGCGAATTTTGCCAACAGGTTTTGAAAGTCGCCTAAATGGGCAATGGGTTGACCCGCCTGAATGAATTCTCCGGGCTCTGCGAAACGTTCAATCACCTGCCAGCCTGCAGGCGCCATTATGGTATGCCGTGTCCTCTGTTCCTGCAGGCGAAGAGCTTCATTCTGCAGTTTTTTCAGGGTCAGGTTGTAGAGATCAACCTTCAGGGCCACCTCATCAAAGGTTGCCTGCGGGGTAGATTTCTGTTTTACAAGGACCGTGTAACGATCAAGGGTTTTCTTTTCCTGGTCAAGCTGGCGGCGGGCTTGTTCTTGAGCTATTTTGTTCGACTCTATATCGAGATTCAGAAAGGTACTATCTATCTCTGCAAATTTCCCCGATGACGGAATTACTTCACTCATGTCCGCGTAGATATCCCGGCAGCGGCCGCTTACCTCGCTTGTGATGGTCATCTCCTTGCGGGGATGGGTCAATCCGTTGAGCGTGGCTGTTCGAAAAAAGGGAGCCAGTTCAAATACGTTTTCTGCCCTGCTGCACAGTGGATTGAGAAGATAGATCGTAGCGGCGACTATGACTACCGGTAGTATTCTGCTCATGATGATTAATTTTCCTGTGGTTACCGTTGATACATTCCTCAAAATATATGCCGATAGAATACCTATCGCTATCCAGATAAACCAAAACTCCGGTAAACAGGAAAGGATTTGTGTTGCGTTGAGAACGTGATGAGCTGGGTAGCGTATCCATAAAACATTGGATCGAGAATTTTGAACCTCTCTGCACCGATCAGGCCGGAACTTTCAGCCCTACTCTGCGGGGACACTATTCTTGCGGAAACACCAGATCCGGCAGTGGGATGAACTCTTTCTCGTCGCCGGGCACGTCTGCAAATTTGCCGTTTTTCCAGTCCTCTGCCGCGCTTTTGATTTGATCCACAGAAGATGAAACGAAATTCCACCATATGTAACGGGCTCCATCCATTGCAGCGCCGCCGAGCACTATCATATGAACGTCGTCAGACGCTGTGACCCCAATTTCAGATCCCGGGCATAATACCAGCATTTGCCTCTTCCTGTATGCCGTTCCCCCAATATCCACTGTTCCGTTTAGCAGATAGAGGGCACGCTCCTCTATTGTTTTGGGAATTTCAATCGCGGTCCCCCGTTTCAGTTTTAATTCCAGGTAGATCGTTTCCCACTGCGTCCTGACTGGTGAACGATAGTTTTGAAAGGAACCCAGAATCAGACGGCCGGAGATCTCAGCCGTTTTAAATGTGGGAATTTCTGCCGCTGCCAGGTGTTTAAATTCAGGATCACTGCTTTCAAATGGTTTCGGCTGCGCCAGCCAGCTCTGGATGCCATGCAGTCGGGATGGTGCTTTGCGAACATCGAGGCCGGTGCGTTCAGAATGAACAATGCCTTTCCCAGCACTCATGAGGTTTATGTCACCCGGCACGATCCGCACGTCGTTGCCAAGTGAGTCTTTATGGTCCAGATTCCCGTCAAAAAGATAGGTAACCGTTGACAGGCCAATGTGGGGGTGTGGCCTCACATCCACACCTTTTCCGGCGTCGAATTCCCCGGGGCCCATCTGATCCCAGAAAATAAAGGGGCCAACCATGCGTCTTTCCTGAAAGGGCAAGGCACGATGGACCTTAAACCCACCGATATCAACCGTTCGCGGAATAATGATCAAGTCCATCCCGGCCGGACATTTCTGACAATCATCCGGCTGCGATCCTAGCGGCCAACTCATACTATCTCCTCGTGCCGATTAGACTGTGCCGAAGACCAGTTATCTGATGCATTGATTAAAAGCCATGTATAGCGACTGAATTCTTCTGCACTATACTCCATTTGGCCGTCAAAGACCGTAATAACAGAGGGGCTGGACACGATAGGTGATAAAAACACTGTTTACATCCAGTGAACCTCTGGCAGCAAGAGAAAAAACTGCCCTAAAAAGACGTTATACGACTTGATAGGCTGGTTTTTCCGGCAGGTCCATAGCCGGCCGCGTTGCCCGCCATTCTCATCGCAGTTTATACAGAAATTCCTGGGATGGCCTATGGATTTACTGGGATGATGGTATGATCCTTATTTTGCAAATTCCACGTTTTTGGCTATAGTTTCTATTGGCTTAATCCGTATTGTGATTGCCGGACATCTATGGTTTCGCACAAAAGGCAGTGTGCTTTTTCCCGGAAGGTGCTCACAAACCATTTTAAACGAGCGTGTCTATGTATTTGAAAAGGGGAGATGGTCCATATGGATTCAAAACTGAAATTTAACTTCATCTATGTAATTATTGCCATGTTTGGCATTCTCTTTCTTCAGGAATTATGGACCCAGCAGCAGACGGTTGCCGTGGTTCCCTATAGCGAGCTGGAACAGCAGCTTAAGCAGGGCAAGGTGGCGACCCTGACAATTCGTGAGCAGCAGATTTATGGGGAACTTACTGTTCCGGATGCAAACGGCAAAAAAGTTATTGTGGCCAACCGTGTTGATCCAAACCTTGCCGAGTCTCTGTCAAAATACAATGTACCCTTTACCCAGGTAATCGAATCGAAATTCTTTTCGACGCTGCTTTCCTGGATCGTCCCTGTGCTGGTTTTTTTCGGTATCTGGTTTTTCGTTTTTCGTAAATTTATCGAAAAGCAGGGGGCTGGGGGCGGATTTCAGGCTATCGGGAAATCCAAGGCAAAGGTGTACATGGAGAAAGAAACCGGGATTACCTTTGATGATGTTGCAGGTGTGGATGAATGTAAAGATGAGTTGATCGAGATCGTTGAATTTTTAAAGTCCCCCGATGAATATTCTCGACTGGGAGCACGCATGCCCAAGGGCGTTCTTCTTGTCGGTCCGCCTGGAACAGGCAAAACCCTGCTGGCCAGGGCTGTAGCGGGTGAAGCTGGAGTACCGTTCTTTTCCATCAGCGGTTCTGAGTTTGTGGAAATGTTTGTAGGCGTCGGTGCTGCACGGGTGCGCGATCTGTTTGAGCAAGCCGGTAAATCGGCACCGGCAATTATTTTCGTTGATGAGCTTGATGCACTGGGCCGTGCCCGAGGCAGTGGACAGTTTTCCGGCAATGATGAGCGGGAGCAGACGTTGAATCAGCTTCTCGTCGAAATGGACGGATTTGACCAGGGCGGAGGACTCATTCTTCTGGCGGCCACCAACAGGCCTGAGATCCTCGATCCCGCCCTGCTCCGGGCTGGGAGGTTTGACCGTCAGGTTCTCGTCGATCGCCCGGATAAACTGGGCAGAGTGGCCATCCTCAAGGTCCACATGAAAAAGATTACCTGTGATAAAGACCTTGAAGTAGATAAAATTGCTGAGCTGACAACAGGATTTTCCGGTGCCGATCTTGCCAATCTCGTCAATGAGGCGGCGCTTCTGGCCACCAGGAGAAAGGCCGAGGCTGTCAATATGGAGGATTTCGTCCAGGCGATCGAACGGATTGTCGCCGGGCTTGAGAAGCGCAACCGACTCCTGAATCCCAAGGAACGCGAGATTGTTGCCTATCACGAAATGGGCCATGCGATCATTGCCCTGGCCCTGCCCGGCAGTGACCCGGTTCAGAAGGTTTCTATTATCCCTCGCGGGATAGGCGCACTTGGTTACACCTTGCAGCGGCCGACTGAAGATCGTTTTCTGATGACCCAAGAAGAGCTTGAAAGAAAAATTGCCATATTACTCGGTGGCCGGGTATCCGAAAAATTATTTTTTAATCATTTTTCCACCGGTGCATCCGATGATCTGGCACGCATTACTGATATTGCCCGCAGCATGGTGACACGATACGGAATGGACAAGAGTATTGGTCATATCGTCCATGAAGAAAACAGGCAAAATCACCTCGGACAAAATTTTACCGGGTTGACCAGTCGGAATTCAATGAGTGATAAGACGGCGGAGCAGATCGATTCGGCGATAAAGTCCATAGTCGATGACATTTACAGCCGGTCCTATGATATTCTGATAAAAAACAAAGAGTTGATTGATCAGTGTGCCAAGGAGCTGTTAAAACAGGAAACGCTGACTGAACATCAATTGCTTGAAATGACCAAAAACATGCACCGGGCCGAAGCTATTTGAGGGGAGCGGCCCCGAAAATGTGCACGAGGTGTTCGGTGAACCCTGCTGTGCTGAGGGATTAAATGAATCAATACAACAATGCGGCGAACCAACCGCAGATGGTATTGAGAGAGGCAGGTAATCTGGACCTTTGTAGATGTGCAGACGCTTCAGAAGAGCATGGACGGCTTAATCCGGGCGAGAAGATCAAGGTGGCGGGCAAGAAGAGACAATTCACCGGTTTGAACCTGCTGGTGTCGCCGACTTGCCCAGTCGGCCAAGCCTCTGAGCGGAGCTTTTTCTCCTTTGAGCTCGCTCTCAACTGTTTTGATGATGGCGTGAAGGAAAAACGTTTCGTCGACTGAATAAGTGCGATTCTTCGGGTGTATGACCCAGTCCGAACTTCCGGCGGCCAGAAGTTCGATTCCGGGACGCTGCAGGAAAGATAATAATCTCCTGCCTGTCTGGCTGGCACCGTGCAAGCGCTTTTCCATGGACGCATGATAGCGGCTGACAATCTCTGCATCACCATCACATTCAGGCAGAAAAATGGTTTCACCGTCAAAGTTGCAGGTCAGGTATGCCAGTCCATTGTCCTTGAGCAGGGGAAAAAGTCGCGGCAACAGAGCACGGAAGTCCAAGAGATCAAGTACCGCATGCGCAATAAGAAGATGAAATGTACCAGACAAATCAGACCGTTCAGCAAACTCTTCGGCCCGGCAGGCTTCAAGCATCAAAGATACCTCGGCCTCTGCAGTGTCAAGTCGAGCCTGCTGTTTTCCCGTCCATGAGAAGACATGCCTTCTTTTTTTTGACCACTCTGAAAGATACATTCCGGCGGCCGCCAGTTGATCGGGATCGCTGTCGCTGGCCACATAGGTGGCAGAGCCTCTCAGCAGTCCCCGGTCAATAACCCGTTCGAACATGGTACCGATACCTGCACCTATCTCGAGGACAGCGGCCGGCTCTTTTCCTGTGGAATGCGGCAGGGCCCGGCAAAGGGTCTGCCAGACGTGATGATTCAGAGATTGATCATCAATACTTTTCTTGGCAGAGAGATAAACAGAATCAAAGCTGTTTTCCGGCTCCGCTCCCACGAGCTCCTGAGAGCGGTATTTTACCGCATCATGCTCCTGCATCGAAGGTCCCCCGCCCGGAATTTCCGGTACCTCTGAGCGCACTGGCAGGATGTTCCTGTGCCGGCACACCGATCATCTGCTGCAGGAATGCGTCTATGATCCCCGTGCTTTCTTTCCAGCCTGGGCGGCTGAGAAAGGTCTTGCGGGCGGCAAGGGAGAGCTGCTGCAATTTTTCTCGATCCGCGTGAAGCGTGGCAAGCAGCGGAGCCAGGCCGGCATGATCATCAGGGGAGAGCAGAAAGCCGTTTATCCCGTGGCTGATGGTTTCTGATGCTGCACCATTTTGACAACCGATGGCCGGCAGGCCAAAGGCCATACCTTCCAGAATGGCAATCCCGAATCCTTCATAGGCATATGGCATGCAGAACAGATCACAGCTGCTGATAACCTCTGTCAGCTTGTCATCCCGGAGTAGTCCCAGGAACCGCACCGAACCTGAAAGGTCATGCTCCCTGACGAGCTGTTGCACCCGAGCCACATGTGCAGCATCGAAATCGAGGCCGCCGACGACATTCAGGTTCCACATCTGGCGGTCAACCAGGGAGAGTGCCCTGATCAATGGCAGCAGACCCTTTCGCGGAACAACATTACCCAGGAAAAGCAGTTCCAGTGACCCCGGCTGCTGTGCCCGCCTGTTGATGGCTCCTTGAGAAAGAGGTGCACCAAAACGATCGCCCGATGGATAGGCGATTACCCGGGGAGGCTTGTGACCGGTCAGCGAGGCGATGGTACGCTCGGTGGAGCGGGAGTTTAGGATCAGGCCATCCACCGAAGCCAGAAACAATCGTTCAGCTACTGCCAGAATCATGTTTTGCCAATGAGGACGGGGTTCCCTGCAGAGGGCATGATGAACAAGGGCCACCAGCGGGGGACCGCCCCGTCGCCGCAGGCGTCTGTTCATCAAGAAGAGCGATGGGTGACAGAGTTCATCTTCGATGAGGACATCAAAATTTCCTGCCAGCATTCGGCGGCAGATTCCCGGTGAGAGGCCGGTGAGAAGCTTGCGCAGGTATGAGCCCGACGGTAAACCAATCACTTCAACCTGGTGGCCGCGCTCCCTGAGCCCATCCACCATAATCCGATCGTAGAGGTATCCTCCGGTCATCGTATCCAGGTCACCGTAAATGATGAGGCCGACATGCATCAGAAGCCTGCACGGTAAGATGTCCAGGCGATTTCATCCTCCCATATGGTAACGGTAAGTGCCGCCAGGGGAAGATGAGCAAGCCGCTTTCTGAACGTACCGTGAATGAAGGTGGCCAGCTGTTCGATGCTGGGGTTGAGATCCTGGAAATAATCCAGGCTGTTTAACGACTTGGCCCGTAGATCAGCGGCAACCTCATCCAGGTGCTGCTCCACCTCGACAATGTCTACCAGAAAACCGTTGCGGTCCAACTTCGTTGCCTCAAGGATGAGTTCCATCCGGTAGTCATGGGAATGTTCGACATTCTCATCTCCCCAATCCCCACCGACAAGGAAATGGCGGGCACTGAAACTGCGGCTTACTCCAAGGCTGTACATGCTTTGCTCTTGCATCTGTTTAACCGTTATCTGCAGGTTGATGATCGAAGATCACCTGAATCGTCTCTTCCGGATGCTCGTCGATCAGGGAATAGGCCAGGGGGGCATCGCTGAGCGGGAACCGATGTGTAATGAAAGCAGCGGGCAACACCTGGCGCAACATCTCCCAGGCAAGATGCATTCGTCTGCTCTTCTGCCATCGGCCGGTGAGTTCCGGTGCCAGACTGCTTACCTGGGAACTGGTAAAAGATACCCGGCCGCGGTGAAAAAAAGAGCCGAGATCCAGATCAACCTTCCTGGTACCGTACCAGGAGCCTATAACCACCCTTCCGCTGTAGCGCACGAGTGAAAGCGCCAGGGACAATCCTGCCGGGTTACCCGATAGTTCATAGACCAGGTCCGCCTCGCCACCCTGGCCAGGGACACCGCCTAAGGCCTCAAAAAAACCGGGGTCTGCCGGATCAAAGCAGGCAACATTCCCGAGGCTCATTGATGCCTCACGGCGCAAAAGGTAGGCGTCCAGGGTTGACAGGGCTGCCAGCGGGAAGCGACAGAGAAGAGCAGTGGCGAGCAGGCCGATAATGCCCTGACCGACAACAATGACCTTCTCGCCGATCAGTGGAGAACCATCCAGCAGGAGATTGACCGCCGTCTCCATAGCGGGCAGAAAGAGCGCGGTGTCATCATCCAGATCATCAGGAACAGGATGAAGCTTAGCGGGGAAGCTGCAAAAAAGATCCTGGTGAGGGTGAAAGGCAAATACCCGGCGGCCGAGCCATTCTTTCGGTACGGCAGCCCCGCAGTCCACCACCCGGCCGACGGCACAATAGCCGTAAGACAAGGGATAGGAAAAAGTACCTTTGAGCGCGGATATGGTACTGTCTGTCGGGACGTTGGCCGGCCACAGACCCCGGTAAACGAGCATCTCGGTCCCGGGACTTATGGCAGAACATGTTGTCTGCACCAGCACCTGATCAGCGGGCGGCTGCGGTTCGGGCCTCTCGATGATACGAACCTTGCCCGGTTCTGTAAACTCCAGGCAGTGCTGTTTCATGCGTCCGGCCAGTGCGGTTGAGCCCAGAGGATCAAATCCGGACCACAGGATTGGTAGGAAATGTGGCTGAGCGGCAGGAGGCAGCCGTTATCGGCCATGGCCCGATCCAGTACCGGGAGCCCCCCCACCAGGCAGGGTGTGATCGTTATGATCAGTTTGTCCACCAGACGTGTCTCGATGAAACTGCTGATAACCTGGCTGCCGCCTTCCACCATGATGCTCTTTATCCCCCTTTCACCGAGGAGGTTGAGCAGATTGCGAAGATCTACCCTGCCTTTATGGTCCCGTTGGCAGCAAATGACTTCCGCGCCCTGATGCATGACTTCGTCAACTCTTGCCGGAACATTTCTATCGGTGCAGGCCAGCCAGCATTTGTGGTCACTCTGTTCGAGAATCCGCGCTTTTGGAGGGAAGCGCAGGTTGCTGTCAAGAACGATGGGCTGCGGGGTTTGTCCCTCGACAAGACGGACCGTCAGCTGGGGATCATCGGCAAGCAGCGTGTTGATGCCAATGACAACAGCATCGGAGGCGGCTCGAATACGGTGGGTCAGAACCATTGATTCAGCGCTGCTCAACAGGAGCTGCTGACGATTCCGGGAGGCAATGCTGCCATCAACACTCTGGGCATACGAAACGGTCACCAGTGGCCGATGATGGCGCTCCAGAAATTCTTCGGCAAGCAGCGGCAGCCTCTGGAACCATTCTTCCTGTTCAAAACCGAGTGTGCTGCAGATGTCGGAGGAAGAATTCAAAAAACGGCGATGCATAATCCTTTGAGACGCATCTTTGCTCATTGCAGATCCTCTATCGGAAGCTGCAACGGTGAAAACCATGGAGGTGGATTTTCAAACAGCACAGGTATTCCCCTTTGGCAGAGACTTCCGTGTGTAAAACTTCGGCTGTTTCAACAAGCCGCTGTGGGGTAGTATGATAAAATCGTTATATGCTCAAAGAACCGGCATGTCTTCGACAATACTGACTTTTTTCTTAGATGTCAAGTACTTCATGGTCAGTCCCAGGCCGAAAAGACTAAAGAGTATGTCTCGCAGGCGAATGATAAGCACGAGGCTGACCCCCAGGGAACCTCCCAGTTCGAGGGAGGCGGTTACCCACGGCAGAGCTGATTCCAAAACCCCGATACCGGCGGGCAGAGGAGTAAAAAATGCAAGACGTGCCACGGCGACTATCGCAGTCAGTTGCCAGAACGACAGGGAAACACCGAGAAAGAAAGACATCAGCCAAAATTCAGCAAAAATGGCCGCCCAGTGAGCAAAAGAAAGAAGATTGGCAATCAATAAACGAAAACGGTGTCGCCTGAACAGCACTTCCGCCTGGGTTTCGGCCTGGATAATCGTGTCCACCAGAGACCTTGAGCTGACTGACACCCTGAGATACCTTTTTGACATTCTGCTCATCAGCAAAAGAAGTCGAGAAAAAGGGTTTGTACCGGTATAGAGCGCAGCCAGGATGCCGGAGAAGAGTATGAGCACACCAGTGATCGTGAAGTGGTATTGTCGCCCCGGAAACAGATTGATTTCTGCAGAGGAAAGCCCCACCAGGCAGAGGGTCAGAACGACAAAACTCGCCAGAAGTTCGAGCAGGCGGTCCAGGGCCACCGAGGCGGTAGCCGTTGAGACAGAAACTCCCTGCTGATGGTGCAGGAGATAAACCGATAAAGGTTCTCCTCCGAAGTGGGGGCCGGGAGTGAGGTAGCTGACGGCGTTGGCGGCTGCCCGACAAACACAGACGATGAGGATGTTGACCGGTGCGTCCAGCATCCTCAAGAGAAGCCACCACCTTGCACTCATCACGGGCAGCATAAGGATGTTAATGGCAATGATAATCAGGATATCCCGGAAGTCGATTCGGCCCAGAAGAGTCAGGACCTCGCCCCAGGCAACGTTTTGCAAAGCACTCCAGGCCAGTGCGACACCGAGCACGCCAAGGATCCAGCGCCAGTTTCTCCTGCTTTTCCGCCAGAGGGCTGATACGGTTTCAGATGTATGGATGATTAACCTGACAACCATGTTCATAGGGTATCACGATCAGTTGCTGGTCCATTTTGATCCCCCCGATAGAGAACCCTTTCCTCCGGAGCCCAGATCGACACGCTGCCGCTTCCGGTCAGCATCAGGGTGACGGCAGCGCTGAACATCGCCAATGACAGGAAAGACAGGCCAAAAGGCGACTGACTGCCTGCAAGCAGCACGACCAGGAGCAGGCTTGCGCTTCGGGTCATGAAACCGATACCTGCAAGCAGACAGCAGAAGATGCACGTAAGCTGCCAGGCCTGCGGCAGTTCAGGAACAGGATGGGCGACAAGCACTGCGAGTCCGCCGGCAAGCAGAAAAGAGCGCAGAAGCAGCGGCAGGGCTCTCATCACGGTAGATCCTGCCCACTGGTCCAAGACTGATTGCTGGGTTCCATCTGTTCTCAGCCGACATGACACCACCAGCCAATCCCTGAAAAATCCGAGCAGCAGCGGTGTCATGATTATAAGACCGGCTGTCCTGCTAAAAGTTGGGTTAAAGATCGGCAGCAGCGCTAACCCCACCAAACACATCTGGAAACCGGCTATGATTCGCGCATAAGGCCTCTGCTGCAGGTCGGCCACAGGCTTATTCCGCTTCTGGCGTACCCGGATGCCAAGGATAAATAAATAATAGGCACATCCCGCAAGCAGATAGATAACCGGCAGTCGCTCAAGCGAAACTGCGAGCAGAGAGGCGGTCATGAGTCCTGCGGCATCGGTCTCGATATCCAGTTTTTTGCCGAGCTCCGTTGCTCTCTGCAGCCTTCTTGCGACAATGCCATCAAGCAGATCTGCTGCGGAAATTCCCAGGTAGACAAGTCCCGGTGCCCAGAGCAGGGATTCCGGCAGCCCCTGGAAACCATAAATGGTCAGCGGCAAAAATCCTGCCAAGGCGACGACGGCGCCGGCGCGCAGCACGGTGATCCAGTTTGGTGCTCCCAGCGTGGGAAAGAGCAGCCCTTCTTCACCTGGCCGGTGGTTGCCGGCAAGGTGGTGATGTAATGTTCTCTGCAGGTGACAGGCAACAAGGAATCCGAACGAAAGAAAAGCAATGGCAGCGAGTCTGTCCTGGAAAAGAGGCCAGCAGAGGAGAATACCCGAGAGCCAGGCCAGGAACAGGACGACAGCTGGCCGCCACGATTGTTTTCGCAGCTGCAGGAAGGTGTCCTGCCGGTTCCTGCTCAGGGCAGAGATATTTTCAGAATCAATGGTCATAAACGTTGGTAAAGTCTTCATTGCAGCAGACGTGATTGAATGGCGGAGAGGGTGGCTCGATCCAGTCCTCCCTTCTTGATCAGGTAGTCTTCAGCCGTGCCATAGACTTTTTCCAGATGATCAAAAAGGGCGACAAGCGGCTCGACTGGTGCCTGAAGATAGTAGCCTGCTTTTTCGGCATCGATGCCAAGCGCTGCAAATCTGGCAAAGAGCGGCTTTAAACGTTCGGCATTGCAGACATCTGAAAGCAGGTGATCCGAGAGGATATGCTCCTCCTGTACACCAAGGGCCTTGAGCAGCAATGCCGCACAAATACCGGTGCGATCCTTGCCTCCGGTACAATGAAACACCAGCGGCAGGGTATCATCAGCCGCGGCAAAGCTCAGAACTCTGCCCCACGTGGGTCCGAAATCATCAAGATATCGACGATAGAGTCCAACCAGAAAATCCATAGAAAGCCAGCTGTCGTCTCCAGCTTTTAACCGATCCATGGCCGTGGCTGGGTCAAAAATTTTGTCCTGGACCGGAAGAGACAGCAAACGAATGGAGCCGTCATCCGGCAGCAGGTCCTGTGCCTTCTGCTGTTCCTGGACGCTCCTGAGGTCACAGACTATCTTCAACTGCAGACGCTGCAGAATGATATGGTCGTCTGGTGATAAGCGGGAAAGGTGATCGGAACGAAAGACCAGTCCTCTTTTTACCAGGCGGGAATCAGCCGTCAGATTACCGCCGAGATCACGGAAATTAACGGCTCCGTCAAGATGCAGCTTTCGATCGTCTGGAATAACAGGGATTGTATCGGTCATGATATAAAATAAAAATACTATAGATCCGCTGTATGGTTTTGTCGAAGCATTTGAAGAACGATACCGGTCAGTGATGGTGTTAGCGTGCGTGCCTGCAGGGAATTTTAAAACTAATCATACTGGACAGAAAGGCCCGTATGTACCTCTTGTGATGTGACGAGAGATAACAACCATTCCCGCCGCCACCTCTCACCCTCCACTGAAATATCTGCTGATAGTAGTCTCCATTTCTGCGTGCAGGGTTTTATCTGAACAATCGGCAAAGCGGTTGTAGAGAGACCGTGCGATCGTCTCGAAGGAATCCAGATATGATGGATCAAAGTGGTTTCCCCTGCCCAGATGCAGAATTTCCATGGTTTTTTCAAAAGACATTGGTTCTTTATAGGGACGGGCCGAAGTCAGTGCATCAAAAACATCAGCAATGGCAAATATCCGAGCGTTGGCGGGAATAGCTGAACCCCTGAATCCACGAGGATAACCCGATCCGGAAAATTGCTCGTGGTGAAAGCCGACGACATCGGCGGCATCCTTGAGCCATGCTGATCGATTTACGATATCTAAACCATATTCGACATGGAGTTTCATCGTTTCAACTTCACTGGGGGAGAGCTTGTCCGGTTTTAATAAAATCCGGTCGCTTATGCCGATTTTCCCGACATCGTGCAGAAAAGCGCCCTTGATGAGTCCCTGGATTTCACGCTGTCTCAGGCCGAGGGCATTCGCCAGAGCAACGGAGTATATGGTTACCCGGTAATTGTGGCTGTCGGTATCACTATCCCTTTTGGCAATGGCACTCCCCACAACCCGCAGCGTTTCTATATTTGCTTCAAGCAGATTTTCAGTCAGCATTGAAAGTTGTCGTATCAGGGTCATAATTACGGGATAGAGAATCAACGTCGTCAAGAGCACGATGCCGATTGCCCCGAGGACAGATCTCATGATCCGACCAACAACTTCATCTCTAACCTCTGGCGATACAGCAAAAATGCCATTGAGAATGGCGGTCTGCTCTCCGCCGCTGTTCCGGAGCGGGAAGGTCAGTCTGATGTATGGGGTCCCTTTGACACGTTTATAATTTACTCTCTCTCTATCGTCCGGGGAGCCTGCCGGAGTGGAGTCCAGTAATTTTTCCACATCTTCCTTGTGATCATACTGGTCGTCGAACTCAGCCGCAATTTCTACACCGTACAAATCATAAATACTTGCATATACCAGTTGTCCCATCGACTGATTCGAGTTGCCGGCGATAAGAAGCATTTTCAATTCTTGCAGAAGGGCTGATTGGTCGGTGTCTACGGATGACTCAATCAGGGGCCGTATCTGGCTGTTGAAATTGGCTACTATTTCACTGGCGCGGCCGTTGACGATGCTGCCTAATCGGTTGAACTCAATGATGAAAACAGCAGTCGCAAGCGTAATGGATAAGATCAATGAGGCAATGACCAGGCGAAACAGGAGCTGCCGCTGTATGGAACCTCTCCGACCAGACCTGATCCCCAGAGAAGGCCTCTCTGCTTTGCCTGAAGGCCATGAAGTTTTAGTTATTTCTGCCTGCACAGTTTGTCGCCCAATATTTTACTTACGGCATCAGGGTGTGATATAAGAAAATAGAGTGATTGAGAGCAAACCTGATGCTCATGATTCTTTTATTGTATATCCGGCGGTCTGAAAATTGAAGAATGAAATGAGCAGGGCAGGTTCTTGCAGCGATATGGCATCCGCCGAGGAATCAAAGAGAGAGATTAGAACGGGGATGGTGTCTGACGTATTTCACGATATTGGGGTTTTACAATGCACGATCATCTGCTGAGGCTTGCATTTTTTCTGCTATTGTCAGTATTTCTGTCATCCTGCTCCGCTGGTAAAGTCTCCCTGGACACGATCAGTGATGCCTATAATCGTGCCCAGTCGCGGCTTTTTTCCCGTGAGCAAAGTGTAAAAACACCGGCAGAGGAAGACCCGGCTGTTGTGGAGTTGAGACAGAAGCTCCAGGATTCAGAGAGCGAGCGAGAAAATCTCAGCAATGATATCAAAGTGCTGGAAAGGGAGCTCCGGAAAAAGGAGCTGGCAATCTTGCTTCATGCCAAGGTCATTAAATTACTCGACGATTCAAACCATACGCTGCAGAAAAATATTGAGGAACAGATCGCAGCCCAGAGCTTCGACGACAATTCTACGGTCTATCTGGAGGGCCCCTGAATAGTGACCGATGGCCCTGATTTTCTTCGTTCTGGAGGCTGCAGTGCCCTGTGAAGCTTGCGACTTCTCTCTATTCACCGGCAGCCAGTGGTGTCTCGAACAGACGTTTTTGTGTTTTTGTTTCGAGCTGGGTTGAACCGTTGCGCGGCATCAGCATCGGCGCCAGGTCCGTGCGTTTCTTTCTGCCGTATTGCTTTCCAGCAGTTCAAACGATCCTGTTGACGAGCAGCTGCAGTTCATCTGCAGATATGTTGAACGGTCTGCAGGCTCTGACCATTGCAATTCAGTCAGGTATCAGGCGGAACCGCATGAACCCCCGTATGAGCTGGCGGCCTCAATCAGCATGCGCGGGCCGGATTGCTGAGGAGAAAACGTTTTCGTCGTTATCCGCCCAGGCGGCAGGAAGGCGACAACTGCCCGTTGGATCCGTAAAGCAGTATGAATGAATTCTCGCTCTACTTGTTGAATCTGAGTCTTGTAAAATGGGGGAAAACTTCAATTGATCAGCTCATGGCGATTGATGGAATAGAAGCAATGTCCATCAGCAAGATACAAGAGACAATGTGCATTGGACATGTCGCCTGTTTTCCATGGTTGTTTTTTTTCACATACTGATTCAGCGTTGTAACAGCAATAACGGATACAGCTACCTTTGGTTATCCAGAGCATTTTGGATGGCTACATCGTGATCCAAGGTCGAAAGCATATAGTGGCATCTGGCTTTGTGATCAGGTTAAGCTATAAATCCAATTATTTGACATGGTATTTCAATACCATGTGTGATAAAATATATATCATACTTTTTACGAGGAATACAACCATGAGAATGAGCTGCACCCTGTTCTTGAGTTTTTGCCTCCTTCTTCAGACGGCCCCTGTCGTCTTGGCCCAAACCTCGTTCATCGGCATTTGCAAATCAGTTTCCGGAGAGGTTGTACTGGTCAGCTCAGGCACTGCTGTGACGGTTCTAGCGAACATGAAATTTACTCAGGGCGATACCATCAGAACTGGTGACAACAGTAGTGTCGGCCTGGTTTTTTTAGATGACACACTTGTCTCACTCGGGCCTAACAGCGAGATGGAAATTCAGAGTTTTCTTTTTAACCCTGTTGAGCAAGAACTCTCTTTTGTCACCCGGTTATTGCGAGGAACATTTTCATTTATCAGCGGACAGATTGCAAAACTCGCGCCCCAGGAGGTCCATCTCAAGACTCCGGACGCCACTCTTGGTGTGCGCGGCACACACTTTCTTGTCAAAATAGACTGAAACGCCCCCTCCGGAATTCCACTCAGAGAGGAAGCCTACATGCCAAAACGGATACACCTCCTGATCATTGCCACCGGGTTGCTGGCGATTTCCTGCTGCCCGCAGAAAACCATGGTTGTGCTGATACCTGACCCTGGGGGAAACGTCGGCCAGGTGACTGTTACAAATGATACCGGTACTGTCGAGATGAACAGGGCGGGTGAAGCCGTAATCGTCTCTGACAAAAAAAGTCCCCCATCTCCACCAGAAATAATTTCAGCTGCAGAAATTACGGCTGATTTTGCTCAGATTTTGGCAATAGAGCTGAGCAAGCCAAAACGCTTTCTTCTGTATTTCAAAAGTCAGTCGACAGAACTGACAGCTGAATCAGCAGCACGAATTCCTGAGCTTGTGGATACCATCACCAGGAATGAATCACAGGATATCAGCGTCATTGGTCACTCTGACAGTGCCGGTGACTACCACTACAATCTCGCACTTTCCAAAAAACGAGCGACTGCGATCAGCGACCTGTTGATAGAGCATGGAATCTCTGTATCGATCATCCAAATCACCTCTCACGGAGAAAAAAATCCCTTCGTCAAAACAGCAGATAATGTCTCGGAACCCAAAAACCGTAGAGTCGAGGTTGTCGTCAGATAGAGGCTGTTCCCTGACAACAATTTTCAGATGACAAAAAAAATATGCAGACCATAGCTGCGGGGCGCTCCCATCTGCAGCAAATTCCCTCTGGCGAGATTAGACACCTGCGCCGGATTCTCTACACATGGGGGTTTCTGGTCAGTCTGATTTTTGCCTCAATGTACCTGCTGGTTCCAAATCTGCCTGCTTTTCTAAACCTAAAAATCACTGATATTGTCCAGAAAAATAGTGGTTCTCAACAACCCGCACTGGACATTGTCGTTGTGGCGATAGACGAGGTCAGCCTGAAGAAATTCGGGCAATGGCCCTGGTCGCGCTACCGACTGGCACAGCTCCTGGAAACAATAAACAAGGGGGAGCCCACCAGTATTGGCCTTAATATCATTTTTCCTGAGCGAGACCGGACTGCACCGAAATTATGGCAAGAGAATCTGGTACAAGAGTTCGGCTATTCCATCGATATGCCAGACATTCCGGACGAACTGCTTGACCATGACAGTTTTTTTGCGGAAACCATAGCAGCGGCACCAGTTACCCTTGGCTACGCATTTCTCTTTGGATCTGATCAGATCTCATCCGAAAATTGCAATCTTGATCGGCCTGCAATACGGAAAAATAATCAGGGTGACAAACAGTCGACTCGCACCAAATTCTACCGAGCTTCCGGAATGCTCTGCAATCACGAAAAAATTTCTCTTGCAGCCCCGGGAAAGGGTTTTCTTAACGGTACACCAGACGCGGATGGCATCATGCGTAGATTGCCGCTACTGATCGAGTTTCAGGATGAACTCTACCCTTCGTTCGCCCTCAGGGTGCTCATGCAACACAAGGAAAATGAAATACTCTCGCTTGAGACCAGCTCGTTTCCCGCGGCCAAGGTGCACCTTGCTGAACTCGCAATACCTCTGGATGATAAGGGAAACGTTCTACTCTCTTCATTCCTGCCCACCACTTCACCCCATCTGTCGGCAGCAGATGTTCTGGAAGGAAGCGTCCCAGCCAGCTCTTTTGCCGGTAAAATAGTCCTTGTCGGTCTCTGGGGTTCCGGTCTCAGTCATGAGTATGCTACCCCGATGACACCTGAAATCCCTCTTCTTCTCCTGCAGAAGCAGGCTATCGAGTCACTCGCCGCAAAACCATACACGCTGAGAAACTGGAACTGTCTTGTTCTGGAAACATTTTTTGGCTTCCTCCTCTGCGCTCTTCTCATTCCCTGCATCGTCTACTTTCCAGCAATTCCTTCACTTCTGATCTGCCTGGCAAGCATCATTATGAGCTGGTTTTTGGCCGCATCTGTCTACCGGACCAGCGGTTTTCTCTTTTCACCACTTTTGCCGACCATGGCAATACTCGTCAACTGTCTCCTGCTTCACGTCCTCAAATTCCATTTTTTTAAGAAACGAGCTATTTCTGAAACAGGGGAGGTGACGCTATTGCTGCAGTCAAGTAAATCGGAGCTGCAGTCAATTGTTCGAACTATTCCGGACATTATTTTTCGCCTTGATCAGGATGGTATTATCACCTTTGTCAGCCCGGCCGTTTCCAGATACGAAAAATCGCCGGAACAGATTGTCGGTCAGTCCATCTTTGATCTGGTCTCCCCAAAAGACCGTGGCAAGGCTCAATGGCGGATGAATGAACGAAGAACAGGCACACGAGCAACGCGAGACCTGGAAATGCGCCTGCTTCTTGCCGGAGAGACCGACAATGCGATAGAACGCTTTTTCAGTATATCTGCAGAGGGCATCTATCATAGCAATGAGTCGCATCTTACAGGGTTCATCGGCACCCAGGGAATTATCAGGGACATTACAGACCGTAAATTCCTTGAAAGTCAGCTTATTCAGGCGCAAAAAATGGAAGTTGTCGGTAACCTGGCTTCAGGCATAGCGCATGACCTTAACAATATCCTGAGCGGTTTGGTCAGCTATCCGGACCTGCTCCTTCTTCAAATTCCTGAAGATGACCCCCTGCATCAAAAAATTACAACTATCCAGAAATCAGGTAAAAAAGCGGCAGCCATCGTCCAGGACCTTCTAACCCTTGCCAGGCGGAGTGTTGAAGTCAATGATATCTGCAATCTCAACGACATCATCCTCGACTATCTTGCCTCCATAGAAGGACGAGAGCTCACTGAAAGGTATACGACTACCGTCCTGGTAACCAAACTCCAGCACGACCTGAAAAGCATTAGAGGTTCCGATGTCCATCTCTCGAAAATGATCATGAACGTGTGCTTCAATGCGCTGGAAGCAATGAGTGCTGGAGGAGAACTGGTCATTACGACTGCTAACGTCTATGAAAATGGTGACTCCCGGGATCACTCCAATAAGCGCATCCCCGAGGGAGAATATGTAATGATGACCATTTCCGATCAGGGTATCGGTATCCCTCAAGGTGATCTGCAGAGGATATTTGAACCGTTCTACACCAGAAAATCCATGGGCAGAAGCGGCTCAGGACTCGGAATGACGATTATCTGGGCTACGGTTCGGGATCATGGCGGGTATATAGACATTACCAGTAGAGAAGGAGAAGGTACCACTCTCAACATTTACCTTCCCGTCACTACAGCTGAGGGCAAAACACGGGCCAAAGAGATTGATCTCGCTGATTATCGCGGGACAGAATCAATTCTGGTAGTAGATGACGTTCCAGAACAGCTGGAACTTGCCAGTAATATGCTGATGGAACTTGGATATACTGTACAAACCGCAATGAGCGGAGAACGGGCCATTGCAATGCTCAAAAAACAGCCGGTGGATCTGCTTCTCCTTGACATGATCATGCCGGAAGGAATGGACGGGCTTGAAACCTACCAGCAAATAATCACATTTTTGCCGAACCAGAAAGCAGTTATCGTCAGTGGCTTTACTGAGTCGGATCGAGTACAGCACATTCAAACTATCGGAGCGGGGGCGTTCGTTGCCAAACCCTACAGCATGGAGAATCTCGCCATAGCCGTCAGGGACGAACTGGACAGGGTCTCTTGAATTCCGCTAAATAGTTACACACCGCCCGTCACAAGAACATCATCGTCAGAATTGCAGGCGGGTGAAAATTAACGGCTCCGGCAAGATGCAGCTTTCGATCGTCTTGAACATGAGGAATTATATCTGGCGTGATATACAATTAAATACCACGGATCGGGTGGATGGTTTTGTTGAACCACTCGAAGAACGATACCGTTCTTGAATTACCGGCAGCTGTCATTATCTTCTGCAAAGGTCCCTGCTGAAAATGGAATAGCAAAAAACGAACGCCTTACAAGGAAATGATATTTTGATGAACTCATCAACGAAAAGAAATTCCCTCCTCTGTCCCAATTGCAGGAGGCTTGTCAGCAGATCAGCCCCGGTTTGCCCCTCATGTGGATTAAAAAACCCCGGCTCGATCTGGAAAGATAATATATTCACCAGGAGTGGTGGTGGGGAAGATGGTATCCTGAGGCTGATTCTGGCGGCAAATGTTGCGATGTTCGTGCTGTCGATAGTAATTGACCTGCGTTCTTCGGGATTCTCCAGCAGTCCGTTCAATTTTCTTTCGCCGAGCAATAACAGTCTTCTCGTGCTCGGCTCAACAGGAACAATACCGCTGTTCCAGTTCAATCGCTGGTGGTCGCTTATCTCGGCGAGCTACCTTCACGGCAGCCTGTTGCACATTGTCTTCAACATGATTGCTCTGCATCAACTCGGGCCTCTGATCATCAGGGAATATGGTACACCGAGAATGGTTGCCATATATACCTTGAGCGGCATAGGAGGGTATATTATTTCAGCGATGTTTGGCGTCCGTTTTACCATCGGAGCTTCAGCTGCCGTGTGCGGACTGATTGGTGCTGCCCTCTTCTACGGCAAGAGCCGCGGGGGCGCATACGGCAAAGCGATTTACAGTCAAATCGGCAGCTGGGCCGTCGGGATCTTTATATTCGGCTTCATGATTCCCGGTATCAATAACTGGGGACATGCTGGGGGTATGCTTTGCGGAGCTATTACCGGGTATATTCTTGGTTACAAAGAGCGGTCCCGCCTCACTATAGGCCATACGTTTCTCAGTACGGCATGTATCCTCTGTACCTGCCTTACACTGCTCTGGTCTGTTGTAAACGGTGCATTTTTCATGTTCTCATAACGCCTTCGACTGCCCGATAGCGCTGGGGGAACTGACATTGAGAGCAGAAGTAACATCGAACAGCAGCAACCTTGTCTTACCCGCAACAGCAAAAGCAATCATGTTTGTCGTGATAGCCCCCATTTCTTCCACGCTACAGCACCATTCAGTAACTGTCGGCCCCCAGCTCAACCTTGCCCCGGAAGGTCCAGTAGATGAGTACCGTATAGGAAAGGACAAGAGGCATACCAATTGCCACAATGATCAAGCCAATCTTCTGTGTCAGTACACTGGATGCGGCATTATAAATGGTAATGCTGTATTCGGTATTATTGCTTGCCGGGAGCAGGTCAGGAAAAATAGCCGCACTAAACAAAAAGACCAGTGCAGCGATGGTGCAGCAGCTGCTGATGAATGCATAAAAAGGGCGGTGCTGATTAATTGCCCGCGGGATGTTGGCAATTGCCAGAAGATTGAGCAGCGGTACAACCCATAACAGAGGATAATCGCCAAAATGCTGCAGTGAAGCCGGCACAAACAGGGTTGACCAGAGGGTGACGACGATAAACAGGGCTAAAAATGCGTAAAAGGTTCCCTTCATCCAGGCCAGAAGACGCTGCTGCAGCGTTCCTTCGGTCTTCATGTAGAGAAAGATCGAGCCATGCATCGCCAGCAAGGCCACAGTGAAAAGACCGACAAGCACACTGAAAACAGTTACCATATCGAGAAAGGTACCCTGGTAGTCGCCTAATTCTGAAATTTCAAGACCCTGCATGAGCGTCCCCACGGCTATCCCAAAGAGCAGTGCTGCCAGCGTCGAACCGGTAAAGAAAATGATATCCCAGAAGGAGCGCCAGCCGGAACTCAAGCGCTTGGAGCGAAACTCCAAGGATACGGCACGAAATATCAAGGCGAAAAGGAGCAATACGAATGGCAGGTAGAATGCACTGAAAATAGAGGCATAGGCGTTCGGGAACATGGCAAAGAGGGCGCCGCCAAAAGTAACGAGCCACACCTCATTGCCATCCCAGAGCGGCCCGATGCTGTTCATCACCAGACGCCGCTCGGTGTCTTCCCTGGCGACGAAGGGGTGCAGGATGCCGACACCCAGGTCAAAGCCGTCAAGGATCGCGTAGCCGATAAGCAGAACATTGAGCAGTATAAACCAGATGATGCATAATATTTCAGGACTCATGCGGCACCCCCTTCACGATCGCCATGACTCAGGCGAGCATGCTGACGATCAATCGTTGCTTTTCTATACCCCTCCTCGACGTTCCCTTCCGGCTGGTGAACGGGCTCCGGTCCCAGGCGAATCTTTCTGTCCAGCACCATGATCCAGACCGCGGCCAGAGCGAGATAGAGTATCGTGAACAAAATCAGAGAAGTCTTTGCTTCCGCGGGACTGACAGCGACACTGACAGAGTTTACCGTTCGTAATCCAAGACTTTCATCATACTGATAGAAGCCATCTGCTGCCAGCTTCAGGTCACTGCCGCTGTTGTCCCATACCACCGGCGGATGCACCGTCCACGGTTGTCGCCCGACCTCGGCAGCAACCCAGCCGGATTGATTGGCAACCATGACAAAACCGATGCCAAAGACGAATGCCCAGAGAAGCCAGCGTTTCTGGGCAAGGGTTTTGCGGGCATTGAAGAAGAGCCCGAGGGTACACATGATAATCATCAATCCGCCGACGCCGACCATCAGCCGCCATGACAGATATGGTATGACCAGAGGGGGCCGGTCTTCCGGTTTGAACCGGTCCAGGCCGACGACTTTTTTGCTGAAGGTAAAATCATCAAACACCATAAAACTGAGACCGCCGGGAATACCGATACCGAAGTCGATGCGCTCCTCCCTGGCGTTGGGCCAGCCGATTAGATTCAGATCTGCCCGACCGGTCTCAAAGTGCCCTTCAAAGGCAGCAAGTTTTGCCGGCTGATTTTTATACATGGACTGTGCCTGCGTGTGACCATTGAGTGCCAACCCGAGTGAGGAAAGCAGTCCCAGAATCAGTGCGCCTTGCAGTGAAGCGCGCGAAAAATCATGGTGTTTGTCTTTGAGGATGTAATAGGCGCTGACACTGAGCACAAAAAAGGCGCCCACCGCCACGCAGCCGAGCAGAACGTGGCTCAAGCGCTGCACCGAGGAGGGATTGAATACCATTTCGACAAAATTCAAAATCTCAGCCCGCCGCTGAACGACTCCGTCAACAACCCAGGGAATCATGCCCGAACTGCCGTCGGCCAGAGTTCCCGGGCGGAGAATATCTACAATGTGATGGCCGGCGGGCGTCTGCTGCCAGCTGTTGGCCACAACAATCCAGACTGCTGAAAAAATCGACCCCAGTGCTACCATGTAGACACTGAAGAGGTAGAACCCGGAGCGGACCTTTTTCCTTCCAAAGGCGACGACAGCAAGAAATCCTGATTCAAGGAAAAACGCAAAAATTCCTTCTGCTGCCAGGGCGCTGCCAAAAACGTCACCGACAAAGCGGGAGTAGCTTGCCCAGTTTGTACCAAACTGAAATTCCATGACGATTCCACTGGCAACGCCGATGGCAAAGTTGAGTACAAATATTTTGGTCCAAAACTGGCAGGCGATGGCGAACATCGGCTTTTTAGTCAGGTAGTAGCGCGTTTCGAGATAGGCAATGATAATCCCGAGGCCAATGGTCAGCGGTGGGAAGATATAGTGAAACATAATGGTAAACGCGAATTGCATCCGTGAAAGCAGAACAACAGATTCCATGCTCACTCCCCTCCAAGTATGGTTCGATCTTTCTCCTCAGCACCTGCTCGCATAACGATAAAGAGGCACAAGGACATCATTATTGTCGGCTCAATCTAATCAAGTTTCGACAATTAGACAATTAAATTGGGATTAAGGGGGATTACGGAGAAGCGGAGCAAAGCAGAACGGGAACCCTTTTGCTCGCGGGACAGCGTGCGTTACGGTGCCTGCCTGCGAAAAGTCTTGCGCAACGGGTTTATGCCAGGTGTTTTGCCTGGACAGGGGTATGTCGTGGTATCAGCTCAGCGGTCGAACCGCTCAGCACAATGAGCGGAGCTACTTTTTCCGCAACACCTCGGTCGTCACCAGGATATCGACATCCTTGCCGACTGCACCCATCTTGTAATATTTTCCACTGCCAACGTTGTAAGCGAGCCGGTCAAGAGTCAAGCGGCCGTTTAAGCCTGCTACTTCCAGATCAGGGTCCAACGGGTTCTCTCTTATCCCAGCAAAGGTAAGCGGCAGAACCAGCTCAGTAGAAACGTCTTTTATGGTCAATGTGCCGGCAACGTTATAGGTGTTTCCTTCAGCCCTGGTTATACTGCTGCTGGTGAAAGTGATGAGTGGATATTTGGATGCGTGGAAGAAATCGGCAGAGCGCAGATGTTTGTCGCGTTTGCCATTACCGGTGTCAACACTTTTCACCTTGATCTGGAATGAGATTTGACTGTCATTGAGATTTTCGGGGTCAAAGATGATGGTCCCCTGATAATCGGTGAACCGCCCCTGAACTTTGGCATAGATGTGCTCGACGCTGAAATAAAAGTTTGTATGATCTCTGTCAATCTTCCAGGGACGGAGTTCAGCGTGCACTGGCGCGCCCAATCCGAAGAGCAGAACGACGATTACGGTAAACAGTATTTTTTTATTCATATGCACCTCCGACTGGTAGATCAGCGAGTTCACCTGGACAGTTTCAGCTTGATTCCATCTGGGTCAAAAAAGCCATCTGAGTGGGCGATGGATCCAGAGGATTGTTTGCTACTTTGAAAGCTTTATCGCCAGCGCCGCCACAACGCCCCACACCCAGTTGAAAAACAGCACCAGCAGAGGGGTGTAGAGACCCAAATCGAGGCCCGCCAGGCCTTTGTTGGCTTGAAACGGAAAGACGAAAAATAATTGAACCGCGGTTGGAAAAAGGCTCAGGACAGAACCTTTCAAGAGTAATTTTGACTGCATCATCGGCAGAATAAACAGAAACCCCCAGATACCACCCCAGACGATTCGGGGATAGAGCCAGCCTGGAGTCAATGCTGGTGCTATTGAAACGCCCAGTGAGGACGTTATGCCGGCACTTCCGAAAAACCAGACTGTGAGACTGTTTGCGAGTGCGCCCAGGCAACCTGCTGCAAAAAACAGTAACAATTTTTTCATTGTATGCCCCCTTGCGCATGTCATGAAAACAACAGGCGTGATGTCGATATTCCGGTTTGCGCCTGCCAATGAACGCGAGCAATAGTTCCTTTCTGCTCCGCAATGATTTCAGCTGAGCGTTTCAGACCCGTATAAAAACAGATGCGTACTTATTCTCCGCCAGAGAAATCGGATGCATCTCGCACCCCCGGGCCGTGAGCGCACTAGAAGCAAAATTTTTAGAGGAGAGGTCGGAATAATTCGTAAACGGTCCGTTCTCCAATCATGCTGTCTATTCTGTATTGAATTTCTCTTCTTTCCTGGTTGAGGAACCAGCCATTCCAGGCTTCATCATTCTCCCAGACGCTTACTACCGTATAGTCTTGCGGGTTCTCTTCACTCTGCAAAATATTCGTTGATATATAACCCGGCTGTTTCTGGGCTTCCAGGTTCAACTCTTTTAACAAGGGAAGCAGCGTTTCCGGCTGGTTCACTTTGAATTTTCTTCTTATTATCACGTAGACTGCCATCCTATCCTCCTGTTCTGAGTTGAAAAGCTCTGTGGGCTCATGCCATCACCATACTGCAAATATAAAATTCTACCAGGCCTGAAGACATATTGGCCAGAAGAAAGACGAAGAGTAATTGTAACCGCTTTTCGAGTTGTTTTTCTGAATGAAGAGAGATCGTGACTTGTCCATTTGATACACTTTTGACGACTCCTGTGAATCTGTTTGATTTCAGGACCATCTCGAGATTCTTCACTTAAGGTAAGCATGCCTGTCCCTGAAGCAAATAGCCCCGTTTCTCGTATGCCATGCCAGCAATGGTCCCTTCATGGTTTGCAGATGAACGGTTTGTGATTACTGTTCGAGTTGCTGCTTGACTGGTCCGGCACTAACAGCTGCGACGATAAAGATGCTCTTGGTAAGGACACATTTAAATCATCGGTATATCAGGAAATATTGCATATGAACAGACCGGAAAACGGGATTTTTGCAGCAATCGGTGATCTGCTTGAAAACCAGAAGTTAGCCGCATTGTCAACCCAGAGGGACGGACACCCCTACACAAGCCTGATGGCCTTTGCCTATACGCCGGATCTAAAAGAGCTCGTGGTTGCTACCGGCAAGTCAACCCGCAAGCACCAGAATCTTCTTCAGGAAAGCAGGGTCTCTCTGCTTGTCGACAATCGCTCGAATAGTGAAGATGACTTTCACGCTGCTATGGCCCTTACTATACTGGGAACAGCCGGTCCTGTTGATGCCGCTGAACGATCCGCCTATCAGCAGCTCTACCTGGACCGACATCCCTACCTTGAGCAGTTCCTGGCCGCTCCCTCCACCGCCCTGATTAAAATAATGGTGAACCGCTATCAGCTGGTTTCTCGTTTCCAGAAGGTTATGGAATATACCGTTCGGGATGGATATGATCTATCTTTCTGATATCCTGGATAAAACCAGCGGTGATCCTGGAGCGCTCGTCGGCGGAAAGGGTATGGCGCTTTTCAGGCTCTAAAGTGGTGGTATTCCTGTAGCAGAGCCGGTCTGTATTGGAACCTGAGGCTGCCTATCCTGGTATCTGCACTGCGCAGAGGTGCTGGTAAAACTCGAACCAGTGCGAGGGCTTTTATTCAGCCCAACCTTGAGCAGCCATCGTCTGCAGCTCTTCTTTGAGCTTTACTACCGCCAGCTCCTTTGCTTTTGCTTCAATATCAACTGTTATATCGAGATCAAGCCATTCCGTTGGAAAATCATCAATTGCTATATAGTCGGCATGAGGACGCGGGTTCTTTGAATCGTAACCATCACGTGATGAGGAGATATGGAAATACGCTTCGCGATCGACAGCCTCCCAGCTCTCCACACAACGTTTCGTCGCTTCTCTCAGGGACAGGCCGTCGGCGAGACAGCGGTGATGGTGAACATCATAAACCATGGGAATGCCAAGACCGGCACAGACCGGCAGCAGGTCGGCAGGAGTGTAGCTGCGATCATCATTTTCCAGGGTGAGTCGCGACCTCACCCGCTCTGAGAGCAGGGTGAAGTGATCTTTGAGACGCGCCAGTGCCCGGGGTTTATCGCCGTAAACACCGCCGGCATGGAGATTAATTACATCCGCCCCAATTTTTTCCGCCAGCATGCCCTGATATTCAAGCTCGGTGATTGTATTTTGAATTACCTCCGGATGAGGGGAGGACAGCACATTGAACTGGTCGGGATGAAGGCTCAGGCGGATATCACGTTGCTGCCTACGAGCCCGGATTTTTTTACAGAGAGCTTCGATTTCTTCACAAGCTGGCAGCTCTTCAAGCCCGTAGCCGACATCGGGATGCGTTATTCTGGGAAACAACGGCGACAGTACACGGAATGCACCGATGCCATTGGCTATTACCCATCCAAGGGCCTCATCCAGACTGCTGAGGTTCTGCAGGCAGAGCGAGGAGAGTTTGTCGAGCTGTTCCCGGCGTGAGTATTTTTGTAATGCTGCCGCCGTTGTCTGGCGAAACTTGATCGGTTCTTCTCTGAATATGCAGCACAGTCCCATTCGTATCATGTCTGTATCATTTCTGTTCTGATTTTGTGGGCTTTATGCCCCGCAAAAAGTTCTGGTGCTGCGCAGGAGATGATCGTTGTTATACATACTCTTCCCGCACGGTCAAGTCTAATCATCCTGATCGCCTCTCTCAATGCAAGTCATCCCTTTGGGAGCTGACATCTGGAAAGATTGCATCACAGGGGTATGGTAGTAATAACTATCAATAGTCTATTGTTTTATGTTTATTGCAAAGATGCGTTGAGGCATTACTGTTTCCCACATACAAGTACTGCACTGTAGATCCATCGGTAATCAGCAGAATCGGGAATCAGCTGATCGCAGACGGAGCGGGCAGGAACGTGGACACAAGAGAGTCGTTTATAACACATAATGAGAAATTACGTTCAGGAGAGAGCCATGAAAGGCGAAATAATTGCTGAGGAATTCAACAAGATGGTATGGGTCAGTGACAAGAATGGAAAAGAGTACGCCTGTCGTATCGGCGAACTCAAAAACATAAAGAGAAAGGAAGATCTCTCCGAAGACGAGCAGAGCAACTGTCTGGATCTCAGTGAAGTGATTGGTGACAGCTGGTAAATACAGCAATAGAGGCTGGGATGAAAGCAACCCTCCCTGTTGAACCTGTTTACAGCGAGGAGGGTTGTTCATTGCTGTCGAACGTATTTGCGGCAGCATGAGAACTGCAGGTGAAAAGCGGAACAGTTCAGCATTGTGATCAGGAGCGCTTCCGAGCCGAAACGACATAGAGTGGATCGGAAAAACTCAATGTATCGCTGTGTTGATCATCTGAGGGTCTGGGATACCCGCGCACGGACTCTGTCTCCAGATTCTCAAATTGTTTCTCGTTTAAAAAATACGCTGATAGTAATGCCTGTCTTTCGAATGGATGAAGTTCAGACCACTGCATGATTTCTTTCCCCGGAAACCACCTGTCTGAAAGAACGACAATAAAAGCCCCTCCCGGGCGAAGAACCCTGACAACTTCAGCGAAAACCTCGCGTGGCCGGTTGAGATATTCAACCGACACCGTGCAGACGGCAGCATCAAAACTGCCGTCTTTGTAGGGGAGAACAGGCCGCTTGTTCAAGTCACGGACGCAGTGGTTAGACAGCTGATTATTCTTTTCCATCTCCTCACTGTTGAGGCCGAGGCCGGATACTTCACAGCTTGTGAGATTTTCTGGAAGGTGCGACTCCCAGCTGCTCATCAGGTCGAGGATTTTCATCCCGGACGATAGATGCCTGGCATAGATTTCCCGGACCCGCGAACGTGCCGTGCAGTCCAGATGGTGCACAAGCCTAGGAGATTGATAAAACTCCAGATCATCTCCTTCATTTGACCTCCTCAACGGGTATTCCCGGAAAATTTCTCTGTAAAAATCTCCCCTGGGTACCTGCATGCCAGGACCATCCGAGGTGAGCAGATCTGCAAGGTCATTGGCTGACCCACCCCGCTGTTTGACTGTTCTCAGGTGCTTGATCATAGAAACTTCAATTGTGGCTGAAAACCCGGCAAGGGGGTGATTGGTGTCTGCGGTCAGAACCGTGCTGTTTTTATCGACTAATCGAAACGGGGTGAAGTCCTCGGGAAACGAATGCAGCGCTTTCCAGGCGTAGCTTTTGGGATAAAATCTGCCGACAGCAGGCGTTGGCGTTGCCCCCCAGCTGCTGCCGTCAAACAAATTTTTGGGAAAGCGGATAATGTTCCTGTCTGAATGAAGAGGGACCAGGACGCCGGGAGCGAAACGCTCCCGGTATTTTTCCCCGGGCAGCAGGCTGGCTGTATGCTGCTGCAGGGAACCTGGGAGCAGATCTCGCCAGAAGTCTATCTTTTCAACATACCGTCTGTCATTGTGCTGGCCAATGGAACTCTGCCAGCGCAGAGAAAATTCAATTGTTGCCCGTTTTGCCTGGAACATGTTAGCTAGACCTGTTTTTGGTTGTTTCAGATGATTGCATTTTAAATCGATACTCCTGGTAAACCTAATCCCTCGTTGCGATTTGTGAACATAAATTATTTGGCTTGCCTTCAAATCTTCAATATGTTGTCTGTGGATCAGGAGAAACTGCTCCAGCAGGTGATTTAAACTGTCTTTCAGAGGAAAAGAGATGCGTGCCATCATAGAAGACCGCCGGAAAGACCCGCTTGGCGCCATGATGCTGGACTACTTAAGCGGCAGAGAGGATGCCTGTGTTGAGGTGGAATCCACGACACTCGATATGTGGACCATGAGGGGCGAGACAATGTTCAGGAGCTATGCTGAGATGGATAAAATCGAGCGGTTGGCCCTGCAGCTCTGTGAGGGTAAAATACTCGATGTCGGAGCAGGAGCAGGCGTTCACGCGCTCTACCTCCAGGAAGAAGGGAAGGATGTTGAGGCGCTGGATATCTCGCCAGGCTGTGTCGAGGTAATGGCAAAACGAAAAATCAAGCGTGTCATCCACGGGAATCTTTTTTCGCTGACTGGCAGAAAATACAAGACAATCCTGATGCTTATGAACGGCCTGGGAATATGCGGCACAGTTGATGGCTGTAACCTCTTCCTGCAGTTCATTCAAACGGTTCTTGATGAAGGTGGACAGGTTGTCGCCGACTCTACCGACCTGGCTGCTCTTTTTAATAATGCAGGAGTCGCCCAGTGCGCTACAGACCGCTATTTTGGCGAAACAGAATTTGTCATGAGGTATCAGAACATCAGCTCGAATCCCTTCAGCTGGCTCTATATAGATTTGAAAACATTGCAGAACCTTGCAGGTTTTAACGGTCTGCAGTGTGAGAGGGTCATCTCGGCTGACAGCGGCAGATATCTGGTGCGTATTTTTCTCTAGTCACTTGTTCTTCACGGGTTTCAAGAGCGCTGTTATCGTGCTCTTCCCTGAAACCTCAGTGAGCTGATATTCCTGCAGTTGTTGAGCGCTTCACTCTGCAGTGGTCCTGAAAGATATGCGGTTTTTCAGTATCGACAGCTTATTTGGCCGCTAAAAATTGTAATGCATCGTCTCTTGAGACGAAGATATTGGCTTCCAGGTTGCGGTGGCGATATTCTCTATCGAATTTTTCCCGAGTACTGTCATGGATGTTATGGCGGGCAACGCGCTGATAATATTTATTGATGATGGACCGGCCCATTTCCATGTAGGCGTCAAAAATGTTGTCGCTCAGACGAAAACCGTTGTAATTGACGATGGTGTTTACTTTACGGCCAATGTTCAGGCAGGTTTCTTCGACAATTTTTTCAATATTGTCAACGTCTTCTTTGTTTTCCAGCTCCAGCCCGTTAAAATCCAGGTGCAGCGTGTTGCTCTGTTCATCGTAGTGCACTCTGGCGCGCAGTTCCTTCAGCATGAACATTTCCCGAATGTTCATGGGCTGTTCACGGAAAATACGTGAATCCATTTTGATTACATCTTTGATTACCGGTTTGAAACCCATGTGGGACAGGATATCCTTCTCGATATCAATACCCGGAGCCACTTCAATGAGTTCCAGCTGCCCTTCTACCAGTCTGAAAACAGCTCGCTCTGTTATATAGAGGACTTCCTGGGTCCCGGGATCGGAAAACCGGGCGGAGAATGTCACCTGGTCGCTGAGCTCGACAAATTTTCGAATCCTGCCCTCCTGGAGGATGCGCACCTCTCCGTCTTCTACCGCGACCTTCAGGCCGCCGGTGGTGAAGGTGCCCATAAATAATACCCGCTTGGTGTTCTGGCTGATATCGATAAACCCGCCGCAGCCGGCAAGCCGTGGTCCGAACTTGCTGGCGTTGACATTGCCGCTGCCATCACACTGGGCGAATCCCAGACAGGTGAGGTCCAGCCCTCCGCCGTCATAGAAGTCGAACTGATCGGGCATACTGATTACCGCCTCGCCGTTTACTGCCGCACCGAAATCCATACCGCCAAGAGGCATGCCTCCAATGATACCGGGTTCCACCGTCATGGTCAGATAATCGAGAATATTTTCTTCGTGGGCAACCGTTGATACCGCCTCGGGATAACCAATTCCAAGGTTGATGATATCATAGGGTTTCAATTCAAAATTAGCCCGCCTGGCAAGAATTTTACCCTCGTTCAGGGCAAGCGGCTGCATTTGAACAAGCGGTACCCTCAGCTCTCCGGATAACTCGGGGCGATATTGTGTCGCAAACGTCTGCATGTGATGCTCGGGCCTGGCGACAACGACATTGTCCACCATGATTCCTGGAATAATGACCTCTCGGGAGCGGATAGAATCAGCATTGGCGATACGCTCCACCTGGACGATGACGATTCCCCCGGAGTTCCTGGCGGCCATCGCCATTGCCAGGGCGTCAACCGTGAGGATCTCCCGTTCCATGGTTATATTGCCACGCCTATCGGCTGTGGTTCCGCGTATCAATACGCAATCAATGGGAAATGACTTCATGAAGAGCCATTCCTCTCCCCCGAGTTCAACGATCTCGACAATATCCTCGACAGCCTTTGCGTTGATTTTGCCGCCGAAAAGCCGAGGGTCGGCAAATGTTCCCAAACCTACTTTAGTTAATACGCCGGGCCGATTGCCGGCAACAGCGCGGTAGAAATTAGTCAGGATACCCTGCGGCAGGTTGTAGGCCTCAAAGTCATCTGCGAGTGCCAGCTTGCCAATTTCCGGAACGAGCCCGTAGTGGCCTGAGATCACCCGCTTGTACATCCCTTTATGGGCTATTCGGTTGGCGCCCCGTTGAGCAGCATCCCCCGGGCCGGAAGAGTGGATAAGCGTGAGGTTCTTCGGATTCCCATCGCTGACATACCGCTCCCCCAGCGCCGCGCACAACCCATCAGGTGTTCCCGCACCGACAAACCCTTCAACACCTATGGTCCAGCCGTCCCCGATCTGGTTTATCGCCTCTTCAACTGAAATTATTTTATTGCGATTCACTGCATTTTCTCCTTCCATGGGCAACAGCTCCTGCCGTTGCCCACGGAAAAATAAATCGACGGGGCTGCCGGACCATGGTTTTCAGAGCGCTTCAATTGTAGATGACGTTGGGCAGGTAGGTGATAATTGGCGGAAAAACGACACAGATCAGAACGCCTATTGCCTGCAGGATGATAAACGGCATTACACCTTTGTAGATGTCTAATATCTTGTACTCGCCCTCCGGCGCTGCCCCGGCAAAATAGAAAAGAGCATAACCGAATGGAGGGGTCAGGAAGGAGGTTTGCAGCACGATGCAGATCAGCATTGAAAACCACAGGGGGTCAAACCCAAGCTCGAGGCAGATCGGTATGTAGACGGGCAGGCAGACGAGCAGGATCGCAACCCAGTCAATAAACATGCCAAGCAGAAAAATTGCAAAAAGCATGATGAACATGATAACCGCCGGTTGAAGCTCCCCGCCGATCAGCAGGTCTGTAATGACATCGCCGCCGCCAATAAAGAGAAAAGAGGCGCTGAACAGATTGCCGAACAGAACAAGAATCATGACCATGGAGGTGGTTCGAAGGGTTGACTTGCAGGCGTCAAAGACAACCGTCCAGTTGAAATTTCCCGAAGCAACCGCCAGAATTGCTGCACCAAGTACACCGACGCCGGCAGCTTCGGAGGGCGTTGCAACTCCGCCCAGAATCGTACCCAGGACGGCAAATATCAATATCAGCGGCGGAACCATGGATTTCAGAACCATCCAGGCCTTCTGCTTACCAGAATATCCTGAGGCCTCTTCCTTGCTGATAGGAGGGCCATAGTTTGGTTTGAGCTGACAGAGAATGAAAACATAAGACACGTATAAAAACGCCAGCAGCAATCCCGGAAAGATAGCGGCTGCAAAAAGTGCGCCGACCGATGTTTCTTTGAGGCCGGTGAGCCCGCCATAGACAACAAGCATGATACTTGGCGGAATGAGGATGCCGAGCGTGCCTCCGGAACAGATGAGTCCTGCCGAGAGCTGCTTGTTGTAGCCTTTCTCGATCAGCTTCGGGCCGGCAAGCAGCGTCATTCCGACGACGGAAGCGCCGACTATCCCTGTGGTAGCCGCGAGGATCACGCAGACAAATATAACAGCTAAGCCGAGCCCGCCGCGGATCCCGCCCATGATGACATACAGCGCTTCAAAAAGCGCATCCGATATTTTTGCTCGATCGAGCAATTGAGCCATCAGAATGAACAGGGGAATCGCCACGAGAACAAAGTTATTCATTGTTCCCCAGGCGTTATTTATGTAGAACCCGAAGAGACCGTCGAGGTTGAATCCGTTTTCTATCAAGCCAAAAACCACCGCTGTTCCAGCCAGTGAGTAGGCCAATGGAAGCCCAAGTACAATCAGCGCGATGAGGGTGCTGAACATTCCTATGGTTAGTATTTCAGGACTCATAATATACCTTAGAAGGCAGCTCCTTTCCCGCGGACAGTCAGGATTCGTTTGAACAGATTAGAGAGAACCTGGAGAAACAGAAGGGTAAAGCCGAGCGCCATCAGCAGTTTTACCGGCCATATCGGCGGAGCCCAGGCAGAAGATAATTTCTCGGTGATCTTGGTGGAAATTATTGCATTGTCCCATGCCCAGATACCCATCAGGGCAACCAGCGGCAGGGTGACACAGATAGTCAGAACAATATATAATATGTCCTGCACTTTCTGCGGAAACCTGGAGCTCAAGATATCAACTCTGACATGGCCGTCGTACTTTTCAGTGTAGCCAAATCCCATCACAAAATGAACACCGTATATGAACGTTGTTAACTCAAGACCCCAGATCGTCGGTGCGTTGAAGAAGTAGCGTCGGCCGACCTCGTGGCACATGAAAAGAACCAGAGCCACCATAAGCAGCGATGATACCTCTGAATGTTTCTCAACAATCCAGTCAAATAGTTTAATCAGCGATCTCATCGATCACCCTCCAGTTACCACGCTATGTAATGCGCAGGAAAAAACTGCATCATCAGCCCCGGCGGGCCCTGAGTTTTAATTCGGAGCCCGCCGGGAAGGATCTTCACCGGGTGTGCAACACCCAGATCTTATTCGTGGAGTTTTCCTTGGACAACATCGTCCATCGGCCATGGTGTGACGCCGGCACGGGCTGAACGCCAGTCAGCGAAGTCCTTTTTGAGCTCTTCCTGGGACTCGAGCAGCCTTTTGCAGTCCGGACATCTCTCTTTTACTTTTTCCAGATATGCCTGGGTCGTCTTGGCGAAATCGACGATAGCTTCTTCGTCCATCTGGACGATTTCAGCTGTCTCCTTGAATCTGCGAACTGCTTCAGCATTCAGGTTGTTGAGCCAGCTGTAACTCCAGAGCTGGGTTTCCTTGGCGGCAGTGTCAACGATCCATTTCAGATCGTCTCCCAGTTTGTCATAGGAATCCTTGTTGAAAAAGAAGATGAACTGGCAGGCAGGCTGATGAACACCAGGTTGAATGATGTATTTGGTCACTTCATCAAAACCCATTGGGTAGTTGACTGCCGGTGAAGAGAATTCAGCGGCATCCAGAACACCGGTCTGCAGGGACAGGTAGACCTCTCCGCCGGGAGTGGCAACCCCGGCTGCACCCAGTTCGTTGAGAATGTCGAGATACCAGCCCCAGGTTCTGACCTTCATCCCTTTGAAATCTTCCATCTTGGCAGCTCTCTTGTTGGAATTCAGACCCATTTCCTGTCCTGCCTGGCCGCCGGGCAGGGCAAACAGGTTGTACTGTCCATACAGGGCCTGCAGTTCTTCAATTCCGCCTCTTTCATAGAGCCAGATGTTATACAGTTCTGCGTCCAGCCCATAGGGGACTGAGCCAAAGGCGATGAAGGCCTCATTTTTGCCTTTCCAGTAACCGGGCCAGTCGTGTCCTGCATCAAAAGACCCTTTACTGACCGCATCGAAAACCTCCATGGCAGGGACCAGCTCTCCTGCTGAAAACACTTTGATATCGAGGCGTCCACCGGAAGCCAGGCGAACCGTGTCAGCGAAATGGACCGCCATATCATAGAAGAGCAAACCTTTTGACCATGGCAGCACCATTTTCCAGCGATGTTTTGCATCGCTTGTTTCAACTTTGAGATTTTTCACCTGTTCGATTCTGTTATCCGCCCCGAATTTCGTCCGGCTGGATTTCGTACTTTTGTCCTGCGCCAGACTCATCTGCGCACAGGAAAACACAAAAAAGAAAAACGCTGCAATCGTGATACACCTTTTCATTACATTTACCTCCTCATTTAATTTTGGCAGGCCTGAAGGTAGAAACGATCTTCAGATTCAGCACCAGTGATGCCAACTATAAAACCATCTGCTTTATAACGAGCACGTGGTTCAGACTTGATTGATCAACTGGTTACCGCGGTGTGGATAAATCGGCACCACAGCACTGTAGTCAACATTGATTAGCAATTGTTGTGCCATACATGGCGAGCTTTCAGTATCTTCCATTTTGCCCGTTCACAGGAGCTTCAGAATAATTTGCAAGAGCAGGACGATGAGGCTGAGGATAGAACGTGTGTATCAAAATTGATACTTGTTGCATATTTACTACGTTTTTTTTCAGCAACGCCCCTGATGACCCTTCTCTGTGGTGCGAGGCCTTTTGCTGTTTTTCACCTAAGCATTTTCCCTGCCGGGTATCCGCTTTTTCCTTTTGCTGCAATCAGTCTTGGTCAACAGGATGATCCGGGTCCTCCCGTCCACTGCGTTCTCCTTTGTTGCCCCTGTATTGACCGGGAACTCCGCACTGGTCGTTTTTAATCATGCTGGGGCTTATACGGTCCGCTGTAGTATCAATGCTACGCGAACGCAGTGTTATGGGATTATAGCTAATAATATAGGATATTTATAAAGCATGGTGGGCTGGCATCGATATTGCTTGCAGTACTGACAAGAAGCGTTTTACTGGACGTCACCGTTTTATAGTCACCCCCCGGAATTATGTGCTGAGGGGTCGTTGGGAGCATCGTAACGGAGGGAAACATGCTGAAAATCAAAGATTCGGTAGCAGTGATCACCGGCGGAGCCAGCGGGATCGGACTGGCATTTGCCCGATACTGGGTTCAAAATGAGGGCAGGGTCGTGCTGGCAGATATTTCCGTCTCGGCACTTGCTGATGCACAAAAAGAATTTGATAAAAAAGCGGTCACCTTGCAATGCGATGTAACCAGCGAAGCCGATAGTCAAAAACTTGCCGAAACCGCGATGGAAGCCTTCGGCAGTATCAACCTGATAGCACCGTTTGCAGGAATTATCAAGGATGGCTTAATGCTTTCTCCTGACCGCGAGACAGGTCAGGTCAGTTCTAAGATGTCTCTTGAGCAGTTTCGTTCAGTAATTGATGTCAACCTGACGGGTGTCTTTCTCACCGTTCGCGATTGTGCCGAAAAAATGATCAACAGCGGAGATCACGGTTTGATCTGCCTGGTTTCATCTACCGGTTCACTGGGAACGGCAGGACAGATAAACTATTCATCATCAAAAGCGGCCATTTCAGTAATGCCAAAGGTTATCACCGCTGAATTTTTCAGGCGGGGTGTTGCCGGCCGCATTCGATGTGTGGCGGTTGCTCCAGGGTATGTGGCCACCCCGATACTGGAGGGTATGAATCAGCAGGCACTGACCAGAATTCTTGATAATGTACCGATCGGACGCCTCGTCGATCCTGGAGAGGTTGCCTCCCTGATAGGGGAACTCTATAGAAATGAGTCGCTGGCCGGCGAGGTTTTCTATATACATGGCGGGTTGCGAATGGGCTCCAGGGGATAGTGACGAATGTACTCTGACAGTGTCTGTCTTGTCAGCGATTTTTACAATACAATGGGAGGAAATCAAACATGAGCCGTGTCAGTATAATCGGTGCCTACAATACCAAGTTCGGTGCCTTTGTTGAAAAGAACAGGGATACCGGCGAGATAACCGATACAAAATCGTATTACGAATTTCTGATCGAAGCCGGGCGGGGTGCTCTTGAAGATGCGGGAATCGAGCCTGGTGAAATCGATGGCATATGGCTGGGTTCCTGCTCTCCTTCTCTCTTTGTGAACCAGGAGCATGTCGCTCCGCTCGGGCTGGAAGTCGCCCCCGAGGCATTCCGTTTTCTGCCGACAACAAGGACCGAAGGTGCTTGTGCATCTTCATCAGTCGCCCTTTATAACGCTGCCTGGGCTATCGAGTCCGGGCGGTTTAAAAAAGTGCTGGTAATCGGGGTTGAGAAAATGACCCTGTTGACAACCAGGGACACGACCCATACGCTGGCCTGCTCATCATACTGGCCCGAAGAAGGATCAAAGGGCATGACCTTTCCCGGGTTGTTTGCCGAGTATGCCAAAGGCTACATGGCCCATTTCGGCTACTCTCTGGAGAATCTGCAAAAGATGCTGGCCGCCGTTTCAGCACTTGCATACAGGAACGGCGTTGAAAATCCTCTGGCCCATTTCGGAAAAAACAGCCCTCCCGACCGACTCAATCTGTTCACCGCGGATGCGATCCTGGCCCTGCCGGAAACCGGTAAGGGATCAAATCCGGTTATCGCCGATCCACTGAGGCTGCATGATTGTTCCCTGATTTCTGACGGGGCAGCAGCGGTGGTTTTGTCAGAGACTGGCGAGGCAAAGTCGGTGAGCTCCCGGGTTGTTGAAATTGCCGGTTTGGGCATGGCCACCGAGCGGCTCCAGGAGTCCGTCCGGCCCAATATGTACGAATTGATAGCCGGTAAGATAGCGGTAAGCCGTTCGTTTGAGGAAGCGGGTATCACTATCGATGATGTCGATTTCGCCGAGGTGCACGACTGTTTTACCATAAACCAGCTGTTATGCACCGAAGCCCTGGGGCTTTCAAAGGACGGCCAGGCCGGACGGGATTATAGTGAAGGTCGATTCCAGCCGGATGATGACTGCCCGGTGAACCTTTCAGGCGGCCTGAAGGCCAAAGGCCATCCTGTCGGTGCAACCGGAGTTTCGATGCACGCCCTGGCATATAAACAACTGGTCGGGGAACCGATCGGGGTATCGCCAAGCCGTAAATCGCCGGAAACAGGCGTGGTGTTCAATGTCGGTGGTTCAGCTGCGACAAATTGTGTTACCACGTTACGAAGGATTACCTAGCTGTGGAATCAGCCTGATCGAGGCCGCATTTTTCAAAAACGGGGTCCGCGATGATGAAAGAGACCAGAAACAACTGCTATCCGGACAGTTTTTACAAAACGCTGCTCGATAATATGCAGATTGGCGTTATTGTCACCGACCGTCATGGGATCGTTACCTATATCAATAAAACGTATCGTCGTTTTCTGAATATCGATGGGGAAAAAACCATCGGTCAGCATATCAGGGCCCTGGTTTCGAACTCACGGCTTCAGATCGTTGCTGAGACCGGTCAGGCCGAGATCAATTGCCCGCACAAACATGAAGGCACCGGCTATCTTGTACACAGGTTGCCGATCAGGGAGAACGGCGCCGTTGTCGCTGTTCTCGGTCTGGTGCTGTTCGATAATGCGGCAACGGCAGTCCAGCTGGCCCTGAAGCTTTCCCACCTTGAGAAGAGATTGGAGCTTTACCAGAAAAAATTATCTCTGATTCACCGGGCAACCTATTCATTCGAACATATCATCGGTGACAGTATCTCTCTTCAGAACACAAAAAGGGAGGCCGTCAAAGCTGCCGCCACCAGCCTGCCAGTTTTGATTACAGGTGAATCGGGGACAGGCAAGGAATTATTTGCCCATGCCATTCACCAGGCCAGTTCCCGGAGTGTTTTTCCGTTTGTAAAGGTAAACTGTGCTGCGATTCCCAAAGAGTTGCTGCAGGCAGAACTTTTCGGATATAACAGGGGTGCTTTCAGCGGAGTTGATCCGAAGGGTAAAATAGGAAAATTCGAACTCGCCCATAGGGGCACTCTATTTCTTGATGAAATTGGGGACATTCCGCTTGAGATGCAGCCTGAGCTTCTCAGGGTGCTGGAAAGGAAAGAAGCTGAGCGGCTTGGAGGCAACAAAACGATATCTTCAGATTTCAGGGTGATTGCCGCGACAAATCAGAACATCGAAAAATTAGTTAAAAGCGGCATGTTCAGAGCCGATCTGTATCATCGGCTTCATGGTATAGAGATTACCATAGCACCGCTGAGAACGAGAAAAGAAGACATTATTCCGCTGGCATATCATTTCCTGCAGCATGCGGAAAAAGGCCCGACCGGCAAAGGCGTTCGTTTTCGCTCTCGAGTCAAACGCGCGCTGGAATCGTATGATTGGCCTGGCAACGGCCGGGAGTTGCGTTATTTCTCAGAGGGCAGGCAGTTCAGATCGAGTCACCCTCTGGTTGAGTTTGATGATCTGCCGAATCATATCAAAATGGTTTCTGATCGTTCCCGGCGATATACCGGGACATCACTTCGTGATTATCTGATGGCAGCCGAAAAGCATGCAATTCAGGAAGCCCTGGCAGAGGCCGGGGAAAATAAATCGAGGGCTGCAGGTATCCTTGGGATACATCGAACCCTTCTCTACCGGAAAATGAGAAGGCTGGGCTTGTCAGGAGTGTGACCGGGGAACCGAACTTCCGCAGGATTTATACCAATGAGCAGGAGCCTCCATATCCGCAGTTGATACAACCCGCCACATTTGCTCACGATACTGGGCCTCGCCGGTCAGGACCGAGCAGCCAATGGATATTGATGACCCGTCAGCAGCGAGTTGCGGCTGACAAACAGCCTGGTTAAAATAATCTTGCATCACTGAACAGAACGTGTCATTGTTTGTATCAAAAAGTATACATGTAGCAAAAAGGGGACGCATTGCCGATGAAGCAGCTTAAGAAATTACCCCGTTCCTCAGCCGGCATCAATCTGTTCGATCGTCATAAAGAACTGACCGTTGAAGAGGAGCTTGAGGCATTAACGCTGATTTTCGAACATATCGGTGAAGGATCCTGTGTTGTCAATACTGATGGCATTATTACCCATTTTAATGAGGCCTACGGCCGATACCTCAATATTGATCCAGTTGCTCAGATCGGCAGAAAGATCACTGACGTCGTTGAAAATTCCCGTATGCATATTGTGGCAAAAACAGGCAAAGCAGAAATAAACGACCGCCAGTCCATTAACGGCCAAAATATGATCGTCCAGCGTATTCCAATAAAAAAAAATGGAGAAACGATCGCCGTTTTTGGCCAGGTAATTTTCAAGGATGTAAAAGAAGTCGGTAAACTCGCCAAAAAGCTTGATGAACTTGAATCAAAGGTCCGTATTTACCAAAAAGAGCTGGACTCTCTAAGAGTGGCCAAGTATTCGATCGACAGCATTGTGGGCGAGAGTTCGCTTATCAAGCAGGCAAGAAAGGAAGCGTTAAAAGCGGCCGCAACGGACCTGTCAGTCCTGATATCAGGGGAATCTGGTACGGGGAAAGAGCTTTTTGCCCAATCCATTCACAATGCCAGCAAGAGGAAGTACAAGCCAATCATCAGGCTCAACTGCGCAGCGATACCTGGAGAGCTTCTGGAGTCGGAGCTGTTCGGGTATGAAAAGGGTGCTTTTACCGGAGCTAAAACGAGCGGGAAAAAAGGCAAGTTTGAACTCGCTCACCAGGGGACGCTTTTTCTTGATGAAATTGGGGATTTACCCATTGGCATGCAGCCAAAGCTGCTGCGCGCCCTCGAGGAAAAAGAATTCGAACGAGTAGGAGGCAACCGGGTACTGCAGTCCGACTTCAGGCTGATAGCCGCCAGTAATCAAGACCTTGAAACAAAGGTTGCCGAGAAAACCTTCAGGGCCGACCTGTTTTACCGCCTCAACGTCATGCCGGTGCATATCCCCCCGCTGCGTGAACGGGGAAATGATATCACGCTGATAGCGCGGCACATTCTGGAAAAGATAGTGGAGGATACCAGCAAAGAGGATTTGACCTTTACGCCTGACGCTGAAGCACTCCTGCTGCACCATAACTGGCCCGGAAATGTCAGGGAACTGAACAATGTTATTGAACGAACCGCAGCTACCTGCGAGGGACATCGGATCGCCTCTGCTGATCTGCCATTCTATCTGCACAAGGACAAAATTTCTTCCGGAGTGGTTCAGCAATCACTGCTCAAGGAGGTTGTGGCCAAGGCGGAAAAAACGGCGATCCAGGATGCTTTGAACCTGACAAATTACAGCAAGGTGCGTGCCGCAGACCTGCTTGGGATTCACCGCACACTGCTCTACAAAAAAATCAGGAAATATCGAATCACTCTTGATCCTACCTGATGTCCTCAACCCTGTAATCGTCATGATTACGTGGGTTTTACCCTGCAGGATCCGTTAATCGCAGGCCCATTCTCCCGGGACAAAAAATCCTGCTGTCCATAATGCCAAGCGGTTCCCGGATTATGGGCTGAAAATCCATCTGCTCAAGAACATCTTTGTGCAGATCTATTCCCGGAGCAATCTCCATCAGAACCATACCTTCGCCGGTCAGGGTAAAAACACATCGTTCCGTGATATATATAGCCTTCTGCTGTCGTTTTGCGGAATATTCCCCACTGAAGGTCACATGCTCAACTTCACCCTTGACGAATTTTCTGGATTTGCCCTCCGTGGTGATTCTGATTTTTCCATCCTCGACTGCGACCTCCAACCCTCCGGCTGTAAACGTTCCGACAAATACCACCGTCTTGGCATTCTGACTGATATTGATGAATCCGCCGGCACCGGCAAGTCTGGAGCCGAACTTGCTGACATTGACGTTGCCTGTTCCGTCTGCTTCGGCCATTCCCAGAAAAGCGATATCGAGACCGCCGCCGTCGTAAAAATCAAACTGGTATGGCTGATCGATCAATGCCTCGGTATTGATCGCAGCACCAAAACTCAACCCTCCCACCGGTATTCCGCCGATGACGCCGGGTTCGGCAGTCAGTACGATACGGTCAAGCACGCCTTCTTCGTTGACAACGTTTGACACCCCTTCAGGCATACCAATGCCAAGATTGACTATATCACCGGTTTTAAGTTCAAAAGCCGCCCGCCGGGCTATAATTTTACGGGGACACATTTCCATAGCTGGTATTGATTCCACCGGAATTCGGATTTCACTGCTGAAAGCCGGGTTGTACTGTTCCCCGAAGGTCTGCCAGTGATTTTCCGGTTCCGAGACCACGACGTAATCAACAAAAATACCGGGAATTTTAACATTTCGGGCACTCAGGCTGGCATATTCAGCGATTCGTTCGACCTGCACGATCACCGTGCCGCCGGAATTTCTTGCAGCCATTGCGATTGCGAGGACCTCGAGGGTGAGCGCTTCTTTCTCCATGGTGATATTTCCAGCAGGATCAGCGGTGGTCCCGCGAATAAGCGCAATATCCACCGGGATCGTTTTATAGGCGAGATACTCTTCACCGTCGATAATCATCAGTTCAACAAGATCCTCAGTTGTTATACTGTTAATTTTACCCCCTCCGTTCCGTGGGTCAACATAGGTGCCGAGGCCGACTCTGCTGATGGTCCGTGGTTTCTTTGCAGCCGTGTCCCTGAACATGGTGGAGATGATTCCCTGGGGCAGGTTGTAAGCGATGATTTTATTTTCAATTGCCTGTTTTTGAAGGTTAGGGACGAGGCCCCAGTGACCACCGATTACTTTGGCGACCATGCCTGGATGTCCGAAGTGGTTGAGCCCTCTTGTTTTCCCGTCTCCCTGGCCTGCCGCATAAATCAACCCCAGATCAACGGGTTCTCCGGTGGCTAGAAAGCGCTTTTCCAGTGCGATCGCCAGATGCTCGGCAAAGCCGTTGCCGACGAAACCACCGGTGGCGATCATGTCGCCTTTTTTTACCACCGAAACAGCCTCTGCTGCGCTTACGACCTTGTTTCTTCTTGTCCTGTTATCCCGAGAATTTGGTGAACTGTTCATCAGTCGATTTACCTTATTGAGTATGGGCCATTAAGCGACCAGGAAAAAGATGTATTGATGTATTAATCGAGCAAAAAATATGCCTGTTGGAATCGAGGCGGAGAAACAGACGGTGTAGAGAGATTCCGGCAGGTGTCAATAAACAGGCTGGAGCGAAGACTGCAGTTCGATATTCCTCGTATAAAAAGACTTGCAGAGGAGGGCTGTGAGATCGAATTAATGCCGGGAGCAAATAAGATAAGAGATGTTGTGATAGCAGACGGAAAGAGAACTGCAATCCTCGCCTGTGAGGGCATGTTGAAGGACATCCCGGTTGCTGAACCTGGTGCGTCAGCCATACAGGCCGTATTGTCAAACAGGTGGGTGTATGACCCGGGTCTCAGGAACAATGTATCAGATTTGCTCCAGATCGTATCCGCGGCGAAGCTGAGTGGATATGGAATCATGCTGCTGCGATAACGTACGACAAACCTGCTGCTCGCCAATATCCATGATATAAGCGGCGGGCTCAATGACCCCAGATGTTTCCTGCAGCTCTAGAAGCTCTTTTTTCGTTTGACATTTTCGCGCCCTGTCGTTAACCTCTGTCGCTATTATGGGTAACGGAAAGAATACGAAAGAGAAGATTTTTGCCTTGCTGAAAGCAAGCGGCGATGTTCTTTCGGGTGAACGCATCAGTAACGAGCTCGGGATCAGCAGGGTTTCTGTCTGGAAGCATGTCAAGCGCATGGTTAACGCAGGTATTCCTGTCTCCTCCTCTTCAAAAGGGTATCGTTTGGACTCCGATCCGGACAGCCTCAACCCGCTGGAGTTCGCTCATCGCTCAGGCCGAGTTCACTATTTCGAGGAAACTGCTTCAACGATGGATGAAGCAACAATTCTGGCGCGCCAGGGCTGCCCTGAGTTCACCGTTGCTGTTGCCGACCGGCAGAGCGGTGGGCGGGGCCGAATGGAAAGAGCCTGGGTATCCGGCAGTGGGGGACTTTATTTTACCGTTGTTGTGCGGCCCGATCTTCCTCTCATTGAAGCAGGTCTTGTCAACCTGGCAGCTGCGGTAGAAATGGCCGATTTGCTGAAGACCGTTTATGATGTGCCGGCTGTTTTAAAATGGCCTAACGATATCCTGGTAAATGGTTTGAAAATCTGCGGTATTCTTTCCAGAATGGAGACAGAGGGGGGGCGCATTGGTCATCTGAGCATTGGCATCGGGCTGAATGTCAATAATGAGCCTGAGCAGCAGGAAAGGCTGGCCGTCTCTCTGAAGACGCTTACCGGGCAAAATGTTCCTCGAAGGGAGATCCTTGTGGCCTTCCTTGACTCTTTTGAGAAGCGGCTTGAGCAGTTTGATGCTCAAGCGGTAATTGATGACTGGAAGAAAAGCAATACGACAATTGGCAAGAATGTTACCGTCAGGACTTTTAGAGATTCGCTTGAGGGCAGGGCAGCGGATATTGATCAGTTTGGCGGGCTGATTCTGGAATTGGCGGATGGAAGCCGCCAGACGATTATTCATGGTGACTGTTTTCAAAAGAATTAAGAGAGAGGGTGGCATGGATACCACGGCAAGACAGCTGAAACTGATGATTTATTCAGCCCTTATGGCAACGCTTACAGCAGTAGGCGCATATATCGCCATTCCGATCGGCCCGGTGCCGATCGTTCTGCAGAATCTTTTTATCATGCTGGCCGGACTGCTGCTGGGTGGCCGCTGGGCACTCATCAGTATCGGGGTCTACCTGCTTGCAGGCCTTGTCGGCCTGCCCGTTTTTGCCGGGGGGACAGGCGGCATCGGCAAACTCCTGGGGCCGACAGGCGGCTATCTTGTGGGTTTTGCGGCTGCAGCCTACTGGATCGGAACAATCAGCGAAAAGGGCAAGAGCAGCGTTCTGGTCGATATCTTCGCGATGGTTTCAGGAACGCTCATCATTTATGTTTTTGGCGTCTCGTGGCTTAAATTTGTTACCGGCATGAGTTTATCAAAGGCCATTGCGGTTGGCATGCTTCCATTTCTGATCGGGGATGCTCTTAAAATTACTGTTGCCATTCCGGTTGCCAAGGCCTTGAGACCGATGCTAAGCGACAGTATCGGTGTGCTGCAGCCGGTTGAATAAAATCGTGTCGATCATTCGGACGAGCGGCCTCTGCTACCGTTTTTCAGATGGCACCATGGCCCTTGATGATGTCACCCTGAGTTTTACCGAGGGTGAGTTTACCGTTGTGGCAGGGGCCAATGGCTCGGGAAAGACGACCCTGCTCCGTCATTTCAATGGACTTCTGCTTCCGCAATCGGGATCGGTTTTTGTCTGCGATAAATCGGTCAAAGATGATCCCTTTGCCGCCCGCCGGCAGGTGGGAATGGTTTTTCAGGATGCCGAGAGCCAGATTATCGGTGATACGGTTTACGATGATGTGGCCTTTGGGCCGGAGAACCTGCGATTAAATCATGAACAGATCAGGCAGCGGGTCACCTCTTCGCTAGCTGACGTCAATCTCACAGGACGCGAGGATAAAAGCCCGCACAACCTGTCCGGTGGAGAAAAACGGCGGCTGGCTATTGCCGGTGTTCTGGCCATGGCACCAAGAGTTTTGCTCATGGACGAACCGTTTTCCAACCTCGACTATTCCGCTACCCGCTCGATTCTTGAGCATCTGATCAAGCTCCATAAGGCGGGGCATACCATTATCATCACAACACATGACCTGGAGAAGATAATTGCCTGTGCCGGGCGCCTGATCATCATGGAGAACGGCCGAATTGTCAGGGATGGAGAACCGGAAGCGGTGGTTGCTGGCATTGAGCGCTACGGTATCCGTTCGCCCTGCTCGGTACAGTACGGCCAGGGAATCAAACCATGGGCGAACTGACCACCATCGGCTTTAAACCTGGCAGATCAGCGCTTCACAGGCTGGATCCCCGCACCAAACAACTGTTGATCATGGTTCTCAGTGTGACGTGTCTCAAGGCAGGCAGCATTTTTCTGGCGATTACATCGGTGGTGCTGTTATTGCTGGTCCACCTGACAGGTCTGGGTTTTTTCCAGTTTATAAAAGAAATCCGCTACTTTCTGGTCTTTCTTTTCATTATCTTTCTGGTCCGGGCAATCAGTTTTGGCGGTGAATATTACCCTGTCATTGTTGTCGGCAGCGCGAGGGACGCGGCGATGGTTTGCTGGCGATTACTCCTGGTTGTCCTGATGGGGGTGCTGCTCGTTTCCACTACCCGTACTGCCGATATCCGGGCATCCCTTATCTGGTTTCTAAGACCCCTGCCACTGGTAAATGAGCGTTTAGCGGCGACGATGGTAGGACTGGTCGTTCGTTTTTTACCGCTTGTCCTCTATCAGGCTAAAGAAACAGGAGAGGCAATGCGTGCCCGGGGCATCGAGAACCGGAGAAATCCGCTGGTACGACTGACAAGATTTACAATCACGCTCTTCCGTCGTGTCTTCTCAAGGGCAGATGACCTTGCCGACAGCATGCAGGCTCGATGCTATAATGAATATCGAACACTTCCCGCACTCGCTTTTGCAGGAGACGATCTTGTTGCCGCAGGAATCTGTGTATTGCTTCTTTCAGCAGCTGTTATTTTCTGAAAGCGTCGGTACGTATCAGCCGCAGAGTAAGGATTACCAAACACCCGCCTGGCATCAGCAGACGTTAACGGAGGCTGTTCCCACGCTGGCAGGAATAGGTTGCTAACATATTCAATGAGTTTTTTTCACGCTGTCGGAGCTGAATAGCACATTTTTCTTGTAATATCTGAAAAAGAGTTTATCATCACAGGAACATGTGGTAAATCCACTTATTCGATCACGCACAGTCCACTCACACCTGTCTTGTAAATCCTCTTCATTTCAGTTGCTAAAAAGAGATTCTTGCTGATCACAACTGCAGGAGTAGTTAGATGAAGCTCTTTATCGGCAACTTACCTTACGATATATCGGAGCCGGAGTTACTTGGGCTTTTTTCAGAATTTGGTGAAGTTGTAAATACCAACCTGGTAAAGGACCGTTTTACCGGCCAATCGAGGGGATTCGCTTTTGTCGAGATGTCCAATCGATCCGGAGGCCAGCAGGCCATGGAATCTCTCAATAAGAGATCCTATAAAAGCAAGGAGCTTGTCTGTAACGAAGCGACACCAAAAAAGAAAGGAAAGTTCCGCAGGTAGTTTTGACAGGTTCCTGAAAATTTCAGCAATCACTCTATCCAGGTCAGACGTATTTTATGGGTATCCGTTTTTCGCTTCTCACGAATGCACGACGCGTCACTACCGATTATCTCGCTTATTTAATGATATCACTATTCGCAGCACTGGTGCTGCAACGCAGAATAGAGCCGCAACCCCCGAGTTACCGGAACCAGTTCGGCACCAGGCAATTCAACCGATACTTGACGGGCGGGCAAGTCGTTCCGGTGAAACAGATACATTTGCAACGACCGACGATGGGAAAATGATTAAAAGTCTTGAGCAGAAACTCAAGGGAGAGCTCGTTTACCGGGACTCTGCTGGAATGGGACCGATGGCAGATGTTGTCATCGAGGGTGAACGCGCTGTTAAAAAAAATGGTAGCCAGTGTCAGGAAAAATCACCGAAGAGCGAGGGGAAAACGACCTTCCCCGCGAAATGGGCGGTTTCTTTTGATTTTGGTATCTAGAAATCTGGGTTCTGATAAGCTGTTTTATCAGGATCATCAGGTTTCAAGTCGAAATATCAAAAGATATCTCGACACTCAACTAAATGGTTCCAGAGAGAACCAAGCATAAAGGAGTATTACAAGATGGCTGAAGGTACAGTAAAGTGGTTTAACGATGCAAAAGGTTTTGGTTTTATTGAGCAGGACGGTGGTAAGGATGTCTTTGTTCATCATTCTGCAATCCAGTCAGAAGGTTTCAAATCCCTCTCTGAAGGTGCACGGGTAACGTTCGATGTTGTCGACGGACCTAAGGGACCTGCTGCAGCAAACGTTGTCCAGCAGTAAATCGCCGGCGCAGATCATTGCATGAGTCCCGGCTTGCCGGGACTCATGCATCAAACATGGAACACAGACAAGGACAGACTCTTGGCCAAAACAAACTATTCATTTGCAAAGCGTCAGAAAGAATTGGCAAAAAAAAAGAAGAAAGAGGAGAAGAGGCAGAACAAGCTGGATAAACGCAAGAGTGTTGACGAACAAAAGGACGACCCTGTAACACCCGAAGACTGAGCATTTCCAGTTCTTTTCTTAAAATCAGAGAATATCCGGCGAGATATCCTCTGTTGTAGAGTAAAGACCACACGTATCTAACCTGTGCTTTATTTTTGCTCTACCTCACGCTGTTTTTATAGTATCATCCAGCCCCAGACTGACGCAGCTTCCGTCTGTTGCAGATGATCACCGTTCCTGAGAAATCATAGGCTAATCGTCAGGCAGCAGCGGCTTGTTTTTCAGCTCAGCGAGAATTTCAATTACCCCTCTCTTGCCCGCTCAATACATTTTTCGTTTCCCCAAGTCTGAACCTATCACATTGAAGCTGTTTTCAACGATGAAGAGTGCCTTCTGGTCGATGTTGAAAACCTTGTTTTCAAGCCGCTTTAGCTGGAGGTTGTTGGTAATTGTCATTACCATCTGTTTCTTGGCACCGGAATACGCCCCTTTGACATCAATCAGGGTCGCTCTCATGTGAAGATCACCGGTTATTGTATCGGTGATTTCCCGGTAATTGTCGCTGAGAATATAGACGATTTTACGCTGGTTAAAAAGTGACAGAACCTGCTCGAGCGAGAGGGTCGAGATAAACGTAAGGATCAGCGACGCTATGACAAGATCGGGTTTGTATTGACTCAGCACGATCAGAAACAGAACTGCGTTGAAGATCATATAAAATTTTCCAACTCCGAAATTCAGTTTCTGGTTGAGGAGAATGGCAATAATATCCAGCCCTCCCCCTGAGCCTCTTGAGCGCAGCACGATACCGCTGCCGATTCCGCAGATAACACCTCCTGCCACCGCTGCGTAGAGCTGGTCCTCGATGGGAAAGTGCAACTGCAGTATCTCGGTAAAAAAAGTGACAGCGACCACACCGTAGACGCTGTAATAAAAAAAACGTCTGCTCAAATAAATCCAGCCGGCAATGAGAAGGGGGATGTTCAGGAGGAAAAACCACTGTCCGGGAGAGAGCAGGTTGGTTTTGTAATATATGAAAAGGCAGGTTCCGTAAAGGCCGCCGATGATAAATTTCTGGTGCACCAGTATGGCCTGCACCCCGACTGAGAAGACAAGCGTCCCCAGGGTAATAAGCAGAATATCCATACCAACGGTGGTTAATGGGTTTTGTTTTTTCATTTTACGATCTTTATTTGCAATGGTTAGATGTTTTATTTCCAGATCTGACACTATACAGAGAATTACTCCAAAGGCTATTGTAAAAAGCCGTGAGAAAGATCCTGCAGCGATTATTGAGGGTAATCCGGATTTCACTGGCGAAATAGTTTGATCACTGACTTATTTCTCGCTACTGTGGCCCGGGTTGTCCGTGTGTAATTTTTACAGAACCTGTTGAAATGATAAAAGGCTATACACTTATACTTGCAGCCGCCTCATGTTGGGCGTTGATCGGTATCTTTTCATCGCTTGCTTTTGAGCTGGGGATCCAGCCACTGGAGGTGGCATTCTGGCGTGCCGTGTTGACCTGGATCTTTTTTGCACTGCAGGCTGTAATAAAGAAAGAGACACACCTGGAAAAAAAGGATATTCCGCTGCTGCTCGTCTTCGGTTTTTTCGGTGTTTCAGTCTTTTATGTCTCGTATCTTGTTGCCGTGAAAGAGGCAGGAGCGGCCTTTGCCGCTGTCCTTCTCTATACCGCTCCCGCCTGGGTGGTCGGCTGTTCGTTTTTTGTTTTTGGCGAGAAGCTGACTCTTTTTAAAACAGCGGCTGTGGTGATGGTCGTAGCCGGCGTCCTGCTGATCTCAGGGACGGGGGGCAATCTGAATTCGTCCTCGGCACTGGGGTTTACCGCGGTCTTTTCGGGGCTTGTTTCCGGTTTCTGTTATTCGCTCTACTATACGATCGGTAAATATTTCACTTCGAGATACAGCCCGGCTAATCTTTTTTTATATGTCCTTCCAGTCGGCGCCATCGGCATTCTGCCGTTTGTCGATTTTGCGCACAAAACAGCAGCGGCCTGGGTCGTACTGCTGGCAGTTTCCTTTGTTTCAACGTTTATCGCAAACTACTGCTACTACCAGGGATTAAAATATCTTGAGGCCGGACGGGCATCGATCGTGGCAACTATTGAACCGGTAATTGCCGCCGCCTGCGCCTATCTGATTCTCGGGGAGTATTTCAATAGTCTTGGCTATGCCGGAGCTGTCTTGATCATTTTAGCCGTTCTCATAACCATACGCCGCAGCTGATTTTCCTGTCCGGATCTGTCCGGCTGCAATGGAGCAAGTGATCAGAGGATCTCCGTCAGCTCAAGACCGATCCCGATTCGGTTGACATAGTGATTGTAATCGATAAGGCTCTCGCCGTAGCCGGAAAAATAGTGGAGGTATCCCTTCAGGAACGGATAGTCGAAGAGCGGGAAGCTCCAACCCAGTTCTACAGCACCCCGGGAAAAGCCCGATTCCAGGTTGTTGCGGGTCATCATGCTGAACGTGTGCCCGTCGTGTTTATATGCCATCCAGAGCTCGCCATGACCGTAATAGTCGGTAATATCGGGGTTGTCATCATCATCAGGATCTTCTTGAATGCGAATCCAGGGCCTGAGCATAAAAACAAGGTTGCTCCGTTCAAAGGCAATGGCGGCGTGAATCCTGTTCCAGCTCCGCGACAGTGAGCCGCCCTGACCGTTTGACATATGGCTGATTCCAAGGGCGCTGATGTTGTTGTGAAAACCGAAAATCTCCCAGTCATATCTGGCCTGGACCCAGAAATCCGGTTCATGGTTTGTTTCCCGGAACGGGGACGACGCCTCAGCATTGTAGAGCTGCCAGAACGACCTGACCGTATAGGCGGCAAAAAGATCAATTGGCAGGTTGAAGAGGTTGACCGCCAGCGGCGTCTTGATACTGAGTTGAAACTGGACTTCAGTAGGATCTGTATCGAGCTCATCGGTGCCGAGAACTTCCCCGGGTAAACCGCTGCTCGGTTGCTGAAAATTGTGGGCACCGAGGAGAATGTAGTTGTTCCTGTGGGACATCAGCGTGAATGGCTTGAGCAGATTGGTAGCATCAATATTCAGACGCTCTTCCACCAACTTGTCATCCAGGACCGCTGCAGGAAGGGGGGCCGAATCGTTTGCTGTCAGCTGCGCACAGGCGGCTCGCACCTCCCCCATGGTCATCGTATCAGGAGCGGATTTGATGAGTTCCGCGATACACAATTCCTGGCCTGGAGGTGGGGCTGCCTGCGCACCCGCTGTAAGAGCAGGACTGAGAGAAAAAAGCACGCTGCCGAGAACCATCGGCAGCCGACGGGCAGCAGTTGTCAGCGCGCTTTGAGGCAGGTTAACAGCTAATTTTGCAGGTTTGTCTGAACGTACCTCCATTCCTGTCCTCCCTGATTACGTGAAATAGCTTCTGGTTTGTTATTGTTTCATCAATGAATAACAGGAATTGCATTGATAGGGCAAGCAACAAAACCGCACGCTCGAGTTTGAGAAATGTTCCGCCTTTTGACTACAGGGGTGTCAGCTCTGAACTGATAGCGAAGATCGTTAGGGATGATAGACAGATAATTCAGGTGGCGTCTTGATTGAGCGTATATCTCGTTCATGTTACAAGACATTATTTAAAGTGTCGAAATATGTTGTTATAGTGAATCTGAATATGAGCTGTACAGGGAGAGATGCCTGATTGATCAGGGCAGCGGTGTGCACCATTGTCACCGTATATCTGGCCGGACATCAAGGTATTGTATTGTGTGCGCATAGCGGAGATCGGTATATGATTGAATCGACGGAACCTTTATGGGACAGGACCTTGCGACGGATACGGGAAATATGGCCGCTGGGTGATCCGGAGCTCAAGGATATTATGGGGCCCTCTTTTCCGGAGAGTGATTTCGATAAGGTCAGAGCAAAGATTGATGCCTGCCTTGACAGCCTGGGAGGGGAAGTCTCGGCACGGGCACGGGCTGCAGAGCTTGGAGAGGCCTACTCTGTCCTCAACGCCCAGGGGCGAAGGCGATTCCTTGAGCTTCTGGCCAGAGAATACGATGTGAATGACGAGGCGGTAGAAGCGGCCGTTGCAAAGCATCACCAGGCCGTCGAAACAGATGAAAAACAGCAGGCGACATCCGAGCTGCGCGATCTTCTCGAACCTCCGCGTTCGCGGCTGATGCGGCAGTTCAACGGCCTTCGTGAAGGAGTGAAGTTTCTGGTCGATCTGCGGGCGGAACTTATCCTGTGGGCCCGGGAGAGTCGTGAACTCAAGGCACTGGACAATGATGTCTATCGGCTGCTTGATTCCTGGTTTGACGTGGGCTTTCTGGATCTGCAGCTCATTACCTGGAAGACCCCGGCAGCTCTGCTGGAAAAACTCGTCAAGTATGAAGCGGTGCACAGGATCAGATCATGGCAGGATCTGAAAAACAGGTTGGAAGAGGACCGGCGCTGCTACGCCTTTTTTCACCCTCGAATGCCCGATGAGCCGCTTATTTTTGTCGAGGTGGCACTCGTCAACGGCATTTCGAGGAATGTACATGAGCTGCTTGACGAGAAAGCCCCGGCCGGTAATCCGAAGGAAGCTGATACGGCAATTTTTTATTCCATTTCTAACTGCCAGAAAGGTCTGGCCGGCGTCAGCTTTGGTAATTTTCTCATCAAGCGGGTTGTCGCCGATCTCAAGATGAACCTGCCGAACCTGAAAACCTTTTCAACCCTGTCGCCCATTCCCGGGTTTGTCGGCTGGGTGAAAACGCTTCAGGAGGAGCATGATCTCTTTCACCGCGAGAATGAGGCAATAACCCTGCTGCAGGCGGATGGATTCACTGCTGATCTGTTTCGGGAAACAACTGTTCCCGAAAACAGTGGGGGCAAGGAAGAGAAGGACCGGGCAAAAAAAATAGAGCAGAGCCTGCTCCGCCTCTGCGCCTGTTATCTGCTCGAAGAAAAAAGAAACCTTCAGGCTCATGACCGGGTGGCACACTTTCACCTGAAAAACGGAGCACAGATAAGACAGATTAACTGGGCAGCCGATCTGACTGATAATGGCATTATGCAGTCAGCCGGCATGATGGTCAATTATCTGTATGATCTTTCCAATATAGAGAAAAATCATGAAGCCTATTCGGGGCAAGGCGAGATCCCGGCGATGGCGCCGGTGAGAAAATTGCTGAAATAGGCGGACCGCCCCGGTATGGTGGCTGGCTTTCACCGAGTTGTTGCCTTTGAGCGTGATAATGACTATTGCATACATGAACAGCAGCTGTCCTGCTGCTGGCGGCAAACGTCCGGAAAAGCAACACTCAGACAATCATGATGATAAGGAGAGAAAAATGAACCAGCTTAAAAAGACTGCAGTCCTCGTAACTTTTCTGATTGCCGGCTTGACGCTGTTTGCACAGCAGGCATTTGCACATTGTCAGATTCCCTGTGGAATCTATGATGATCATGCCCGGGTAGCGGCGATGCTTGAAGATGCTGCAACCGTTGAGAAATCGGTTTCCCTGATCAATGAACTTGCCGGTAAATCAGACGCCCAATCCCAGAACCAGCTGGTCAGGTGGGTGATGAATAAAGAGAACCATGCCCAGAAAATCATCTCAGCCATCAGTGATTATTTTCTCACCCAGAGAGTAAAATCAAGCCAGGATGATTACACCGAGCGCTTGATAAAACACCATGCTGTTATTGTGGCGGCAATGAATGCAAAGCAAAACAGTGACATGGCCTCTGTCACGGCGTTAAAAGAAAGCATTGAGGCGCTGGTCCCCTATTATCCTGATCACTAGGGAGCAGAGCGCGATAGATACCATCCGGACAGTGTTTCTCCCGTTTTTTACTCCCTCTGTGGAAATAACGGGAGAGCAGACTATCTTTTATCGGGCAGGCAGGGAAGGGTGACAGTGGTACTACATGTTGAAATGTGAGACGTTTTCAAAACCCGATTTTATCGGCATCGGCCCGCCCAAGACAGGTACGACCTGGATCTATAAGAACCTGTCGGACCACCCGCAGGTCAAGATGCCGCCTGACAAGGAGATTAGATACTTCTGGGAACGGCATTTTGTCGGGAAGTTGAATCTCCGTGAGCGGCTTAGCAGTGATCACTGGCACGTCAGGGGGAGGCGTGCATTTCACCGGAACAGGTTTCGCGCGCATCTCTCCGATATTGCAGCACTCAGAGTCAATGGCGGGGAACTGCTCTGGGATTTCAAATATCTGCTGGGCAGCCACACGGACAAATGGTACGCTTCTCTTTTCCAGCAGGGTTTACTCAGCGGCGATATAACTGCCAAGTATTGTGAGTTGCCGGAGAAAGAAATAGAGAAAATCAGTCGGGCCTTTCCCAGGCTGAAAATTCTTATCACCCTTCGTGACCCCGTTGAGCGAGAATGGTCCCGGGCGAAAATGAACCTGAGCAAAAAGCCGGGGCGCCCGCTAGCGGCAATTACCCATCAGGAGTTTATCGCTCAGTTCAACGATCCACCGCAGAAAAAATCTAATGATTATGTAGCACTGATTGCTCAGTGGAGCACGTATTTTGACAGCACTCAGATTCTGGTTCTGTTTTATGATGAACTTCTGGAAAATCCGTTCGGCTACTTTTCACGGCTTTGTGATTTCCTGGCAATTGACGGTCCCGACCCCGATGGTAGGAAGCAACTCGAAGAATATGTGTTCAAGGGAGTGAGAGGGGGGGTGCCTTCCGCGTTTAGGGAGATCCTCTTCGATATGCATGAGGAGCATATTGTCAGGCTGTCGGATTATCTCCCAAAAGTCAATTATCCCCGCAACTGGTTGAAAAAGTACCGGGGAGTTGACAACACGTCAGTAACATGATGACAGCCTGTTTCAAAAGAATCTCCTGCTCGCTGCTTGCAGCAGAAGCACGTGTCGTGTTGTTTCTTCCAGATATGGTCTTTTTCTGTTAAGGTGCGATCACTATGAGCCAGGAATATTCGTTTACCCTGACGGTCCCGCTTGCCGATTGTTCTGTTGCCGAATCTCTCCTTGACGAAGCCAGGAATCAGTTTCGCTCTATTCGTATCAGCAGGAAGACAGACCGGAAAGAATGCGCCAGGTATTACCTCAGTTTCCCGTTTACCGATACCCGTCCGGACCTGGCATTCCAGGAATGGTACCGGCAAAGAGCAAAACCCGGCTGGGACCTGTTCGGCCCTACCTACGGACGCTGGGGGCTTGCCTGAAAAGCCGGGACAGTGATGTCGGTAAGGACGTGGTCGCGCCGGGACCTGTCTAAAGCATGCAGGTGCTCATTACCTGCCTCAGGTCGGTAAGTCCGTCGAAAATCAAATGAATGCCCTCCTGCAGCAGCACGGTCATACCATCATCAATAGCCGCCAGCTTGATTTCTTCTGCCGGTTCCCTGCGGATGATCTGGTCCTTGATCTGCCGGTTTGCAACAAGCAGTTCAAAAAGCCCCTTCCTGCCCTTGTAACCGCTTCCATTGCATTCATCGCAGCCATTTGACCTGAAGAGCGTCAGGTTCTTTGAATAGTTAATATTCAAATGTTCAAAGAACATGGCACCATAATGATGCACCAGGTGATCATATTCCGGCTTTGTCGGGTTGTATGGCTCTTTGCATTCGTTGCACAGGGTCCTGACAAGACGCTGGGCGAGTACCCCAAGCAGTGCATCGGAGAAATTGAAGGGATCCATGCCCATGTCAATCAGCCTGATCACTGTCTCAGCGGCGGAATTTGTGTGCAGCGTGCTGAAAACCAGATGGCCGGTCAGTGAAGCCTCAATGCCCATCTTGGCGGTTTCCTGGTCACGCATCTCACCGATCATGATGACATCCGGGTCGGCTCGCAGAAAGGCGCGCATTGCAGCGGCGAAGGTATAGCCGATGTATGGTTTGACCTGGACCTGGCGAAGCCGGTATTGCGTAATTTCAACCGGGTCCTCGGCGGTCCATATCTTTTTCTCCGGGGTATTGATATAGCGCAGGACCGAGTGAAGCGTGGTTGTCTTTCCTGAGCCGGTCGGGCCAACAACGAGAAAAATGCCGTATGGCTTGGAAATGACCGGAACCAGCCGTTCCAGGACTCGTTCGGGGGCAATCTGGATCAGCGGCAGCGGCTTGCTGTCTGCCAGGATTCGCAGGACCACATCTTCATTCCCGTCGGCCGTCGGCAGCGTTGCCACGCGCAGTTCAACGTTGTCCGCCTGAGTCGTGGTGAACTTCATTTTTCCGTCCTGCGGTTTCCGGCGTTCGGAAATGTCGAGATCAGAAAGCACTTTTATCCGGGCAATGACAGACCTGACGTTGCTTTTCGGAATATTTATGATGTTTGAACAGGTCCCGTCTATGCGGTATCGTACTTCCGCGTCCTTGAGGTTTCCATAAGGCTCTATATGGATATCGGAGGCGCCGGCGAAGTAGGCATCTTCAATCATTTTATTAACGAGCTGCACTGCCGGCGTATCGTCAACTTCGACCTCGAGCGGCTCGTCTTCCTGCTGGGCGTAGATTGAACTGCTGTATTGTTCTTCCTCGGAAACATCATCTGTCTCGGAGACAGATTCAATATCCTCCTCTTCGGGAGGAAAGACGGCGTCGAGTAGCTCTTTTATGTCATCTCCAAAGGCGAGCAGTACGCTGATCTTGGAGGCCTGGAAGAGTTTTTTTACTTCGAGAATACCATTCTGGTTGGCAGGGTTTTTTGCTGCCACAATCAGTTCATTTTTGGTTTTTTGCAGCGGCACAATAAAATTTCTGCGCAGGACTTCAACATTTGCATTTTCAAGCAGAGACCGTGCCGAATACTGCTCGGTTTTCAGGTCGACAAAACGTGTTTTGTAAACAGAGGAGAGGGCATCGCCAAGGTCGGACTTGGCGACCAGAAAATTCTCCATCAGAATCGTTTCAACTTCTTTTTCCTGCTGGGTGGCGATGACCATTGCACGTTCCATTTCCTGGGCTGAAATGATCTCGCGATTAACCAGCTCCTCATAACGCATCGGAACTTTCTTTCCGCTCTTGTAATGGTTGAACAGGGCGATGGCGAGGGTGTCTGCCAATTCTTTGATGCGCGTTTCGTCAATTGAATCAAACTGCGCGCCCTGTTTCTTGTTGATAAGTTCGATGACCCCCATCAGGTTTGCTTTGTGGACAATCGGCGTTGCCAGTATCTGGCTGGAACGGCTGCCGCCTTTTTTGTCCCAGGAGGCGTCGAAGGTCAGGGTCGGGTCGATGTCCTGAAGTTCTTTTTTATCATAGACATTGGAAATGTTGAGCGTCTGTCTCGTTTCAGCGACGAAGCCGGTAATTGAGGACCGGTTGATGTCCATCCTGATTTTACGCAATGAGTCGCTTGGCAGCAGGACCCATGACACGAGTTTATTTTTTTTCGCGTCGATCAGAAAGATGGTGGCCATCTCAACATTATAGATATTGAGAATTTTATTTCGTAGCCCCACCATGATTGCGTTGGGAGATGAGGCGGCGTGAATTTCATTGACCAGTTTCTTGAATCGTTCGTCAAAAACTTGTTGTTGAGAGGCAATAGAAGCGGTAGGATTTTCTGTCATTGTAATGTGCGTGCCGGTTAATTGTTACAGCCCCGAACCTGTTCCAGAGCATTTTAAATAGGCAGTACGGCAGGGATGCACTGCCTGGTAGCCGGGTAACAACGTTCAGTATATCACAATCAAACCGTGAGTAAAAATTGGAGGGCGATTAATTCACCATCGCCTGCGGAAGGCTGCTGTTCAAGTGGTAAAACTGTTTCAAAACCGGGGAGTATAGCTGACAGGGGAAAAGGGGACCGGCAGCGAAGAGGCTGCAGAGCTTCTTCGCTGCGGAGAGAACAGGAGGATCCTGATCAGGCGACTTTCTCAAACACTTTGGCGAGAGCGCCGCAGATCGGGCAGGTATCGGGTGCTTTGCCGAGTTCAATATAGCCGCATATCGGACAGAGATAGAAGTCACTTTCTTCCAGATCAGCGCCTTTCTGCACGGCTTCGAGGGCCTTGGTGTAAATCTGTGCATGAACCTTTTCCGCTCCAAGGGCAAAACGAAACATGGTTTTGGCACGATGTCCCTCTTCGGTTGCAAGCTCGCTCATGGGTGGATACATTTCGGTGTATTCATAGGTCTCGCCGTCTATCGCTCCTTTAAGATTTTCAGCTGTCGTGGCAATTGCATCCAGTGCCTTGAGGTGTCCTTCTGCATGGATACGTTCGGCTTCTGCCGTTGTCTTGAAAAGTTTGGCGATATTGACAAAGCCTTCTCTTTCCGCTTTCTTGGCAAAGGCGTTGTATTTCTGGTAAGCCTGGCTTTCGCCGGCGAAGGCATCCTTTAAATTTTCTGTTGTTGAGGCCATGATTTCTCCTTTGATAAGTGGTTGAAGCAGCAATAAAAAAACGGGGAATGAAACGCTCAGAATCTGAATATACAAGAAATATCGGGATAAGTAAAAAGAGAATTGAACAGCAGTTATCCCTGTCGTCTCGGTCATCGGGGGGATCACGGGGGCAGTTTTCCGGGCACCATGCTGTCTTTTTAATAGGCCACGACCCAGATCATACTGGCAATAGAGCCGGCGCAGGTGCTATATACTATGTATATACTTCAAACGCAAAAGGAGTCTCGTGTCATGAATCGATGGTGCTTCCCGTATCGTTCCCAGAGGCCGGTTGTAATGGCCGCCAATGTCGTTTCAACATCACAGCCGCTGGCCTCTCAAGCGGGCCTGCAGATGCTTATGAACGGCGGCAATGCAGTTGATGCCGCACTGGCAGCCGCAATTGCGCTGACTGTGCTGGAGCCAACCGGCAACGGGATTGGCAGTGACGCCTTTGCACAGGTATGGGACGGCAAGGAGCTACATGGAATTAACGGATCGGGGAAGTCCCCTGCGTCATGGTCACTTGAGCGCTTCGCCCATCTGGACGAGATGCCGGGACATGGCTGGGATTCGGTTACGGTTCCGGGAGCGGTATCGGTCTGGGTCGAACTGTCCCGGCGCTTTGGCAGGCTGCCGTTCCAGCAGCTGTTTGAACCTGCTGTCGGCTATGCACGCGACGGTTTTCCTGTATCGCCGATCATTGCCGAAAAATGGAAGTGGGCAGCGGAAATCCACCGGGATTATGAGGAATTTTCCAGGGTTTTTCTGCCGGGAGGGGAGGCGCCACCACCCGGTACGGTCTTTTTTTCCAGGGAGACGGCTGCAACCCTTGAGGAGATTGCCCGGACTTCGGGAGAATCATTTTATCGCGGAGACCTCGCAGCATTGATTGCCGGCGCCTCAAGGGACCAGGGCGGTTGCCTGACATATGATGATCTTGCCTCGCATCAATCGCAGTGGACCAGGCCGATCTCTCAGCGATACCGGGATACCGAAGTATTTGAATTACCTCCGAACGGGCAGGGAATCGCCGCACTGATAGCGCTTGGAATCCTCAACCACTTTGACCTGAAAGCGTATCCGGTAGACTCGGCAGAGTCTGTCCATCTGCAGGTGGAGGCGATGAAACTCGCTTTTTCTGATATCTTCTGTCACCTCGCAGATAGCGAAGCGATGATGATTGATTATAAAACAATGCTTGATCCCCAATACCTGCGAAAAAGGGCTGAAGAGATTGATATGACCCGCTGCGGAGCACCGCAGAGCGGGATTCCGGAAGGACCGGGGACGGTCTATCTTGCCGCAGCAGATGCTGATGGCATGATGGTCAGTTTCATCCAGTCGAACTATAAAGGCTTTGGTTCAGGCATCGTCATTCCCGGAACCGGAATCAGCCTTAACAATCGTGGCTGCGGGTTCAGGGTTCAGGAAGGTCATCCCAACTGCGTAGCCGGAGCCAAAAAACCCTTTCATACGATCATTCCGGGCTTTGTGATGAAAGATGGGGAACCGCTGATGGCCTTTGGGGTTATGGGAGCTCATATGCAGGCGCAGGGGCACGTGCAGATGGTGACCCGAATCTTCGATTATGGCCAGAATCCGCAGGCAGCGTCCGATGCTCCCCGCTGGCAGGTCCTGCCGGATTTTGAGCTGGCACTTGAAGATACATTTCCGGTATCTGCCAGGGAGGGCCTCAGGGAACGGGGACATCAGCTTTTATCGGAAGGCAGCGATTTCTTCGGAGGAGCCCAGCTGATACTGAAATCAGGGAACTACTATATTGCCGGGTCGGACCATAGAAAAGATGGGCAATCTGTCGGCTACTGACCGTATTGAGCGATAGATCAGCAGAGGTATATACCGCTTTGGGTGAGACAATTGATTTTCAACGCATAATTGTTGAAGCGCTTCCTCTTCTGGATGTGAGGGCGCCGGCGGAGTTTCTTGCCGGTTCGCTGCCCGGGGCCGTCAACCTGCCGATAATGAATGATGCAGAGCGGCACCAGGTCGGGATTTGCTATAAGAAGGCGGGAAAAGAAGAGGCCATGGCGCTCGGTTCCCGGCTGGTATCCGGTGATACCCGCGAGGAAAGGGTTGCCGGCTGGATCGGCATAATATCGAGAAGACCCCGCACCATGATCTACTGTGCACGCGGTGGTCTGCGCTCTCACATTGCCCGGGAATGGATTAATGAGCAAAGCGGAAAACAGGTCCAGCTGCTGAAGGGTGGCTACAAAGCGTTCCGGAGCTATCTGCTGGAGCGCCTCAATCCTGAATGGATAAAAAGCGAGGCGATCGTTATCGGGGGTCGCACGGGTGTCGGCAAGACAGAACTGCTCAACGAATTGAAAAACAGTATTGATCTTGAAGCAATTGCAAATCACCGCGGGTCCTCGTTCGGGAACCATATTTCTGCCCAGCCCGGTGCCGCAGATTTCGAGAATCGACTTGCAGCAGCCCTGATACGACATGGCTGCCGTGACTTTCGTTATATCATTGTCGAGGACGAAGGCCGGCATATCGGCAGACGGTTTTTACCGGTGGGGCTCGTACGGTTTTTTGCAAACGGCAGGCTGATTGTCGTTGAGGCCCCGCTTGAACAACGAGTCGAGATTACCCATAGTGAATATGTGGTTGCCGAACAGGCACATTACCAGCAGAGGTTCGGTATCTCTGCAGGCAGGCAAAACTGGATTTCGGCGATGGAATCAGGCATTGACCGCATCGTTAAAAAGCTCGGTCCCTCGCGCCACCGCCAGGTGAGAAGGCTGTTCACTGAGGCCTGCACGATCCAGCACAAGCGCGGTGAGACGGAGATGCACAAACGCTGGATTGAACAGCTGCTGACCGCCTACTACGACCCGATGTATGACTTCCAGCTGGAGAAAGACAGGCGAACGGTGATCTTCAAGGGAAGCCCGCTGGAGGTCAAGGAATATCTTCAGTCAATGGCTTTGTGATCGGCAGGAGGCGGCGCGGACGATGTGTCTGGAGAACATAATGAGAATACCTCTATTACTGGCGACACTCTTTTTGTTCTGCTCCTGTTCAAACGGTGACGAACAGTCATTTCTCGATGACCGGGCCGGGCTTCTGAGCAGACAGCAAAAAGAGTATCTCAAGGACTACAATAGAGCTTTGCTGAAAGATCTGGACATACATTTCAGGCTGATCATCCTGGCAGAACAGGCTGAAGACATAAATGAAACGGCGGCAGCGCTTTTTGGAACCCTCGGTATAAAGACGGGCGGGGCGAAAGGTCTGCTCTTTCTTGTCGACCCCCGGGGGAAGCAGGTCAGGATCGAAGTCGGCTATGATCTGGAGACTGTCTTCCCGGATGCTTTTGTCGGTTATATCGAAAATAAACAGATGGTGCCCTTCTTTGAAGCTGACAGGGTCGGAACCGGTGTTGCAGCTGCCACCGAACTGTTTGTCTCACGGCTGCAGCACTCACTCTCAGGGCAGGGGTTTGATCCGTTCCGGGAGATTGGTGATCGGCACTATTTCTCAGGGGGCGGCGGTGCGCGGGTAAGCGTTGATATAGGTTCAGGAAGGGATAACAGCAAGAAGTCGTCAGCAGGGCCGTTTTTTGCCCGGAACAGCCCTGAGGAAACCTTGCATGAATATATGCGTGTGCTGCGTCAACATGAGAAAAACCCCGGACTTGAGCTGTTTACCCCCGAGACCCGGGAGTTTTTCAAAAAATGGCTGGTAACCGATGGACAGCAGGACAATGAACTGAGATCGCTGCAGCACGCTGTACCGGAAAAAATCGTTATCTCAGGTGAGTATGCGGTCATTCGCTACCCTGCTGAGCAGCGGACACAGACGCCCTATTTTTTGAGAAAAGGAGCCGGCGGCTGGATGCTTGATTTCTGGACCATGAGTCAGGTACTCCAGATGAATCATAAAAATCACTATCATTTTAAATACTTCGATCATCCATACCATTTCGCATTTTCCGATTGGCGATTTGACCAGAACGGATTTCCTGTCGTTTCCCGGTGAATCCCTGAACAAGGCGGTTTCCGGGAAAAAAAAGAGCCTGTTTCACCTCTGTGAAACAGGCTCGCTGCGACCCGTTGCTATTCTTTTCTTAATTACCAGCCCAGGGTCAGGTAATCGTGCATTGAATCAGCCGCCTGCCTGCCTGCCCCCATGGCCAGGATCACCGTCGCTGCTCCGGTGACAATGTCGCCGCCAGCCCAGACCCCTTTTTTCGTTGTCTTCCCTGTTTTTTCATCGGTTAGGACATAGCCCCAGCGGTTCAGTTTCATGTCCGGCGTTTCACTGGTGAGCAGGGGATTGGCTCCGGATCCGACCGCGACAATACAGAGATCGCATTCCATCTGAAACTCTGAACCTTCTAGGGCAACAGGGCGTCTTCTGCCGGAATCATCAGGTTCGCCAAGCTCCATTCGCAGACATTCCATACCGGTCAGCCGACCCTTCTCGTTGCCGATGTAGCGCGTCGGATTGGTGAGCAGAACCATGTCGATCCCTTCTTCTTCGGCATGATGGATCTCTGCTTTTCTGGCGGGCATTTCTTCCCGGGATCTTCGGTAGACAATCTTGACAGCGTCGGCACCAAGTCGCATTGCGGTCCTGGCCGAATCCATGGCGACATTTCCTGCCCCGAGAACGACAACGTTTTTACCGATCGGAATCGGAGTATCGACTTCCGGGAATTTGTAGGCTTTCATCAGGTTGGCGCGCGTCAGGTATTCGTTTGCCGAAAGTATGCCGACAAGGTTCTCACCCGGCAGGTTCATGAATCTCGGCAGGCCGGCCCCGACGCCGACATAGACCGCATCGTATCCCTGTTCGAAAAGCTCGTCCAGCGAGACGGTGCGTCCGACAACGGCATTGCATTCGACTTTTACGCCGAGTCTTTCCAGAAAATTGACTTCCTGGGCGACGATATCCTTGGGAAGGCGAAATTCGGGGATTCCATAAACCAATACGCCGCCCGGCTTGTGAAAGGCTTCCAGTACGGTCACTTCGTGTCCCTTGATAATGAGATCTCCGGCAACGGTCAAACCGGAAGGTCCCGACCCGACGACGGCGACTTTCTTGCCGGTCGGCGGCTGCTTTGGCGGAAGCTCGCCGCTGCCGTATTGCCGCTCGTAGTCGGCACAGAAGCGTTCGAGGTTACCGATCGCCACGGGTTCGCCTTTTCTGCCGACAATACACTTGCCTTCACACTGGATTTCCTGGGGACAGACACGTCCGCAGACGGCGGGAAGAGCATTCCTGCTCCATAAATTTCGAATCGCACCAGTGGTGTCGCCCTGGGCGAGCAGGTCGATAAAACCGGGAATATCAACGCCAACCGGACAGCCCGCTACGCAGCCGGGCTTCTTGCACTGCAGGCAGCGCGCAGCCTCTTCCTGGGCCATTTTCGGGGTGTATCCGGTGGGTACTTCAAGAAAATTATGGGCTCTAACTTGTGGATCCTGTTCGGGCATCGGTACCCGGGGATTTTTGGTCTTTTTTGCTGCTTGCTCCGCCATCATTCTCTCCGTTGCTAACCGCTGAACATTGTCGTTTCAGAAAAATTATCTGGCATCACGAATGGTACAGAACTCATCGTGGACTTTTTTTTCATCTTCCCGGTATGCCTGAAGCCTGAGCATCAGTTCGTCGTAGTCGACCTGGTGACCGTCAAATTCCGGTCCGTCCACGCAGGCAAATTTTGTTTCTCCGCCGACACTGACCCTGCAGCCTCCACACATGCCGGTACCGTCGACCATGATCGGGTTGAGACTGACAAGGGTGGGAACATTATAGGTCTTGGTAATGGCGCTGACAGCTTTCATCATTGGAACCGGCCCGATGGCGACGACCTGCTTGATATCTTCTTTTTCAAGAATTTCTTTCATTACGTCGGTTACAAAGCCATGATGGCCGTACGAGCCGTCATCGGTACAGAGTCTCAGGTGGTGGGAAGCCTCTTTCATCTGTTCTTCCAGGATCAGCAGATCTTTCGTTCTTGCTCCGATGATACAGGTCACCTCATTGCCGATTTCCTTCATCGCCCGGGTGATCGGGTGGAGAACCGCAACGCCGGTGCCGCCGCCGATGCAGATGACTTTGCCGACCTTTTTCAGGTGCGTGGCTTTGCCCAGCGGGCCGATCACATCGTGAAAGCTATCGCCTTCCTGCAGCTGCTTGAAGAGGGATGTTGATTTACCGACAACCATGTAGATAATCGTTATGGTTCCTTTATCCTTATCGGTGGAAGCCATGGTCAGAGGGATTCTTTCTCCGTCCTCGCCGGCCTTGAGGATAACGAACTGACCGGGCCGGGCTTTTTTGGCAATCAGCGGTGCTTCGATTTCATTGAGAATGACCGTGCCTTCTGCCATTTCTTCACGTCTGACGATTGTAAACATCTTCACCTCCCGGCTTGAATAGCTTCTCTATTACATGAACGGATCCGCCTCTGCTGAGCTGACAAAAGCCTCTCCGGTGCTGGTCAGGCAGTTGCCTGACCAGCACTGTCGTCTGGAATACATTACAGATGCGAGCCTACCTTGTTTTCCTGTTATTTTCAATCATGTTGTCTCTTCAGGCGGACACGACTATAAGGATATAACCGATCGGTAACAGGAATAGGTGATCTGATTTACTGTGCTGATTATATTGATAAATATCTTTTTTCAGCAGCGTTTGGGGATGACTAGCCCAGGCTGCTCAGCAGGGCATCGATTCCCGCCTGGGCGACAATTTCATCCTGGTCTGGGCTGCCTGAACTGCAGCCGATGCCGCCGACCGGATGGCCGTCGATAAAAATGGGAACCCCGCCTGCAAAAATCATGAATCGTCCCTGGATGCTTGAGTTAATTCCGAAAGCAGGTGCGCCTGGACCGCTTACATTGCCGTAGGCGCGGGTAGATTTTCGAGAGGCGCCGGCCGTAAACGCTTTATCTATGGCGATGGTTATGCTGGTAATCCGGGCGTTGTCCATGCGTTGGAAAAGAAGGAGATTTCCGCCATCATCAACAATAGCGATATCCATGTCGATATCAATATCAGACGCTCTCTGTTCCGCGGCTGCCATCATGAGCTTTGCATCTTCCAGGGTAAGTTTCGGGACGCGCATCATTCCTTTTCCTCCAGCGATGGTTAAAAATATCAATGTCACCATTACAGAAACCAGCAGATGATTTGTCCGTAATTAGGTGATGAGCAGCTTTTTGTCAACCCTGCGATTTTTGATGCGCGGAAATGAAGGGATAGAAAATCCCATGAATTTTCACGAGAAAATGATAGAATGGGCAGTCTGTTGCCAGCCCAATAAGCGATGGGCCAGGATTACGGATGGGAAACCCATTTTTTCTTTTCCCCCTTGGATGCCGTGAATCCCGTAAAGGGTGCGGTGGCGTCTTTATGGATCGAGTCAAGGAGCGCTTCGGGATTGTATTTAAAGTCGCTCTCTATGGAAGTGTCAAATTCCAGCAGCTTTT